>JBDTVP010000031.1:0-28839 GCA_040007175.1 Spartobacteria bacterium
GTCCGCACGCGCTGGCTCGAACATCTCCAGCCGCTCGCCGCACTCCCCGAAAAATTCGCGCGCACGACCGAGCCGCTCGCCCGCCTTGGCGTGATCGAGGAGGCCACCGCACGGCTCGAAAACCTTGGGGCGCACAAGACCGCCACCCGTTTTCTCTACTCCGCGACCAATCCCATCGGCGAAGAATGTTTCCGTGAATGCAATTTTTCCATTAGCGAAAAGATCATCGATCAAGTGGCCATCGAGGCCGCACCCTGGATCGACCTTTGGCGCGACAACTACGCCTACGCCGCCAGCCGCGTCGCCGCCGGTCTACGCGGGTTGCTCACCCAGGCCCCGCTCCAGCGGGGCGCGCTCCCTCTGCCCGCTTTCCTGCGCCATTGCGCCGATCTGAACATGCCCCTCACCAGCTCGGGCATGATCGCTTTCGCCCACCTCGCTTTCCAGGAAGTGAAGACCGCCTTTGCCGAGAATCTGCGCCAGCACGCGGACCTTCCCGAGTATGAATTAACGGAAGCAGATTGCCACTTCGTTAGGCGCGAATTCGATTACGCAAAATTTGACGAATACACTTATCCCTCGGCCGATCTGCAACTCGGTGCGGCCTCCGTCGAGGCCGTGGCCCGGGGCGATTACCAATGGGTCCTGGCCGAGCTCCACCCTTCCGTCGCGCTCCTGCACTACGGATTTTATTGGTCCTGCCCGGACAAACCGGCCCTGACCTCCGCCCTCACGAAAGCGGTCTGCGGGCGCCCCAATTTTCATTTCGGCTACTTTGCGGCCGATTTTACCGCCACCACCGCGGTCCGCTTTTTCGACGGGCTCCCTGACTTCACCTTTTTCGTCGCCCCCCAGCGCGGAAACCCAAATTGGCAAACGGTCCCGCCGTCCGAGTGCGAAGTCTTCCTCGACGAGGAGAACGGCGACGTCGGTCTCCGCCGGCGCGGCTCGGAGCAGTATCTCGGTTCCTTCGCCCGCGCCTGGATCATCCCGCTGGGATTTCATCCCTTCGCTTTTTCGTTAGGCAAAAATACGCCGCGTCTCCGTTGCGGCGAGGTGATCGTGCAACGCCGTTCCTGGACCGTCGCGGAGGCTGAGCTCGGCGCCGGCGATTTCACCGGCATCTCCCGCGACCTGGTCCTGGCGGTCGAGCGCCTGCGCGCGGCGCGCGAATTACCGCGCCACATTTATATCCGTCCGACCGAGCAGGCTCTCCGCCGGAGCGGCGTCGAGGGGCGCGACAAGGATACCAAGCCGGTTTACATCGATCTGGAGAGTTATCTCTTCCTGGAAATTTTTCACCGCTGGTTGACCAAGGCCGGCGAACTCGAACTCACTGAAATGCTGCCCACTCCCGATCAACTTCTCTGGCAGGAGCCGGACGGCCGGCGCAGCTTCGAGTTGCGCACCCAGGTCATCCCACGATGAAAGTCATCGCGATCGCCAACCAAAAAGGCGGTGTCGGCAAGACGACCACCGCGGTCAACCTGGCGGCCGCTCTGGCCGAGCAGAAATCCCGCGTGCTTCTGATCGATCTCGACCCGCAGGGCAACGCGACCAGTTCCTTCGGCCTCCTGGGACTGGAGGGACAAAGCCTCTATGGAGCGTTATTAGGCGACGATCCCGTGACCGAGAAGGTGCTGCCAACGCGGCTCGAGAATCTCTTCATCATTCCGGCCGATATTGACCTGGCCGGGGCCGAAATCGAGATCGCGCGGATGGATGACCACCTTACCCGGCTCACCCAGGCCATGAAAATGTTGCGCGAGGACGACACTTTCGATTACGTCCTGCTCGATTGTCCGCCGTCGTTAGGCATTCTCATGAGCAACGCGCTCGCTGCCGCGGACGAACTCCTCACTCCCATCCAGTGCGAATATTTCGCCCTTGAGGGCCTGGTCAAAATCGTCCGCTTGATCGAGCAGGTCCGCGCCTCCGGCGCGAACGACCACCTCGAACTGGGCGGCATCCTGATGACAATGTTCGATGGTCGCACCAACCTCAGCTCCCAGGTCGTGGCGGACGTGCGCGAACACTTTGGCGAGCGAGTCTACGAGATCGTCATTCCGCGCACCGTGCGCTTGAGCGAAGCGCCAAGCTTCGGGAAATGCATTCTCGAATACGACGGCAACGGCAGCGGTGCCAAGGCCTATCGCGCGCTGGCCACAGAGTTTCTAAACCGTCACTCGCGGTAGACGAAAACGAGCACCGGGCTGCCACGAAAGGTTGTCTCCTTTTCCAGCGCCATCCCGTTCTTCTCCGCAACTCGGCGCGAAGCGTAGTTGTCGGGATGGATCAGTGAAATAACACGCGGGAGCTTCAGCACGTCGCTGGCGTAGGCACGCACCGCGCGCGCCGCCTCGGTCGCCAGCCCCCGGTTCCAGCAGGCGGGATCGAGCCGGTAGCCGATTTCTATTTCCTCGTGCGCATCGACGATCTGCCGGAAGAAACCGCAGTAGCCGAGCAACCGGTTCTCCTCGCGCGAGATGAGCGCGAACTGGCTCGGGCACCCGGCACGGACCGGCTCGATGACCCGGTCGAAAAGAAAACGGGCCGTTTCTTCGCGCGAGAAAACGCCGCTCGAATAACGCATGAAATCCGCGTTCGCCATCAGCCCGGCCAGCGCGTCGAGATCTTCCTCCACGAAGTGACGCAAGAGCAGGCGCGGGGTTTCGATTTGGGCATCCATCATGGGCGCGAATGCGAATTTATCGTTGAAGCTTTTCTTGCGCGAGCCGTCATTGCGGTTCGTCTGGGAACTTCAAGCGCTTCATGGAACTCGATCGGAAACTTGCCATTCTCGCCGACGCGGCGAAATACGACGCGTCTTGTGCCAGCAGTGGCACGACGAAACGCAATTCGCGCGGCTCGCAGGGCATCGGATCCACGACCGGCAACGGGATTTGTCACAGCTACACCCCCGATGGGCGCTGTGTTTCCCTGCTCAAAATCCTGCTCACGAATTTCTGCATTTACGATTGCCTTTACTGCATCAATCGCGCCTCGAGCAACGTGCAGCGCGCCCGGTTTACACCGGAAGAAGTGGTCCAGCTCACGCTCGATTTTTACCGGCGGAATTACATCGAAGGCCTCTTCCTCAGTTCGGGAATTATTCGCAACCCCGACTACACGATGGAGCAGGTGATCCAGGTCGCGCGCACCTTGCGGATCGAGCATGAATTTCGCGGCTACATTCATCTCAAGACCATCCCGGAAGCATCGCCCGCGCTGATCGCGGAAGCAGGGCGTTGGGCTGATCGGATCAGCATCAACATCGAGCTACCCACCCCGGCCGCCTTGCAAAGGCTGGCGCCGGAAAAGAATTTCGCGAACACCGAGCGCGCCATGACCGGAATCAAACACCGGATCGAGGAGGCGAAAACGGAACGAAAACAAAACCGGAAGGCACCAAGCTTCGCGCCCGCCGGGCAGAGCACGCAGATGATCGTGGGCGCGACCGACGCATCCGACGCCACCATCCTGCGCCAGGCCTCCTCGCTTTATGCGCGGCAAAAATTACGCCGGGTCTACTATTCCGCCTTCAGCCCGATTCCCGACGCTTCGAGCAAGCTCCCCTTGCAGGCGCCGCCGCTCGTTAGGGAGCATCGCCTCTACCAGGCCGACTGGCTGGTGCGCTTCTACGGCTTCGCCGCGCATGAGCTGACGACGCACGAAATTCCGAATCTTGACCTAACGATCGACCCAAAACTCGCCTGGGCTTTGCGCCACCGCCATTTGTTCCCGGTCGATCTGAACAAAGCGGCGCGTCACCTTCTCCTCCGCGTGCCCGGCCTTGGGACGAAAAGTGTCGAACGCATTTTGCGCATTCGCCGCTGGCACAAGCTGCGTCTCGAGGATTTGGTCCGCCTCCATCTTCCGCTGAAAAAGCTTCTGCCTTTCGTGACCACGGCGGAGCCCAACCCGCAAACGCGCACCCTGGACCGCGCCGATCTCATCTCTTCACTTATCGTTAGGCCCGAACAACAGCTCGATCTTTTCGCGGTCGAACCTTCCGTCCTTACCGGTCAACTCTAGTGCGCGCGACCGGACCAGACGGAGTCGTTGATCGTGAACTCGCGGGCTAAGGGCATGGAACAAATCTCCTTCCTTCCAACGTTCGCAGCCTGGCAAGGGGTGGCGCGGCGCGCGCTCCAAAATCATCTCCCGCCAGCCGAGATCGCCTGGGAACCAATCGGCGACGACCAGCCCGCATTGAGCCTCTTCGAGGAGGCAGAACCGGTCACTACCCCGCCGCGCGCAGTCGAAATCCGCGTCCCGAAACGCTTCCTCGCTCTCGCGCAGAGCATCGCCTTGCATCGCGATCCCACGCGCTGGGCCTTGCTCTACCGTTTGCTCTGGCGCCTGGCCCATGACGAACCGCACTTGTTCGAGATCGCGTCCGATCCAGACGTCGCCCAGGCAACCGACTTCGAGAAAGCCATCCGACACGACGTGCACAAAATGCGGGCCTTCGTCCGGTTCCGTGAAGTCGCGCACGGCGCCGAGAAATGGTTCATCGCCTGGTTCGAGCCGCAGCACCACATCGTCGAACGAAACGCGCCCTTCTTCGCCGATCGCTTCGCCTCCCTGCGCTGGTCGATTCTGACTCCGGATCGTTGCGCGCATTGGGATGGCCGCGCGCTCTCCTTCACTCCAGGAATGCAACGCTCGGACGCGCCGGGAGCGGACGAAACGGAAAATCTTTGGCGCACCTATTACGCAAATATTTTCAACCCAGCCCGCGTAAAAGTGCACGCGATGCAGGCCGAGATGCCGAAGAAATATTGGCGCAACCTGCCGGAGGCGACGCTCATCCCTTCGCTTCTGCGCGAGGCGCCGCTGCGAGTCGAGACGATGATGAAAAAGAGTGCCGGGAAGAAACCCGCCAGCGAAGGCGAATGGCATCCCGCGCCGATTCCCGAGACCACCAGCCTAACGACGCTGCGGGAAGCCGCCCGCGCCTGCACCGCCTGCCCGCTTTATAAAAATGCGACCCAGACCGTCTTCGGCGAAGGCCCGAAACGCGCCGCGCTCATGTTCCTCGGCGAACAACCGGGCGACCAGGAGGATTTGGGCGGCAAACCGTTCATCGGACCGGCCGGACAATTGTTCGATCGCGCGCTGAAGGAAGCCGGGATCAAGCGCGACACCGTTTACGTCACGAATACGGTCAAACATTTCAAATGGGAGCCGCGCGGGAAACGGCGCATCCATCAAAAGCCGAATTCACGCGACATCGCGGCCTGCCGGCCTTGGATGGAAGCGGAGTTGCGCGTCGTTAGGCCAGAAGTTCTTGTCTGTCTCGGTTCAACCGCGGCGCAGGCGCTTTTCGGGTCCGGCTTCCGCGTCACGCGGGAGCGTGGAAAAATCCTCGCCTCGGAATTCGCCGAGCGGGTCGTGACCACGGTGCATCCGTCGTCGCTCCTCCGGCAACCCGACGAAGAATCACGGGCGCGGGAATACGCGCTCTTCGTCAAGGACTTGCGCGTCGCCGCGGACGCCGTCGGGAACACTCGTTAGGGCTTTGGCGCGGCGGTCGCCTCAGTTTCCTTCTTTTGCGCGCCGGTGGTTTTGCCCGTGGCATCGGCCTTGGCGCCGAGCTTCACGCTTTTCGCTTCCAGCGTGCCATCGTCTTTTTTCCAATACGAGCCGCTCGCTTTTTCGCCGACCGCGATGTCCGCCATCGTCGCCGACGCACCTTCTTTGGTGATCTGGGTTTTATCCGTCACCACGAAAGTGCGTTTGCCGATCGTGAACGTCTTGGCGCTCGCATCGATGGACGCGACTTTGCCGTGGTAGGCGATCGCCCTCGGTTTCGCCATCGGCGACTCGCTCGCGGTTGCGGTTTCTGTTTTCTTTTCTTTGGCCGGCGCGCTCGACGGCGCTCCGAGGATGAGGGCCGCGAGGCAAAACGCGGCCGTGATTGGGAGTTTTAATTTCATTATGGGTTTTGGTTTTGTTGGTTCGGTTTATCCGGGCCGAGTTCGTTATGCAAAACAATTCTGCCGCCTGCTTTTCCGGCTTGCGGCGGACCTCGACAAAGTTTTAGCCTCCACCCCGGATGTCCCCCACCGATCGTTACGCGCAACTTCTGGACACCGCGAAAATTCGCGAGCGGCCGCTCTTTCCGTTGCCCCGAAACTTCGGCGAACTCGAGCTGCAGGCGCGCTGGTTCGCGGGGGATTTCGGAAACTCATTTACCGGCACCGCGGGCGAGACGATTGAGATCGTGCAATTCGGCACCTGGAATCGCGAAGCCGGTCCGGATTTTTCCGACACGGCGGTCCGGATTAATGAAGGCGAAGTGCGCCGCGGAAGCATCGAGTTCGATCTCGCGGATCAGAACTGGGAAACGCACGGGCACGCCACCAATCCCGCTTTCGACGGCACGGTCCTGCACGTTTTCGTGAAGGCGGGCGGGAAGGATTTCTTCACGCGCACGACGACGAACCGGCAAGTCCCGCAGGTGCGGGTCGACCCGGCGCAGTTGCCGGCTGGGTTTTCGACCGGCTTGCCGCTCGCACGGCCAGGTCGTTGTCACGCGCCGTTGCGCGATCTCCCGGAGGAAAAAATCGGCACCATCCTGGACGCGGCCGCGCAGTTTCGTTTGCGACGCAAAGCGCAGCGCCTCCAGCGGCTGACCGAGTTGCATGGCAACGACGAAGCGCTCTTCCAAGAGGTGGCTGCTGCGCTTGGCTACAAGCAAAACAAACTGCCCTTCGCCCTCCTCGCGCAGCGCCTCACCTGCCGTGGCCTGCGCACCCGGCCTAACGAAACGGAGGCGGTTCTGTTCGGCGTCGCGGGGTTTCTGACCGCGCCGGATTTGAAGCAGTTTGCTCCGGGGACACGTCAATATCTGCGCGTCCTTTGGCAGCAATGGTGGCCGCGCCGGGCCGCGCTCGAGCGGCTCATTTTGCCACCTCGCACCTGGCGGCTGAGCGGGACCCGCCCGCTCAATCACCCGCAGCGCCGCCTCGCCGCGCTCGCGGCCCTGCTCGCGCGCTGGCCGCAGTTTCTCCGCTCGTTAGGCGAAGAGGATCTTGCCCCGGTCCGTAAATTTTTCCTCGAGCTGGAACACCCCTATTGGAATTTCCATTACACCCTCACCTCCAAGCCGTCCGCGAAGGAAATGGCCCTCGTCGGCGAGACCCGGATCACGGAAATCCTGGCCAACATCGTCCTCCCGTTCCGCCAACTACAGGCGCGCGACGTCTGGCCAAAGTATGCGCAATTACCCGCTCGCCTAACGAATCGACGGATCGAAACCGGCGCGGCCCGCCTTTTCGGCGACGACCCGCGCCGCGGGCGTTTCCTGCGCACCGTTGCCCGACAACAAGGCCTGCTCCAGATCTACGAAGATTTTTGTCTGCAAGACGACTCCGACTGCGCGCAATGCCCTTTCCCCGAACAGATGCGGAAATGGAGTTGAGGGATGAACCGAGAAGCGTCGGCGGATCTCGTCCGTCGTTAGGGTTGCACGATGATCGTGCGGGTGGGCGGACTGGGATCGTTCACCCCGAAGCCGTCCAGAGCCGTCAACGAAGCGACGTAGGTGCCCGCCTCGTCGAACTTAACCAAACCGGGTGATTGCGCAGAGCTCGTCGACGGATTTCCCTCCGGAAATATCCATGAGTAGGCGGCGACCGGGCCGTCGGGATCGGTCGCGCTGCCGCCGAAGTTGACGGACTCCCCCTGCCGGATCGTCACGTCGCCGGCCGGAGCGGTGATCGTCCCTTTTGGAGGTTGATCCTGCGGCGTGGAGCTGAGGTGCACAAATTTCGCCACGGAAGGCACGCCCGCCTGGTTGAGGATGAACAACATGTAGTAGCCCGGCGGCGCGATGAATCCGTTAGGCGGGGCGGTCGCGGTCAGCTTTCCGGAGGCGGTCGCGCTAAAAGAGAGCCCGATGAGTCGCTGCTCCATGTCGAAGGCGTGGGTCGTCGAGCCCGCTCGAGCGAGAACGACGGAGCCGATCGTGGCCGCGTCCGGCGTCCGGATCCGGAACGCGCTCCCGTAGCCGATCTCGGTCGGCGCATCCCTGATCACGGGCCGGATTGCTGGAATCGCATTCCCATTTCCATCGGTCGCGAACAGGTAGGCCGGAGAATAAATCTCCATGTGTTTCTCGTAGAGATCGCGACTGGGATTGCTGCCCGCCACCCAGACGGTTGCGTCAGGCATGAGCAGCGCGACCGAGTGATAGAGCCGGGGATAGGTCCCGACCCCGGCGGAAGACCAGTTCTCCGTGACTGGATCGAAGAGATCGGCCGCCAGACTTGCGGTGGAGACGTCCTTGCTGATCGCGGAACCACCGAGGGCGAGCACCTTTCCGCTGGGCAGGAGGACGGCGTTCATCTGAATCCGCGGCAGCGACATCGACGCCGTCATCCGCCAGGCCGGGCTCGGCAGCGAGAGGTCGATCACCTCCGCCGTCGCGGTCGCGGGGCTGTTCCCGCCCATCACAAAAACGCGCGGAGTGTAACCGGTTTCAGGACGCAACGGGAGAAGGACGGAACCGTCGTAGGAGCGATCGCTGGCGTAAACGGTGCGCGCCACATTGAGCGTCCAGGTGTGAGTCGCCGGGGTGAAGAGGTTCGAGCTTTTCCCCGGATAAAAAATGTCGCCGTTAGGCAGCAAATGTAATCGCGGATACAAGGGCGGAGTCCACGGTGCGACATACTCAGGACTGAATCCTGAACCGATGTGGTAGAGTTCGACGGCTTTGTTGATTTTGCCCTCCTCGTCCCTTCCGGAGAATGTCATCAGGCCGCCATCGCCGAGGGCCGTCACGGTCGCGTACCAGCGTCCGTCCGCCATCGTCTCGACCTGAGTGAATTTTTCCGTGGCCGGATCGAACACCGTCGACCGGTATTCTCCGTAGGCCGGCTTGCCGCCGCCCACGACCAAAAACCGACCGTCGGGCAGAGCCGCCATGCCGCTGCAAAACAGATCCCAGAGCAAAGTCTGCACGGTGATTGTGCCACCTTGCGGATCCCAAAGCGCAGCCAGCGAGGGCTGATTCCCGCCGGACTCGGAGCGGACCGCAATCAAAACCTTGCCCGTGTTCAGCAGCCCGCAGTGAACCGGATTGATCGGCATCTCGTACGGGAGCGTGCTCCACAAGCCTTCCGTGGCCGGCGACTGCGCCTGCCCCACGTGCACAAACAAACACAGGCTAAGCGTTGCGCCGACGAGGATTGCGGAGGAACGCAGGCGCCGGCGCTGCGCCAGGAACAAGGGGCGAGAGAGGAACTTTTTCATCACACCTTTTCTAAAGGAGTGACGTGCCACGAGTCAAGCCAACGTTCTGCACCCTTCGGCGCGTAAGTCGGGCCGGCTTAGAGAGCGACGAATACTTTTGCTTGCCAGACGAGCCTGGCTCCGCGCAATGTCCGTTCCCCAAACAAATACAAAAATGGACTCGCGGGGAAATTGGAAAGCTCGGAGCGGCTTCACGCTCATTGAACTACTCGTCGTCATCACCGTCATCGCGATCCTGATGGCGCTTCTATTTCCGGCGTTCAAAGGCGTGCAGGACCAGGCGAAACGGACCCAGGCCAAAAATGATGTCACGCAGGTGGTGACGGCTATAAACGCGTTCTATACCGAGTACGGTCGGTACCCTTGTGACGCCCAAACGGGCGCCGACGGGGCGGATTTCTTTGCGGCCGACGACGATCAAAATAAAAACACGTTCGATATCCTCAGGGGCGATCCAGGCAACGGAAACGTCCAAGCGTATAACCCGAAGGCCATCCCTTTTATGCAGCCGACAATTGCGAAGGATTTAGGCAACCCTCGATCGGGTATCGGCGGGAATGGGAGGCTCTACGATCCCTGGGGAAGCTGTTACCGGCTCCGAATGGATAACAACTACTCAGGCGCCGTCGAGAATCCGTATTCGTCGAATGCCGGCTTCGATCCGATTCAGCAGGGAATCATCGCTTGGTCGATCGGACAGGATCTTGGCGGCGCGCAGAACGCGACCGGAGGCGGCGACAAGAAAGCGGGTCCCTTCGACGACGACGTGATCTCTTGGCAATAGTCTTGCCAAGAGACCGCCGCCGATCGAAGTTCCCCAACTTTTCCGCGCGGGTGTAGTTCAATGGTAGAACGGCAGGTTCCCAATCTGCATACGGGGGTTCGATTCCCCTCACCCGCTCCTCCTCCGCTCGTCCGAGCCTAAAAACCCAGCGCCCGCTTCTGCTGCGACAGCAACTTTTTCAGGGCCGGATTATTAATATCCGCTTCGTAGACTTCGATGAAGTTGCAGCCAAAGCTCACTCCCATCGAAGCCGAGACATTGACCGCGTCGTAAATCGAGAGCAACGGGTCGTCGCCAAAGGGCGTTGAGTTACTCAGGCGCTTGATGTTGTCCGGGTTGTCGCTCGTGCCGGCGCAGAGAAACTGGATGCCGACGGGAGTGTTCGACCGGACATCGTTAATCGCAGAGTTCAGGAAGTAGCCGAGCGTGGAACTGGCGTGGAGCTGCGAGTTCATGATCCCGAACCGGCCGGGATAAGTGGCTGCGCCCCAGTCGAAGATATCCTGCATCGCGATTTGCCCGACCGTCTGAGAATCTCCGCCATAAGGACGCGCACCGGTGATCAACAAGGGGGTGTTAGGGAAGGAAAACATGAATTGCGCCACCATTTCCTTCGCGGTCGCTTCCCAGGCTACCAGGCCCGCAGGCAGGGTGGCGGTCGCTTTGTATCCGGCGGCCACCGCACTCGCATCAAAGAAGTTAATGTCCGCCTGGGTGACCGCGAGGTAGCATTCAGCGATCTGCTGGAAACCGGTCATGACGACATAGCCAAGTTGCGGTTTGTTGTCGTATTTGATCCCGAGGGCGACGACGAATTCTTTCCACTTGGTCTTCGCAAGTGGATCCCACGGAACGACCATCACGCCCTCGTCAGGCGCGGTCAGCACACGAAAGGCAGCCCCACCCGAATTGCGCTGCAGAATCGAGAAGCTCAATGGCTTCTTTAATGTCGAGCTCTTGATCGCTCCTTCCGAGAGCTTCACCGAGGTCGCACTGGTCCTGGAAGAAATCTTGGTCCCAGCCGGGTAGCTATCCGAAAGAATGATCCGGCCGACATCGGTAGTGGCAAACTTTGCCGTCGCAGAAGTAAGCGTCTTGCTCCCGAGCACCGAAACGCCATCCAAAAATGTCACGCCACCCATCAGCCAGGCTGGGGCGGTGATGCCGGCAGTCACACCAAGACCGATGTATTTCTTACTCGTCGTCGCCCGGGCGAGGCTCTCATCGATCTGCGCCCAGTTGTAAATGCCATCGACTGGCTCGGTGTTATCCCAGCCGGTCCTGATCCGCACACCCGCTACCGTCGCGTTCAGCCACGGATGATCCGCAATCTCACCGATCGGTTTCTTGTCTGAGATGGACCCCGGAAGGTCGACGATTCCGTGAGGGAACGGTTTGATGCTGAAGCCAGGAGTAGCGGCCGCAAGCAGGCCGATGATGCTGAGAAGTTTGATTGCATTTTTCATTATTTAATCCGTTGAACCCTTTTTTTGATGATGATGCTGTGCCTTTCCGCGAACCCGTGGAAATCCTCCAAAAAGCAGCAGATTGGCCCTCGCGGGATGCCTTGGAACCTCCAAGCCCGCGCCAACGGTTCGAACAGTGACGGATAAGAGATGACATTTTTTGAATAAATTTGATTACAATCGCGTCAGAGGGCCGAAAAAATCCGTCTTGGGAGAAGCGATGAATCGCTCGCGTCCGACTACGGGCTCCCGCACCCGGAAATTTTTTTGATTCAACGGGCTGTTTTCGTGCGATTACTTTCTGGTGTCCGACGAAATCGATCCTGTAACACCGGATCCTGCGGGCCAGGGCCCGAGTGATCCGCTCGACGAAGTTCTCCTCTTCGGGAGCCGCGAGACGCGGCGCCGTTTTCTCCAGAAAGTTGCCGGCACGAGCGCCGCGCTGACGTTAGGCCCGCACTTGATGGGCCTTTCTAACGCCCGCGGGGCGGCTGCTGCGATTGTGACAAACGATCCGACTAAGATGATCGACGTCGAACTCAAGATAAACGGCGCGCTCCATAAGCTCCACCTCGATCCGCGCACTTCGCTGCTCGATTTGCTGCGCGAACATTTACAGCTCACCGGTTCGAAAAAAGGCTGCGACCACGGGCAATGCGGCGCCTGCACAGTCTTGATCGACGGTCGCCGGGTGAATTCCTGCCTCACGCTCGCGGTCATGCACGATGGCGAAGAGATCACCACGATCGAAGGGCTGGCGCAGAACGGGCAATTGCATCCGGTGCAGGCGGCCTTCGTCGAGCACGATGGATTCCAATGCGGCTATTGCACGCCAGGGCAGATTTGTTCCGCAGTCGCCTGTTTGCAGGAAGGCCACGCCAAGGACGACGCGGAGATCCGCGAATGGATGAGCGGAAATCTCTGCCGCTGCGGCGCCTACCCAAATATCGTCGATGCGATCAAGCAGGCGCGGGATCAAACCGGAGCCGCTTGATGAATCCGTTCACTTATTCTCGCCCGGCCGACTGGCAGGCCGCAGTCCACGACGCCGCGGCTGATCCGCGCGCCAAATTTCTGGGCGGCGGCACCAATCTCGTCGACCTGATGAAGATGGGCGTGGAAACGCCCGCGCATCTGCTCGACATCAATCGCCTTCCACTCGCGCAGGTGGAGGAATTGCCTAACGAAGCCGGGCTTCGGATCGGCGCACTCGTCCGCAACTCCGACCTGGCCGAGCATCCGCTCGTCACTTCTCGTTATCCGGTCCTGAGCGAAGCGCTCCTCGCCGGAGCCAGCCCGCAACTACGGAACCTCGCCACCACCGGCGGCAATCTCCTGCAGCGCACCCGCTGTTATTATTTCTACGACCCGGCCTTTCCGATGTGCAACAAGCGCGTCCCCGGGAGCGGCTGCGGCGCGCTCGAAGGCTACAACCGCATCCACGCCATCCTCGGACAGAGCGACCAGTGCATCGCGACCCACCCGAGCGACATGTGCGTCGCGCTGGCCGCGCTCGATGCGATCGTCCGGGTGCAGGGGCCTAACGGCGAGCGCACCATCCCGATCGCCGATTTTCATCGGCTCCCCGGTAACACGCCGAACGTCGACACCAATCTCCAGCCTAACGAGCTCATTACCGCGGTCGATCTCCCCGCGATTCCGTTCGCGGCTCGCTCCCATTATTTGAAAGTGCGCGACCGGGCCAGCTACGCCTTCGCCCTGGTCAGCGTGGCCGCCGCCTTGGAAATGGAAAATGGCCTGATCAAATCGGCGCGCCTCGCGCTCGGCGGCGTGGCTCACAAACCATGGCGCGCGAGCCGGGCGGAACAGGCGCTGGCCGGCAAAAAACCGGACGCTGCCGCCTTCGCTGCCGCCGCTGACGCCGAGCTCGCGGCGGCCAAGGGCTACAAATACAACACCTTCAAAATTGAACTGGCGAAACGCGCCATCACCCAGGCGCTGACCACCGTAGCCGTCCTGGCCTAACGATTATGGCAACCGCTAACATTCTCGGACCCGCCCGGAGCCGCGTTGACGGACCGCTCAAGGTGAGCGGCGCCGCGAAGTACGCCGTCGAGTTCGAAATCCCGAAGTGCGCCTACGCCTGGCCGGTCGAGAGCAACATCGCCCATGGCCAGGTCAGCGCGATCGACGACAAAGCCGCGCGCGCGGCCGAGGGCGTGCTGGCCGTCCTGACCCACCAGAACGCGCCGAAATTAAAGGAGCTGAGCGACAGCGATAATATGGCGCAGGGCATCCGGAGCGAGGAACGCCCGCCGCTGGCCGACAACCAGGTCCATTACGCCGGCCAGTACGTCGCGCTCGTCGTCGCCCGCACGATCGAGCAGGCGCGGTATGCCGCCTCACTCGTTAGGGTGACTTATCTCGCGCAACCGCCGATGCTTACGGTGCAGGACGCGAACAAGGCAAAGAAACCGAAGAAGAAGCAGGACGAACGCGTCCAGTTAAAGAAAGGCGACGTTGAGGCGGCCCTGGCGAATCACGACATTATCCATGTGCAGGCGACCTACAGCACGCCGACCGAGACCCACAACCCGATCGAAACCTCCGGCACCATCGCCGCCTGGGAAGGAACCGATAAGCTGACGCTTTGGGACGCGACCCAATTCGTCAAGGGCGTGCAGAGCATCGTCGCCCGCAGCTACGGCTTGGAGCTGCGCAACGTCCGCGTCATCTGCCCATTTGTCGGCGGCGCCTTTGGCTGCAAAGGCGCGCTCTGGCCGCACGTCCTCCTCGCGACCATGGCGTCCAAGGTCACCGGGGTGCCAGTGAAATTTCATCTCCCGCGCAAAGCGATGTTCACCGGCACCGGTCATCGCACTCCCACCCACCAGACGATCTCACTCGCCGCCACTTCGAACGGCAAATTGCAGGCGATCAAGCACGTCACCGATACGCTCACTTCCCCCGTCGGCGAATTCGTTGAGACCTGCGGGGCGCGCTCGACCGGCGTCATGTACGCGAGCGAAACGATCCGGGTTGAGGAAACCATTTTCCCGGTCAACGTCGCCACGCCCACTTTCATGCGCGCGCCGGGCGAGTGCCCGGGCGTTTTCGCGCTCGAATGCGCGCTCGACGAGCTTTCCTACCTCGTTCAGATGGACCCGGTCGAACTTCGCCTCGCGAACTACGCCACGAACCATCCGATTAAGGACGTCCCCTTCAGCGCGAAACATTTAAAGGAAGCCTACCAACTCGGCGCGGAGAAATTCGGCTGGTCGAAACGGGCCAACCAACCCGGCCTGATGCGCGACGGACATCTGCTCGTCGGCTGGGGCATGGCCACCGCCACCTACCCTGCGCATAAATGGGCCGCCGCGGCCAAGGTGATCCTGCAAGCCGACGGCGGCGCGACCGTGCAATGCGCGACCCACGATCTCGGGACCGGCGCCTACACCGCATTCACCCAGATTTCCTCGGAGCAACTCGGGATCCCTTTTGAGAAAGTGAAGTTCGAGCTCGGCAAATCCGACTACCCCTTCGGCCCGGTCGCGGGCGGCTCCAATTCCACCGCCACCGTCGGCACCGCGATTCACGAGGTCGCGCAGCTTTTGCACCGAACGCTGGCCGAGCTCGCGAGCAAAGACGCGAAATCGCCCCTGCACGGATTCAAGCCTAACGACATCGCGATGACCGTGCCCGGCCGGATTGGATTAAAAAATGACCCGTCAAAATCCGACGGCTACGGCGAAATTCTGGGACGCGCCGGTAAAAAATCGATCGAGGTCGAGACCCAGCTGAAGGAACCGGAGGAAAACAAGAAACTCGCCTTCCAATCCTGGGGCGCGCATTTCTGCGAAGTAAAAATCGACCCGCTTCTCCCGCGCGTCCAGGTCACGCGAGTGGTCAGCGTGATGGATTGCGGACGGGTCGTGAGCGCGAAAACCGCGCGCAGCCAGATCATCGGCGGCGTCGTCATGGGCGTCGGCATGGCTCTGATGGAAGAGACCGCCTACGATCCGAAAACCGGGATGCCGGTAACGGCGAACCTGGCCGATTACCACGTCCCGACGAACGCCGACATCCCGCCGATCGAAGTCCACTTCGTCGGCGAACCCGATTTTGCGTTCAACCCGGTTGGCGCCCGCGGCATGGGCGAGATTGGGATCACCGGGATCGCATCCGCGATCGCCAACGCGGTCTATCACGCGACCGGCAAACGGATCCGCGACCTCCCGATCACGCAGGATAAGTTGATCTGATGAGCGGAAGTGAGCGACACGTCTCGCTCCGGGTAGCGCACGCGTCCCGAGTGCCGGTGACGGTGTTCCACCGTCACGCACTTTTCCTGAACGCGACCATGGCCGTGAGATCCGGACCGCTGGAAAGTTCGTCGCGCTGGAACAGCGCGACCAGCACGCGAGACGCGTGCGCTACCCGGAGTTAAATCGGACGTGCGATGAAGGAAATTTCGAACATCCTTAAGACCTTCGAGCGCCGCCGCGGCGAGCCGCTGGCTCTTGCCACGCTCGTTAGGGCCCACGGCTCCAGTTACCGCCGGCCGGGCGCGCGGATGCTCATCACAGCCGATGGCCAAACCGTCGGTGCGCTGAGCGGCGGCTGCCTGGAAGAGGAGGTCGCCCTCCCCGCCCGGGAAGTTTTCGCGACTGGAGAACCGCTCCTGCTCAATTTCGACACCCGGCTCCGCTACGGCTGCAACGGCGCGATCGAGGTGTTAATCGAGCTGGCGGAGACCGCACTGCTCGACCACCTCGCAGCCGCCCAACGCGCCCGCCATGAAACTCTCGTCGCTACGATTTTCGAGAACACCACCCCGTTAGGCAGCCGCCTCTTCGCCCAACCCGAGGAAGCTCCGCCCGGCGCCTTCCTGCAAACGATCCCGCCGCCTTTGCGACTCCTCCTCATCGGCGAAGGCCCCGACAGCCCCGCCCTGCGCAGCCTAGCCGAAGTCCTCGGCTGGGAAACCATCGAGACCGAAAATGCGGCCACTTTGCCTAACGATCTCGACCAATGGACTGCCGCGGTCGTCAAAACGCACAATTACGGCCGTGATTCCGCCGCGCTCGAGAAGCTGCTCCCGCTCGGCCTGCCCTACGTCGCCCTCCTCGGCCCGCGACTCCGGCGCGACCAGCTTCTCCTCACCCTGCTCGAGACCGGTCTCGAGATTCGCTCGCACCTCTTCTCCCCCGCCGGCCTCGACCTCGGCGCGGAATCGCCCGAGCAGATCGCCCTCGCCATCGTCGCGGAAATCCAGACCGTCTTCGCGGCCGCGAGCGCCGAATCGTTGCGCGAATGGAAGCGGCCGATTCACCCGCCCGTCGCAGTCTCCGCCAACCCTGTGTGAAGATCGGCGCCGTCGTTCTCGCCGCCGGGTCCTCCTCGCGTCTTGGAGAATCCAAACAACTCCTCCAGCACGAGGGCCGTCCCCTCGTTAGGCGAATAGCCGAAACCGCCATCGCGGCCGGCTGCGACCCGGTCGCTGTCGTCGTCGGCGCCGGGCGCGAGAAAGTCGCCGCCACCTTGCACGATCTCGCCGTCACGATTGTGCCTAACGACGCCTGGGAACGCGGTCTCGGCACCTCCCTCCGCGCCGGCGTCGCCCAGTTGCGGGACAGCGACGCCCTCCTTCTGCTCGTCTGCGACCAGCCTTTTGTGAGCGTGGATTTGCTCCGCCAATTAATCGCCGCCCAGCAGAAAACGCAAAAGCCGATGGCCGCTTCGGCCTACGGCGGCACGATCGGCGTGCCGGCGCTTTTTACCCGCGCCTGTTTCGCGCAACTGCTCTCGTTAGGCGAAGAGGAAGGCGCGAAAACTCTCCTGACCTCCCGGCCTGACGAAGTCGCGCCGGTCGATTTTCCATCCGGCGCGATCGACATCGACACGCCCGCAGATTTCGAAGCGCTCCAACGCGAGCACGGGGCCAGCGCGTAAACTTCGACCAGCGCGATGCCGGTGGTCTCGTTCGCGCCGCGCACGATCGCCCCGTCGGTATCCTTGGTCGGAGCCAGTCCGGTGTCGAAGATTTCCGTTTCCTGGGCGTCGCGCACCTGGCCCGTCTCCGCCTAACCCAACCCAAAAATCCTAACGAGCTGCTGTTTCCCTTTCAGCTTCCGTTCGCCGAGATCGACCAGCTTCTCGCTCTCCGGCAAACGCTCGCGGAAATCGGCGGAAAGCAGGACCTGCTGGTTGAGTTCTTTCATCACGCCCTCGAGCCGGAAGACGGTGTTCACCGGGTCGCCAATGATGGTGGCGTCGCGTTGCGCGTCGATCCCGACGTTGCCGCAGGTGACACTCCCATAATGGAGCGCAATCCCGATCTGGAACGGGTCGCCATTGGCCCATTTCGTTTTCGCCGCCAGCGTGAGCAGGTCACGCGCGATCTGGAGCGTGGACGCGCTATCCACCGTGGCGCCGTCGCATTCGCTCCAGTAAGCGAGGACGGCGTCGCCGATGAATTTATCGACTGTGCCGCCGCTTTTCGTGATGAGGTTGCCCGCTTCGCGAAACCAGATGCCGAGCTGTTGCGCGAGGTGGGAGCTGTCGATTTTCTCCGCCATCGTGCTGAACCCGCGGATGTCGCAGACGAGCAATGCGACCGGCCGGATGGCGGAGGCGATGCCGGCCATCGAGCCCGCCATGGTCACCTCGAGATGCGCGCTCGAGAAATCGTCCTCGATCAGGTCGAAGAGGATTTTGTTTTTCGCCACCTCGACCCGCGCGCCCGGGGTGAGGGTCATCGGCATCACGACGCGCTGGCCGTTGACCAATGTGCCGTTCCGGCTCCCGAGGTCGATGATCTGATATTGATAGCCGTCGTGGCAGCGGATGAGCGCATGCTGGCGCGAGACAAGCGGGCTGCCGCTCAGGCAAACGGTGTTGTCGCTCGTCCGCCCGATCGTGGCGGTGTTGCCGATCGTGAGTTCGAAAGGTTCACCCGCGAGCGGCGTGATTCGGAGTTTGGCTGGCACGGCTGGCAGTATCTGGCAGCAGGTCGCGTGCGACAAGATCGTCTTAATCCGATGGCGCCTGACGGAAATCGGGTGATATAATTCGCGCTTTCCCGATGGCCGAGAAATTGACGTTCGATCACTACGAAGTGCTGACCCGTGAAGACGGCGCGCCCCTTGAACTCGGGCGCGGGGCGATGGGGATCACCTACAAGGCCTTCGATACCAACCTGCGGGTGAACGTCGCGTTGAAGGTGATCAACGCGAAGTTTCTCGAGAGCGAGATTGCGCAGCAGCGATTCCTGCGCGAGGCGCGCGCGGCGGCGCAATTGCGGCATCCGAATGTCGCCTCGGTCTATCATCTCGGGACGAGCGCGGACGCGTTTTTTTACGCGATGGAGTTTGTCGACGGGGAAACGGTCGAGTCGTTCATCAAGCGCCAGGGACCGATCGACCCGATGATCGCGTTGCGGATCACGCTCCAGGTCGCGCGGGCGCTGGCGGCGGCGGAGAAAGTGCATCTCGTCCATCGCGACATCAAGCCGGCCAATCTCATGCTCGTGAGGGAGGACGACGATTTCCTGGTCAAGGTGATCGATTTCGGCCTCGCCAAGTCGATCAAGCACGAAGGGGACGACGACCTCGCAACCTTGTCGATGGGCGGGTTTGTCGGGACGGCGCACTTTGCCAGCCCCGAGCAGCTGGAGGAAAAGGAGATCGATATCCGGTCGGATATCTACTCGTTAGGGGTGACGCTCTGGTACATGCTGGCGGGGCAGGCGCCGTTTGGCGGGTCGCTCGCGCAGGTCATGAGCCAGCACCTGCACAAGCCGCCGCCGCTGGAAAAACTCCAGAATCTCCCCGAGTGCGTGCGCGGCGCGGTCGGGCACATGATCGAGAAAGATCCGGCGCAACGGCCGCAGACGCCCGCTGCCTTGCGCGGGGAGTTAGAGAATTGCCTCGCCCTTCTCGTCGCGGCGCCCCCGGCAAACGAGCAGGATTTTCCGACGATGGTCGAGACCCCGACGGCCGCGCCCGAAGTCCAGCCTCCACCGTTACAGGCGCGTAAATCGTCGCGTGGAATTCTCTGGGGATTGCTGCTCGTGGGGCTTCTCGGAGGGGGCTGGTTTTTCTTCCTGAGAACGCGCCCTCCCGTGGAGGCGCCCAGGCAGACGGGCCCGGTGCCGGTCGCCACAGTAAATCCTGCGCTGGCCGAAGGCACGGCGTCGCCTGCCCCGGCCTCTTCGCCCGCTGCCTCGCCTGGCCTAACGAGGGAGGCAATGGCGGAGGCAGAGAAACTTGAATCCGCGCGGGATTGGCCGCACGCCATTCTGGCCTTCGTCGAGTTGCAGAAGAAATTCCCGGAGAGCGAAGTCGGCCGGGTCCGCCTCGAATTGCTCCTGAGCAAGCTGCATTCGGAAAAGGGAGCGTTGCCGGAAGAAAATTTCGACGCGTTGCGCGAACCGTTAACCGAGGCGGCCAAGCTCGAGGTGGTCAGCGCGATGGAAATCCTGGGCGAACTCCTGCGCGAACGCGACCCGAAAGCCTCCTTCGCCTGGACGAGCGAGGCGGCGGCGCACGGTCGAGCCCACGCGATGGCGGAAGTGGGTCTGCGTTACTCGAACGGCGCGGGCGTGGAACGCGATTTCGTGAAGGCGGCGCAGTGGTTCGAGAAAGCGCGAGCCGCGGGTGACGTCAGCGCGCGCACCTTGCTCGCCGAGTGTTACCTCTTCGGTAAAGGGGTGGCGAAGAACGAAGCGAAAGCGATCGGGCTCCTGCAGGACGCGGCGGCGGCCGGCGACCCGCGAGCGATGGATCAACTCGGGACCTGTTATCACAAAGGGATCGGCGTGAAACGCGACGACCGGGAGGCTTTCCGTTTTTACAGCGGGGCGGCGCGGCTGGATTATCTCGACTCGGCCGGGAACCTCGGGGTCCTTTACCTAACGAGTGACGAGACGGATCTCGGGAAAGACCAGGCTGCCCGGACGACAAAAGCGGTCGACCTCTTCCGCGAAGGCGCGAAGCAGAACAATGCCTTTTGCATGTTTCTTTACGCGCGCTGTTTCGAGGGCGGCACCGGCGTCGATGCGAACCCGGGCGAAGCGCTCGATTGGTACCGGCGGGCGGCGACGGCGGGGAATCGCCCGGCCCAGGATTGGTGCCGCGAGCACAAGGTGGAGTTTGCGTCCGGCGCGCAGCCCTAACAATCGCGCCTGCGCCACAAAAAAAACTTGTCATCGGCCGAGCCGCCCGCTCAGACTCAGCGCCTTATGAAAACTCGGATGCTGAAAACTTCTTCGCTGTTGGCGGCTGTCTCGATTCTCGGGACCGGCTGTGCGGACCTGACTCCTTTGCAAAACGCCGGTGTCTTTGGTGCCGCGGGTGGCGCCACGGCTGGTGGAATCGCCCGGGCTTCGGGCGCGAGCGTTGGCGAATCGGTCGCGATCGGCGCCGCTACCGGAGCAGTCGTGGCCGCGGTCACCTACATCATCGCCAAGCACCAGGCGACGGAACGCCAGCACCGGATCGCGGAAGAACGCGCCCGCCGCGCTTACGCGGAAATGTCGGCCAAGCGCAAAGCCTCGATGAAAGCGCGCAAGACCCGCTACATCGCGGTCGACACGGAGAAGAACGAGAAGACCTCGGCGCAGGCGAAAAAGAGCGTGATGATCTGGGACACGCAATCGCAGGAAGTGGTCGGGAACAACGTTTACGACGTGAAGAGCCCGCCCCCGGTCGGTTCGACGGCGAAGTTCGACACCTATTCCGCGGAATACGTCGGCTCGGGCAGTTAAGTCGTTAGCCTGCCTAACGATTCGGGGCGGCGCTGATCGGGATTCCGATCAGTTCCCGCCGCCGAAGAAACGCTTGAAGGAGCGGATGATGCTGCGCGGCACCTCCTTCACTTTCTCCGGGATCTGATCGACCCGCTGGCCGAGCAGGGTCGCGTCGCCGCCGTGCACCTTGCAGATCCCACGCGGGATTTTGTCGACCGGGAGATCGACGTCGTAGGAGGTGCCGGCCGCGACGCAGCCGCTGGTCGCGATTGCGTTCGAGATCGAACAAACCGTCGCGCGCTGGATCGCCACCGGCGCCTTGAACTGCTCCGCCGGATAACGCTCGGAAGCGGAGTTCATGACCTGGGTCCAGACCGGCAAGGCGAGCGCCGAGCCGTAGCCTTTGGAGCTGATGGTGGCGGGAATATCGAACCCAACCCAGACGCCGCAGGTGAGCGAGCTGGTGAACCCGACGAACCACGCGTCCTTGAAATCGTTCGTCGTCCCGGTCTTGCCCGCGGCCGGGAGATTGAAGCCTAACGACCTTGAACTCGAGGCGGTGCCGTGCAGCATCACTTCCTGCATTAACTGGTTCGTCATCCAGGTCGCGCCCGGATCGAGCACCGGGAGCGTGAGATGGGCGGCGCGATAAATCGGGTGATGCTCCTGATCGTCGATCCGCTCGATGATGTAGGATTGCTTGCGCACCCCATTGTTAGGGAAAACGGTGTAGGCCGAGGTCAGGTCTTTCAGGTTCGTCTCGAACGACCCGATGTAGATCGCCGCGCCGCGCGGAATGTCCGCGCCGAGACCGAGGGTGGTGGCGGTTTTCTGCGTGTCGTCGAGGCCGGCGAATTCCCCGACCCGCACGCTCATGGTGTTGCGCGATTGAATGAGGCCGTAGGAGACCGGCTTGATCCCGTTGTAACGCCCGTCGGAATTTCCCGGCGACCAATTGCCCGCGCCCTGGATTTCGCCCGGCTGAATCGGTCCGTCGCTCATCGCCGCGCCGGGCAGCAACCCGTGGCTGAAAGCGAGCGCGTAAACGAACGGCTTAAAAGAAGAACCGATCTGGCGATTCGCCGGGGAGAGCGCGCGGTTGAATTTGCTTTGCGAATAATCGCGCCCGCCGACCAGCGCGCGGATGCCGCCGCTCGCGTTATCGATCGCGACGAGCGCGCCTTCGAGATACGGCATGGCGTTATCCTCGCCTTCTTTCGGGGCGCGATATTGCGACTTGAGCGGGTGCTTGAAACCGGGTTGGCGCTCCACTTTGGCGAGTTGTTTTTCGACCGCATCGGCGGCGGCTTTCTGCACGACCGCATCGAGCGTGGTGTAAATGAAGAGGCCGCCGTTATCGATCTGGTCGGCGGTCAGAAGCACGTTGAGATCGCGCTGGACCGCGTCCATCGCGTAGTTCTCCTGGATCAAAGTGAGACGTTTCTGGCGCGAACTGATCTTCTCGTGCTTCGCCTTGACCGCTTGGGCCGCGGTGATTTTTTTCAACTCCTGCATCCGATTGAGGACGGTGTCGCGTTGCGCGGCGGCGCCCTTCGGGTTCTTCAACGGCGAGAAACGATTCGGGCTCCGGATCAATCCCGCGAGAGTCGCC
The DNA here is from genome assembly GCA_040007175.1 of Spartobacteria bacterium. Classification (GTDB taxonomy): domain Bacteria; phylum Verrucomicrobiota; class Verrucomicrobiia; order Chthoniobacterales; family UBA10450; genus Palsa-1392. Next base: position 22,833 of record JBDTVP010000031.1, read on the forward strand.
GCCTCCGAGAGATCGATGTCAGCCGCATGTTTGCCGAAGTAGGTCTGCGTCGCGGTCTCGACTCCGTAACACCCGGAGCCGAAATAAATCCGGTTCACGTAAAGCTCGAGGATCTCGTCCTTGCTCAGCTCGCGTTCGAGCCGGAGCGAGACCATCGCCTCGAGCAGTTTCCGGCTCAGGTTGCGCCCGCCTAACGGGAGACTGTTGCGCGCGAGTTGCTGGGTGATGCTGCTCGCGCCTTCCTTGGCCGAGCCGCTCGTGATGTCGCGATAAAGGGCGCGCGCCACGCCGCGCCAATCGATTCCGCCATGCGAATAAAAACGGGTGTCTTCCCGCGCGAGCAGCGCCTGGACGAAGAGCGGCGAGACTTCCTTGAGCGGGACTTTGAGCCGGTTCGCGCCCGCGAGGCGGCTGTAGATCTTGCCGTTCACGTCGAAGACGGTGTTGCGTTCCGGCATCGTGCCGACGCGTTTCAGGTCGAAGGTCTGCGCCCAGACCGAATAGAAAGAAAGGACCGCGATGACGGCCGCGACCGGCAGCGCGATGAGGAAAAACGCGAGCACCCAACGCCAGGTGTGTCGACGCTTCTTTGGAGACCGGCCGGCCGGTTTCCCGCTCCCGGTGCGGGCGAAAAGTTTCATCGTGATTGGATCGGGTGAGCGAGCATTTCGACCGTGCGGCGGCAGAACTTACTCACGAGTCGCCCGGGAAGAAAGCAAAAGACCTTCTCCCATAACGGAGAAGGTCTTCGCGAAAAACGAAAAGAAAAAGGCCGTCGCCTAGAGCTTCATCTTGACCGGCTCGCCGTGCTGCTCGTTCGCGCAGGGCGCATTGATCGGCACCCCGGCGTCGGCCTCGTTAGGCTGGACGAGTTTGTGCTCGATCAGGTAACGCTCGACTTCTTCGCCGCTCACGTCGGGCACCATCTCGCCGTTGATCTCGATACAGGGCGAAAGCGACTGGCCGCTCTTGGTTTCCATTTCCCAGCGGAACGCGGGATTCTGGATGATGTCTTTTTCGGTAAAAGGAAGGTCGTATTTGGCGAGGACAGCGCGCACGCCGCCGCTCCAGCCGCAATGGGTTTTGAGATAGGCTGTGATTTGTGGCTTTTCCATGCGCGTAAGGTAACACCGGCGGGAACTTCGGCCACCGATTTTCCTGCGCGTCGGCCGCTTATCCGAAGGCTCCGGGTCGCGCGCGGGTTCATTTGGGGTCTACAACGGAGCGCGAGGCAGATGCATCTTCTCCCGACGGAGATCCGGCGCGGCGGTTCTTATGCGAAACATCGGGCGTCGCACACAAAGTGCCGCGCGATGCATGCAAATCGTCGCGTGAAGCATGCAAAGCGTCGCGAGATTCATATAAATCAGCGCCGAACGCACCTGTTTCTCGCGAGACCGCATATAAGGCGCACCAGATCGCATATAAGGTGCGAAAAGATTTCCATGAAACGCCGCGAGAAAGGCACAAAGCGTCCGCTACTTCACCTGAATCGCGCCGAGTTTTACCTGAATCGCGAGGCGCTTTACCCCACAACGAGCGGCGAAACATGCCAATCGCTGGCGATTTACATGAATCGTCCGGAGAAACAGACAAAGAGCGCGGAGATTTACCTGAATCAGCGCGCGATTCATACAAAGTAGCGCGAGATGTATATGCGATTTGGGCTTTCCAGCCCGCCCCGGCCGACGGTGTATCGGACGCAAACCTCAAATCGGCAATGATTTAGCGCGCTAGAACCGGTCGATCCGGTAGCCGCGCGCCTTGAGCAGCGCAAGGACGCCTTCCGGGCCGCCCATGTGGGCCGCGCCCGCGACCACGAAGTAGGTGCGGCGATCGCGCAGGTAGCGCTCGATCTTCGGAATCCAGTTCCGGTTCCGCTCCACGATGATGCGCCGGGCGAAGCTCGGCAGGTCGCGGTCCATATCCTGGCTGAAGCGCGCGATCGCATCCACGTCGCCACGGCGCCACGCCGCCAGCATTTTGGCGTGCGAATCGCTCCCCGGCGCCTGCGGGATGAAGGTTCTCAGGAGGACCAGCTCCGCTTGTTTATCCGGCAGACCGGCGATGACGTCGGCGTGTTCGCGAAATGTCTCCAGACCAAGAATCGGCTTTTGGTTCGCCCGCGCGCGCTTCATCAGGTAGCCCTCGATCCCCAGCTCGTTCGTGCCCCCCGACCAGAGCAGCATGACGAGCATCCACGGTTTGTACTTCGCGATCTCCGCCTCCGGCATCGTGCGCAGGACGCGCCGCACATAGTCGTAAGTGCGCGGGTCGACATGATTCTTGAGGCTGTCGCCTTTCGAATAAAAACCCGATTTGTAAAACCTCTCGGCCGTGCGCTTGGACACGTTAGGGTCGTCTTCGATGACCAGCGCGGAAGAGGCATCGAAGGCGCGGTTGTAAGCCGAGGGCAACGGGTAATCGGTGCTGTTCAGTCCGTGGACCGAGCCTCCGAGATAGACCGTGCCGCCATCGAGCGCGGTGACTTTCCAGACGGAAGCGGCTTCCGCGGTCGCGGCGCAGGTGGCGATCACCCCGACGAGTCCGAGGCGGAACCGGAGAGAGCGAGAGAACACCCGCCGGGTTTAGCAGGAGGGCGCGCCCTCCGCAAGAGCCGCGAGTTGTGCTGACTTTTCCGTGCGCTTGCGCTACAACCGCTCGATGAAATTTTCGGTTCCGCCCGCCATCGTTAGTCTGCTCCTCCTTTGCTCCGCCGCCGCGCCCGCTTCCGCCGCGGATGCAACGGTCGATCAGCTCCTGAAAAAGCTGCCGCCGCCGGAGAAATTCGTGCAGAGCCCGACCGATCGGATCCAGCTCGACGCCCGCACGCTCGATAACGATCCCGCGGTCAAGAAGCTCGCGACCGCGCTCCAACGTCGCGATTACCGGCGCGCGCTCGATCTCGTCCGCGACCTGGCGAAACGTTTCCCTAACAATCCCGTCGCGCACTCCGTCCACGGCGCGATCGCCTACGGGCTGCGCCAATATGCCGAGGCCGCGGAGGCCTGCCGGCGCGCGATCGCGCTCCGCCCTGGTTACGCCGATCCGTATCTCGGCCTGGGCTACATCGAGCTGGCCCAAAACCGGCCGGCCGCCGCCATCCCGCATTTTCAAAAGTTTGCCCAGCTGGAACCAAAAAGGCCGGGCGGGCCGCTGCTCCTCAGCGCCTGCTACGAACGGATTGGCCAAAAACAAAAAGCGCTCGAGCAGGCGAAGCGCGCCACGGTGATTTCCCCAGCCGGCGCCGGCACCTGGGTGCAACTCGCGCGGACCGAAAAAGCGGCCGGCCACACCAGCGAATCACTGCGCGCTCTTTTGCGCGCCGCCGATCTGCTCCCGGACAGCGCCGACATGATGGCGACGGTCGGATACGGCTACATCAACCTGAACCAAATCCCGGCCGCGATCCCGCCCCTGCAACGGGCCGCGCATTTCGCGCCTAACGATTTCCTCGTCCAGTCCCAGCTCGGTTTTTGTCTCGGCGCCACCGGCCAGACGGAGGCCGCGATCGAGCACTTGCGGAAAGGCGCAAAGCTCGCGCCAAACTATGCCCCGGTCTGGGAACATCTCGGCCTGGCCTACGCCAAACAGGGGCGGCATCGCGACGCGGTGAGCGCGTTCGAGCGCGCAACGAAAATCATGCCCGCCTATCAGCAGGCCTGGGAACATCTCGGCACCGAATACCGCCTTGTCGGCCGCCCGGCCGATGCGCAGCAGGCTCTCGCCCGGGCCGCGCAGATAAAAGGCATGCCCGCGCCCAAGGGCAAAAAGAAAAACTGACCCGCGCGCGCCGCCGGGGCTCAGCCGGCCCGCGTTTCCTCGATCTCGCGCCAGCGCTTTTTCCAACTCCCGGCGCTCACTTCAGCCGGAAGCGCGCGCAGTTTCACCAGCATCTCACCTAACGAATGCGGATCGGCCGGGACTTTGACCGCGCCGATGTTGCCGGCCGTGATCTTTTCCCCCGGCCAGAAATCGAAGACGTGTTGCGCGCCGGCGTTGGGCGCGAAGTCGAGCATCTTGCCGTGTGCGTGGGCGCCGGTCAGGAGCGCGGGCAAATCGATGTCGTGGAGCAGGAGCCAGCCGCCTGTCATCCGGGACTGGAGCCGCATCACGTCGACCAGCGGCCAGGGATGCTGGTGGTTGCCATCGACGAAGGCGAGGCGCAGTTCACCCGGCTTCGTTAGGCTGGAACAGAGCGCCGAATCGTGCAGCGGATGGAGCGCAATCCGGCCGCGCAGTTCCGGCGTAACGCGCTCGATCACGAAACCAACCCGCTGCGTCTGGTCGAAACAAAAATCCGCCTTTTTGTCGATCGTGTGCACGAGCGGTCCCTTCCCCGCCGCGCCGCGCTCCTGCTCGCGGAGCGCGAGCATTTTCGCAAAGAGCGCGGCCGAAAAACCGGAGGCCGTCCCGATCTCAAGCAGGACGGGCGGCGCCAGGATGCTGGCTACGGCCGCGGCGAAAAAAGCGTCCGCCGGCGGGAGCATGCCGATCCCGCGCCAATCCCGCGCGGTCACTTCGGTCAGCCATTCCACTTCGCCGGGCGCGGGTGCCGCGTCGGGCACTCCAAGCGCCGCGCCCAGCCGCGAATATTCCCGGAGGTAGTCCTCCGGGTGGACAATTTCGAAGGTGGTCATTTAGTCACGCTTCGGTCGGAGGAGCGGGAAGAGGATCACGTCGCGGATCGATTCCGCGCCGGTCAGGAGCATCGTTAGGCGATCGATTCCAATCCCGATCCCGCCGGCCGGCGGCATCCCGTGCTCGAGCGCAAGGAGAAAATCTTCGTCCAGTTTTTGGGTCTCTTCGCCCGCCTGCTCGAGGAGCCGGTGGCGTTGCACCATCGGGTCGTTCAACTCGGTGTAACCGGGCGCGATTTCCTGGCCGTTGATCAGGAGCTCGAAAACGTCCACGAGCGAGTCGTCGTCCTCGTTTTGTTTCGCCAGCGGGACCAGTTCCTTCGGGCAATGCGTCACGAAAAGCGGGTCGAAAGTTTTTTCCTCGACCAGTTTTTCGAAGACCTGCTGGGTCACTTCGTAGTCGGCCAGTTGCGGCGAGACCTCGACCCCGAGCTCGCGGCATTTCGCGCGGCGCTCCTCGGTCGTTAGGGAAAACCAGTCCGCGCCCGCCGCCTCGGTCACAAGATCGCGGTAACGCGCGCGCCGCCAGGGCTGGGTCAGATTGAGGGTGCGGGTCACGTTGCCCTCGGCGTCGCGATGTTCCACCTGCAACGACCCGGCGACTTTCTCCGCGAGGTGACAGATCAATTCCTCGGCCAGCTCGGCCATCTTCTCGAAATTCGCGTAGGCCCAGTAGGCCTCGAGCATGGTGAACTCCGGGTTGTGCCGGCGCGAGATGCCTTCGTTGCGGAAGTTGCGGTTTACTTCGAAGACCTTGTTAAAGCCGCCGACCAGGAGCCGCTTCAGATAAAGCTCCGGCGCGATCCGCAGATAAAGATCGAGCCCGAGCGCTTTGTGCTGGGTCCGAAACGGTTCCGCCGCCGCGCCGCCCGGGACCGACTGGAGCATCGGCGTTTCCACTTCGAGAAACCCGCGCGCCTGCATGAACTCCCGCGTCGCGCGCAGGATGGCGATGCGTTTCGAGAAGATCTCGCGCGAACGCTCGTTCGTCACCAGGTCGAGGTAACGCTGCCGATAACGCGTCTCCACATCCGTGAGGCCGTGCCATTTTTCCGGGAGCGGCCGGAGCGTTTTCGCGAGCACCTCGAACTGCGTCACCTTGAGCGTCGGCTCGCCGGTTTTCGTGAGGAAACAATTGCCTTCCACGCCGATGAAATCGCCCAGGTCGAGCAGCCCGAACGTTTCCATTGCCTCCGGGCCGAGCTCTTTCGCCTGCACATAGATCTGGATCCGCCCGGTCGCGTCGCGCAGGTCGAGAAAGTGGCTTTTCCCCATGTCGCGATGGGCCGTGATGCGGCCCGCAACGCGGAAAGTTTCGCCCTCGGCAAATTTCTCCCGGACCTCGCCGATCTCGCCGCTCGTCGCGT
>JBDTVP010000032.1:0-27579 GCA_040007175.1 Spartobacteria bacterium
AGATTCTATCCGTGCAGCAGGACCAGGTGGAAGTCCTGACCCTCGAGAATGGATTGTGGAATCGGATCTCGCCGGGTGACATCCAGGCCGAACTGGCGATCCTGCCGGGGCTCGCGCGGGAGAAAGCGGCCGCCCTCCCGGCCGCGGCGGAGGCTACCTTCACCCGGCAGCTCTTGGAAAAATTTCACCCTGAGCAGCCAGTTCGTGCCATCTTTCCAGCGCCCTCGCCGCGCGGTTAGGTATCGTTAGGCACGGGGCGCCAAGTGATGTCGTTGCGCAAGCGTCTCCTCCTTCTACTGCTGCTCGTGCTGCTGGTCGGCGCGCTCGACGCGGTCTTTTCGCCGTTTGTGGTCGCGAGAGGGATCCGTCTTTGGCTCGGATGGGCGGCCCGGCAGCAGGGGATGTCCGCCCGCGTCGAGAAGGTGGAAGCGCCTTTTTTGCTTCCGGTCACGCTTCGCAATCTGGAGTTCACCTCCCGGGAAAACGCCGGGCGTCAGGTCTCGTTTCGGGCCGAGACGGTCGCCGTCGATTTGAATTTCCGAGGCTGGATCTTCCGCAGGAACGTGCCGTTTCTCCGTTCCATTCAGGCCGACCGTCTGGCGGGGAAAGTGCGCGTCCTCGGCGGCGGAGTGGCCACTTTCAAGAAGTTGGACTGGCGCCTTCTGGATCGGCTGTTGCCGGCCAATTTCCGAATCACCGATCTCGACCTCGAGGTCGCCACCGAGACGACGACGGTCGGTCTTCGCGGCGTCCTTCTCACGGCCAGTGCAGTCGAGTCGGGCAAATTTTCGGCGCGCGAAATCTCCGTCGTTTCGCCGATCTTTCGTCAGAAATTTTTCGCTCTGCGCGGGGCGACGTCGTGGGAAGGCAATCGCCTGACGATCGCCGGAATCCCGCTCGCCCGCGGGCTCGATCTCGAGGCGTTGACGTTCGATTTATCTCGCCTAACGAAAAGAAGGCTCGGGCTCGAACTGCATTTCGACACCTTCGGCGGGACCTTGCGGGCGAGTTTTCAGGGACGAGCTGGCGAAAAATTTGCGCTCGATGTCGCAGGCTCCGCCGCAAATATTTCTCTCCCGCAAATCTCCCAGGCGCTCGGGTTTCTCGAGCCGGTGACGGGCGCGGTGCGGGCCTCGAAATTCACCTTCCGCGGCAATCCCGGCGAGTTTCTCGATGGCACGGCCTCCGTCTGGATGGAGCTGGCCGGTTTTTCCTGGCGCAACCGGCAGGCGGATAACGTCATGTTGGGCGCCACTTATTACGATCGCCGCCTCGAAGTCGATCAGCTCTACGTGCGGCAAAGCCAGAACGAACTAACGATCAACGGCGAACTGTCCTGGCCGAAGAAAAGAAGCGAGTGGGCCCGCCTGCCGTTTCGCGGTCTGCTCAACGCGTCCATTCCCGATCTGAACAGTTTCGCGCAATTATTCGGGGCCACGACCGGCGATTTTACCGGCGCGCTCCTGGCCGAAGGGCAGATCGATTCGCTCGCCTCGGAGGCGCAGGGACAGATAACTTTTCACGGGGCCGAGGTGAAGTTTCGCGGCGTGACCGTCGACTCGTTAGGCGCGTCCCTCCAACTCAAGGGGAGCGAAGTGACGGTGGAGAATCTCGAAGCGCGGCATGCGGAAGATTTCCTGCGCGGCGCGGGCACGATCGATCTCGCCGCGGCGCATCATTTTTCCGGGCGCCTGACCGGGGCGATCAGCGACCTGAGCGCCTACGCGCCGCTCCTGCCCGCGTCCTGGCGAGCCGCGCCGATCGCCGGCGGCGCGACTTTCGACTGGCGCGGTGACGGGACGCTGGCCGCGCATTCCGGCACGATGCAGCTTTTCGCCCACGGCCTGCAACTGCCGGTGGCGCCACTCCGGCGACCGCTCGATCTCACCCTCGAAGGCAGTTATTCGCCGCAGGATGTTTTCTTCCGCACCTTCAAGGTGGCGAACGAAAAAATTGCGTTAGGCGGGTTTCTCATGCTGGGGAGCAACTTCGTGGAGTTGCAGGCGCTCGAGTTCACGCTCGAAGGGACGCCGCGCGCTAGCGGAACCATCTTCCTGCCCGTTAGTCTCAATCGCTGGCGGACCAGTGGCAGCCTGCTCGCGGCTTTCGATGAAGAACAAAAGTTCGATGTCGACCTGAAGGTGGACCACCTCGATTTGGTGCAACTAGCTGCCGCGCTCGGCGAAAAGACGCGGTTGGGTGGAGTGTTGGACGGCAAGCTCGCGGCTTTTGGCCGGGCTCAGTCACTCCAAGTGGCGACGAACTGGAGGCTGGAAAATTTCGGCTCCGGGAAAACGGATAACGCGATCGATTTGCAGGGACGTTATGCCGAGGGCCGCGCCGAGGTGATGGCGAACGCGACTTTTGGCGTTTCCGCCCCGGTCGTGTGGCAGGCTTCGCTGCCGTTGCGATTGGAGAAGGATCGCCTCGCCGGCGGCTCGCTCTTCACCCGCGGAGATTGGTTTTCAAGCGCGCTCGATTACCCGGCGCTTTTCCTCGATTTCTTGCCTAACGAATTGAGATTTGGCGCACGGGAAGGGCTCTTGAGCGGCAGGGTCGCCTGGTCCGGAACGCTCGCGACCCCGGCTATCACCGGCGAAGCCTCGATCATTAACGCGCGTTTCCAACCGCCGGCTCCGTGGCCGGAACTGACCGGGCTGGAAGCGAAAATTGACTTTGCGACGACCGAGGCGGTGGTTCAACCGCTTCGCTTCATGATCGATTCCAAACCGGTCAACCTGCGGGCGCGGCTGACCACATCTCCGCCGGAATTCCGTCTTACCGTTAGGCCGCTGGAGGATGAAATCGAGCTGGTCACACTTCCGCCGAGTGGGACCAATCTTTCCTGCGTTCGGCTGCTGGGGCAGGGGAGCAGTCCGACGAAAGATATCTTCCGCTCCGCGCTCTTGCGTGGACGATTGGGGTCGCCCGCTTTTAGCCTAACGATCGCAAGCGGGAGCCCGGATGAGGAAGCTTCGAGCTTGGCGCAGACGACGCTTTTTATTCGGCCGGATGCAGAAGAGACGGAGCCGTTACTGCTGCGCGCCGCGTCGCCGGAGCCGCCCGTCGTGCTCGAGCTGCGGCCGCCGCCGAGGTTCATTCAGTGGTAAATGAAGCCGGTCGCGGTCACGACCTTGCCGTCGCGGATCAAGGCGGTGTGCTTTTGCGCACCCGTGTAGGCGCCGAAAACGTTGCGGGCGTTGACCGTGAAATCGACCAGAAACCCAGACACCATCTGGCCTTTGCCGACGTCCAATTCACCCGGACGCGGCTCGCCCAGCCATTTCAGCTTCACGCTTCTCGGATCGACCAAAGAAGAATTCAACCAAGTCGTCACGATGTCCTGATAATTCGCCGGGAAAGCGCCGTAAACCGCGCCGGCCGGCGGCGGAGTTTGAGCGAAGTCCGCGCCGGGAAGGACGACCAGCAGGGCCAGCAGCGCGGCGAGAAGTTTGCAGGTCCGATTCATTCTGAAAGATAGGTGCAGAGCCTCGGAAGTCGAGAACACCTGAAAGCGCACTTCCCTTTCCCGGCTCGCCCGGCTATTCCTCGCAAGTGATGAAAACCGTCCTTTTACTCGTCCTCGGTTCTCTCCTCCTTTCCACGCCATTGCTCGCCGCGCCCCCTGCCCCCGCGATCCCACCGAGCGTGTCGACGATGCAAAAGCCGCTCGATCCCGCCGCCGCCACCCGGGCCTGGCTCGACACCGTGCCGGAGGAGAAGCGTGTCCAGTCGGACGCTTATTTTGAGGGCGGTTACTGGCTCATTCTCTGGAATTTTTTGCTCGGCGCGGCGATCGCGATCTTTTTCCTCGCGTCCGGACTTTCGGCACGGCTGCGTGATTTCGCCGAACGCTTAACTCGCTCCAAAATTCTGCAGCCGGCAATCTACGTAGTCCCTTACGTCCTAATCGCGTATCTCCTTTCCTTTCCCTTGCTGGTTTATACCGGCTTTTTTCGCGAGCACGCCTACGGCCTCGCGAACCAGAGTTTCGGGCCGTGGTTCGGCGAACAACTCATCGATCTCGTCCTCGAGGTCGTTCTCAGCGGTCTCTTGATGATGGCGCTCTACGCGGTTTTGCGACGCGCGCCGCGGACCTGGTGGCTTTGGGGAAGCGGACTCGGTTTTCTTTTCCTGGCCCTGCAAATGATGATCGCGCCCGTTCTCATCGCGCCTCTTTTCAACAAATATAAACCGCTCGCGGACCCAAAAATCAGCCAGCCGATCCTGGCGATGGCAAACGCCAATCAGATTCCAGTGCACCAGGTGTTTGAAGTGGACGCGTCCCGTCAAAGCAAGCGGGTGAGCGCGAATGTGTCGGGGCTTTTCGGCACGACGCGGATCTCGCTGAACGACAATCTGCTCAAGCAATGCACGCTCCCGGAGATCAGGGCGGTGATGGCGCACGAGATGGGGCATTACGTGCTCAATCACTCCTTCAAACTGATTCTCTATTTCACTCTTTTCATAGGCGGCGCGTTCGCCTTTTCGTTTCTCTTTTTTGAAGGCGCGATCCGGCGCTGGGGAGCGCGTTGGCGGGTCCGGGGGATTGCGGACCCGGCCGGGCTGCCGCTCCTTGTTCTGCTTTTTTCGGTCTACTTTTTTCTCCTCACTCCACTCGCCAATACCGCGGTGCGCGTGACCGAACGGGAAGCCGACGCTTTCGGGATCAATACCGCGCGGGAAGCGGACGGGTTCGCGATGGTGGCGTTAAAGCTCGGGACCTATCGCAAGCTCGATCCCGGTCCGCTCGAAGAGATGGTCTTCTTTGATCATCCGAGCGGGCGCGCCCGGATCCGGATGGCGATGGATTGGAAGGCGGCAAATTTGCCTGCGGGTGATGCCGGACAGGTTACTTCTCGTTAGGGAGAATCTCCGCGAGATGTCGTGACCGCTTCGTTAGGCGCGGCCGCTGGCGTCATCGCCGGCGCTGCCACGGGCGCGGCTCCGACGCATTTTTCCAGCAGATCGGCCAGTCGCCAGCCGGCTTTGTGCACCTCTTCCCGGACCACCGCGGCCGACCATTTGCGGTAGGAAATTCCGTCGCGCTGCGGTTCCTCCACCACTTCGCCGTCGGCTACCATCGTTTCGCGATCGAGCTTGGGCCTGACATTCTGATAACGCAGCCGGGCATGCGCGGCCCTGGCCAGCGGCATGATCTCGTTCGCCCAGGCCTCAGGGAAGGCATCCGGTTCTAGATCTGCCGACAGTTTCCAGCTTTTTGGCTCGGCTTTGACCAGCTCGGTCGTTAGGGCTTTCTCCGCCAGGTCCATTTTCAGTTGCCGTTCTTCTTTCGGCATCGTTTCCGGAAAAACAGGCAGGTTCCCAAAGACCGTCTCTCCGTCCCAGAAGCCATGCATCTTGGGATCGCGTTTGCGCGGCGCGTCGTCGGCCAGCTTGATCCGCAGGGAATTGCCCCCCTGGTCCGGAAACGTCTCGCCGCCCCGGTCGGGATTAACCGGGCGCCCTTGCGCATCGAAATACTGCGCGCCGACATGGAGCGGCTGATGAATGTCGCCAACAAAGTGGGCGAGTAAGATGATCGCAATCGGCTTGGTGATCTTGCGCGCATTCTCCTCCGGTTCCCTGCCTTGGAGGATCGCGATGCAATAGCGCATCATTTGGACGATGTCCCACTGAGAGCGCCCCACTTTCCCATCCGCGTATTTCTCGTCGCCCACCAGTGGCACGTCGGTGTAGTGAAACCAATGCTGCGACGGGATGCCGGATTTCTCGTCGGTCGCCGGCGGGTTGGCCTTCCAGAATGCGCGCAGTTGCTCGGCGATCCTGGGATGAGAGGAAAAATATTTTTGCACCTTGGGATCGTCGATTCCCGGCTTGTCCCATTGCTTGATCGTGTCGGGCATGATCGAGGCCTCTTCGAGAGTGTACCCGTCGAGAAGCGCGGTAACCTGGGCTCCGGCCGGGGTGCCGGCGAGGTGTCGGTCGGCGATGGCGCCGATGATCTTGTGGCCGTCCGGGCCGTAGGCTTGGGCCGGGATGGCGCTGGCAAGCGCGCAGAGGAGCGAGCAAAGAAAGAGTTTTGTCATGAATCCGGCCTAACGATAACAGATAAGGCGCCAGTTAGGGAAGCGGAAGGTGAAGCAAGCAAGACATTGTCATCCCGCGCCGCGCAAACGACGAGGGAGCTCGCAGTTGTAATCCCTGGGAGCTCGCGAGATGACCGGTTTTATTGCAAAAGCGGGGTCCCGCGCCGCGCTGCGCCAGCTCTAGAGGACAAGGGGAAAGTGCAGCCTAACGAGTCGCGGCGACGTTTTCCGTGGCGGCGTCTTCCAGCTCGAGTGGCTGCTGCTGGGCCGGGGCCTTCTCCTGTACGGGGAGAGGTTCGTTCTCCGTTTTAGCCGCGGTCAGGCGCATCCCCACCAGTTTGCTCACGCCGCGTTCTTCCATCGTCACTCCGTAAAGAATGTCGGCTTTCGCGATCGTGCGCTTGTTATGGGTGATGATGATGAACTGGCTCTGCGCGATGAAACGGTCGAGCACGCGGATGAAGCGGTTGATATTCGATTCGTCGAGCGGTGCGTCCATTTCGTCGAGGATGCAGAACGGGCTCGGGCGCACCATGTAGATCGCGAAAAGGAGCGCGACCGCGGTCATCGTGCGTTCCCCGCCGGAGAGGAGCGAGACGCTCTGGAGTTGTTTGCCCGGCGGCTTGGCGATGATGTCGATCCCGCAGTTGAGCGCGTCGTTCTCATCGAGGAGCGCGAGGTCGGCCCGGCCGCCACCGAACAGTTCGGCGAACATTTCGCGGAAGTTGATCCGGACTTGGGCAAAGGTTTCGGCGAAAAGTTTCTCGGTCGTTTGGTTGATGCGCGCAATGACGTCGAGCAGCTCACGTCGCGAATTGGTCAGGTCATTGTTCTGCGTCTCGAGGAAAGTGTGGCGCTCCTCGAGTTCGTCGTATTCATGGACCGCATCGAGGTTCACCGGGCCCATCGCATCGAGCTGACGGGTCAGTTGCTCGATGATCTCGCGAAGCTGGGTTTCGTCGAACTCCTCGGCTTCTTCGGTGATCTCGGATTCGGTTTTGCCGCGTTGTTTGATCTGAGCCCGATACGTTTTCGTGAACGCATAACGATCCGGCGCGAACTCGCGCAGATCGACCTGGTAACGCCGCATCGTGTGCTCGGCCAGGTTTTCGACTTTCAACTGCACCTGCGTCTGGCGGACTTCTTCCTTGCCGCGCGCGTCGTGCAAATCGCTAAGTGATTTGCGCTCGGCGCGCAGGTCGGCCTCGAGCGAATTGACTGCAGCGAGGCGGGCGCTCCGCGTCTCGGCGATCTCCGCTACCTTCGCTTCGGCCGCGGTCAGTTCGGCGACGTTTTCTTCGATCGCGCGCTCGGCCGTGGTGGTCTCGGCGCTCTGTTGTTCGCGGCGGCCCTGATAATTTTCGATGTCTGTGCGACGGGACGCGATCAGTTCGGCCAGCTCCGTCTGGCGCGCGGTCATCGGCTGGCGCTGGCTGCGCAGACCTTCGTGGCGCTGGCGTTCAGTCGCGACCGCGAGGCGCAGTTCGCTCAACTGCTCGACCAGCTCATCGTCGCGCAAGCGTGCCGTCTCGACCGCCGACTGCAATTCCACCTGCCGGGCACGGGATTCTTCGAGAACCGCGCGCTGGCTGGCGGCTTCCTTTTCCAATTGCGCGACCCGCTCGGCGGAAGCGTGCAGTTGTTGCTCGATCGTGGTCCGCTCCCAATCGAACGCGTCGGCTTTGCGTCCCGCTTCGTGCAACTCGCGTTCGATCGCGCTCACTTGCAGCGCGGTCGCGGAATGATCGCCGCGCGCGGCTTGATGCTGCTCGCGAATCGCATCGAGACGGTCGGCGGCGGTGTCGAGTTGCTCTTGAATTTCTTCGTGACGAGCGCGGAGATTTGCCTGTTCGTCGAGGAGCGCGCGGTGCTCTGCTGCGAGAGCAGTGATCTGGGCTTTGCGGGCGAAGAGCGAGCTGTTCTCTTCGTTTACGCGGCCGCCGTAGATGACGCCTTTGCTCGAAATCAGTTCGCCCGTCAGGGTGACGAACGCGAAGGCCGGGAAGTCCTGTTTCAGGCGGCGCGCGGCGCCGAGATCCTCGACCAAGGCGACTTCGCCTAACAAGTGCCTAACCAGAGGCTGGAGTGCATCAGGAGCATGAACTTTTTCCGCCGCCCAGGCCAGCGCGCCCGGCGGCAGCTCGTGCGCCGCGGCCGGCTCGGTCGCGTTCAGTTCCGGCGCGATCAGCGCGGTTTGGCCGAGTTTCCGCTCGGTGACCGCGGCGATAATTTCATTCGCAAGCCTGCCGTCCTGGAGCACGATGGCATGCAAGGTCCGACCGAGCGCGGCTTCGATCGCGGCGATGAATGGTTCTTCCACCTCGATGAGCGAAGCGAGCGCGCCGCGCACGGCGGGAAGAAAGCGGGTCGGATCGTCCAGCCCGCGCAGGACGGCCTGCGAACCTTCGGTCAGCCCTTCGCCTTCGGCGTTGAGCTGCTGCAAAATCTCAAGGCGCGACTGGCGTTCCGCGATTGCGCGATCGCTTGTCATGAGCGCGCCGTCCGCCTCGCGCAAACGTTGTTGCTGCCGGCTGACCTCTTCTTCGGCAGCGGGAATCTGCGCGGCCAAATCCTGGAGCGCCTCTTGTTGTTGGTCGGCGGTTGCGCGATTCGAGCTGAGTTGGGACGCGACCCGGTCGCGGGCGGCGGTCGCCTCGCCTAACGACGCCGCGAGCTCAGCCAGACGTGGCTCAGTCGCGCTGCGGCGAGAGACGGTTCCGGAAATGTCTCTGGTCAGATCGGAGAGCCGGTTTTCCGCCTTGGAAAGAGTGAGCTCGATCGCCTGCAGTTCGCGCTCGCGGGTTTCGCGCTCCTGGCGCACGTCCGCGGCGCGCTCGGTCAGCTCGGTCAGCTCGGTTTGTTTGGCGGCGAGGAGACGCTCGGTCTCGGCGAGCAAAAGATCGGTGTCGTGAATCTCCGTTTCCTGCTGCGTGCGCTTCGCTTCCGCGGTCGCGACGTCCTGCTCGTAGCGTTCGATTAGAGTCGTTAGTTCTTGCGCCCGCTCACGATTGAAATCAATCCGGTTGCGATGCGAAGCGATTTGGTTTTGCAACCGCTGGACTTCGGTCCGGCCTTCGTTAATCCGCGCATCGACTTCTTCCAACCGCGCGCGCTGGGCCGCGACTTCGTTTTCGTGCTCCTCGATCGCGCCTTCGCTCGTGCGTTGTTCCTCGTCGAAACGCCCGGTTGCTTCCCGCGAGCGCTCCAGTTCTGCCTCGAGCTGATCGAGTTGGCTGCGCGAATGATGCGTGTCGAGCACCTGCAAATCAGCGAGCAAGACCTGGTAGCGCCGCGCTTTGCCCGCCTGCCGTTGGAGCGAACCGATTTGGCGTTTGACCTCTTTAATGATGTCGCCGAGCCGCAGAAGATTTGCTTCTGTCGCCTCGAGCTTGCGCAGCGCTTCGCGTTTTTGTCCCTTGTATTTCGTGATCCCGGCGGCTTCTTCGAAAACCGTGCGCCGATCTTCCGGCCGCGAGCTGAGGATCTGATCGATCCGGCCCTGCTCCATCATTGAGTAGGCGCTGCGGCCGATGCCGGTGTCGGCGAAAAGACTCTGGATGTCTTTCAGCCGGCAGACCGTTTTGTTGAGCAAATATTCCGAATTTCCATCGCGATAAACGCGGCGGGTCACCCGCACTTCGTGCCAATCGACTCCAAGTTCGCTGGAGCAATCGGCGAAGGTCAGGGAGACCTCGGCGAAGCCGACCGGCTTCCGCGAGTCGGTGCCGTTGAAGATAACGTCAGCCATTTCGCTCCCGCGCAGGGCCTTGGCCGATTGCTCGCCGAGGACCCAGCGGACGGCGTCGAGGACGTTGGATTTTCCGCAACCGTTAGGCCCGACGACGGCGGTAACGCCTTCGTGGAAATTGAAGGCGGTCTTGTCGGCGAAGGATTTGAACCCGAAAAGTTCAAGGGATTTAAGATGCATGCGGTGTGAGAGCTACCGGTTGCATACTACCCGCCTTCTGCGGTGACAAGAAAAATAAACCGCTATTTGCGGTGGGGCACGGGCGGGCCGGACACAAGATGTGGTATCAGGGGGTCGCTCGCCGTTCGGGCGTTCTGAGCCAGCGTTGGATGAGGAACAGGATGCTCGCCAACACGAGCACGACGGCGGTGATGGTTAACTCCTGGCGCGTGGCCTGGGCCAGGATCGCGAGGCTAATCACGATCCCCAAGACCGGGAAGATCCACGCCCCGGCAAAATGGAACGGCCGCTCGGCCGTGGGCTCCTCGCGCCGCATCAGCTGAAGCGCCGCGCCGCAGGAGAGAAAGTAGAGCACCAGGACCGCGACATTCGAGAGCACGGCCAGGTTCTGAAAGGTGGAGCTGAGGGAAAGGACGGCCGCGATGGCGCAATAGGCGAGGATCGCCACGTCCGGCGTGCGGAAACGCGGATGAATATGGGCAAAAGCTTTCGGCAGGAATCGGTCGCGGCCGAAAGCAAAGAGGACACGAGGCGAGCTGAGCACGTCGCTCGCGAGAAAACCAAACGCGGAAATGCTGGCGCCGGTCAGCATTAGAGTGCGGCCGGGTTCACCGAGAAAAAGGGAAGCAGCCTGCGCGAGGGGCGCGGTGGAAAATTTCCCGAGGCTCGGACCAAGCAGCCCCTGCGCGACTAATTGAATGAGAAGGTAAAGGACGGTGGTGATGCCGAGCGCGAGATAAATCGCCCGCGGCACCGTGCGGGAGGAATCTTTCACTTCGCCGCTCGGCATGAGCGCGACTTCAATCCCCACGAAAGCGAAAAGAAGCAGGAGCACGCCGCGGCCGAGGGGTTGCGCGCCGGGCCAGGTGATCGTTAGAGCGTCGGCCCGGTTAACGAAAAAAATTCCGGCTCCGACGAAAATGAGAAGCGGCACCAGCTTGGCGATGGTCACGATCCAAACCGCGCGCGCGCCCGATTGCACCCCGCGGATGTTCACCCAGGCGAGCGCGCCGAAGACGAGCAAGACGACAAGGAAATGCATTGCGCCCTGGGTGAAGATCGGGGCCATCGTCCCAATGGTATCGGCGAAAAGCGCGACGATGCCGGAAGAAGCGAGAATCGCAGTAAGAAAATAGAGCACGCCGGCCATGAAGCCGACGTAGCGACCGAAAGCGCTTTCGACGTAGGCATAGAGACCGCCGGTGGCGGAAACGCGACTCCCGGCGATCGCGAAAGAGGTCACAAAAATCGCCATGGCCGCGGCACAGATGAGAAAGGCAAGCGGTGCGCCCGCGCCGAGTTGCGCCGCAACCAGCGCTGGGAGCGCAAAAATTCCCGCGCCCACGGTCGAGTTGACGATATTCGCCGCCAGGCTCGGGACGCCGAGCGCGCGGACCAGTTGGGCTTCGGCCACGGGCTCGGCGGGTGCACTCATGCGTCGCAGGCTGCGCGATTGGCGACCTCGGAGCAAGACGATTAGTTGTCGTCACGCGAAGCTGCTCTACTCTTCGGGATGCGCGATTCTTATCTCCAAGAGTTTTATACTTTCCTCCGGTTTCCGAGCGTTTCGACGGATGACGCTTACGCCGAAAAGCTGGCCGAATGCGCGCATTGGCTGGTCGAAAAACTGAACGGGATCGGACTTGAGACGCAGCTCGTTTCCACGCCCGGACACCCGATTGTTTGGGCCAAAAACAAACATCAACCCGGCCGCAAAACCGTCATGCTTTACGGCCACTACGATGTGCAGCCGCCCGATCCGCTCGAGCTCTGGGATTCGCCGCCGTTCGATCCGATTTTGAAAAACGGTTACGTTTTTGCTCGCGGCGCGACGGATAACAAAGGGCAGATCTTCGCGCACATCCTCGGGATTCAGGAAATGATGGAAGAGAACGGCGACCTGCCGGTCAATCTCCACCTCATCATCGAAGGCGAAGAGGAAGTCGGCAGTGATAACCTGCCAAATTTTCTCAAGGAAAATAAGGACGCCTTGCAATGCGACGTCGCGGTCGTCTCGGACACCGGGATGATCGCCAAAGGCGTTCCGACTCTGAGCTACGGCCTGCGTGGCGTGACGGCGTGCGAGGTGAAAATCATCGGCTCGAAGATGGATTTGCACTCGGGCGTTTTCGGCGGTGCAGTCGCCAACTCGGTCACCGCGCTCGCCCGCCTGCTCGCGACCTTGCACGACGAAAACGGGCACATTGCGGTTGAAGGATTCTATGACGATGTGAAACCGCTCGAGGATTGGGAGCGCGAAGCATGGCGCAAATTGCCGATCGATGGCGACAAGGAGATTCTCGACGAGACCGGCTCGCCGGCGCTCTTTGGCGAAGAAGGTTTTAGCACGCTGGAACGTCTTTGGGCGCGGCCGACGGCGGAGATCAATGGGATCGGCGGCGGCTATCAGGGCAAGGGCACGAAGACGGTGATCGCGAGCCACGCGATGGCCAAGCTGACTTTCCGGCTCGTCCCGAATCAGGATGGGGAAACGATTTTGAAATTGGTGCGAAAACATTTCGAGAAACATCTACCGCCGGGCGTGACGATGGAGATCGTCAATGGCCACAGCGGCCCGTGGTATCTGACCGATCCGCACTCCAAGTTTGGCGAGGCGGCGCAGAACGCTTTGAAGGAAGCTTTTAAGGCCGATGTGGCTCTGATTCGCGAAGGCGGGAGCATCCCGATCGTCTCGCAGTTCCGCGAGATCCTCGGGGTCGAGACGCTGCTTTTGGGGCTTGCGCTGCCCGATTGCCGGGCGCATTCGCCTAACGAGAATTTCCCGGTCGAAAACCTGGAAGTTGGGATCAAGATGAACAAGGCGATCCTGCACGAACTGGGTGCGGGCAGCCGCTAGGCTGGCGGGCGCCGAACTCTCTGGATGCAGGAACGTTCGCCCAGTCCGGCCCGCCGCCCGCTTCCTCGCCTAACGAAGCGGCTTTCGCGCGGGACGTTTGTCCTGGTGCTCGTTTTCTCGTTTCTACCGGCCGTCCCGGCGCCGGCGGCGGAGCCGTCGCTGGGCGACAAGATCAAAAACCTCTTCACCACGCCGACGCCCACTCCGAGCCGCCGGAGGCACAAGCGTGCGAGCACGAAAAAAAGTCCGACGCCGTCGCCCAGCCCGAGCCCCACTCCCAAGGCGACGGTGAAAGCGAAAAAGAAGAGCGCGCCCACGCCCACGCCGGAAGACGAGGAAACACCCAAACCGAAGCGCAAAAAGAAATCTTCCCCGACCCCGACCCCGGACGACGAAGAAAAGCCGAAACGGAAAAAATCCTCTCCTTCGCCGAGTCCGTCGCCTAGCCCGACGGAGACGCCGACCCCGACGCCAGACGAATCGCCCAGTCCGTCTCCTTCGCCGAGCCCTTCGCCCTCGGCCAGCCCGGAGCGACAGGTGACAACCGTTTCGCCTAACGAGATCGCCGGTTACGATGATAACCCGGAAACGGTGCGCAAGCTTCTCGCGGACGCGCTTGAGCTAACGAAGCGCAACCTTCACTACGCCTACGGCTCCGCGGATCCCTCGAGTGGCGGGATGGATTGCTCTGGGTTCATCTACTACGTCCTGCGCGAGAACGGGGCCAATGAAGTGCCGCGCGACGCCAGCGGCCAGTATGTCTGGGTGCGGAAAGCGGGAAATTTCCGCGCCGTGCTCAGCAGTGAGTTGGATTCTTTTGAGTTCGATGAATTGAAGCCGGGCGATCTGCTTTTCTGGACCGGCACTTACAGTATTGAACGCGATCCGCCGGTTACGCACACCATGATTTACTTGGGGAAAGAGAAGGACTCGGGGAAGCCGATCATGGTCGGGGCGAGTGACGGGCGCACCTACGAAGGCGAAAAGCAGCACGGGGTGAGCGTTTTCGATTTCAAGATGCCGAGCGGGAAAGGCACGACGGAATCGGGCAACCATCCGCGCTTTGTCGGGTATGCGAAGATTCCGGGACTTGGGGAAGGGAAACCATGAGTTCTTCCGATCAATGGATCTCGCGCTGGTAGTCTGCGCGTTTCTTTCGTGCCTAACGAGGGCGCGCGGGGCGAATCATGGGCGCCGGGGTGGTTGAGGCGGGCGCGAGCAGCACTTCGTTAGGCTTTTCTCGCGGATGAGCGTGCCGGTAATGTTTCGTCCAGAGCCCGAGCGCCACGGCAAGGACGATAAAGGCGATCGAGCGCTGCTCCTGGCGGGTGAGCACGAACATCCCAAGCCGTGCCCGCCAACTCATCGTGCGTAGGCGATCGGGTCGGTCACGCCGGCTTCCTCGAAACCCTTCAAGCGCAGCTGACACGAATCGCATTCTCCGCAGGCGAGTCCGCCTGGAGTCGGGTCGTAGCAACTGTGGGTGAGCCCGTAGTTCACGCCTAACGACACACCGCGCCGGATGATTTCCGCCTTGGAAAGCGCGAGGAGCGGGGCGTGGATGCGAAAGGCGGCCCCTTCCGTGCCGGCCCGGGTGGCGAGGTTGGCCAGGTTTTCAAAAGCACTAATGAACTCCGGCCGGCAATCGGGATAACCGCTGTAATCGATCGCGTTCACGCCCAGGAAAATATCCGTCGCGCCGAGCACCTCGGCCCAGGCAAGCGCGTAGGAAAGAAAGATCGTATTCCGCGCCGGGACGTAGGTGATCGGAACGCCGGTCGACATTTCCGTGGCAGAGCGCGCCTTGGGGACCTTGAGATCCGCCGTTAGGGCGGACCCGCCGAAAGCGCGCAAATCGATCTCGACCACGCGATGCTCGACCGCACCTAACGAGTCGGCGATCTGCGCGGCGGCGGCGATTTCGCGATCGTGGCGCTGGCCGTAGCGAAAGGAGAGCGCAGAGGCGGAAAAGTGTTCGGCCCGGCAAAGCGCGAGCACGGTGGCGGAGTCGAGGCCGCCGCTGAGCAGCACGACGGCCGGCTTCATTGCGCGACCGGATCGGGATGGATCGCGCTGACGGTCAGGGCGATCCCGCCGCGCGCAGCGAACTCGGCCTTGATCATCATCTTGGCCGGCTGACAGGCCCGCACCAGATGATCGAGAATCTGGTTGGTGACGCTTTCGTTGAAGGCCCGCTCGTTGCGGTAGGAAGCGAGATAAAATTTGAGCGACTTCGTCTCGAGGCAACGGGCCGCGGGCAGGTAATCGATTGTGATTTGGGCGAAATCGGCCTGGCCGGTGATCGGGCAAAGTGAGGTGAAATCAGCGGAGTGAAACCGAATCCAATAAGGTCGGCGCGAGGGATTCGCGAAGGTCTCGAGGACGGCCGCCGAAGGACTGGCCGGGACTCGGGTTTCGCTGCGACCGAGGAGCTTGAGGCCTTTCGGTTTCGAAGTTTTCGCCATGCGTCAGTAGACCGGGTTCACGGGCGCGCTTCAACCATTTTTCGGGAAGGGGAGGGACTCAATCCGGGTGCTGCGCCTGTGGGTTGAGAAGCGCGCGTTTGCGGTCGCCGACCCCGTGATAATTCCAGTAATCGATCTTCAGGCTCCGCTTGAGTTGCAGGATGCTGCCATCGGCCGCTTCCCATTTGCGCAGGAGATAGGGGAAATCGCGGTCGAGCATAAAGCGATCGGTCCCGCCGTCGTGCTGGACGGTGACGTAAACCGCGCGCTCGGTCGATTCGTAGTGCACCTGGGCGGGGTGGAAGACGAGCTTGTCTTTCTTCGAGTTAATGATGGTGGGAGCGAGCTGGATCTCGAAGTCGCCGCTCGGCTGAGCGTAGAAATCGATCGTCCGCACCCGGAGCGGGAGTTCGTCGTAAAAGAATCCGTTAGGCGGGAGCGTCACTTTTTCAGTGCCCTCGGCCATTCCATCCCAGTAGGTGTGCCATTGATACTTGAAGATCTCGGCCCCACGCCGCGCTTCCTTGAAAGTGTTGCCGCAACTGTCGTTGCTCGTGAGCGAGAACTTTGCGAGCCGCGCGTTATCGCTCCGCCAGAAGTTGGAATGCATCTGGCCGTAAACGTAGAGCCCGGTCGGGATTTGCAGGATCTGGTTCATCTTCAGCACCTGGATCACGTGCGGGCGCTGCCAATCGTCGGCCTTGATCATTTGCCGCAAGTCGAAAGGTTCGCGGACCAAGAGATGGATCACCTCGGTTCGGCGCAGCTGGCCGTAGCGCATGATCTGGCCGTCGTAGAGGTCGAACTCCGCTTTGCCGTCGTTCCAATAACTGCTGTTGCCAATGAAGGCGGGGGAAAACTGCGCATCGACAGCGGTCGCCCTAACGAGTGCGAACGCGACGGACGCGAGCAAGGTTTTTCGCATGGCGCAATTTATCTTAGCCGTCCGTTGCGAAACCACCAATCTTTCCGTAGGATCGCCCTCCCATGGCGCAGGAACCAGAAACGGATGCTTCTCTCTCCGCCGCGCCGGCGCCGGGCGGCGTCGAGCAGGCCGGGGTGATCGATTTCTTTGCGCACGATACGAAGAGCGACACCGTGCTCCTGGTGATGTTTGAGCCGCGGGCTTGGGATGATTCCGAGCTGCAGCTTTTTCAGCTTCAGGAAAAGTTTAACGCCTACGTTTCTTTCCTGCTCGATGGCGAGCTGGCCGAAGCGCACCCGGAACTGGCGGGGAAGAATACGCGGCTCGAATTGCGCTGCGCCGAGATGCCGGAAGGCCGCGCGCTCGATTTACTGAACGCGATTCACGATCAACTCGCGCTCCAGGAGATCCGCGTGGAAGTGATCGTGGAAGATCGCAGCGGCTGCTGTGGCGGCGGGTGCGGGTGTGAGGATGGACCGGGTTAACGGGATTTTACAGGATTTAAAACACTTCGTTAGGCATTTTCCTGAAGTCCAAAAAATCCTCTTAATCCTGTCTTAAAACTTGAGAAACGTCTGCACCGGGGTGGGCGCGAGCTTTTCCCGCCCGTGCAGGAACTCGAGCTCGATCAGGAATTGCGCTTCGAGCAATTCGCCACCGACCTTCTGGATGAGCGCGACCGCCGCGGCGGAGGTCCCGCCGGTCGCGAGCAGGTCGTCGATCAACACGATCTTTTCGCCCGGCTCGATGCTGTCGACGTGCATCTCCATCTCGGCGTCGCCGTATTCGAGTGAATAGGAAGCGCTCTCCGTCTTGAAGGGCAGCTTCCCTTTCTTGCGGATCGGGACAAAACCAACCCCGAGCGCGTAAGCCACGGCGGAGCCAAAAAGAAAACCGCGCGCGTCGATCCCGACCACTTTGTCGATCGGAAGAGTGCGGCAGCGTTCGAGGAAAACGTCGATCGATTCGCGGAAAAGCTGGGCGTCGACCAAGATCGGAGTGATGTCCTTAAACACGATGCCGTGCTTGGGAAAATTGGGGACATCGCGGATGCCCGCGCGCAAACGTTCGATCGAATCAGCAACCATGGCGGGAGGCTAACCGGTCGGCGTGAATCGTCAACGGCGCCGCCGGGGTTCCGCGGAAGCGGAAAAAAATTCCTGCCCGCAGGACGAACCTGCGACCTACTGCGCCAGAAGTTGCGGGCCGTTTCCGGCGATGCGGACGCGGACGCAGGCGTCGCTCGGGTCGCCGTGCGGATGGCGGCGCTGCCATTCGCGGCAGGCCTCAGAGCGCATCTTCGCGTAGCTCTGGTCGAGGACCTGTTTGAGTTCCTGCACTCCTTGAGCTCGGCCTTCGCTCCATTTCCCTGCGCGTGCCAACGTGTTCATGACGCGCTTTTAAAAGCAGGAAGCGCGCCGGGCCTCGTCTGGTGATGGTCGATTGCCAAGCGCCACCCTGCCTTTTACCTTCCCCACCTGATGGACCGCTGGCTCCTCATCGCTGCAACACTTTGCTTTTTTCTCGGGATGGCGCGAACGGCCCTCGCGGTAAAAGCGCGCACTTATCACGCGTCGGGTTTTAACTTTTTCGCGATCGCGCTCGGCTTCGTTTTCCAGACCGCATTCCTCTGGCTGCGTGGGCAGGCGCTGGGGCGCTGTCCGTTGACCAATCTGTTCGAAGTTTTCATCTTCGTGGCCTGGTCGGTCTCGCTCATATACCTGCTCGTGGGAGCGGCTTATCGGCTTTCTTTAATGGGCGCTTTCACTGCGCCGATGGTCTTTGCCCTGCAAACCTTCGCGCTGATCGCGCCGGTCGATCGCCCGCATGCGGCGCAGGCCGCGCCCTCGCCTTCGCCCTGGCTGGAATTGCACGCTTCCGTTTCCCTTATCGCCTATGGCGCGTTCGCGCTCGCCTGCGTCGCGGGCCTGATGTATCTCATGCAGGATCGCCAGCTAAAGCGTCGGGAGCTGAACTCGATGTTCTACCATTTTCCCCCGCTGAGTGATCTCTTCGCGGCAATTATCCGACTGGTCTGGCTCGGCTTGGTTCTCCTAAGTCTCGGGATCGCGGCCGGCTTTTTCACCGGGCAACCGTTGCCTTACGCGAAGATCGGCTGGTCGTTTGGGGTCTGGACTTTCTACGCCGCCATCCTGCTCGCGCGTTATCTCGGGACGACTGCGCCCCGTTCCATCGCGGTGCTTTGTGTGGTCGCCTTCAGCGCGGCACTGACATTGCTCTGGGGAATCACCTTCCTCTCGCAAGCACCTCCGCTCTAATGAATCTTTTTTGTGTCGGCCTCAGTCACCACACCGCCGATGTCGCGACCCGCGAGCGTTTTGCCGGTCATGCGACGCTCGATCGCACTTTGCGCGAGAACGCCGGCTGCTCGGAAGCGTTGCTCCTGACCACTTGCAACCGGGTGGAAGTTTACGCTGCCGCGGAACAATCAATCCCAACCGAGCAAATCGTCCAATGCCTTCACGCGAACGGCGTGCAACCAACGGGCGACGCCTCCGACGTCTTTTACCGGCATGAGGCGCTCCAGTGCGTCCGGCATCTTTTCCGCGTCGCGTCGGGGCTCGACTCGATGGTCATTGGTGAAACTGAGATCCTCGGCCAGGCCAAGAAAGCCTACGCCGCGGCTCGCGAATCCGGCAGCGCCGGCCCTTTTCTCCATCGGCTTTTTCAACGCGCCTTCCGCGTCGCCAAGCAAGTCCGCACCTCCACGGGAATTACGCGTGGGGCGGTTTCGGTCGGCTCGGTTGCGGTCGATCTGGCCGAACAAATATTCGGTCACTTCGAGACGCGCAAAGTCCTGCTCCTCGGGGCGGGTGAAGCGAGCGAGCGGACCGCGCGCGCCCTCGTGAAACGCGGCGTGTGCGATATCCGGGTGGCGAATCGCTCGCCGGAACGGGCCGCCGCTCTGGCCGCGCTGATCAACGGCCACGCGGTGCCGATGGCGGACTGGGAAAGGCACTGCCGGGAAGTGGACATTCTGGTTTCTTCGACCGCCTCGCCGCACCCGATCGTGACCCGGGAAATCCTCGTGCCGCTTTTGCATTCCCGGCTCGACCGGCCGCTTTTTATTATCGATATCGCGGTCCCGCGGAATGTCGCGCCGGACGTAAACACGATGGAAGGCGTCTTTCTTTACGACATCGATGCCTTACAGACGATCGCGCAGCAATCGATCGCGCAACGCCGGGAGCAGGTCGCCGCTGGCGAAGAGATCATCGCCGGCCACGTGAATGATTTCAGCAGCTGGTTTGTCTCGGCGCGCGAACGAATGATCCGCGAGCCGTCGCTGCGCACATCGGAAAGCTGAGTGGGCGTGGCAGGCCGGATTATTCTCGGGTCGCGCGGGAGCGACCTCGCGTTGGCGCAAGCACGCCTCGTCGAGCAAAAGCTGCGCGCGTCGTGGCCGGAATTAGAGGTCGCGCTCGAGATCATCCGGACGCGGGGAGATGAAGGCTCGAAATCCGCGCCGGTGGTGGATCGCAAGGCCGGGCGCAAAGGAATGTTCACGCGCGAGATTGAAAAGGAATTGCTCGTTAGGCGAATCGATCTCGCGGTTCATAGCGCGAAGGATCTGCCGAGCGAACGGCTGGAGGAACTGGAAATACGGGCAGCGCTGCCGCGGGCCAACACGGAAGACATTCTCATCACCCGGGATGGGCGTGGACTCGCGGAAATCCCGGCCGGCGGAGTGATCGGCACCGGGAGCATCCGGCGGCAACGGCAACTCCTTTTCAAACGGCCTGACCTTCAAGTGGCCGATCTGCGCGGCAACGTGCCGACCCGTCTGCGCAAACTGCAGGAAAACGAAAACTGGAGCGGCATCATCCTGGCGCGGGCTGGAATCGAGCGGCTCGGCCTGGAGGTGGCGAGTGAGATTCTTTCGCCGGATGATTTTCTGCCGGCGGGCGGGCAGGGCGTTATCGCCTTGCAGATGAGGCGCGAGGACGCGGACGTGCAACGGCTCCTCGACGCGGTGAACGATGCGGCCACCTTTTCCTGCCTGCGGGCGGAACGCGAATTTTTGCGCCTTTTGGATGGCGATTGCGACTCGCCAGTTGGGGTCCAGGCGCGGGTCGCGGGCGACAATTTGCAAATGCAGGCGCAGGTTTTCGAAACGCAGCGGGCCGAGCCGCGGATTGGGAAGGCATCCGGCCCAGCCGCCGAGCCGGAAACGCTCGCGGCAAAATTGATGGAGCAACTTTATGGCGGATAAGAAAAGAATTGGCCGTTGTTATTTGGTCGGCGCTGGCCCGGGCGATCTTGGGCTGGTCACGCTGCGTGCGCGGCAGTTGATCGAGCGAGCAGAAGTGGTGGTTTACGATTACCTCTGCAACCCGGAGATGCTGCAGTGGGCGCCGGACGCGGCCGAAATTATCTACGCAGGAAAAAAAGCCGGCGCGCACACGCTCAAGCAGGACGAGATCAATGCGCTGCTCGTAGAGAAGACTGCGGCCGGGTTCCAGATCGTTAGGCTGAAGGGCGGCGATCCGTTTTTATTCGGGCGCGGCGGGGAAGAAGCCCAGGCCCTGGCCGCGGCTGGACTCGCTTACGAAGTGGTCCCCGGAGTGACTTCCGCGATCGCCGCCCCGGCCTACGCCGGCATCCCGGTGACGCATCGCGGGATGACTTCGCATGTCACTTTCTTCACCGGGCACGAAGATCCGGAGAAAACGGAAAGCTCGATTGATTTCGGAGCGCTGGCGAAGTTGGGCGGGACGCAGGTGATGTTGATGGGAGTGGAGCGGATCGAGGCGATCACGCAGCAAATGATGGAGCACGGGGTGCGCTCCGATCTGCCGGTTGCTTTGGTGCGCTGGGGCACGACCGGCCGGCAGCAAACCGTCCGCGGCACTTTGCAGGATATCGCGCGGCGCGTGGCGGAGGAAGGTTTCGCGCCGCCGGCGGTGGCGATTTTCGGGGAAGTAGCGTCGTTAGGCAAGGAGCTCCGCTGGCACGAGGAGCGCCCGCTCGCCGGGAAACGGATCGTCGTTACCCGCACCCGCAAGCAGGCCGGCGCCCTGAGCGAGCAACTGCGCGATCTCGGCGCCGAGGTGCTGGAATTGCCCACGATCCGAATCGAGCCGCCAAGCGATCTGCGCGCTTTCGCCGAGCTGGTGCAGGACGCGCACGGTTACGACTGGATCGTTTTCACGAGCCCGAATGGGGTGACCGCGTTTTTCGAAATGTTTTACAAGCTCTACGGCGACGCGCGCGATATCGGGGCGGCGCGGATCGCGGCGATCGGGCCGGCGACGGCGAAACGAGTCCGGGAATTCCATCTAAAAGTTGATCTGCAGCCGGACGAGTTCGTGGCCGAGGCGGTCGTGCGGGAATTCAAGAAAGAGGGCGACCTCGAAAATCTTCGCATTCTTATCGCGCGGGCGGAAGAGGCGCGAGACCTGCTACCGAAGGAGCTCGGAGCCTTGGGTGCCATTGTCGACGTTGCCTTTGCCTATCGGACGGTCGCGGAAACGAGCGACCGGACGGAGGCGAGAGGACGGCTGGGTGCGGAAGGCGCGGATATGATCACTTTTACCAGTTCATCGACAGTGGAGAACTTCCTCGCGCTCGGGCTGTCGTGGCCGGCTGGAATGCAGGTGGCGAGCATTGGCCCAATCACCTCGCAGACGGCGCGGGACCGGGGTCTAACGATTGCGGTGGAAGCCCGGCGACATGACATCCCGGGTTTGGTCGAGGCGATTCGCCGTTTTTATACCAAGACCTCCCGTCGCGAGGTATGAAGGAACTCTCGGTTGTCGAGGCTGATTTCGCCGCGGTCATGCAGGAACTGAGCGCCCAGGCTGCCGCGGCGGGCCCTTCGAAGGCTGAGACGGACGCTGGCCTGGCAATCCTGATCAGCGCGGTCCATTCGCTCGGCCAGCGGGTCGAGTCGCTCGAGGAATCGGTTGTCCGGAAGTTTGAGTCGATCCATTTCAAAAAGATTGAGGATCAGCTCGACGCCATCCGCGAAACGGAGTCGGTCAATCAAAGCCTGTTCGATTCGCTGCATAGTGAACTGATCAGCTATCGCGATAATTTTGTGCGCGAGTCGCTCCAGAAACCTTTCATCCGCGATTTACTCGTATTGTTCGACGACCTCAGCGCGATCGCCGGTCAATTCGAGCTGTCCTCAACCAAGAAAGCGGAAGATGCGGAGAACGTGCACTCGCGCAATAATCTCGACAACGCGCTCCATTTTCTCGTCGAAATCCTCCACCGCCTCGAGGTGAAGGAGATCGAATTGTACGAGACCGTCGATCGGAATTTTCACCGGGTGATGCGGTTCGAACCAGCCGAGAACGCAGAAGAGGACGGCCGCATCGTCCAGCGCCTGAAGCTTGGCTTTACCTGGCATGGGCGGGTGTTGCGCCATGAGGAAGTCGCGGCAAAACGTTTCGATTAGGCAAGCGGCTCCGGAGCGCCCGGCGCCATCCATAAATTCCAGTGAATTTATGACGCTGAAGGGCATGAAAACTGCATTTAGAGGTCGGCAGTCCAGGCAAGGAATTTAAGGAATCTACCTAAGCAACATGACCAATCGCAAAGCAGTCGGAATCGACCTCGGCACCACTTTCTCGGCCGTCGCTCACATCGACCCCTACGGGAAACCGCAAATCATCCCCAACGCCGAAAGCGAACGGATTACGCCTTCCGTCGTTTTGTTTGACGGGAGCAACGCCATCGTCGGGACGATTGCGCAGAATAACACGGTCGCTGAGCCGGAGAAGATCGTCGATTTCGTGAAGCGAGAGATTGGCAAATCGAAAGACCAATTCCACCGCGAGTTCAATAACGCGCGCTATTCGGCCGAGGAACTCTCTGCTCTCATCCTGAAGAAGCTGAAGTCGGACGCGGAGAAATACCTGAAAATGCCCGTGACCGATGCGGTCATCACCGTCCCGGCTTATTTCAACGATTCCGAGCGCACGGCTACGATTACGGCTGGTCGCCTCGCCGGCCTGAATGTCCTTCAAATCATCAACGAGCCGACGGCCGCCGCGCTCGCCTATGGCCTCGACAAGCTGGATGAAGACCAGACCGTTTTCGTCTTCGATTTGGGCGGTGGCACCTTCGACGTCACGCTGATGCGCATCGAGGGCCATCGTCTCGAGATGAAGGCGACCAATGGCGATCACCGCCTCGGCGGAAAGGATTGGGACGATGTCTTGGTCAATTACGTCGCGGAAGAATTCGACCGCACCCACGGCGAAAATCCGTTGCTCGATCTGCAAAGTTACCAAGACCTGCAAAGTCGGGCACTGGCCGCGAAAATCCAGCTCTCCAGTCGAGATCGCACCACGATCGTGCAAAGCCACAACGGCAAAAGCGTCAAAATCGAGTTGACCCGCGCTGATTTTGAAAAAATGACCCGGCACCTCGTGGAGAAGTGCAAGGCGATCTGCGAAATCGTGATGGGCGAAGCGAAAATGGAGTGGTCGGAAGTCGACAAGATTCTTCTCGTCGGAGGCATGACGCGCATGCCGATGGTGCGCGCCATGATCAGCGAGCTTTCCCCTTCACCGCTGGCTGAAGATGTAAACCCGGATGAAGCGGTCGCGGTTGGCGCGGCTATCCAGGCAGTTTTATCGCTCCTCCAGGAGGAAGAAGCGACCGGTGAAACGTCCCTCCCGGCCGAGACGCGGCAGCAATTTTCCTCGCGCGATGGCGGCCTCATCCAGGTGCGCAATATCACTTCGCACACCCTCGGTGTCGTCCTCTGGGATGAGGCGCACCTTGAAGAATACGTTTTCCCAATGATCAAAAAGATGACTTCGATGCCGGCGGTGGCGAAGAATTCATTCGGCACGGCCACCTCCAACATGCAGCGCGCCATCGTGCGGATCGTGGAAGGCGAAAGCACGCTGCCAGGTGAATGCACGCCGCTGGGGATTTGCGATGTCGAGTTGCCGCCGTTTTTACCCAAAGGCTCACCGGTGGAGTTGACCTATGAATACAACGCCAACCAAGTGCTGGAAGTCGCGGTGGAAGCGTGCGGCAACTGCGCCACCGTCTCCATCGCGCGCAAAACCGGTCTGACCCCGGCGGAACTGGACCGGGCAACGACCGCCTTGGGACAGTTAATCGTGGTCTGAGATGCTCAAACCGATGGTCAGCTATCCGGTGCCTTTACCGGATGACCCGCGCAAGTGGGATGGCTGGAACCGCTATAACTCACCCGATCTTTACGAGCGGCTTTGCCTCGACCCGCGGACCAAGCCGACGAATGAGCTGATCGAGGAGCGTTTTCGCGAGTTGGTCCTCTGGTGGCAGAAAAAGCTGCCGCTTAAAAACCAGCCGAGCAACCCGCTCGCGCAGTTACTCCGTTCCGGTCTGGATGAATCGTCTCGTTTCCTTGCCGAAGCGCGGGTCGAGCTGCTCAACCCGGAACGTCGCCAGCAAGTGGACGATGAACTCGCCGTCCAGGCCGAAGAGGAGGCGATCGCTGAATTCAACAAGTACGTCACCTTCGCGCTAAACGATAAAACCCTTTCGCCACATGAGGAGGAAACGCTCCTGGAGTTTGGCCGGCAACATGACTTATCGGATGAGCGCATGCTCGAACTGATCGAGACGGAGCTGCGCGCCTGCGGTGGGGTCCGCGTGACGCCACCCGGGCCAGAGGAAATGGCGGCAGCCGGACAAAATGGGACGACGCTCGATCCGAAGGAAGATTTCATGCGCATGCTACGGCTCAGCGGTCTCGACGGCGAAGAGATGACCGACGACCAGCGCGATGCCTTTGTGAACATGGCGGAAAACCTGGGCCTGGAACCAGCGGATGCCGAGGATTTGGTTGACCTCTACATCGAAGGAATCGAAGAAAAGGCTTCGCTTCCAGCTTTGAAACCGGTGACCATCGCGGCCCCCAAAATGCCGGTGGCTCCTCCGGTGACGGTGCCCGTCACTTCCGTAGCGCCGACCGAAACCGGGGTCGCCCCCGTCCCAAACTTCACGGCCAGCATCGGCGCCAAAATGCTCCTCGTGCCTGCCGGAGTTTTTAAGATGGGGAGCGAAGCGAAGGATGCCTCACCGAACGAAGCCCCTCTCACTCAAGTCACGCTGGGTTGTTACTATCTTTCCCGCTACCCGGTAACGAATGAGGAGTACGAGCTTTTTGATCCGACTCATGTCCGCAAACGCGCCCCTGGCGCGGGCGATCGGCATCCGGTCATCCACGTCAGTAGCGCCGACGCGATTAAGTTTTGCGAGTGGCTCAGCTCGAAAGAACGACGACGCTATCGTCTACCGACGGAAGCGGAGTGGGAATATGCGGCCCGCGGGACGGGCGGTCGAAACTATCCATGGGGCGAACAGATCGGGCGGGGCGACCTGGCCAACTTTGCCGATCGCAACACCGGCTTCGTCTGGAGCGATCGATCGATCGATACCGGTTTTGCTGAGAGCTCGCCCGTTGGCTCTTTTCCTCGCGGGGTAAGCCCCTTCGGAATGGAGGACATGTCCGGGAACGTGTGGGAGTGGTGCCTTGATTTCCTCGAACCCTACCGAGGGAAGCCAAAGATCAACCCGAGAGGAGCAGTTTCAGGCGCGAAACGGGTTTACCGGGGGGGAAGTTGGAAATCGCGCTTTAACAGCCTCAGGGCGACGACGCGCGGTTCGAACGTCCCAAACTATTCTTGCAACGATCTCGGTTTCAGGATCGCTTGCGAGTGCGACTAGCAGTCACAAGCGACAGCCCGGCAGAAAGATCCCATCCGCCGAGTTGATCGGCGTCTTTATTCGCTCTCGAAAAGCGACTTACGAGGCATTGAAACGGAACTTGGCGCGGCCGCGTTTGGCATTGGCTTTCGCCTTGCGACGGGTCTTTTGCGAAGGGGTTTCGAAGGCACGCAGTCGGCGCACTTCTTCCAAAATTCCTTCCGCGTCCAGCTTGTTTTTTAGCCGTTTCAAGGCCCGGTCTACCGGCTCACCTTTACGGACGATCACTTCTGGCATGCGATTTTTTTCTCCTAATCCTACTAAATTTTAAAAACTTCGACCTGAATGGCGAGCGATCCTAAGGCTCGCTTCCCCCAGCGTCAACTCCGGTCTTCAGGTGGCCGAGGTCGGGGTGGTGACAGTATTCTTTTGCGTCACTTCGCGGCGCAAACTGCTCGCCGTCCCTCCGCGTACCTTGGTCCACCAGAGGACAATCGGTGCCGCGATGAAGACCGACGAATAAGTTCCGACGACCACGCCGATGATGATGGCCAGCGCAAAATCTTTCAAGACCGCTCCGCCGAAAAAGAAGAGACAGCAGATCGGGATCAGCGTCGTGGTGCTGGTAAGGATCGTGCGACTCAGCGTTTGGTTAACGCTCTCGTTCATGATCTGCTCGATCGAACCCTTGCGCCCGCTGGCCAGGCCTTCGCGGATTCGGTCGTAAACCACGATCGTATCGTTGATCGAATAACCGGCGATGGTCAGGACGGCTCCGACCATCGTTAGGGTCAGTTCGCGACCGAGAAGCGCGAACATCCCGACGGTAATGAGCACGTCGTGCAGAAGGGCGACGATCGCGCCAACCGCAAAGGAAAATTCGAAACGGAGAGTGACGTAAACCAAAATTCCGAGGATGCCGAGACCGAGCGCGATGAGCGAGCTTCTGGCTAATTCACCGCCGACGAGAGCACCGACTCGCTCCGAGCCTTCGATCTTGAAACCTTCCTGCGGAAAGGTCTGAAGGATTTGGCTTTCGACCTTGTCGCTCGTGTTCAACGGGCTCCGGATCGTGATGTAGCTGCGTTCGCCCTGCTGCGATTGTTGGATGGAGGCATCCGCCAAGCCGAGCGGTTTCAGCGCGTCGCGAACCTTTGCGACGTCCACCTTGTGCGGCGCGCTCATGGTGGCCAAATCGCCTCCGCGAAAGTCCACCCCGAAATTCTTCTCTCCGCGCGCGTAGAATACGGCCGCGCCGCCGAGGATGAGCGCGAGCGAGCAGAGACACGCAATGCGTCCTTTGCTCAGAAAATCTCGAGGCTTGGTCGAGATCAAATGGAGCATCGAGATGCGTTTCAGGATCCCGCTCTCGACCAGCCAGCTCAGGGCATTGCGCCCAACGATCAACGCGGTGAAGAGCGAGGCCAGAATGCCGAGCATGAGCACGATGGCGAAGCCTTTGACCGGGCCGCTCGCGTAAAAGAAGAGAATCGCCGCCGTGATCAAGGTGGTCACGTTGGCGTCGAAGATGGAACTGAAGGCTTTGTCGTATGCCGCGGGCAAGGCGACGCGCAGAGATTTCCCGCTGGCAAGTTCTTCCCGCAATCGTTCGTAAATCAGAACACTCGCATCGACCGCCATGCCGATCGTTAGGATGATACCCGCGATACCCGGCA
>JBDTVP010000033.1:0-26137 GCA_040007175.1 Spartobacteria bacterium
TGTGTCGTTATGCGGATGCAGCGGTGGTCGGCTCGCGGCTGGTGGCCGAGATCGAGAAAGCGCGGGGCGCGCAGGTGTTGAAGTCCGCACTGCTTTGCGCGCGCGAATTTTCTCTCAGGCGAACGGCTTGACCGGCTCGGGTTTCGGCACCTTGGCGCCGCACTTTTTGCAGGTGCGGCGGGCGTCGTCATTCCAGAAATCGAGCATTGCCTGGCTGAAGGCGTTCACGATGTCGGCGCAATCGAAGTCGATGTCCTCGACCAGCGCGCCGCAATTTTCACAGTAGAAAATGACGTGCTCGCGTTCGCCGGCCGGGCGACGGCGTTCGACCACCACCCCAATCGTATCCGGCGGACGGACGGGGGCGTGCGGGACGTTAGGCGGAATGAAAAATGTTTCCCCTTCGCGCACGAGATGATCGACGATTGTCTCGCCTTCGCGGATCCGGATCTTGATCTCGCCCTTGAGCTGGTAAAAATATTCCTCCGAATCGACGAGGTGAAAATCGTTCCGCGCGTTTGGCCCCTTGATCACCATCACAAAAAAATCCCGCCCGTCGTAAAGATATTGGTTGCTGACTGGCGGTTTGAATTTGCCGGCGTGTTCTTCGATCCAGTTCGTTAGGTCGATTGCCGGTTGCACGGTTGTTTCCATAAGCGTCGGGTTGGTTCTTCCTCTCTAACCTCCGGTCGATTTCATCTCAACTTTGTTCTGCGCGGAAACCGCCCGCCGAAATCGCGCAGGTAACAACTTCGTTACCAATCTCGCTTTGCCACTGCGCAGCCGCGCTCAGAGCGTGCAGCATCGGATTAACGAAACCCATGAAGCTTTACGCGAAGATTTCCGGCCTGATCCTCGTTCTTCTGTTCGGTTGGCTGTCGCCTGTCGACGCCCGCACCGAGCCCGACATCAAGTGGCTGGGCGGCGGCATGTATGCCCAGAGCGCGGTCGTTCTTTCGCCCGACGGCCAATTTCTCGCCGCCGCGAGCGCGTCGGGCGATGACAACATTAAGATTTGGCGCACCTCGAACGCGTCTCTCGTCCGCAGTTTTGCCGGTGAAATCGGCGGCGTGAATGACATCGCCTATTCGCCTGACGGACAATTGATCGCGTCGGCCGCGGGAGCGATTTTTGGCGGCGAGGATGCTTCGGTGAAACTCTGGCAGGCCTCGACCGGCAATATCGTTTTGAGACTGGCGACCGGTTTCCAAACGGCCTGGGCCGTCGCCATCTCCTCGGATGGGACGCTGCTCGCGGCCGGCGTCGGGAGCGAGGTCGTGATCTGGCGTTTGGCCGATGGAGTGAAACTGAACACGCTCACCGGACACACCGGATTTGTTTTTGGAATCGCCTTTGCACCCGACGGTGCGACGATCGCATCCGGGAGCGCCGACCAGACGATCAAGCTCTGGGAGGTGGCGACCGGCGCGCTCTTGCGCACGCTGAGCGGTCATAGCGCCATCGTTGAGACGGTCGCCTTCTCGCCTGACGGATTGACTCTCGGCTCGGGCGCGTGGGATCGGACCGTGCGACTCTGGCGCGTCGCCGACGGCAGTCTTTTGCAGACGTTAACCGGACACACTGCGCTCATTTCCTCCGTGACATTTTCGCCGGCGGGCGACGTGATCGCGTCGGGAGCCTGGGATAATTCGATCAACCTCTGGCGCGTCTCGAGCGGGAAACTAGTCCGCACCCTGACCGCGCCCGATCTCGCGGCAGTAGAAACGATCGCTTTTCAATCGGGCGGGCAACTCCTCGCTTCCGGTTCGTTCGACGGCCACCCGCGCATGTGGCAGGTCTCGAATGGCAAAGTGTTCCGGTTCTTTGGCCATCACACGGGCGCGGTGCACGGGGTGGATTTTTCGCGCGACGGCAACTTCTTCGCTTCCGGCGGCGACGATGGAATGATCAAGCTCTGGCAGGTGAGTGACGGCCTCGACTTGCGCTCGTTGCTTGGGCATTTCGACAGCGTGAACGCGGTTTCGTTCTCGCCCGATAGCCTAACGATCGCCTCCTGTGCCGGCTCGCCCACGCCCGACACGCGTGATCCGAGCATTCGGCTTTGGCGCGTCGCGGACGGAACACAACTCCTCCTCCTGCCCGGTCATCCGGGCGGCAGTTTCGCCATCGATTACGCGCCCGACGGACTCACCTTTGCCTCCGGCGGCGGAGACAAGGCGGTGAAAATCTGGCGCGCCGCCGATGGCGCGCTCCTCCGCACGCTCACCGGGCATTCCGCCTCGGTCCGCGCGGTGGCTTATTCGCCCGATGGCCTCACGATCGCTTCCGGAGGCGATGACATCATTCGGCTCTGGAAGGCCGCGGACGGAAGCTTGATCCGCACCTTGCCGGGGAATGGATTCCCGGTCTCTTCGCTGGCCTTCTCGCCCGACGGGCAGACGCTTGCCTCAGGGATGGAATCCTTTGGCAATAACCTGCTGCTCTGGCGCGTTTCCGACGGAGCCCTCCAGCGCACGATCGACGCCGATCCATTTGGTCCGGTGCAATCGGTCGCCTTCTCGGCCGACAGCTTGTCGGTCCTCTCGGCTTCCGGGTATACTTTCCTCATCCGGCAATGGCGGGTGGGGGATGGCGGTTTGCTGGCGAGCTATATCCGCGAGACCGGTGCGGGTATTTTCCCGGAATTGCCGGTGGCCTTTTCGTCGGACGGGGCCCTCTTCGGCTACGGCCGTACGGATGCGACGGTGGTCGTAGCGCGAACCTTTCGTTAGGCGCAGCCGGCGGTGAATCAGGTCGCGGGTCGTTCGCGTTTGCCGTCGTACCAGAGATCCAGCCGGTCGCGTTTTCGAAGTGCGCCCTTGCCGCCGAGGACGATGAAGAAACTTTGGGTGAGAACAAATCGCGCCGGATGCATCCGGATTTTGCGCGCGGAAGTGACGATCGGCTCGCGCAGGATCTTAAAGCGGCCCAGCTTTTTCAGCGCGAACGTGAGGTAGACTTCTTCGCCGGCGAAATATTGTTCGTCGAATCCGCCGACGGCCGCGAACGATTCGCGCCGGGTAAAAATGAACGCGCCGACCCCGAGTCCCAACGCGAAGTAGACCGCGCAGAACGAACGCATACAGCAGCGCGCCCAAAACGGAAGGCGACTGTCGACCGCGACCCGCGCACTGCCGCCGGAACAACCGGCGGCCAGTGTCGCGAGGCCCGCGGTCACGTGACCGGGAGCGATGCGCGTATCGGCGTCGACAAAAAAGAGCGTGTCACCCCGCGCGACGCGGGCGCCGGCATTTCGCACCCCGGCGATCTGCCGGAGATTCACCGGCACGACGCGAGCGCCAAATTCGCCGGCGATCGCCGCAGTGGCGTCGGTCGAAGCGTCATCGACGACGATCACTTCGTAGCTCAGGCGCGAAGCTTCGGCCGCTGCGCGCAGTGCGCGCAATGTCGCCGGCAGTTCGTGCTCCTCGTTATGCGCGGGAACGATGAAGGAGATATTCGGAAGCGTGGAGTCGCCGGGCGCGCCGATGCCGGATTCGGACTTCATTCAATTCTCCGCGCGCGCCTTCTCATCCAGCGCGAGATAATCTCCGCGTGGCGGGCTGAAGGTATCGAGCACGGTCGTATCCTCGATCGTTTCCACGCCGTGGGGCACGTTGCTCGGAAGGTAAATCGCGTCGCCTGCGGCCAGCTCGTGCGACACGCCGGCCACGATCATTTTCATCCGGCCTTGCAGAACGTGAGCAATCTGTTCCTGCGGATGCGAGTGCTCGGGTAACCGGCTCCCGGCGGCGAGTTCAGCGCGCATTTGATACATCGTCGCGCCGGCGCAGACCTGGCGACGCCGGATCCCGGGCACGATATCGATCCACGGGTTTTCCTGTTCGCTCACGTGCGAACCATGCCGGAAAAGCGCGCCTTTTCCAATCGGCAACGCAGATCTTCTTTCTCGCCAAACGCGGCCGCAACTTTGATTGCCTTGGCCATCATTGCCGTTCAATCTCTCGCCATGGCTGAACTGCAACCGCCGCCGCCGCTGCCGAAAACGCAGCCCTTCCTGCGCCGGAACAGCACTTTGCTGAAACTCTTCGGGGTCGGCGTGCTCATCCTCGTGATGATGATTCCGCTCGCCATGATCCGCGGTGTGCTGAGCGATCGTCTGGAGCGCCGCGACGAGGCGGTCAGCGCGATCACCGATTCGTGGGGCAAGGAACAGAACATCATCGGCCCGGTCCTCGGCGTTCCGTTTCGCTATAAATTCAAATCGATGAAAGACACGACGATGCCCGATGGCCACGTCGAGCGGCGCGAGGTGGAGGAAATGCTTGTCGCGAACGCCTTCTTCCTCCCGGAAGAACTCAATGTCGTGAGCGATGCCCGCACCGAGACATTGCATCGCGGGATTTATGACGCGGCGGTTTTTCGGGCGCAGGTCAAGCTTTCGGGAAAGTTTGCGCCGCCCGATTTCGGCCCGCTCAAGATCGACCTGCAGGATGTGCTTTGGAAAGACGCCTTTGTCACGCTAGCGGTGAGCGATCTGCGGGGGACGCGCGAAGGATTGGTCCTGGATTGGAACGGAGCGAAGCATCCGCTCCAGCCCGGTTCGCAGTTGCCGGGTTACACAACCGGCGCGACCGCGCTGCTGGCGGTCGATCAACCGATCGCCGGCGCATCCGATTTTTCGATCGCGCTGGATGTGAACGGGAGCAGCGGGATTTACTTCGCCCCCTTCGGTGTGCGGAACGCGGCGGAGTTAAAATCGAACTGGCCCGATCCCGGATTCCGCGGCGCATTTCTGCCGGCCGAGCGCTCGGTGCGTCCCGATGGTTTCGACGCGAAATGGAAAGTTTCCTATTACGGGCGCGATTATCCCCAGATGTGGACGAGCCTCGCCGGCAACCAGCGTTTCAACGAGAAGACGGTCAACGCTTCACTCTTCGGTGCCGATTTTCTTTCGATCCTCGACGCCTACCGATTCGTCGAGCGCTCGATCAAGTATGGGGTGCTCTTTCTCGTTCTGGTCTTCACCACCTTTTTTCTTTTCGAGGTGACGGCGCGGCAGAAGATTCACCCGTTTCAATATCTGATGGTCGGCGCCGCTCTCTGCCTTTTTTATCTGCTGCTTTTGTCGATCTCCGAGTTCGTCGGGTTCGGGCTCGCCTACTTGATCGCGGCCGTTGTTTCGACCGTGCTGATTACTTGGTACTGCAATTTTTTCCTCGGTGGCGGGATGCGCACGCTCATGATCGGCGCCGGGCTGGCGGGCGTTTATACTTTTCTCTACATCACGCTGCGCCAGCAGGATTACGCGCTCCTGATGGGTGCGATCGCGCTCTTTGTCCTACTCGCGGTGGTGATGTTTGTGACGCGCAGAGTGGATTGGTATGCGCGCGATGTGAACTGAATGAAATTTCTCGATATCACGCGTCCGCTCATCGCCGATCTCGCGCCCTGGCCGGGGGACGCGAGTTTTAATTTTCGGTTGGTCGCGCGGCTGACGGAAGGTTCATCGGTCAATCTCGGCCGGGTCACGACGAGCGTGCACTCCGGGACGCACGCGGATGGGTTTTTCCATTTCGACGACGCTGGCCTAACGATTGACCAATTTCTCCCGGAACGTTACGTGGGACGGGCGGCGCTGGTCGACTTGAGCGCGAAGTTTGCCGATTCGTTCGGCGAAATTACGGTCGCGGACCTCGCAGTCGGCGCGCTCGCGCCGCGCTTGTTGATCAAGACCGGCGCGTGGCCGGATTCGACGAAGTTTCCCACGGCCATTCCGAGTTTGGCCGAGGGCGTGGTGGAATGGATGCAGGGCCGAGGAGTGAAATTACTCGGGCTCGATCTGCCGTCGGTCGATGCGATCGATTCGAAGGATTTGCGGAATCATCATGCGCTGGCCGCGGCCGATATCGCGATCGTGGAAGGGCTCGATCTGAGCTGCGCAGAGGCGGGCGTCTACACGCTCGCGGCCTTGCCGTTGAAGATCGTCGGTGGTGACGGTGCGCCGGTCCGCGCGGTCCTGTGGCGGGAAGAGTGAACGCGCAGGGCGAATGGCTGACGCGGCCGGGAAAAAAATGGGCCGTGCTCGCGCTTATCCTCGGATTTTTCGCGCTCACGAATGTGCCCTGGACGCTGGACGATTACGACCAGGCGAAGCAGGCCTACACTTCGTTCGAGATGGTCGGGCAGGGGCACTGGCTTTACCAGCACACGCCTAACGAGAGCGTGGCGACGAAGCCACCGCTGGTCGGTTGGATCTCAGCCGCACTTTTCGCAGTGACCCGCTGGTGGGAGGGCGCGTGGCGTTTGCCATCTTTCGTCGCCGCGCTGGTCTTGCTTTGGCTGGTCGCGCGGGACGCTAGCGCGGCCTACGGACCGGTGGCGGGCTTCTTCGCGCTGAGCGCATTCGGGCTCAACCTGCTCGCGCCGCGGCTTGCCACGCTGGTGCGCACCGATATGCCGCTCGCGCTCGTCACGTTTCTGATCGGGGCGCAGATCTGGCAGAAAATCCGGTCGGGCAGTGCGTGGATGACGGGCGACCGGGTGATCGCGTGTGTTCTGTTGTCGTGCGCGATGATGATCAAGGGACCGATCATTTACGCGTTCATTTTACCGGGACTGATCGTCTACCAAGTCCTGCGGCGGAAAAGCGGCGCGCCGAGCGCGTGGTGCGGATGGTGGCCGTGGGTTCTCTCGCTCGCGCTCTTCCTCGCCTGGACTGCCGGTGGAATCGTTAGTCAGCCGGGTTTCTACGAGAGCGTCGTGCTCCGCGAATTTGCCGGGCGTTTCACCGAGACGGTGCACAAACCGCAGCCGCTCTATTTTTATCTGCCGCATCTGTTGCACAAGTTCGCCCCCTGGAGCTTCCTCCTGATCGCGTTGGCGATCGTCTTTGGGCGACGGAGGGAGCAATGGAAAATGCAGCCCGACACGCTCTGGCTGGTCCTGTGGAGCGTGGGCGGATTGATTCTGCTGTCGATTATTCCCTCGAAACGGGTTGATCGGATCTTCCCGATTCTGCCGCCGCTTTGCTTGTTGTTAGGCGCACAGGTCGCCGCGCTCGGGCGAGTCGGGGAGGGGATGGAGCGATTTCGGACGTGGCTGGGCCGCGCGCTTGTTTTTGCCTGCCTTTTTACCGGTGGTTACGTGGCTTGGAAAGTTGGGCAGTCGTGGCACGAGCGGGATGACGTGTTCGTCCAGTTCGGGCGGCTGGTCCGGCAGGAAGCGGGAGCGCAAGGCTGGCGCTACGAGCTGGTCGGCGGGAAAGAGGAGGGGATGCTCCTTTATCTGCGCCGCGATCATTTTCTCTCGCCGGATGATGCGGTCGAGCGTTGGAAGAGTGGCGGGCTTGATGCGGTGGTGGTGCGTAATCAGCCGGTGCGCTCGTGGCTGGAACTGCTCCCTGGCGCGCGGCTGCGCCTGGTTTCCGAGAAGGCGCCAGGCCGGGTGCAGTATTCGCTTTTCGTGCGCGCGCCGGTCAGCCGCTAGCACGAGCCGGGAAACCCACACTCGACATCGTCGGCTCAGCCGATACGCTCCCTCAGCATTTTGCCTAACGAGCCGATGGAGTATCCCAAAGCCGAGAACGAAGCCCTCTGGTGCCCGTGGCGGGTCGAATATTTCGAGTTGGAGGATCGCAACCCGAATTTCCTCACGGAGGCGGCGCAGACGAGCGACGACGCGGCTCATCTCGTGCTCACCCGACGGAAGAACGTTTTCCTGATGATGAATCGTTATCCCTACGCGGTCGGTCATCTCATGGTTGTCCCCTACCAAAAAACGGCCGACTTGGCGTCGTTAGGGGAAGAGGCGGTCCTGGAGCTCTGGGCGCTGGCCATCCATGCCCAGGCGCTTTTGCGCGAGACGATGCACGCCCAAGGATTTAATCTCGGCCTCAACCTCGGAACCGCGGCTGGCGCCGGGGTGGCCGATCATTTGCATCTCCACATTGTACCGCGCTGGACGGGCGACACGAATTTCATGCCGGTGCTCGGCCGGACCCGCCTGCTCTCCGAGGGATTGCAAACGCTCTACGAGAAGTTGATGGTCGCGCAGAGCCGCCTCCCGCGCTGATTTTATGCCCGCCACCGATTCGACCAATCCAAACTGGATTGATGCGCCGCCGCCCAAACGCGGCGGGATGGGCTGTCTCGGCAAAGGCTGCCTCGTGCTTGTGGTGATCGGCTTGGTTTTCTTTCTTTTGGCCGGATTCGGCGGCTACCTCTTCTATACGCACGGTGCGAAACCCGCTTCTTTGCCAATCGAGGAGCTGCCTGCGCCCGCGCTCGCCGAAGTTCAGGAACGATTTGACCAATTCGAGGCGACGCCGCCAGCTCCGGTCCCGGCGCCCACACCGGTTGCGACGGTTTCTCCCGACGAGACCCCCGAGCCTGCTCCGCCGCCTCCGGCTTCGGAGCGGGAAATGATCGTTAGCGCCGGTGAAATCAACGGCATGATCTCGGCCAATCCGAAGTCGCGCGGCCACGCTTACGTCACGCTCAGCGGCAACACGGCAACGGTGCAGATGAGCATCGCCTCGGATAAGGTGCCAGGCTTTCCGCGCGGTTATCTCAACGGAAGTTTCACCATCCAGACGGACGGGCCGACGCCGGTCAGCGGTTTGCAGGTCTCAAAGATTCAGGCGAACGGCGTTCCGCTCCCCTCGGGCGTGCTTTCGATGACGGTCGGGGGCCATTCCATTATGGGCTACGCGCTCGATGCAATCGCGCCTTACAACGTCAGCACGGCGGAAATTCGCGACGGCAAAGTGATCCTCCATTAGGTCTCGCCTAACGGGAAGGGCCGGCCGAAGCGCGTCTATTGTTTGATAATTTCGCGCACGAAAACGTTAAGCTGCCCGTCGGTTTGGCGGCGAACTTCGGTGATTTCGAAAGGCCGGCTAGCATCGCGATCGAGGGTGGAACCCGGCTCGGGCAAAGGCGCGCCGGCAGGGTAATCCACGATCACGCGCAAGTTGCGTCCGAGTTGTCCGGAGCGGTCGCTCGTGGGGCGGAGGACGGCGCGATTGGCGTCGGCGAAGTTGACCACGAATTGCCCCTTTAAGTAGACGCGCTCGCCGCGGGTGCCGTTCGTGGCCACCTCGCGCAAGCCGGGTGTATCGAGCAGACGGCCGTTTGGCGCCTCGCCCGGGGCGAAGGTTTTCCAGGTGGCGCCGGTGGTGGAAGTGAGCGCGACCGCCGGCGACGAAGCGGTCACCGGCAAGGCGCGCATGACCATCGGCGAAGGAGCGGCTCCGCCAGAATCCGATTCGTT
Source organism: Spartobacteria bacterium (assembly GCA_040007175.1). Lineage (GTDB taxonomy): Bacteria > Verrucomicrobiota > Verrucomicrobiia > Chthoniobacterales > UBA10450 > Palsa-1392. The sequence continues at coordinate 9,235 of JBDTVP010000033.1, forward strand.
AGGCGAAGAATCAGTCACCGGCTGGGCCCGGCGCGCGTTCAGCGGAGAAGAAGAAACGAGCGCGGTTTCCTTGCGGTCCTTCGCGTTGGCGGCGAAGCGACGTGACGGAGTCGGGGAGGGCTCGTCGTCCAGCGGCACGGCCGGCTCGACCCGGACGAGGGCGTCTTCCGCGGGCGCCGCAGTCTTGTTCGGGGAAAGACCAACGATCGGTAACGAAGAGGTCGAGGGTCCAAGGCGAGAGCGATAGCTGTCGTAACGATTTTCAACCGTGCGCCGCATCTCCGGTTTGAAGAGCGGCCAGCCGGCGGCCAGGTTCAGGGTGGCGGGCGGCTCCAGGCTGAAAGTCCCGGTCCCGCGTGTAACCGCATAACTCCCGTATAGCAACGGCACGACCGTGATTTGGATCCTTCCATCCGGCAGCCGCCCGGCGTGGATGACGGCGGAGAGATCGTGGCTGCGCTCGAAATTCACGTCCATGCCCATGACCAGCCGTTCCTGGAGGAGCTTGGCATCATGCTGGTCCGCGGTGGTGAAGACGTGCTCCATCAACAACTCCGGCTGATCGACCGCGCGCGCCAATGCCACCACGCCCGAAGTGAAGACATCATCCTGTGTCAATTCGCGTGCCCCGATGATGTTGAAACGGCCGACAACGTAGGTCACGAGACCGTGCACTTGTTCGAAGTTGCGGATGTAATTTCGCGTCAACTCCGCATCCTTGCGCGCCAGTTCGGCCGGACCCATCGCGAGATAACGCGCATAGAGCCTCTTGGGATTCAAAAACTCGCCAGCCGGCGCCGCCGTCAGAGCGAACCGTTTCGGTGGATCGATTTTGTGCAGCTTCTGCAGGAGGCGATAACTTTCCGGCCGCTCCGGTTGTCCGATGACGTAGAAACTTCCCAGCCAGGCGGCCATGGCCATGCCGACGAGCAGAAGAATCGCGACCGTCCAGGCAAAGAAGTTCGTCTTCTTGCGCGCGAACCCGGGATGATCGTCGAAGCGAAAAAGATCGGGTTCCATGCCAGGACGCCACCTCGCCCGCAGCCGCTACCTACGCCGGGCGGGCAGGTTCAAAAGAAGTCCCGCAGCCGCAGGTCCGGGCGGCATTTGGATTAACGATGCGAAAACCGGAACCGGTCAACCCGTCCTCGAAATCGAGCGTCGCTTCGCGCAGAAACTCCGCACTCTCGGCGTCGACCAAAAACTGCACATCGTCGCGTTGCACGATTGCGTCGCCCTCGTGGCGTTCGTCGAGCGACATCTCGTATTGCATCCCGGAGCAACCGCCCTTCTGCACCTGGACACGAAGGCCCTTGCCACTCGGCGCCGGCTGTTCGGCGAGGAGCGAGCGGAGATGATTGACCGCGCTGTCGGTGACATTAATCATGCTGTGGAAACGCTATCGTGTGCCGGGAGCAAGTCAACCGGACGGAGCACAGCGGCTGGCTCCGGTCGTTAGGTTAAAAACCCGGGCAACGAAGTCTTGTGCAAGCGGCCCGCCCTGGCGAAGACTGGCCAGATGCCGAACCTGAACCACTGATGCGCGCGTTGCTCCGAGCCCTGGCTTTGCTTTTGCTCGCCGTGAGCCTGGGCGGCTGCGGCACGGTTGGCCGCGTCGGCGTCATGACGAACGAAGACGCCTACATTCAGGATCGAAAGCCCGATCGCGCCCTTCCCTAACGATTCGGGCCCTTCGGGAAGAGCACTTTGTCGGGCGCGGCATTGAGCGCGGGAAGCAGCTTGCGAATCAGGCGCGACTTGACCCGACCCGCCTCCCGCGGCGCGACGAGATAACGCACGATCGCTTCCAGCCAGGTGTTCTCACTCACCCGGAAGAGGACCCGCGGATGCTCGCGCACCTCGAGTTCGTCGACCGGGGTGCGGGCGAGAAGGTCGCGATATTGACCAACGCGTTCCATCATAGCCGGGCCGAGTTCCTCCTCGGTGAGGCGTTGCATGGTGCTCGCGATGAACTCCAGGTCACTCTCGTAACCGACGTTGAATTTGATCTCGTTCCAGATGTACGGGAAGAGCGGCCAGGAATAGTTGTAAACGATCGAGTCGAGCACCTTGGCGTTCGGAAACTTGATCACTCGGCCGCTTGGGTGGTCCCCCGAGATATATTGGCCGCCGAATTCCCAAAGGGTGGTGTCGATATAACCGACGTCGATCACGTCGCCGGTCGCGTCGCCAATCTTGATCCGGTCGCCGACCCGGTAGGGGCGCCTAACGAGGATGTAAATCCAGCCGATGAAGCTGGTCATCGGCGTCTGCACGGAAAGCCCGACGATGACCGAGACCACGCCGACGGAAATGAGCGCGGTGTACCAGTTGACGAAAATGACCGAGACGCTGACGAGGAGAACGAAGAGGAAAACGATCAGGCGCTTGATCCGTTTAAGGGTGTAACGGGTCGAGGCGTCCGTCACCCGCGCAATGCTGTAGAGCGAGATCGCGCTCGAAGTGGCGAGCAGAACGATGATGATGGCCGCGCCGCGCAGAAGCCGGTGGCCGAGCTCGACCTGCGCCTGCGGGAGGCGGAGAAAGCCCGAGCCGAGCAAATAATAAAACACCCCGCAGGCGGCGAGGAGGAGCACGTGGGTGACGAACCAGAAACGGTCGCCCTTGTCGTTCGCGCGCGGCTTCGCGCCGGTGGTTTGCTCGAGCGCCTCGCGCACATCGCGCTGGTGGGAAAGTTCTTCGGTTGATTCTGCCATCGTCGTTAGGGAATCGTTTTTCACCGGCGGAGAAGACGTTTCCGAGACGGACGCTCGGAATAATTCGCTTCCCGCCTTCTCTCCTCTCCATTAAGACAGCCCCGGGGCGCGCCTATGTTTAATCCGATCAAGCGTTACACGCATTGGCTGCACACCTGTTGGCCGGCCGGCGTCGTGGAGAAATTGCCCAAGTCGGGTGAACTCGGCGCGACCAACATCCCGGGCGTCCGCATTGTCGGTGATCTTACCGGGATTCCGCTTCTCAAATTTTCGTCCAAGACAGGTGCGGAAGCCGTGCACGCCATCCTGGCCGAGCCGGATTTTGCCAAGGCAGAAGGTAGAACGAAGAAGGATGAAGTTCTGGACCTTGCGATCATCGGTGGTGGCGTGTCGGGAGTGTCGGCTGCGATCGAGGCGCGGAAGGCGGGGCTCAATTTCACGATCTTCGAGGCGACGCAGCCGTTCTCGACCGTCGTGAATTTTCCGAAGGCCAAACCGATCTACACTTACCCGACCGACTTGAAACTCGACGGTGGCATCCAGTTCACCAAGGACGTCAAGGAAGCCCTGCTCGAGGAAATGGAAGAGCAACGCAAAGCGGCGGGCATCGAGTTTACCGCGGCCCGGATCGAGCGGCTCGAAGCACGCGGCGGGGAAATTTTGCTCCACCAAGGCGAAAAATCCGGCGCCGTCGTGCGCGCGCGGCGGGTCATCGTGGCAATCGGCCGGAGCGGTAATCATCGGAAACTCGGTTGCCCCGGAGAAGACCTCGACAAGGTCTATAACCGCCTTTACGACCCGAAGGATTTTGCCGGCAAAAACGTCCTCGTGGTGGGCGGCGGCGATAGCGCGCTCGAGTCCGCCATCGCGCTCGCCGGCTCTGGCGCGAAGATAACGGTAAGCTATCGCAAGCCGGAGTTCGCGCGGCCCAAGCCGGAGAATGTCGAGAAGCTGCGGATGCTCGAGCACAACCCGAAAGCCGATGTGCAGATCGAGCGGCCGAGCTCCGAGCGGGTCACGACGGCCTTCACGAGCGAGATGATGAAGAACGCGCCGGCCGGCTCGGTCACGCTGGCGTTGGCGACTGCCGTGACGCGAATCGAGCCGGACAAGGTGACGCTGAAAAAGGAGGACGGCAGCGAGGTCGTCCTGCCTAACGACGTTGTCTTTTCGATGATCGGCCGCGAGGCGCCGCTCGAATTTTTTCGGCGCAGCGGGCTCCATGTGCGCGGCGATTGGCGGCCGATTACCTGGATCAGCTGCATCGCGTTTCTCCTCTTCTGCGTGGTGCTCTATCACTGGAAGAGCAATCATCCGCAGGAATTTCCCGTCCAGCGCTGGGCCAGCCAGGCCCACGCCTTTCCCTACAACGTCCCGAAAGCAATCGAAGCGGCCGGCGGCAAGATCTCCGAATGGTCGAGCCGCGAGTCGAACCTGCTTTACACTTTCAAACGCGGGCTCGGAAACCCGTCCTTCTACTACACGCTCGCTTACTGCATGTGTGTGCTCATCTTTGGTATCCGGCGCGTCCGGAGACGGCGCACGCCCTACGTGAAATGGCAGACGACCGTCCTGATCTTCTCGCAGTGGATTCCGCTCTTTATTCTGCCGGAGTTCATTCTTCCCTGGATGGGACACAACGGCTTTTTCGAGCCCGGTCACCCATTGCGTTGGGTGGCGGATCAGCTTTTTGAAAGCTACGACGGTTCGTTAGGCCACGAGCGCGCTTACTGGCGGGCTTACGGTTTCATCCTCGCCTTCCCGCTCAACGTCTACAACGTTTTTACCGATCACCCGCTCTGGCTCTGGCTCGGGATTTCCTTCCTGCAAACATTTGTCATCATCCCACTCATCATTTTTCGTTGGGGAAAAGGCGCCTACTGCGGCTGGATCTGCTCCTGCGGCGCGCTCGCCGAGACTCTGGGCGACACCCAGCGCGGGAAGATGCCGCACGGGCCGCTTTGGAACCGGGTCAATATGGTGGGCCAGGCTGCGCTGGTTTTTGCCTTCGCGATTCTCGGGTTGCGCATCGCCGGATGGGCGCTCGGCGAAGGCTCCTGGCCGACCCATTGGTATCACAAACTTTTCGAAGGCATCCCTTTTCTAAACTACGCCTGGAGCGTCGATATTTTTATGGCCGGCATCCTTGGGGTCGGGCTCTATTTTTGGTTTAGCGGCCGGGTCTGGTGCCGTTTTGCCTGTCCGCTCGCGGCGCTCATGCATATCTTCACGCGCTTTTCTCGTTACCGGATTTTCCCCGACAAACACAAATGCATTTCCTGCAATGTTTGCACTTCCGTCTGTCACCAGGGAATCGACGTGATGAATTTCGCGAACAAAGGCCTCCCGATGGAAGACCCGGAATGCGTGCGCTGTTCCGCCTGCGTCCAGCAATGCCCGACTGGCGTTCTCGCTTTCGGACGTTACGACAGAGAGCAGAACATCATTCTCGATAAGCTCCCGGCTTCACCGATCTTGATGCGGGAAGGGAATTGATCTCCCCAAAAAAAAGTAACCCGCGCCATCTTACCCCATAAGACAACGCGGGTTTTGTTCCCCCCGGAACAGTTTTTAAATTTTTAGGACGCTTTCGGACGCGTCGCACTAACGAGTGTAAGAAAGCAGCCTCCATGCCAACTTTGGAAGACCCCGCAAAAAACTTTTGCAATTAACGCCCGACAATGCGCGATGCACTCTTTCTAGACATCGGCGGGGCGACGACCGCCCGAGTGAGCGACATTCCTGGCTGTGGCCGCCGGCTTACCGTCGGACTCTCCCTCCGGAAACGATGGTATAGCCAGGAGTCTGGTTCCAGTTCGCATGTTCGCTTGGAGCGAAGGGTTCGAAGCGGGTTTGAGCGTTTGGTCCTGTCTTCCAATCGTTCTGCGCGGTCGGTCCCGTCTTCCAGCGCTCATAGGAGGCGGGCGCGGCAGCTATGACCGGGACGGGCGCCGGCGCGACTGCTCGCGTGACGGGTTTGAGGAGATCGTTCTTGGCCAGATTGGAGTGTGGAGCGGACCCACCGAAATAATAGCAAATCAAACCGACCATGACGGAGAAGAGAAGGAATGTTTTCATTAGGAAATACCGTTACAGACTGAAGTAATTTCCATATTGCCCATAATTGCCTCCTAGGGTCAATGATTGTTTGCGCTACGCCGGCCAAGGCCTGCAAAGCATCGATCGTTCGGTAACCTCGGCGGCTGCGAGATTCTCGGACGGCAGACGAACGTTGGAACTTTACCGGACAAGGGGACCGCTCGATTATGCCCGAATGAGATTCTCGCACCATGAGGAAAGGCGGGGCGACCGGTTACTCGACGTGCTGACTGACGATGACCGGGGTTTGCGGATCACCGTGTCTCGACTCGGAGCGGAACTCGTTAGCCTGGCGCGACGCGACGACGGAGGAAAATGGATCGGGCTTTTGCATCGGGACGACGATCTGAGCCCGCCGGAGAGCGGCTGGGCGAATCACGCCACCGTGATGGGTTATTTCCTGCACCGGCTGAAGGATGAAAAGAGTCTTTATCGCGGTCGTGAGATCCGCGGGGGCACGCACAGTTTTTTACGTCACAAGACCTTCACGGATGTCAGCATGGATCTTGACGCAAATGGAAACGCGGGCCTGACCTACCGGATCGCACCTAACGACATTGAAGAGATCGAATATCCTCTTCGGGTCTCACTCGCGCTCCGTTACGGTCTGCGCGACGGCGAGGTTCATGTCGGTTTTCGGTTTCAGAATCACGAACCGGAGCTGACCGCTCACCTCGAGTTCGGATTGCATCCCGGTTTTGCGGCCACCAGTTTTAATTCCTTCCAGCTCGAGATGCCGCCGGGCCGTTACCGCCGCTGGTTTTCACCCGGGAATTATCTCACCGGCGAGACGGCTGAGATCGTCCATCCCGGCGGGGAGATGCCTTTCGCGCGCGGCGATCTTCCCGGGTCGTTTATCCTCGAGTTTGTCGACGTGCCGGAGCGCACTTTCGTTTATCACGATCCACCGAGCGGACGTCGAGTGATGCTGAATTTGGCCGAGGCCCCTTACGTCACGCTCTGGTCGGATGGCGGGCCGTTCCTTTGCGTCGAGCCCTGCTGGGGTCTGACTGATCGCCACGAGCAACGCGCCTTCGAAGCGAAAGACGGCATCCAGCAAATCGCGCCGGGCGGCGAGTTGCGCGCGAGTTTCATGTTGCGCGCAGAACTTTCTCCCGAGGTTCCTCCCGCAGTAGATGCGAACTAGTTACGCCCGGTCACTTCGAGCGCGGTTCGCGCGGCGGCGGTGCGAGTCTCGCAGCCCAGCTTCGCAAGGATGCGTTCGACATAAAATTTAACCGTCCCGGCGGCAAGCCCGAGGATGATCGCGATCTCGCTGTTCGTCTTGCCTTGCGCCACCCAGCTTAGGACTTCCGCCTCACGCGGGGTCAGGGCCAGATGCCGGGCGATGGCGACCCGAATCTCCGCCGCTTCCATCCGGGGCAGGCGCCGCGCGAGGAGGCGTCGGATTTCCACCTGATTTCGCTCCCGTTCCCAAGCCAGCCGCCAGGCGCTCGCGATATGCGGACGGAGAAGTTCGAACAGGGAACATTCCTGTTCAGAAAAATCCGGCGCAACCCGGCAGAGCGCGACCATCACCGTGTGCGCGGGTGGAGCGGGCGCGTAAATCGTGAGCTGGCGAACAAGGCGATTCTCGCGTGAGATTTCGTTGAAGAATTTCGTCCGACGGAGCGCCGACATCGAGATGACCTCCGACAACCGCCGGGCCGAGCCATCGCCGGTGCGGCGGTAGTAGGCGCTGTGTGGATGACGTTCCGCGCTGACGGCAAAAAAAGCGTCGCGGAGCAATCGGAACTCGGGATCCCAGTGCGACATCATCCGCACTCCGACTTCGTCACCTCCCTCCGCCGTGGCTTGCCACCCGTTCTCCTCGTGCAGCCAGGGAATTTTCCGCAGGCCGCCACGATCATCCTGCAAGCTACCGGAATCGTAGGGAATGACTTCGCGCAGTCCGCCCAGAATTGTGGCCGGCAGTTCCGCCAGGCTCGGCGCGGTATGGAGTCGGAGGAGGAACTCCTGCAGGCGCAGCCAGCCGATTTTTCGCAGGGTCTTCATTGAGGGCCTGCCTTGGTTATCCCAAAGTTAACGAGGCCCGTCAAGAAATGGGCCACCGGTCCATCTGCCGATCGGCAGATGGTGCCTGCGCTCGGAGGTTGGGATAATGGCGTATGATCTCAAACCATTTAGCGGATACTTCGTTAGGGCGAGCAGGCAACCCGCGGCCAGCCCGGCTGCGCGTTCTCCTTGCGCTGCTCTTCCTTTTCGCGTCCGCAGCCATCTCCTCGCTCCACGCCCAGATCGGTTACGTGCAACAACAAGCTGACGGCAGCCTGCAACTGCACCGGATGAATGCCGACGGCACGAACGATCTCCAGATCGGCCTGCCCTTCACGACTTTCGCTTTTCCCACCTTCTCGCGGGACGGTACACAGTTGGCCGTGACCGCGCTCGACCCGGCTCTTCCGATCGAGCGCAGTGAGAATGTTTTTTCACTGAATACGACCAACGGGGCGGTGAACGAGCTGACCTTCTACGGCGATCTTTTCGACTCCGTCAACGGCGTCATCATTTACAATTTCCCGTTCTACAAAGCGTTCTCGCCCGACAACAGCAAGCTGGCCGTTTTCGCTTACATCCAATACGCCAACGCGAGCGATATCGGCACCCAGACCACAACCCCTTCGCTCGAGGTTTACACCACCGGGGTCGCCTCCGCGCCAATCCAGGTGCATGTCGACAAGGGATTGAATGGAACCCATCACGGAGGGGAGGGGGTCGACTGGTCGCCCACCGCCAATCTCCTGGCCGCACCTCTCGAGGGCACCGCCAATTTCCAAAGTGGCGGTGGCCCTGGCGAAATTACTGCCATCCACTTAATCGAGCCGACGGCCGGCGCTGTTCTGGCCGGCCATTCTCAGCAGGTCACTTTCCCGCGGGCCGATTCGCAAATCTCCGGCTCGGCGCCGTTCCTCTGGGGTGAGCACGATTACCAGCCGAAATTTTCGCCTAACGGCGTTGGCCTTGCCTACGTCCGCTCCTTTCAGAATTTCTTCCTTCTCACGAAGCCGACGCCCGAACCGTATGTCGAATCCATCCGGATCTTGAATCTCGTGACCGGCGCGGACACGCAGGTCATCCAGTTTGCGCCGGGACTTTACATCACCTCGCTGGATTGGTCGCCCGACGGCAACCAGCTGATTTTCGATCTCGGAGTGCAGTCGACCGTTCCGCTCGGTCCACTGCACAGTGCGGTGCCCGAAACGAACGAAGTCTACATCGTGAACAGCGCCGACGGTTCTGGCCTAACGAAAGTGCGCGGGCCCGGCGCCTCCACCCCGGCCTGGTCGCGGACGGCTTTGCCGCCGCCGCTCGCGCCTAATCTCGGCAATATTTCGACCCGGTTGGGCGTCGGCTCGGGCGACAACGTCCTGATCGGCGGGTTTATCATCACCGGCAGTGGCGACAAAAATGTCATCGTTCGCGCCCTCGGTCCGTCGTTAGGCGCCGCCGGGGTGACCGGCGCGATGCCCGATCCCACCCTCGAACTGCACGATTCCACCGGGGCTCTGATCGCGAGCAACGACAACTGGAAACAAACCCAGAAGACCGACCTGGAGGCAACCGGCCTGCAACCGACGAACGACTTGGAGTCCGCCATCGTGCGGCGGCTCACCCCCGGTTCCTACACTGCGATTGTGCGGGGCAAAGGCGCCGCGACCGGCGTCGGGCTGGTCGAAGCCTACGACCTCGATGGCCTGGGCAAACTGGCCAACATCTCCACTCGCGGCCTCGTCCAGACGGACGACAATGTCATGATCGGCGGCTTTATCGTTCTCAATACCGGGGTTCCGACCGAGGTGGTGGTGCGGGCGATCGGGCCGTCGTTAGGCACGGCCGGGGTGACGGGCGCGCTGGCTGATCCGACCCTCGAATTGCACGACCAAAACGGCGGTCTCGTTGCGAGTAATGACAACTGGATGGAAAGCCAGAAGAAGGATCTGGAAGCGACCGGTCTGCAGCCGACTAACGACCTCGAGTCGGCCATCGTGCAAGATCTCAATACCGGCGCCTACACCGCCATTGTGCGAGGGAAGAACAACTCCACGGGGGTCGGGTTGATTGAAGTATACAACCTGCAGTGAGCGGAAAGCTTCACTGGTTAGGCGGGATCGGTGACAACCTGTTGAAGAACACGAGATCCCGCTGCGTAACGCCGGTTTGTAATCGGCGACCTGCCTCGATTGCAAATTGAAACTACGTGTTTCCTAGTACTGGCGTACGACCGGAATCTTGCGCGAGCCTTCGGCCGGGATCTGGTCGCGCACGACGGTGTCGCGGTGGGGCGGGATATCGGTCGCGATCTCACCTCGGCGGGAGTAACTGGAGCAGGCTCCCAGAAGAGTGGAAATCACAACGGCAAGCAGCAGGATCGATTTCATTCCGCAATAGTTACCGGTCGTGCCGGCTTCGACAATCGGAATCGTGTCCGCGCCTACCCGCCGGTGCCGCGTAACGTCGCGACGGGCGAGAGCAAGCCGGCCCGCCGCGCCGGCACATAACTGGCAATCGCGACCGCGATAACGGCCAAAATCGTCGCCCACAGATAATGCCGCCAGTCCCACGTCACGAGAAAATGATTCGCGTAGATCAAGCCGCGCACGCGGATCGGGATGTGCGCCACGACGAGGGTCAGAAGTGCGCCCGCTCCGCACCCGACTAACGAACCGGCGCCGGCGATCATCGCGCCCTGCCAGAGAAAGATCGCGCTGATGTCGTCTCGGCGGTAACCAATCGAACGCAGGATGGCGATTTCCTTGACCTTCGAGAGCACGGTCATGGTCAGGACGTTGAAAATCCCAAAACCGGCCAGGAGGATGATGAGCGAGACAGTGATCGCGGCCGAAAGCCGGATGGTGAGGAACAACTGCAGGTTCGCTTCCTCGCGTTCCTGCCAGCTTTCCGTCTCGTGATTAAAGAGCGTCTCGAAATGCCGCGCGAGCGCGGGCGCGCGATCCGGGTCGCGCAGTTTGTAGATGATGAGCGAAGTCGTGTAAGGCTTCTTGAGCAGGCTCTGTGCAACTTTCGCATGGGAATAAATCCGGACGGAATCGACCACTCCGACGCCGCTGCGCGCCGTCGCGGCCACAACGAAACGCCGGTAGGCGCCATCGGGCGAGAGCAACTGCACCGACTCTCCCGCTTCCACCTGGAGCGCGGCGGCGAGACGGGAACCAACGATGAGCGAGTTCGGGTTATTCCGGAAATCGTCGAGCGAACCGGTTTCGATTTGCTGCGCGAGATTGGTTGTCTGGAGATGTCGGGCGAGGTCGATGCCGAAGAGATCGACCGTCGCGTTTTGAAAACCGGCCTGCGCGCTGAGCGTGCCCCGGAGCACTGCCGAACAGGCGACGACATTCGAGAATTGCCGGCTCACCCGCATAATCTCGGTGGCGTTGTCGATCCCTTCGAAAAGCCGGCGATGCGGTGGATGGACGGGCAGGGGAGGCAACACTGCCGCGCCTTCGAGCGATTGGATGCGCGCGCGCATCACGAGCGCGCCGTTACTTCCGAGGGTGGAATCGATGAAGTTCTTCGCGAAGCCCTGGGTCTGCGCCTGGGTGCAGATGAAAATCGCGACGCCAAAAACCACTCCCCCGAGGCTGAGGAAAAAGGCGCGTTTCCGGTGGCCGAGAAAACGAAACGCAATGTAGAGCGGCGGCGTCACTCGCGCGTGGCCGGATGATCGGGACCGACGACCCGTTGCCTAACGAATTGTCCGGCGCGCAGCTTGTCCTGGTCGGCAATGACGACATGGGCGCCTTCCTCAATTCCGTCGAGCGCCTCGGCGAATTCCAGCGTGCGGTAGCCGACCTTGACGGTGTGCGCCCGCACCATTCCCCATGAAACTGTCAGCACCTGGTCGACGAGCAGGGCGCGGGTTGGAACAAGGAGCGCATTTTCGTGACGCCCGGTGATGATGTTCATCTCGCCGGTCATCCCCGCCATCAGATTTTCCGGCGGGTTTTTCAACTCGAGGATCACGGTGTAACGCTGCGTCTCGGGATCGGCCGCCGGCAGGATGGAAGAAACAACCGCCCGAAATTGGCGGCTGCGATAGGCATACATTTGCAGGTCGGCGTTCATGCCCGCTTTCACTTCGCCCACGTCTTCCTCGTTCACCTCGCCGCGCACATAATTTTTGCGCGACGAGATCATGAGCAGCTCGTTTCCGTCCGCCACCAGTTCGCCGTCGATCACCCGGAGCCCGGAAAGAATGCCATCCATCGGCGCGCGGATTTCGCTATTCTGCATCTGCGCTTCCACTTTTTGCGCGGCCGCGCGCAACGCATCAAGGTTGCGATCGCGCTCGATCTTTTCCGTCTTGAGCGCATCGCGCAGGCGGTTCGCTTCGCTCTTCGCTTTTTCGTATTCGACCGCCGGCACGTTGTTCAAAGCGGATAATTTTTCCTGCCGCTGCACATTACCTTCCGCGATCTTGAGCGGCTCCGAGGAGGGCAATTCGAGTTGCGCGCTTTCCGTCGCGGCCTGGAGATCGGCGCGCGCCTGCTTGAGCTGCCGCGCGGTGCTTTCGTCCGCGATCGTGGCGAGCAATTCGCCCTTCTTTATTTCCCGGCCAATCGCGCCGCGACCGGCCGCGAGCGGTTCCGCGAGTTGAATGAAGCCGGCGTTCTGCGCTCGCACGTGCTGCACAAACGATGGCTCGATCCGCACCGTCCCGTAAACGGCCGAGATCGCGGTCCCGCGCCCGACCCGCTCCACTTCCGCGACCGGGAGCGTCCAGAGGAAAATGAGAACGAAAAGCAGCGCAGCGATCCCGAGCGCGGTCCAGATGGTTTTTTTGGAAACTGGCAGGTTCACTTTTTGGAACTATGCACGTTCGGCACGCTCTCGTCCGCGAATTGAAAATAGCGGCCGGTCGCGCGGTCCCATTCCGCGAGCGCGAGTTGCTGTTGGTAGGCGGCAGTGAGAATGCCGCTACGCGTCGCGAGGAGGCCGGTCTCGGCGGTGCGAAATTCGAGCCGCGATGCGAGTCCCTGTTGCCAGCTATTCTCGACAACCGCGACATTTTGTTCGGCCACGCCGACGGCTTTGCTCAGGGAAGCGTGCCGCGCCGCGATCGCGCGGAAATTATTTTGCAGGCCGGCCAGTTCGCGCCCGACGCTCGCTTCCAGTTTTTGCAATTGCAGTTGATTGATCTCGCGCAGCGATTGCTGGCGAAGAGCGGCGCCGCCCACTTTTCCGTTATCGATCACCCGCCAGGTGTAGCTCGCGCCGGCCCGCACTTCGGAGGAAACGAGATCGTCGGAACGTTGCGCAGAACCGGAACTGGCCTGCTGGATGTTGGTCGCGGGAATGTAGCGGCCGAAGAGGTCGAGATTGAGCCGCGGAGACGAGGCCGCCTCGATGATGCGTTGATCTTCGCGGGCGGCGCGGACGAGGAGGCGGGCCAAGCGCAAGTCCGCGCGCCGTTCGAGCGCGGCCGAGGTTTCGCTTTGCAGCGGATAATTTACCGGCCGGAAATCCAGCGTCCCTTCCGGCGCGGGCAAGGAGGCACCGGCGCCAAGATCATTCCCCATCGCCGTGGTCAGCTGCAGAATGGCCGTGCCGTAGTCGCGCCGTGCATTTTCGATTTGAGGATCGAGTTCCCGGGCTTGGAGCGTCGCGCTGGCGAGCGCGCCGCGATCGATCGAGCCCGCTTCGTAACGCGCGTTTTCACTCGTTAGGTTCGCCTCCAGGCGCGTGCGCTGCGCCCGGCCCAGCGCTTCGAGCGAGCGGTCGAAGAGCGCGCTGTAGAACGCGACGCGCACTTGATGCAGTTGCTCGACGGTGACGACATTCAAGCGTTGCGCGGCGAGCAGCACCTCGATCTCCCCGCGGCGCAACGAGGCTGGAATCCCCGCCTGAAAAAGCGGCTGCCGAAAGGAGCCTTGCGCGAAAGCGAACGGCTCGGTCGCCGCCTGGCCCGCGCGCTTCCCGCCCTGCACGCCCGCGAGTCCGCCGAGCGTTACGTCGGGCAACGCAATGGAACGAAAAACGAGCCGCTGACCAGCGGCCTGTTCGAGTGCGGCCTTCGCCTCCTGAATGCGCGGATTGTTTTCGACGGCCCGCGCGAGCGCCTGATCGATCGTTAGGCCGGGTGCGTTGGCGAGGCTCGCCAGCCCGAGCGCGAGAACGAGAAAACCAACGCGTTTCATTTTCTCTCACCTAACTTCGCGGGCGGTCGAGCTATGCGAAGAACCTCTCCGTCATCGGCGCCGGCTTCCGGCGGATGCCCCGCCGGGCCCACCGCCGCACCCGTCGCCCGATCGAGCCGGGCCAGGGCCGCGTTATGCAAATAGATCGCGCTCAAACGCGTCGTCCGCGTCCGCGTCACATCCGCGGAAGCCTGGAGAATATCGAGCTGCGTTCCGAGCCCGGCGGCGAAACTGCTCTTCGCGAAGGCGAGCGATTCGTCCGCGGTCCGCACATTCTTCGTCTGCGCCTGCAGCACGCTGTCCGCTTGTTGCAGGTCGAGAAACGCACTCCGCACTTCCGATTCGATTCCGAGCTTGACCGCTTTGAGCGCGAGGAGCGCGCCTTCCCGCCGCGAACGCGTGGCCTGCATCCGGCCGCGCGTGGCGAAGCCGTCGAAGATTGCCCACGAGGCATTCAGGCCAACGACGTAGCCGTGATTGAATTCCGGACCGATGTTCGGATCGCGCTCGCTATACGCTTCGTAGCCACTGAACACTTCGACGTGCGGCCGCGTCGCGCTCCGATCGACGCCTAACTGCCGTTCTTCGATCTCGACATCGTGTTGCGCCGACTTGATCTCCGGTCGCTCGACCAGGGCGCGATCCAGCGAGGCGGCCAGATCCGGCCTGCGCGGCTCATATTGCAAAGTGCCGATCGCCTCGAAGGGCGGGTCGCCGGATGAGCGGGCGTCGATCCCGCAGAGGTCGCTCAGGCGCAGGTAGGAATTGCGTAAATCGGTTTGCGCCTGGATCAGCTCCGGCTGTTCGTTAGCCAGCGCAACTTCGGCCCGGCTGGCGTCGAGCGGACCGACCGTGCCGGCGCTCAATCGTTCGCGCTGGCTTTTTAATTCTCCGCGCAGGACACCGACAGATTCTTCGCGCACGCGAATTTTTTCGCGGTTCAAGAGCAGTTCGTAGAAAGCGAGACGCACATCCAACGTGACGCGATCGGTCACCGTCTGGAGCTCATCTTCTTGTTTCGCCAGGTTAAGGCGCGCAATCGCGACCTGGTTGGTCGTGGCGCCGCCGGTGTAGAGACTTTCCACCACCCGGACCGAGGCATTGTAATCGTCCGGGCGCAGCCGCGACGACTCGGCCCGCTCGCGCCGACGATAGAGCCCGGTCGAAACGACGGACGGAAGATAACCGGCGCGCGCTTCCACCTGGCCACCTCGGGCCGCCTGGATTTTTTTCCGCGCGATCGCGATCTCGGGATTCTGCGTCTGCGCGAGGCGCACCGCGTCCTCGATCGTGAAGCGCGATCCTCCTTCCACGGCGGCAATTGAAACGATCGCGCAAAGCAGAAGCGGCGCGAATCGATAGGCTCGGTGCATGGTATTTCTTCCCCGGGAGCTGTGATTTGCGCAACAAGAATTCCGCGCATCGTTGCAAGACCAACTCGTTAAGAGGCCGGCGCGGGGATTCGGCTGTGGAATCCCTTGATCCTTCTGCCACAGGGCATTACGCTCCGTTTTAATAAGGAGCCATACCCCATGAGACTCATTCGCTGCGTCCTCGCCTTCGTCATCTTTTCCGGTCTGCTCGTCGGTTGCGCCACAAATCGCAACCTAAAGGTGACCGAGGTGATGCCTAACCAAGTCGAACTTTTACTCGACGAATCCAATCCACTGATTTTGGCTGGCACGAAGCTCAAGTGGATCTCCCAAGACCGGCAGGCCCAGCCCGTCAGCGGCGAATTGGACCTCGGCGTGGCGGGCACGCTGCGGGGCGGACAGTTCCTCGTGATCTTCGAGGACCCGATCTACTCCGGCTACCCGGTGGCACAAACGGTTGGCACCTCAACTCCTGGTATCAAGGTCAGGAACGACTTCTTCCCCAGTTACGGCCCTACCCCGAGCGTCTCGATGAGTGTGCAAGGCAATCATTACCGCAGCTACGTCCTTTTCATTCCGGCCGCTCAGGATCTCGTAAATGATGTCGTGCGCTTCGGCCCGCGCCCTCGGCCACCCACTTCCGGTGGGTTCCTGGAGAACGGCTCCCTCGATGCCGTCAAGCCAGTCGGACGCGATTCGGTCAGCCGAAAATTTATAGGCCGCGATGCGGTGGACACCGATAACGAATCGGATTGGTCAAGTCGGCCGGCCTCTTTGGGGGTTCCGACGCCGCCCTAGTCGATCGAGGCCCAGCTCGCTCCTCTCCCCGAATCCGGGCACACGTAAACACACGGAGCGCAATCCATGATGAAATTGAACGGCGGAAGGGCTCCGCTCCGATCCGGTGGGGCGACAAGGATTTGTCATTTTTTCTTGTCCAAAGTTTGCAGCTTGCTCCCGCGCAACGACTGCGGCAAGGTTGGCGCTCCTGCATGAGCAAAATCCCAATCGCGATCATCGGTGTCGGCAATTGCGCCAGCTCGCTGGTCCAGGGAATCAATTTCTACCGCGGCACCCCACGCAACGGCGCGAGCGTTGGTCTGATGCACCAGCAAGTCGGAGAATATTGGCCTAACGACATCGAGGTCGTGGCCGCGTTTGATGTCGATAAACGCAAGGTCGGTGTCGATGTCGCCGAGGCGATCTTCGCCCCGCCGAATTGCACCAAGGTTTTCTGCGAGAAGATCGAAAAGACCGGCACGATCGTGAAAATGGGCTGCGTGCTCGATGGCGTGGCCGAGCACATGGCGGACTACGATGCGGCGCGCACTTTCCAGCCCGCGACGAAGGAGTCGACCCGCGAACGGATCATCGCCGAGCTGCGCGAATCCGGCGCGCAAATCATGGTCAACTATCTGCCGGTCGGTTCCGAGGAAGCGACCCGCTTTTATGTCGGCTGCGCGCTCGAAGCCGGGCTTGCCTTGGTCAACAACATCCCGGTTTTCATCGCGAGCGATCCGGTCTGGGCGAAGCGCTT
>JBDTVP010000034.1:0-25069 GCA_040007175.1 Spartobacteria bacterium
GGACGTTGCCAGAACTTACGCCCGGCATCTTGGAAACAAGGTGCCGGGCTTTTTTCTTCCCCACGACAATTAGAGGCTCGCATTTCGACCCGTCCGATTTAATCCTTTCGCCATGGCTCATGCCCTCACCCCAATGATGCAGCAGTATCAGCGGCTCCGCGCCAGCGTGCCGCCGGATACTTTGCTGCTCTTTCGGCTGGGTGACTTCTACGAACTCTTTTTTGAGGACGCGAAGAAGGCTTCTAATCTCCTCAATCTCGCCCTGACCAAGCGGAACGATGTTCCGATGTGTGGCATGCCCTATCACGCGGCGCCGGGTTACATTGCCAAACTCATCAAGGCCGGATGTCGGGTCGCCGTCTGTGACCAGACGAGCGAGCCCCAGCAGGGTAAGATTGTCACCCGCGACATCACCCAAATCATCACCGCCGGCACGGTCAGCGATCTAGACCTTCTGGATTCAAAGCGCGCGAATTATCTCGGCGCTGTGTTTTTCGACGAGGGGCTGTTTGGTTTCGCCTATGCCGATCTAAGTACGGGAGAGTTTCGACTCCTTCAGGTCGCCGATCGCCGCGCTTTGTTGGATGAATTGGCCCGGGTGTTCCCGTCGGAACTCCTGGTCAGCGACAGCCTGGTCGACCAATTTCAGGACTTCGAACGCGCACTCCCCTACGATCATTACGCTTTTCTCCCCGAGAACGCCCGCTTCACTCTTTGCGAGCATTTTAAGGTGAAATCGCTCGATGGGTTCGGCTGCTCCGGCCTAACGGCGGCGATCGGAGCGGCCGGCGCGATCGTTCATTACCTCAAACATCAGCTGCGCCGCAAAATAGATCACCTCGCTTCTCTGCGCTGCGAGGCGCCGAATGATCATGTGGTTTTGGATGCGGCGACCCAGGCGAACTTGGAATTAGTCACCTCTCGCGGCGCCCGCGATACCAGTCTACTGGCGGCGCTTGATCGGACCGTGACCCCGATGGGTGGCCGAAGACTTCGCACTTGGATCCTGCAGCCAATCCGCGATTTGGCAGAACTGAATTGTCGGCAGCAGTTCATCGCCGACCTCTTGCACGAAGCGGATCTCCTGGCCTCGCTCCGCGAAGCCTTGAAAACGATCCGCGATTTGGAGCGCGCGGCCGGCCGATTGAGCCAGGCTTCGGGCAATGCACGCGACTTGGTCGCGCTGAAAGTCTCACTTCAGCAAATCCCGGAACTTAAGCGCGAGCTCCAAACGCTCCTCGATCGCCTCGCCTTCGGCGCGAATCGACCGGATGAATCGGCGGGCCCGGAATTACTCGCGGCCAGCCTGCAGGAGGACTTGCGCGAAATGCCGGAACTCGCGGCAAAACTGACCCACGCGCTGGCCGGGGATCCCCCGCTCGCGCTCAAAGATGGCGGCATCTTCCGAGACGGTTTCGACCCGCAACTGGACGAACTTCGGCAGGCCTCCCGCGACGGAAAAAATTGGATCACCCAATTGCAGGAACGCGAAATCGCGAGCACTGGGATCAAGTCGCTCAAGGTGCGTTTCAATTCCGTCTTCGGCTATTTTATCGAGATCACAAAATCGAATCTCGCCAGCGCCCCGGCCCATTACACGCGCAAGCAGACGACGGTTGGCGGCGAGCGTTTCATCACTCCCGAGCTTAAGGAAATGGAGGCTAAAATTCTCGGTGCCGACGAGCGAGCCCGCCATCTCGAGTATCAGCTCTTCCTCACCCTGCGCGAGGAAACACTGGGCGAACTGGCGCCGATCCAGCAGACAGCCGCCGCCATCGCGACACTCGACGTGATTTGCTCCCTCGCGGAAACGGCGCGGCTCTTCCATTACTGCCGGCCTGAGCTCGATGACTCGCTGCGTCTTTGCCTGAAAGATGCACGCCATCCCGTACTCGATCAGAACCTGGCCGAAGAAAAATTTGTCCCTAACGATACCGACTTGGACGGTGAAAAAATGCGCCTCGCCATCATCACGGGACCAAACATGGCCGGAAAATCGACCTACATCCGCCAGGTGGCGTTGCTCGTTTTAATGGCGCAGATCGGTAGCTTCGTCCCTGCGGCGCGCGCCGAAATTGGCCTCGTCGACCGCATCTTCACCCGCGTCGGGGCGAATGACGACCTCTCGCGTGGCCAATCGACCTTCATGGTCGAGATGAACGAGACCGCTAATATCGTGAACAACGCTACCGAGCGCAGTCTCGTTATTCTGGACGAAATCGGGCGCGGCACCTCCACTTTCGACGGGCTCTCGATCGCCTGGAGCGTGGCGGAATTTCTGCACGACAAGATCAAAGCCCGCACGCTTTTCGCCACCCATTACCACGAGTTGACCAAGCTGGCCGACGAGCGAGCCGGAGTGTGCAATTTCAACGTCGCGGTCCGCGAATGGAACGAGCAAATCATTTTCCTGCGCAAGATCGTCCCCGGCGGCGCGGACAAAAGCTACGGCATCCAAGTCGCGCGGCTCGCCGGTTTGCCCCAGGAGATCTTGAATCGCGCGAAAGACATCCTCGCGCACCTGGAAGCGCCTAACGGGACGGTCGAGAAACCGAACGTGCGCCGCAAAAAACGCGCGCCGGCTGGCAGAAATGAGAAGCCGCAACTCGACCTGCTCTAGCCGCCAAGGGACCAGTACGTATTTATTCACTGACTAGTCCTGCTTCGCTACCGTAAGAACTAACGAGTCAAATCATGCCGGTAAAAAATGAGAAGGATCTTAGCGACCAGTTGCGCGCCACGTGGCTGAAGGCCGTCGCGGCGATCGAGCGCCGCAACTTTGGATATGCGATCGATCTTTTGCAGAGCGTGCTGCGACAGGAACCTGAATTTCTCACCGGCCGCCAGATCTTGCGCCGGGCCGAAGTCACGCGGGCGAAAACCGAGAAAAAAGGATTTTTCAACATTTCCACCGCGCCGCTCGCCGTCATGAAAGCGCAGCGGGAGCTGAAAAAAGACCCGCGCAAGACCATTGAGTTGGTCGAGAAGGTACTCGAAACCGGCCCCTACAATCCGCAGGCCAACATGCTCCTGAAGGATGCGGCCATCGCCGCGGAATTTCCGGAGATCGCTATTTTCGCTCTCGAGACGTTGCTCGAGAACGAGCCCACCAACGAAAAGTTCCTGCACGAATTGGGCCGCCTCTACCATCAGTATGAGCAGAGCGACAAGGCGGTGGAAGTTTACAACCGGATCACCGAGATCAACCCGCTGGATCTCGACGCCGTCAAACTCGGGAAAGACGCCTCGGCGCGGGCCTCGATGAAAACCGGGGGCTGGAACGAAGCGCAAAGTTATCGCGACCTGATCAAAGACAAGGAAATGGCTATCTCGCTCGAGCAGCAGGGTCGCATGCTGCTCAGCGACGAGTCGATCGAGGACCAGATCAACGAAGTTTTTGTCGGGCACGAAGCCGATCCGCAGAATATCGACCTCGCCAAACGCCTGGGATCTCTGCACGACCAAAAGAACGACCTCGAGGGCGCCGTCGCCTGGTATCAATACGCGGTCGATCTGACCAACCGCAGCGACCCCGGCCTGGTGCGGAAAGTTACCGATCTGAAAATGAAACAGCTCGAAAGCCAGATTCGAGAAGATGAGCAATATCTCGCGGCGCATGAGCCTAACGACGAACACTTCGCGGGAAGGACGACCGGACTCGAGACCGCCCGGAAACAACGGGCAGTCATCCTGATCGAAGACGCACGCAAGCGGCTCGACCGCAACCCGACCGACCTGCAATTGCGCTACGAGTTGGGCGAACATCTCACCAACGCTGGCGAATATCGCGATGCGCTCCCGGAGTTGCAGCGCGCCCGCCAAAATCCGAATGCGCGTCTCAAGGCGATGAACCTGCTCGGGCGCTGCTACCGCGAACTCGGGATGCTCGACCTGGCCGCCAAACAACTCGACGAAGCCGCCCGCGAGATGCTCACGATGGACGTGGTCAAAAAGGAAATCGTCTACAACCTGGGACTGGTCTACGAGCAGATGGGCGAGGCAGAAAAATACATCACTGCGATGAAGCAGATTTACGAGATCGACTATGGTTATCGCGATGTCGCGCAGCGGGTTGAAATCTCCTATTCCCGCACGGGCGAAGGGACTTAAGATCTTCCCTTATTCCTCCACGAGTCCGCGCCGGCGTGCGAATTCCCGTAACTTTCACGTCCAAGACGCGACGGGCTGACGAAGTCTAAATGCCGGGCTAACCGGCAAAAAACCAACCTCACAAACGATCCAATTATGAAAAAATACCTACAATTCGCCGCAATTGCCGCGGCCGGAATCTGTCTCGTCACCACCGCCAATGCGGCCGACGAATCCAAGATGAGCTCGGAATCCAAGATGAGCGCGAACGACAAAAAGTTCGTTAAGAAAGCCTACAAAGGCGGCATGGAAGAAGTCGAGAACGCCAAGATGGCGAAAGACAAAGCGAAGGACGATGCGACCAAGGAAATCGCTGACCGCATGATCACCGATCACGGCAAGGCGAACGACAAGTTGATGGAAATCGCGAAGGAAGAAAACATGGACCTCTCGAAGGTGAAAGCGCCAAAAGCGATGAGCATGTCGGGCGACAACTTCGACAAGGAATACCTGATGGCCTTGAAGAAAGACCACGAGAAGGATATCGCCATGTTCGAGAAGGAAGCGAACGACTCGGCCTCGAAAGAGGATTCGGACGTGAAGGAATTTGCGAAAAAGTCCCTGCCGACGCTCAAAGAGCATCTCCAGATGGTGAACGACGCGATCGCCAAAATGAAGTAACGGTCGATCCATTCTGAAATGCGGCGTCTCCGAGTGAGGCGCCGCATTTTTTTTGCTCTTGAGCCCGGTGGTTCCTCTGGCAGGAAAAGTTTTTCATCCGTCCCGTCCCCGCCTACCTTCCCGATTCGCTGGCGGTCTTCCGGCGCCGGCAGGCCATGAAATTTTTCAAATCACTCGTTCAAAAATTCACCGGCAAGCCGGTTGATTGGGATGAACTCGAAGAGATGCTCATCCGGAGCGATCTCGGCGTGCCGATGAGCCTGCGCATTGTCGCGGCGCTTCAGGAGCGCGCTCTCACCCAGACGATCACCGCACAGGATGTGGTGGAGGTCGCACGCGAGGAAATCCTCCGCGTTCTGCCGATTCAGCCGGCCCCGCTTCGTCCCCTCCCCGCCAAGCCAAAGGCAATCCTGATCGTCGGCGTGAATGGCACAGGCAAGACGACTTCCACCGCGAAGCTGGCCCATTATTTCCAGCGCAATCGGCACACCGTCCTGCTCGCCGCCGCCGACACTTTCCGCGCGGCCGCCATCGAGCAGCTCGCCGTCTGGGCGGAACGATTGAAGATCGAAATGATCCGCGGCCAATACAACGCCGACCCGGCCGCACTCTGCTACGAAGCCTACCAATCAGCCGAACGGCGCGACATCGAGTTTCTCATTTGCGACACCGCGGGGCGGCTCCATACCAAGGCCAACCTGATGGGAGAGCTGGAAAAAATTAAGCGCTCGCTCGCGAAACACGATCCCGACGCACCGCACGAGCGACTGCTAGTGGTCGACGCCACCACCGGCAGCAACGCGCTCGCGCAAGCGCGCGAGTTTCACGCCGCGGTCGATCTCACCGGCCTCATCGTGACCAAGCTCGACGGCAGCGGCAAAGGCGGCGTCGTGATCGCGATCCAAAACGAACTCGGCATCCCGACTCGCTTTGTCGGCACGGGCGAAAAACTCGAAGACCTGGCGCCGTTCGACAGCCGCGCGTTCATCGAGCAGATGCTGTAGCCCCGGATCGCCGCTGACACACCCTAACTTTTTTACGAATTGAGCGGATGCAGGGCTTTCGTTGTCTATGGAAAGATGAAGCTTTCCCATGCCTTACTGATCGCTGGCCTCGTTTGCGGTCTCTTCGCTATTCCTGTCCAAGCCGGAGCCGGCAGCGCCGAGATTC
Source organism: Spartobacteria bacterium (assembly GCA_040007175.1). Taxonomy (GTDB): domain Bacteria; phylum Verrucomicrobiota; class Verrucomicrobiia; order Chthoniobacterales; family UBA10450; genus Palsa-1392. The sequence goes on from JBDTVP010000034.1 coordinate 5,941, forward strand.
GACGCCAGTCGCTTTACGCGGGTGCCGATTCGCAAATCGTGATCAAGCGGGCCCCGAACTTCGGCAACCAGTCGAATATCAGCCTCTTTATCGACGGCACCCGCGTCAGCACTCTCGGCTACGGCCGGAGCTACACCGGGACGCTTTCGGCAGGCCGGCATCTGGTCACGATGATGCAAACTCCCCATTTGAACGATGCCTATCCCTACTCGCAACACTGGATCCGCCTCGTCCCGGGGCAGACTTCGGTTTATACCGCCATCTGGCGCAACGGCGGCACCAGGATCGCGCTCGAGTAGTCGTTAGGCTAATCCCCCGAACAACGACGCGTCGCCCCCCCCCACGCGATCGACAGCAAAGAATGGCAAAGCGTCGCCTCGTGCTCCAGAATAGCCCGAATGCTTCGCTTCATCGCGCTCCGCCTTGCGCAGGCGATCCCCGTTCTCTTCGTCGTCGCCACTCTCACCTTTTTCATGCTCAAGCTCGCGCCCGGCGGGCCGTTCTCGGCGGAAAAGAGCACCACGCCCGAGATCCAAAAGCAGCTCGAAGCGCATTACGGGATGAACAAACCGCTCTTCCAGCAATACCTGACTTATCTCCGGACGGTCGTTAGGGGAGATCTCGGGCCTTCATTCAAATATCCCAACCGGACGGTTAACGAGCTCATCGGCCAGGCCTTCCCGGTCTCGGCCGAGCTCGGTTTCTGGTCGCTCCTCGTTGCGCTGTCGTTAGGCCTGACCGCTGGAATCATTGCCTCGCTTCGGCCAAACACGCTGACCGATTACATTCCGAGCGCGCTGGCGATGATCGGGATCTGCCTTCCGATTTTCGTTCTCGGTCCCCTGCTCGTCCTCGTTTTCGCCTTGAAACTGGAATGGGTCCGCGTCTCGGGTTGGGATGATTGGATCGATCGCATCCTCCCGGCGCTGACCTTAGGCGGATTTTACGCCGCTTACATCGCGCGCCTGACCCGGGGCGGGATGCTGGAAATTCTCTCCCAGGATTTCATTCGCACCGCCCGCGCTAAAGGTGCCTCGCCGGCGCGCGTCGTCCTCCGGCACGCCCTCCGCGGCGGCTTGATCCCGGTCGTGAGTTATCTCGGCCCGACGGTTGCCGGGCTGCTCACCGGTTCCTTCGTGGTCGAAACGATTTTCCAGATCCCCGGGCTGGGCCGGTATTTTGTCACGGCAGCCTTTAATCGCGATTACACCATGGTCGTCGGCACGGTGCTCTTTTACGCCGGGTTCATCATCGTCTTTAATCTCCTCGTCGACCTCATCCTCATCCGGATGAATCCGAGACTGCGCTACGAATGAGTGCGCCTAACGACTCAGAAGAAAACCGCAGCTCGCTCTGGCGCGACGCCTGGCACCGCCTGGCCCGGAACCGGCTCGCGGTTCTCGGGGCCGCGCTGCTCCTCCTGCTCACGCTCGCTTCCCTCTTCGGCCCGCTCCTGCTCAGCCAATCTTATTTCGCGCAGGACCTGCAGCTCGGCGCGACTCCGCCGAGCGCGCAACATTGGCTCGGGACCGATACGCTGGGCCGCGATCTCCTCGCCCGTTTGCTTTACGGGGGCCGCATTTCTCTCGCGGTCGGGCTTTGCGCGACGGCCGTCGCCCTAACGATCGGGGTCCTCTACGGAACGATCTCCGGATTTCTCGGCGGCAAGGTTGATGCCGTCATGATGCGGATCGTGGACGCGATCTTCGCTCTGCCGTTCACCGTTTTTGTGATTCTCCTGATGGTGCTTTTCGGACGCCGTTTCGTTTTGCTCTTCGCCGCCATCGGCGCTGTGCAATGGCTCACCATGGCACGAATCGTCCGCGGCCAGGTGATGTCGTTGCGGCGGATGGAATTTATCGAAGCAGCCGAGGCGCTCGGCCTTTCCAAGTCGCGAATTATTTTTCGTCACATGATCCCCAACGCGCTCGGTCCCATTATCGTTTACGCGACCCTGACCGTGCCGAGCGTGATGTTGCTCGAGGCGTTCCTCAGCTTCCTCGGCCTTGGCGTGCAGCCGCCGATGAGCTCGTGGGGTGTGCTGATCAAGGAAGGCGCGGAGACGATGGAAGAATTTCCGTGGTTGCTGATTTATCCCGGACTCGCGCTCGCGCTCACACTCTTCTCGCTCAATTTCCTCGGAGACGGTTTGCGCGACGCGCTCGATCCACAGGCGGCGAAAGATTAGGGAGGAGTGATCAGTGACCAGTAACCCGAAAAACGCGGACGCCACGGCGATTGCCCTTCCCGCTCTGCTGCGCGTGGAAAACCTGCGCACTTGGTTTCACACCCGCGCCGGTGTGGTGCGGGCGGTCGACGGCGTTTCGTTTTCCATTAGGCCGGGAGAAACGCTCGGGATCGTGGGCGAATCAGGCTCGGGCAAATCGGTCGCCTGTTATTCTCTCCTCCGCCTCCTGCCCGAACCTCCTGGGCGCATCGAAGGCGGCCGCGCGCTTTTTCACGATCTCGATCTGCTCCACTGCCCGGAAAAGGAATTGCGCGCGATCCGGGGTAACCGGATCTCGATGATTTTCCAGGACCCGATGACTTCGTTGAATCCGTATCTGCGGATCGGCGACCAGGTGATCGAGCCACTTCGGATTCATCGCGCGATTTCGCCTAACGACGCCTTTGAGCTCGGGGTTGCGGCCTTGCGCGAAGTCGGGATTCAGGATGCGGCCAAGCGGATGCGCTCCTATCCGCACGAATTCTCCGGCGGCATGCGGCAGCGGGTCATGATCGCGCTCGCTCTGATCACGCAGCCGGAATTACTTCTGGCCGACGAACCGACGACTGCGCTCGACGTCACCGTCCAGGCGCAAATTCTCGAGCTAATCCGGAAGCTGCAAAAAGAGCGCGGCACCGCCGTGATTTTCGTAACCCACGATATTGGGGTCGTCTCGTCTTTCTGCGACCGGGTGCTGGTGATGTATGCCGGGCGTGTCCTGGAAAGTGGGCCGACCGAGGCGCTGTTTCGCCAGCCCAAACACCCCTACAACCAGGCGCTGCAAAAATCGATCCCCGCCCTGCACGCGCGCGGGACGGAACTGCACACTATTCCCGGCACTCCGCCGGATGTGTCGCGGCCCATCCAGGGTTGTCCCTTCGCCCCGCGCTGCGATTTCACGGAGGAGAAGTGCGTCACCTCAGAAATCTCACTGCAAGAGGTCGCGCCCGGTCACACCACTGCCTGTTTACGCGTGCAACTGGGCGAGATCGATCTCACGCCCGCCTCTCCGGTCGTTGCGGTGGAATAAACGGGCGCCTAAATTCATCTCACTCCCGATGAACGAAACACCAAACGATCTCTATCGACAGACGCTCAATCAAGGCCGCAGCCGCGCGACGATCCTGGTCGGGGCCGCGGTCCTCGTAGGACTCGCCGGGTTCTCCGTCTACATCAGCCGCGCCGGCGAGAAAAAAGAGGCGACGAGCGCGCCGGTCGCAACCACCACTTCAACAAGCAACAACCCAACCGACACCAAAGCCATGGCCGACTCTGAACTGCGCAAAAAATTAACTCCTCAGCAATACCACGTGACCCGCGAGAACGGCACCGAAGCGCCTTTTCGCAACGAATACTGGGATAACCACAAGGCGGGCATCTACGTCGATTTGATTAGCGGCGAAGCGCTCTTCGCTTCGAGCGACAAATTTGAGAGCGGCACGGGCTGGCCCAGTTTTACCAAACCGATCGATCCGGCCCATGTCGTCGAAAAAACGGACCGCACGCTCTTCATGGCGAGGACTGAAGTCCGTTCAAAGGATGGTGACGCGCACCTCGGCCACATTTTCGACGACGGTCCGCAGCCGACCGGGATGCGTTATTGCGTGAATTCCGCGGCTCTGCGATTCATCCCGGTCGAGAAGATGCAGGAAGAAGGCTACGGCCAGTATCTGAAGCTCGTCGAGCAACCGCCCAAACCGTAAGCGACGCGCGGGTGAATCCCGCCTAACGACAAACGGCGACGGCGGCGGAAGGGTGACAAGCGGGCGGCCAGCGGCTAAATCCAATGATGGCCGAACCTTTCCTGGAAGTGCGCGAGCTGGCGACGCACTTCGCCGTCGAGGATCGCCTTCTGCTCAAGGCGGTAGACGGGGTCAGCTTCACGTTGACCGAAGGCGAAGCGTTGGGCCTGGTCGGCGAATCGGGCTGCGGTAAATCCACTCTCGGTCGCACGATTCTTCAGCTCATCCCCGCGACCTCCGGAAGCGTCTTGCTCGAAGGGTGCAACCTGAATCAGCTCCGCGGCGGCGAGCTGCGGCGGGCGCGTCGTGATTTTCAGATGATTTTCCAGGATCCCTATGCCTCGCTCAATCCGCGCATGACTGTCTTCGACACGCTCGCCGAAGCACTGCGAAGTCATCGTAAAATCCCGCGCGCCGACCTGCGGTCGCGCGTTCTCGAGCTCATGCGCACCGTCGGGCTTCTCCCCGGCGCGCTGAATAAATACCCGCACGAGTTCTCCGGCGGCCAGCGCCAGCGTATCGCGATCGCGCGCGCGCTGGCCGTGGAGCCAAAGCTGATCATCGCCGACGAACCGGTCTCGGCGCTCGATGTTTCGATTCAGGCGCAGATCATCAACCTGCTCGCGAAAATCCGGCGCGAGATGAATCTCACCCTCATCTTCATCTCGCACGATCTCGCCGTCGTTAGGCATATCGCGGATCGGATCGCCGTAATGTATCTCGGCCGCATCGTGGAACTCGGGCCGCCGGACGAAGTGCTGGGCCGCCCGCAGCATCCCTACACCAAAGCGCTCCTGAGCGCGGTCCCGCTTCCCGATCCGGTCCGGGAACGCAAACGCGAGCGGATCGTGCTGGCGGGCGATCCCCCTTCCCCGGTCCATCCGCCGATCGGTTGCCCGTTTCATCCGCGCTGCCCTTACTGCATCGAGGCCTGCAAGGAGGCGAGGCCGCCCTTGACCGAATGGAGTCCGGGCCACGCCGCGGCCTGCATCCGCGTGCCGGAAATCGCCTAACGAGAAGGCGACAAATCCGGCTCGGGCGGCCGTTTCCGGAGAAAGCATCCTCGAGCGCAAGCGTGCTGCCCTCCGCTCCGCTACCACGTAGCCCGCAGAAGATGCTTCCGAGGCCAATGGGGGATTGTCCCGGGCAGGTGATAACGTTGCTCCATTTCACCGAGGAAAAACGCACCGAGATCGGCCTGCTCTGTGGTTCTACCTACTCCATTACGTCTTCCTGACTCTGGCCCATCTGTTCTTACAATTATGTCAGGCTAGTTATTCCACTCGAAATTGGCATAAAACTACTTGTTTTCTGGACGCCGATTTCAGTGCTAGCCTCCTCCCGCGTTAGGAGGTTTTCTAGCGACACTTAGTTAGTTACTTATATGAAATCCAAGCCAATGTCAGTCATCAGCACACGCTTCCTCGCCTTCTGCGGGTGTAGCGCGTTCACGATCCTGTCGGTCTCCGCGGCCACCCCCAACCGCGTCCAAGTCACCCACTCCTATCATAACGACGTCTCTCGTCCGCTGCGCGATCTGGCAGCCACGGATGTTCCTGATCGGCATCAGGAGCGTGAAGCCGCCGAGAACCCTAAAATTCCCAACTCTCACGTCGATAGCCCCGATCCAGTGGTCGACAAGAGTTCGACGCTGCATTTCTTCGCGCCGCGCATCCCTTCTCCCCTCCTTAACTTCGATGGCATCCCGTTCCCCGGGGTCGGTTGCAGTTGCGCGCCACCCGATACCAACGGCGAAGTCGGTAAGACTCAATACGTCCAGATGGTGAACGAGGCCTACCAGGTCTTCGACAAGGCAACCGGCAACTCTCTTCTCGGGCCGAGCAGTATCGGTTCAGTCTGGAGCGGCTTTGGCGGTGCCTGCCAAACCGGCGGCGCCGGAGATCCGGTTGTGCTTTATGATCAATTGGCCGATCGCTGGGTCATCTCCCAGTTTGCCTCCGCCACCGGTGGCTCTCCGATCACCGACGAATGCGTGGCCGTTTCCACCACGAGCGATGCCACTGGCACTTACAATCGTTATGGGTTTCATCTCGGTGCGAACTTCTACGACTACCCGCATCTCGCAGTCTGGCCTGATGCTTACTATATGAGTATGAACGTGTTCAATTCTGCCGGCACGGCCTATCTCGGCCCGCAGCCGTTTGCCCTTGATCGCGCCGCCATGCTGGCCGGCCTTCCCGCCACCTTCGTTAGCCCGGTTGGACCGCTCGGCAGCGGGGTTTCGCCTTTCCTGCCGGCAGATCTCGATGGCTCGACCTTGCCGCCCGCGGGCGCGCCGAACACTTTCCTCGGCTACCCCAGTGGGAACAAATACACGGCCTACCATTTCCATGTGGATTTTGCCACGCCGAGTAATTCCACCTTCACGACCTTCGCGACGCCCGCCGCGGCCGGCTTCACTTCGCTTTGCCCGACCACGCGTTCCTGCGTGCCCGAGCTCGGTGTCACCTCGGCGAACAAGCTCGACGGCATCGGGGATCGCCTGATGTTCCGTCTGGCTTACCGTAATTTTGGCGACCACGAAGCCTTGGTCGGCAACTACACGGTCAGCTCAGGCGGCGTCGCCGGCATTCGCTGGTTTGAACTGCGCGGTGTGACTGCCGGACCAGTGACCGTCTTCCAGGAGAGCACCTACCAACCCGATACCACTTGGCGTTGGATGGGCAGTGCGGCCATGGACGGCCAAGGCAATCTCGCCATCGGTTTCAGCGCCTCGAGTGCCACGATCAATCCGCAGTTGCGTTATGCGGGGCGTCTCGCGAGCGATCCGATCAACACGCTCGCGCAGGGCGAAGCGCATCTCTTCGATGGCACCGGCAGCCAGACGGGCACGGGCAATCGGTGGGGAGATTACAGCGACCTGACCGTGGACCCGGTGGATGATTCCACCTTTTGGTTCACGAGCGAATATTACTCCACCACCACGACCTTCGGCTGGCGCACCCGCATCGGTAGCTTCAAGCTCGCCTCTGGCAACCCGACGCCAACGCCTACGCCTACGCCGACCCCAACGCCAACCGCTACCCCCACTCCGACGCCTACGCCGGCTCCTGACTATTCGATCTCGATTAGTCCGTCCAAGATCACTGTCGGTAAAGGTGGCGGCACCGCCGTTTATACTGTCACTGTTAATCCAACCAACGGATTTAACTCGTCGGTGACCTTCTCGGTCAGCGGTTTGCCGTCCGGCACGACCGGTAGCTTCAGCCCGAACCCGGCCACGAGTTCGACCGCACTCACCTTGAACGTTAGTTCGTCCACCGCCAAGGGGACCTACGTTTTCACGGTGACCGGCACTGGTGGCTCTCCGGTTATCGTTCGGACCGCGACTGCGACTCTGCAGAAGACGGCCAAGCGTTAGTCGGCCGGCGGGAGAACCGCAGGTTCGTTTCGAGCGGCGTGTTTGCGGCTTCCAAGCTGCAAGCACGCCGTTCTGCTTTCCAAGCGGGATAGCGCTCGATTAAGCCGCCGCGGCGACTTGACGGACAAAGGTTAAAAGAGGAAGGAAGAAATCTGCAGGATGCGTTGCGCAAGGCCTGGCGCAGTCACAGAGAAGCAGCCGATCCATCATGCCCCGATCCAAGACGCGCTTTGGCAAAGTTCGGCCTTTGCCGTCCCCCGCGACACGTGAGCACTCTTTCAGCTTTCGCGACCGCCTTTGGAACGCGCACGGTTCGGGGATCCGGCGGACCGCCGTGGTCGGTTTCATTCTTGGCGGTTTCCTCGGCTGCCTTTTTGGAGCGATCATGGATATCATCCCGAGCGGCGGCGACAAGGAGCAACCGGATATGCTGAGCGTCAACGCCCGCACCGGGAAACCGCAGCTCCACATCAAAGGCAAGCCGGAAATCAAATAGCCCGACTCGTTTCGTCGATTAGTCCGCCGCCCGGTTGCCACGCTGCCGCCCTCGGCGCCGCGACCGCGCATTAATTTCAGCGTTTCAGTTTTCGGCTTTTCCGCGTTTAGTTCTGGGCATGACACTGGCCGTCAGCGGCTTCGGAAGCGACCTCACCGTCAACGTGATCGCCTCCATTATTGTCTCAGCGCTTTTCCTCGGGCTCGGTTTCATCTGGGGCAAATACAAGGAGCGCCAACGCTTCGGGAAGCGGCTCGAGGAATACGATTTTTATCCGTATACGATCAATCGCGACAATTTCCCGGAATTCAGTCTCAAGGATTTCCGGCTCGGGATGCATTATTTCCTGCGCAACTTCGATCCGACGGCCGCGCGCCAGCTCCTCTTTATCGGCGAGCAGAATAACGTCCGCGCCCAGCTCGAGCCGGCCGAGCAGAAAGTTTACGCGCGCCTCTTCACCCGCTACGACGGAAGGAAGATCGCCGACGACACCCAGCAGTATCTCGAGAATTTCACCCGCCTCGTTCATCTCATCGGCAAATCATTTCCGAACATCGGGATCGAAATTCTGCTGCACGATCTCTCTAATCCGTCGCGCTCGCTCGTTGCCCTTGAGAACAACGTCACCGGCCGTCATCTGCACGATGGCACGACCAATCTCGTGATCGACCTGAAAAAACGGCAACTCTCGCAAGAGGAAAAGCTGAACTACGAGCTGAACCTCGGGGAGCGGAAATTCAAGTGCACCACCATTCCGATCATTCGTCCCGATTATGGCGTGGTCGGCGCGGTTTGCATAAACGTCGATGCCAACTATCTCACCGAGGAAGTCATGAGCTCAGCCACGAAGGTGGAAGCTTTCTTCCAGAGCTTTTGCCGCACCGAGATGCAGCTCGACGAAAACATCCTCAGCCGCGACGAATACGCGCATGCGCTCAAGGGAAAACGCCATTTCAAAGACGGCCGGTTCGAATGAGAAATCTCGCGCTCTACCGCTAAGAGCCTGCGCAGCCTCGAATAAGCAGGAAGCGCCGAAACCTTACCGCCACTTTCCACATGACTCCTCTCATCCTCGACCTGACCAACATCGTCGGCCTCGCCTGTTGGGGCGTTTGTTTTTGGTGGATGCACCGCATTTCCGTCCGGCAGGAGGCGATGCTCAATCAGTTGCGCGAGCAAACCGAGCGCATCGAGCGAGTCTCAGCGGAGGAACACCAGATCCTCACCCGGTTGCGCCCGAGTGTGGAAAAAATCGAGCGCGACCTCGACGAAGTCTCCGCACAAGTCGCGTCCAACGGCTCCAGCTAGTTTAATAAAGCCGGCCTTCCACGATCACTCCGCTGCCTTTCAGTTTTTCGCTTCCAGATTTCCAGCTCTGCAAGAATGTCTCCGTCCGAGCTTCGCCAACTTCGCGCCCTCAAAGACCCGGTCGGCGTTCAACGCTTTCTCGATGACCTGCCTTATCATCTTGCGCCGACTGCGTGGTCGCCGCGGGTTGTTTTGCGCGAACGCACGGCGCATTGCCTGGAAGGCGCCATTTTCGCCGCCGCCGCCCTCCGTGTCCTCGGCTTCCCGCCATTACTCCTCGACCTCGAAGCCGATCGCGACACCGACCATGTCCTCGCCGTTTTCAAAGTGCGCGGCCATTGGGGAGCCCTGGCCAAGTCCAATTTCACCAATTGCCGTTATCGCGAACCCGTCTACCGCACTTTGCGCGAGCTGGCCCTGAGTTACTTCCATACCTACTTCAATCTCCGCGGCGAACGCACCCTGCGCCGCTACTCGCGACCGGTGGACCTCTCCCAGTTCGATCCTTACGAGTGGACGACTTCCGAGGAAGACATCTGGGTCGTCCCCAACCATCTCTGCGACATCCCCCACACCTCCCTCCTCACTACCGCCCAGGCGAAGAATCTCACTCCTGTCGATCCGCGCACTGTCCAGGGAGAGATCACCGGCTACCGGCGCGACCCGTCAAAACCGATTCCGCGCATCTTCCGAGTCGTGCCCCCGAGGAAGCGTTAATCTTTTCCCGCCGCTCTCCGCATCCGGTGCAATCCATCCGCGCTTCGGCTCGCGATTAAAATGTGAGGCATCATCTTATGTCCACTCGCAACCCAACCACGCAGAGCGCGCCGCGAAAACCGCCGGTAAAATATTTCTCCATCCTGCATGGCGCCGCCCTGATGGTCGGCACTCATCCGGGACCGCGGGGCGACGATCTCGATCGCAAATGGACGCTGCTCGATCAGTCCGGTCGCATCCTTCCGGCTAACGACATGGCCCTGCGCTACTTTCTCTTTGGCGAAAGCGGCTGTGAGCAAATCGGCGCGCAAAAGGCCACCGAGATGGCCGCGAAGTTTGGCGGTTCGCTCCAGGTATTGATCACCGGCGAAGCCTGGCCCCGTTCCGAAGCAAAGAACGTTATCGAGCCAGCGGTGACTCAGGCCCTCCTGCGGCGCGCTCCCCGGCCCCGGAAGCAGAAGACTCAGCGTAAGTAATCGGCTGGCGACGGTGCTGCCTGCGCCAGATCCAGACAGCAAAAAGCCGGCGCAGAACGCCGGCTTTCGCATTTAACGGTTAGTGGGAAAGCCGGAGCTTAGTGCTCCATCTTCTCCATCATTTTGCCGTCTTTCATCGTCATCATTTTGCCGTCCATCATGACCATGTCGCCGTCTTTCATCATCATGGTCTTGCCGTCCTTCATCATCACTTTGCCATCGGTCATGACCTTGGTGCCGTCGGACATCGTCATGGTTTCTTTCATCTCCATGTGCTTGCCGTCCTTCATCATCATCATCTTGCCGTCTTTCATCATCGCGCCGTCATGCATCATCTTGTCTTCTTTCATGTCACCAGCGAAAAGGCTGGCAGCAGAGAAGGCCGCGACGACGGTACAGGCAATAGCAGTTTTTAATGTCTTCATTATCAATGTCTTTCTAGTTTTGTTATCTAACAAAACCATAAATCCACCCGATGCGAGTGGACCGGAGCCACCCCGGGGGGAGTGGCGGCTGGTTCCTACCAGCGCTTCTGGTCACTACCTATAAGATAGCCGTTCCGGCGGTTTATTCCACAGAACTTTGGGCGCCCGGCTACTCCTGGTGTTCCTGCCCTTTTGCCCCCGTGAACTCACTGGCAAACTTTCCGAAACCTTCCTTCACCAGATCCGCCGCCGGGATAAAACGCAGCGCCGCCGAGTCGAGACAATAGCGAATTCCAGTGGGAGGCGGGCCATCATGGAACTTATCGCCCAGGTGAGAATCAGCCTTCTTCGACCGCACATCGACGGAGCCATCCTTCGACCTCTCCACCACATTCGCCGGCACCAGCGGCTTGGTGAAACTGGGCCAGCCGGTCCCGGAATCAAACTTATCCTTCGAACTAAAGAGCGGCTCGCCCGAGACAATGTCCACATAGATCCCCGGCTTCTTGTTATCCCAATAAGCATTCTTGAAGGCCGGCTCCGTGCCGTTGTTCTGCGTCACCTCATATTGCATGGGCGTCAGACGTGTCTTCAGTTCCGCCTTCGAGAGAATCTTGCCGTCGTCTGCCAAGGCCCCGTGCGAAAGGAGCAGCCCACCGAGAATCGACGGCACCGCGAAAAATAACGATTTCATGATTTGCATAGCGAAACGTAAGAGCACCGAAACCCGATCTTATTTCATCCCCTCCCTTCCGCCTTCATCCTCCATCCTTCATCCTTTAATCCCCTCCCCGGGGGAACCAGAAGCGTTCGGCACCACGAATCTGATTAACGGACTGTCATTATCTGGAACGGGTTATCACTCGGCGATGGTCAGTTAATCTGAATGAAACAAACTCAAAACCGACCAAGGAATAATATGAAAAAGCTGATCACGTTAATTATAAGCTGTTCGCTGGCCCTCGCTGCCGGCGCCATGGCCCAGCAGGACGAGGCCCAGGCCACGCCCGGCAAGAAAAAGCAGAAACAACAGGCCAAAGCCGAAGCCCGCGCGGAAGCGCAAGCATCCGGCGGCGCCCAAGCCGAGGCCCCGGCTGACAAGCCGAATCGCGGGATGAAAGCCCAGGAACGCCGCGCCGAACGCCAGGCTGCCCGCACGGAAACCTCGGCCACCGCTTCGGAGACTGCACCCGCTGCCAAAGGCAAAGCCCGCGGCAAAGCGCGGATGCAAACCGAAACGCCCGCCACCGACGCCGCCAGCACAACCACCTCGACCGATGTAAAGGCCGAGGCCGGACAGCGCCGCAAAGGCCGCAACGCCAACAAGGCAGCTGAGACGACGACCGCGAACGAGACGACCGCCACCGCTGGCAGCGCCGCGCCGGCGCAAACCAAAGCCCAGATGCGCGCCGAAAAACGCGCCCAACGTCAGAACCAGGCTCAGGGTCAGACAGACTCCACCGTCGCGACGCAAGCCACCCAGCCCAAGGCACGGCCCGGCAAGAAGATGAAACAGCTCGACACCCAGGCAGTGCAGAAGATCAAAACCGAGCACGCCAACTTCGAAGCAAAAGCCCGTCCCCAGCAGGTCCCGGCCGTCACCTTCAGCCAGAGCCGCACCATCGAAGGCAGCCAGAACTGGCAGGGCGAGAACTACACCGTCTTCCGTTCCTATCGTCCCGAACGTCACGACCAGGCCTATTACCGGTCGCGTTATAGCCGCGTTGAGCTCATCGGCGGCGGTTACTATTACTTCAATGCCGGCTACTGGTATCCGGCCTGGGGCTACCAGCCCTCCGCGCAGTATTACGTCTACGATGGACCGATCTACGCCGGCCGCAGCGCCGAGCGCCTCGATCGAGTCATCGCCAACGTGCAGGCCTCGCTTCAGGTCCAGGGCTATTACACAGGAGAAGTCGACGGACTTCTCGGCCCGCTCACCCGGAAGGCCCTCATCGGCTACCAGACCGACAACGGTCTCTACACGACTGCCGCGATCGACGAGCCCACGCTTAACGCGCTTCAGTTAAACTAAGACCCATTTAGCAGACTAACGAAAAGCCGCCAGGTCCCGGGACTTGGCGGCTTTTTTGTGCCCTGCCCCTGATAACCAGTAACCAGTAACCAGTAACCAGTAACCAGTAACCAGTAACCAGTAACCAGTAACCGCGATCGTCCCGATCGCTCACCGTTCCAACGGCAAAAACTCCTCACGCACAATCTTCCCGTCCTTCACCGTGTAGACCCCGGCCTCCGACATCCTGATCCGGTCCTTCGAAGCCTTTGCACCAAACTCCATCTCATAGACCACGACAAAGCGGTCGTGAGCGACATACGGCCCGGTCACCTTGAGGTCATCCACCTGCATGCACTCGACCCACCAATCCGTCTTGGCGCGGACCGCGGCGATCCCGTGTTTCTCCGCCGGCTCCCCTTCCCGGCCGCGCGCTTCCACGCTCACCACATCATCGCCGTAGAGAGTATCGATCGCCTCGTGCCAGGCCTGTTTGCGAACCAACTCCACCACCTTCTTTCCGATTTCGCTCGTGTTCATCCCAACCGCTTCGCCCAAACCGCCGCTCCGTCAAATGCGGCGGTTGCCGCTTCGCGGGGTTATTGGTTAATCGTTATGAGCTATTGGAGGATCAGGGAGCGGAACCGGTGAGCCAAGTAGAGTCGCGTGACGCACGGCGCCCTAGGCAGACCTCCGTTGCCTATACTCGAGGGAACTCAAACCGGTCGTTAGCGCCGAGGTCGCGTCTCGACCTGCTGACGTGAACCAAGAAATCGGTTCAGAAGTTTCCCCGCCACCGAGATGACAACCAATCGAAAGATCCAGCGAAACATAATGATTAAAGAAAAATGCGCGGAAAACCGACATCACCGCCAGCCATGATCACGCACCTACCCTCAGATTCGTCAGCCACCCCTACGCAAGCCGTAAAGATTCACGAAAGCACGGAGTGGTTTGGTCATTCGTTATCGGCTACCTCAAGCGGGCTCGACGAAAAACTTTCAGCCGTGAGGGGCATGCGAAGGCCCTCAAGGGCCAGCGCCTCTTCAGAGACGGGCACTTCGACCGAGCGACACCGTTCGGTCTTCTCCAGAGCCGAGACGCCAGAAAGCGGCCCTGGTCACTATGAGTTCAAGACTGCGTGTTCGTTTGCGAGCCGCAATTCGTTAACTTCCGCCCTCACCGCGACACTCTCTGCGGCGGTCGGGGGCTGCTGTTTGCGGTAGAGCCAGGTCAGCGCTTTGACCGCGAGTTCGACTAGCAGGAAGGGCTTGACAATGAAATCGTTTCCCCCGCTCAAGACTGACTGCGCCTGCGTGCCGAAATCGGAATGCGCCGTCACAAACACGGCTGGAGTCGCTTTATTGGCAGTATTCTCCCGGACGCTGGCACAAAGTTCCAGGCCGGTGCGTCCCGGCATCTCCACGTCCAGAAAGATTAGGTCGAAGCGCTCCTCTTTCAGCATTCGCTCAGCGGATAGGGAATCGTCCACACTGATGGCAACGAGATTCGCCTTCCCGAGCGCGGAACAGATCGTCTCGCGCGAGATGGTTTCGTCGTCCACTACGAGAATTTTTGGCGGTTCCGAGCGATCCATAGGCGAGTGCGGCTCACTGTCGACGAGTCCGGCCAGAGTATCTATCGCCTGCCCGAGAGTTCGACCAACGGTTGGGGTGATTTTATTCGGTTTAGCTCGCAGCTCCATCAACAGAGCTTCCAAGGCACTGGCCAGTTGGGCGATTCGGGCAAAGCCCAATTGCCCCGCGGCACTCGCGAATGCGTGGAGACCGGCGAACATGTGTTGGAGCTCAGACGAATGTAGGTCCCTTTCTCCGTCCCTTGCGAAAACGAGATACCCGGTCCGCAGCTTCGCCAGCATGGAGGGGGCATGAGCCAAGAGCGCTCCCACCAAATGCCGCTCCGAGCCCTCTTCATCTACGACGGCCCCCGCCATTCCCATTAGCTCCCTGACAAGGCCAATAACCTCATCCGGTATGTTCTTCGCTTTCGAAAGAACCTTACTCGCGCCCGCCGTCGTCGCCGCCCGCACAACTTTCCCGAGGTAGGGATTCGCGAAAGCAATGATCGGAAGCTTATCAGAGCGAGATCGAATCTCCCCTAGCAATTCTAACCCGTCGGTTGCGGGCAATAAGAGATCCTGCAGGACCAGCTCGATCGGCATCTGTTCCAGTATCCCGAGCGCCCCCGCTCGACTGTCTGCAACTTCGACTATGAGTCCTTGCTGACCAAGCTTCTCTCGATAAAGCTGGATGACGATCTCGTCGTTATCAATGATCAAGACGGTTTTCTTCTTGGTTGGTGTGTAGATTCTTTTCATAGGATTATACCTTGGCGGGCTCCAGACCTTGCACGAACTGGGTGAGCGTGTTCTGGACCCGGGGAAAGCGATCGCGAACGTCATCAAGCAAGACGCACGCCCCGGACAAATCGCCGGCCTCGCCGATTCTTTCCAGCTCGCGGAGCGGACGGGTGAAAGCTTCTACGCCGCAGGAAAGGCTGGATCCGACCAACTTGTGCGCCGTGCTCGCGACCGCTTCGGCATTACTTGTTAGGACGGCTTCCTTAAGCCCATCGAGCATGAGAATGGTCTGCGCGATATAGAGTTCGACGAAGTACCGGATCTGTTCCGGGTCATCATCCGCGACCTCCCGTAACCGATCCAGATCGACAAGGCAATCTTCAGTCGCGGATGGCTCCCACTTACCTGGAGAGCTACTAACCCGGCCCTGGAGCACATCGCATCGTTTCAAGGCGGCCTGGAGTTCATTCCGTCGCACTGGCTTGCTCAGATAATCGTCCATCCCCGCGGCGAGACACCTTTCCTTGTCGCCGTCCATCGCATTGGCCGTCATCGCGATGATTCTTGTGGGAGCGCTCCAATCCAAAGAACCAACCTGTTCCTGTTCGAGCTTTCGGATGCGCCGGGTCGCCTCGTAACCATCCATTTTTGGCATCTGGCAGTCCATGAAAACAACATCGAATGCCTTTCGGGCCAGAGCCTGGATGACCTCCGTGCCATCAGCCACGACATCCGCGTCGTAACCCAGCTTCCGTAGGACGCCCAACGCTACCCGTTGATTGATCACATTATCTTCTGCGAGGAGAATGCGTAGCTCTCGTGTTTTGGGAGAAGAGACTCCCGGCGCTGCCAGTTTCTTCTTCACCCTATCCGTCGAGCCCGCCACTTTCGCGCTCACCACTTTGGCAATCGAGTCAAAGAGCAACGACTGTTTGATCGGCTTTATCAGGCAATCGTCGATTCCTGTGCTCCTTAGTTTTTCGAGGTCGAGGCGCGCACCAATCGACGAGAGCAACACCATCCGCACGTCAGCCAGCGCGCTATCGGCTTTGATCGCACGCGCCAGGGTGACTCCGTCAGTGCCCGGCATCTGCATATCGAGAAGGATGAGCTGGTATGGGTCACCTGCGGCTTTGGCGTTTCTTAACTCAGCGAGGGCACTATCGGCGTCTTGCGCGGCGCCGCTGCGCATTTTCCAAGCCTTCGTTTGGTGCTTCAGGATTTCGCGATTGGTCTCGTTGTCGTCAACGATGAGGACGTGAAGGTTTGCCAGTTCCTCCGCGATCTCGATGAGTTGATGATTTCCGGGCGGTTGTTTAGCCAGACGCGCCGTAAACCAGAACAGGGAGCCTTCACCCTCGACGCTTTCGACTCCTACGATGCCGGACATGCGTTCGATCAATTGCTTAGAAATAACGAGTCCAAGACCAGTGCCGCCATACTTTCGAGTGGTGGAACCATCGGCCTGACTGAAGGGTTGAAAGAGACGCTGTTGCGCCTCTGCCGAAATACCAATGCCGGTGTCTTTGACCTCAAAGCGGAGCAACGCCTCCTCGTCTGTCTCGCTCGCTAGAGCTACTTTGACCACGACTTCGCCTCGCTCGGTAAATTTGATCGCGTTCCCGACAAAATTGAGCAAGACCTGGCGCACTCTTCCTGGATCGCCACGGAGATAAACCGGGACGTCTGATTCGAGAAGACAGGCTAGTTCCACCCCCTTGCTTTCCGCTCGCTGGGCCAGCATTTCCAAGCTGCCGTGGACGGCCTCGTGCAAGTCGAAATCGACCTCTTCGAAAGTTAGCTTGCCAGCTTCGATTTTCGAGAAATCTAGAATGTCATCAATGATGGTAAGGAGGGAATCTGCGCTGGTTTGAATCGTGGTCGCGAAGCCGCGTTGTTCCGCGTTTAGCTCTGTTTCGAGCAGGAGGCCAGTCATACCGATGACCCCATTCATTGGTGTGCGAATTTCATGGCTCATGTTGGCCAAAAATTCGCTCTTAGCCTGAGTTGCAGCTTCCGCTGCGATCTTAGCCTGAAGTAACTCGCTCTCCTTCTGTCGCAGCTCAGTCACGTCCTGCGAAGTTCCAAACACTCGGATGACCCTGCCAGTCTGATCACGCAGAATGTTTTCCCGATTGTGCAGAATACGCGCTTTCCCGTCAGGCCAGAAAATACGGCTGTCACTGCCATCGACATCGCCGGTCGCCGGGCTGCGATCATTGCCCTTCGCCAAGCCGTCACGATCGTAATTCGTGCAGGCAAGATAATGCTCGCGCCCCGGTTTGAATTCGCCCGGGGAAAAGCCAAAGAGGCGGAACTGCTCGTCCGACCAACTGAGTTTCTCCTCCGTCACATCCCATTCCCAACTCCCCACTCGCGCAACCTCCTGTGCCTCCGCGAGGCGGGCTTCGCTTTCCCTCAATTTTTCTTCCGCCTGCTTTCGTTCGATCGCGACCGCGATCTGATTCGCTACGGAAAGCAAGACTTCCTGGTCGCGCAGGCTGTAAACGTCTGGCTTGTCGTAGTGTTGCACTACCAGCACGCCAATCGAGCGGGTCGGCGTTCGCAAAGGCACTCCAAGCCAGGAAGGAGAATCCGATCCGATCAGTTCGAGTTCACCGCTATCATAAAGCCGTTGCTTTGCTTCTTCAGTGAGAAGCAGTGGTTGACCCGTACGAAGGACATAACTGCTGCCACTCAAACCGTTCCCAACCGGCTGCGGAGCGGGCATCGGGTCGACCTGATCCACCCAAAAGCCGAAGTGTAATCGATCAGTCGCAGGATCGTGTAATGCGACAAAGAAATTCTCGGCGGAAATAAGTCGGCTGATTGAACGCCAGGCCAGCTCGAGCAACTCCTTCAGATTATTGGTCGTGGTCACGCCCTGCAGAATATCGGAGATAATCTGCCGTTCCGCCTCGGCGCGCGTTTGCTCCGTGGTGTCGGTAAAGACGACGACCGCCCCGATCATTTGCCCGGCTTCGTCGTGTGTTGGGGTCGCGGTATAGCGCACGGGGAAACTCGTTCCATCCTTTCGCCAAAAGACTTCGTTCTCGACCCTTTGCAAAAGGCCGGTCTGGAGCGTTTGCTGGATGGGGCTTTCGCTTTCCGGGTAAGAAGATCCATCTGGCCGGGTATGTTGAATCAAGGTGTGCGCGTTCCTCCCCCGCAACTCTGAACTTTCCCAACCTAACAATCGCCGCGCGACTGGGTTCTCGAAAATGATCTCCCCAACACAATTGATCCAGTGAATCCCCTCCCCGACCGCCGTCAGGACTGACTCATGGTCGCGCTGAAGAGTCTCTAAGTCGTGTTGGCCCTTCTGGATAAGACTGACCTGCCCTCGGATCGCGCGCGCGATGAGCCATCCCAGCCAGACGAAGGCCGCCGCGAAACAGAGGCCGGTCCCCACCATGAGCCGCCAACTGGCACCGAGTTGTCTTTCGACCTTACTCGCCCGGTCCATCGACTGGGCGCTGGCGGCCTGCAAGTAGGCTGCGACCGCGCTATCTATTTCCCGGCCGAGCGCAAATCTCTTGTCATTGAGCTTCTCGCGCTCGCTCCGCAGGCGGAGGATATTCTGGCGCGCTTCGTACAAACCACCCGCCCCGTCGGTTCCAAACAGACTTGAGGCTAGTCTTCCGAGCCTCGGTGGCGTTTGTCCAGGCCGAGCTGCCCCCGTCCACGAGACTTTGGAGAAGTCACTTTCGAAGCTGATCCAGGCCGGCTTCAGTTCGTTAGTCGCAAATTGTTCGAAAGAATCGAGCTGATCTTCGCCGTTCAGTCGCTCGATCAGCCCGGCTAACTCGGCTAAGTCTTGTCGCAGAGTGCCCGTCTCCTGGTCGAGCTCTATGCTTCCCAAAGCCGACTGCAGCGCGGCAAGGTTCTTTCTGACCAGCCCTACGGACCGCTGTTCCCGGAGATCCTTCGAAACAAGTTCGTAGTTCGCCCGCCAGGCGAGAGACTGTCGTTTGATCTCGAGTAATGAATTTTCCAGCCCGCCGAAGCGCTCCTGTGCAGCC
>JBDTVP010000035.1:0-24997 GCA_040007175.1 Spartobacteria bacterium
AACCACTAACAATTAACCAGTAACGATGCAGCCCCATTAACCACTAACAATTAACCAATAACCAATTCCCATGCACCACCATCTCCTCGTCTCACTCTTCGTTTCTACGATCGTTAGCAGCGTGTCCGCTGCGGATGTTTCTTCTCCTCCTTCGGCGAGTCCGGGGGCGGCCGGGGAGGTCGTGCCCGGCTACCACTATGAGCCGGGTGAGGTGGGCAAGGCGGAGAAGCCGCTCAAGATTTTGATCCTTGGCGGAACGGGTTTTACCGGACCGTTCCAGGTGAAGTATGCGCTCGTTCGCGGGCATACGGTGACGGTGTTCAATCGCGGCAAGACGCACCCGGGCGAGCTGCCGGAAGGGGTGGAGCAGCTCGTCGGCGATCGCAACTCGGGCGACCTCGCGGCGTTGAAAGGCCGCAAGTGGGACGTCGTGATCGATAACCCGACGATGCTCCCGAAATGGGTGCACGACGCGGCGGAGATCCTGCAGGGGAATGTGGGCCGCTATGTCTTCATCTCGACCATCTCGGTTTACGGCGATAACAAAAAGCCGGGCCAGGACGAGAGCGCGCCGCTCGCGAAATACACGGGCAAAGACGCGATGAAGGAGTCGCGCGACACGGTCGTCGCCTCGCAGTTTACCCTCTACGGCCCGCTCAAGGCGCTCTCGGAAGCGGAGGCGGAGAAGTGGTTCCCGGGGAAGACGCTCGTCATCCGGCCGGGGTTGATCGTGGGGCCGCGCGATGAGACGGACCGGTTCTCTTATTGGCCGGTGCGGATCGCGCGCGGCGGCGAGGTGCTGGCGCCGGGCGAGCCGGGCGATCCGGTGCAGTTCATCGATGGCCGGGACCTCGCGGAGTGGACGATCCGGATGGTCGAGCAGGGCGCGACGGGGATTTATAACGCGACCGGTCCGGCGCAGAAGTTAACGGTCGGCGGGATGCTGGAGGGGATCAAAACCGCGCTCGGGTCG
This sequence comes from Spartobacteria bacterium, assembly GCA_040007175.1. Lineage (GTDB taxonomy): Bacteria > Verrucomicrobiota > Verrucomicrobiia > Chthoniobacterales > UBA10450 > Palsa-1392. The sequence goes on from JBDTVP010000035.1 coordinate 974, forward strand.
GACGCGAAATTGACCTGGGTGCCGGCGGATTTCCTGGAAAAGGAGAAGGTGGCGCCGTGGTCGGACATGCCGGTCTGGGTGCCGCCATCGGGCGAGGAAGGCGGCCTCGGGCAGCTCAGCATCCAGCGCGCGCTCGACCAAGGGCTGACCTTCCGGCCGCTCGCCGTGACGGCGCGCGACACGGTGGCGTGGTTCCGGGCGCAACCGAAAGCGCGCCAGAAATTGGAGGCGGGAATCAGCGCCGAGCGCGAGGCGGAAGTGTTGAAGAAGTGGAGGAAGAAAAGGAAGAAGTCAGAAGGATGAAGGAAGAAGTGGGACGGAGCGCCGCGCTCCTCATCTCCGCCCTTTTCCTACTTTCCTGCTTTCCTGATTCGTCCCTCCCGTGCCCCCAAAATTGCGGCCGACGCGGCCGCCCCTACACTTGTCACTGGTCACTGGTCACTGGTCACTCCCTTTCATCCTTCATCCTTCCGCCTTCATCCTTTCCCCCGTCCCCGTCTTTCTCCTTTAGCCTTTCTACTTTCTTCCGCCTTCATCCTTCATCCTTTTCCGCGCGCGCTTGCTCCCAGCGGTGCAGCGCGGCGGTCGTCTGGGGATTCTCGGCGCCGAGGCGGGCGCTCAGTTTCTCGTGCGAGAGACGCAGGAGCGGCTCGGCTTCGCTGAAGTTTTTTTCCGCGAGCAGACATTCGCCGAGCGCTCCCTCCAGGTTGCCGATGAGGGCCAGCCGCGCCGCCGGGACGGCTTTCCCTTCGACTAACGCCGCCCTGAGCAATGGCTCCGCCTCGGCCGCGCGGCCGCTGCGGGTGAGCGAAAGGCCGAGGACGGTTTTCGCTAGCACCATCTCGGGAGTTTCCTTCGGATAAACCTGACCGACTGTCGCGAGGCAGCGCTCCAAGCGCGGGATCGCCGCCGAATATTGCTGCCTGACGAAATCGATGAGTGCGAGCCGACCGAGGAGCGCGCCGTAGGTCGGGTTATCCTGTCCGATGCTCTGCCGCGCGAAACGGTCGCCCTCCTCAAGCAGGGCGGCGGCTTCGTCCACTTTCCCTTCGCTGAAGAGCATCTCGGAAAGGTCGGCCAGCGGATCGAGAAACGTTAGTTGCCGCGGGACGAGCTGGCGATGGATGGCGAGTGAAGCGCGCCAGGCTTCCATCGCGCCGGGGCGATCGCCGAGCGCCTGGCGCAGGACGCCGGTGGTCTGGAGGGCGTCGGCTACCTGCACGCTTTTTTCGCCGTTCAGCTCGCGACTCAGGGCGAGGGATTCCGCGACGAGCGGGGCGGCTTCCTGCGCGCGGCCGGTATTGATCAAGACCGTGCCGAGAACTTGCAGGGTGCGCGCAAACTGGTTGCGATCGGCCGGCGGCTCGCGCCGCTGCACGGCGAGCGCCTGACGCAGGAGCGGCTCCGCTTCCTTGTAACGCCGAAAGATCTGCATCGTCCGCCCGACGAACGCCATCACTTCCGCGGTCGCGGGATGATTGTCGCCAAAGAGTTTGCGATCGAGCGCGAGCGCGGCGCGGGCGTGCCGCTCGGCTGGCTCGGCGGCGCGGAGTTGGGCGTAAGCGCGCGCGATCGTGAGATGGGCCTGCGCGAGCAGCGCGGGCTCGCTCCCGAGTTCGCGATCAAGCCGGGCGGAAGCGTCGTCCAGCACTTGCACGACCTTGACGTCGCGCCCCATCGCGTCGGGATTCGCGCTGCTCAAAAGACTTTGCAGGAATTGATTAAGCCGGGTGGCGGTGGCCTGCGCGGCCTCGGCGTGGTCGCGCTGCTCACGCGCGATCTGGCTCTGGCGCAAGACCGCCGCGATCCCGACGACCACGGTCAGCGCAACAAGGGCGGCGGCCGTGACGGCGGCCTTGTTCCGCCGGATGAATTTGCCGGCGCGATAACTCACGGTGTCCTTATGGGCCGTGACCGGCCGGCCTTCGAGATGGCAGCGGATATCCTCGGAGAACCGCTCGACCGAGGGGTAGCGGCGTTCGGGTTCCTTCCGCAGCGCCATCAGGACGATGTTATCGAGGTCGCCCTTGAGAGATTGCTGGTGGCCGAGGGGCAATTTCTGATTGTCCGATTGCCGCACGACTGCGGTGCTGGGCCGCTCGGGCTCCTGGTCGGTGATCGCCCGGGATAGCTCTTCCGCGGAAGGCTTCGTCAGGCGGTAGGGCTTCTGCCCGGTGAGGAGTTCGTAGAGCAGCACCCCTAACGAGTAAACGTCGCTGCTGGTCGTGATCCGGCCGCCTTTGATTTGCTCGGGGCTGGCGTATTCGGGGGTCATGACCCGCTGGCTCGGGATGGTCTGGGTGAGAGCGTCCTCCTCCGGAGTCAGGACCTTGGCGATCCCGAAATCGAGCAGCTTGGGAGTGCCGTCCGCGGTCACCAGGATGTTGGAAGGCTTCAGGTCGCGATGAATGACGAGGTTCTGGTGCGCGTAACTGACCGCGGCGCAGACTTTACGGAAAAGCTGGAGCCGGCCTTCCACATCCATTCCCTGGCCGTCGCAGAACTTGGTGAGGGTTTCGCCCTGGACGTATTCCATGACGAAATAAGGCAACCCCTCTTTCGTCGTGCCGCCATCGAGCAGGCGCGCGATGTAGGGATGCTCGAGCTGGGCGAGGATCTGCCGTTCGTGCCGGAAACGCTGCAGGATGTCCTCGGTGTCGAGGCCGCGCCTAACGAGCTTAAGGGCGACTTCCTTGCGGTAGGACTCGTCGGCCCGTTCCGCCAGGTAAACGGTTCCAAGCCCGCCCCGACCAATCTCGCGCACGACCCTGTAGGCGCCGATCTCCTGCCCGGCCGGGTCGATCTCGGTCTCCGGAAAGAGTTCGCGCGGCAAAGCAAGGAGTGGCTCCTCGATGAATTGCGAGGCCTCCGCGTCGGAAGCGAGGAGCGATTCCACTTCGCGGCGGAGGCTATCGTCTTCGCCGCAGATGCGATCGAGGAACGTCATGCGCTCCTCGGGTGGGAGATCGACAACCTCGTTAAAGAGCTCCTGCGCCCGTTCCCACTCCTCAGCCGAGCGCGGCATCGGTCTCCCCCTTCATGATCTCGCGCCGCAGCCAGGCTTTCGCCACCCGCCACTCCCGCCGGATGGTGCGGGGCGAGATGGAGAGGACTTCGCCGATTTCTTCCATCGTTAGGCCGCCAAAGAAGCGCATCTCCACGATCCGGCTTTTGCGCGGGTCGAAGATCACGAGATCCTGGAGCGCGTCATCGAGCGCAACCAAATCGACCGTGCGTTCGTCGGCCGGCGCGAGTGATTCGTCGAACTCCAATTTCTCGCGTACCCCGCCACGCTTGACCGCCTGATGCGCGCGGGCGTGATCGACTAGGACGCGGCGCATGATTTGCGCGGCTACGCCAAAAAACTGCGCGCGGTTCTGCCAGGTCGTGCTGGTTTGATCGACCATGCGCAGGTAAGCCTCGTGGACCAAACCGGTCGCCTGCAGGGTATGATCGGAGCGTTCCTTTTGCAGGTAGTGCCGGGCGAGGCGGCGCAATTCATCGTAGACCAGCGGCATCAAACGCTCCGCGGCATCCGAGCCCTTCAGATTCCACTCCAGAAGCACTTGGGTGACGGCTTCGCGGGATGTGGGTGGTGCCATGTAAATCGATCGCAACGCCGACGTTACTTTATCGACTCGCTACGGAGAATACCGAATTCAAGGAAATGAGGCAACCATTTTAGCTTCAGCGGTTTCGGCAACGCCACGATCGCGCAGAAAATTTTTTCTAATTTCGTTGGCCGGTTTGGCTCTCCGTTCCCGCGTTTCTTAGGCGTAAGGGCAGTTCTGCACAAGGCTTCAACTCTCCCCCGACCGCTCCGCAAAAGAGAAAATATTTATGATTACCGATCGTCTTCGCTCCGCGCATCCATGCTTATGAAATCGAAAAAGACCAACAACTCCGAGCAACCGTGTCATCGACAGAAAGTAACTCGATCCAGCCGGCCATTGTCCGCATCGCTGATGGGTGCCTTGCTGCTCTTCGTTGTAACATCGCCGATCGTGCGGGCCACCATTATCGAGAACGGGGATTTCGAGGCGGGAAACACGGGATTCACGAGCGAGTTCACTTACACGCCTCCCGGTCCCGGCAGCCTCGACACCGAGAACTTTTACACCGTGGATACCAATCCTCGGAACAATAGCAACCTGCTCCTTTCGATCGGCGATCATACCACCGGCACTGGACTTATGATGATCGTCAACGGCTCGGGAACGACCGGGACTTTGCTGTGGCAAGGCACTGTCTCCTCGCCGCTCACCGTCGGCCAAGAATATGATTTGTCCTTCTGGGTTGCCGCTATTTCCACGGCTCCCCCGCCCGCCCTAAAGCTGACCGTGGGATCAACTCCCATCAACACGATCGCGCCCACGGCCGATGGCACCTGGATGCGCAGCGTCAGCACCTTTACAGCGCAGGAAGCGTTTCCCACGTTCCGACTGGATGCATTCGCCGGCACGGCGGGAAATGACTTTGCCGTCGACGACATCGATGTCTTCCTCGTCGGGACCGAGACTAACCCCCCGATCGCCGGGCCCCTCCTTAATATCTCAACCAGGCTGCAAGTCCTGACCGCCGACCAGGTCCCGATCGGCGGCTTTATCGTGACCGGCAACGAACCCAAGACGGTCATCCTGCGCGCGCTCGGCCCGTCGTTAGGTAATTTCGGAATCTCTGATCCACTGGCCAATCCAGTGCTGGAGTTAAGGGCTGGGGACGGCTCCTTAATCAAGATCAACGATGACTGGACGAGCGATCGGGGTGCAATCGAACCGACCGGCTTTCAACCCACGAGTGGTTTCGAATCAGCCATCCTTGCAACGCTTGATCCTGGCAGCTACACCGCCGTCGTGAGCGGCAAGAATGGGGGCACCGGCGTTGGCTTGGTCGAAGTTTACGACCTCGATCAAGCGGCCGACTCCCAGCTGGCCAACATTAGTACCCGCGGCTTTGTCGCAACCGAAGGCAACGTCATGATCGGTGGCTTCATCCTCGGCGGTGAAACCGGCGGCAGCGGTAACGTCCTGATCCGCGCGATCGGCCCGACGCTGAGTCTTTTCGGTGTCACTGGTGCGCTGGCCGATCCGACGTTGGAGTTACGCGATGCGCAAGGGACGCTGATCAGCAGCAACGACAACTGGAAAGTGCCCAACCAACTCGAAATCGAAGAGACCCATCTGCAGCCACAGATGGATGAGGAGAGCGCCTTGCTCGAAGCCCTCCCCGCCGGCGCTTACACTGCGATCGTCGCTGGCGTGGGTGGAACCACCGGGGTCGGCCTCGTCGAAGTCTACCGACTGCCCTAACAAGGCGGGGTGCGATCGCACGATCTTTGGTTGCGTCAGACGCTCATCTACGATCTTGCGCATCGCACAGTCGCTAGGATTGGGTCGAGAAATTTAGTTGGCCGTTTTCACGCGCCGTTTTCGCATTAAAAAGAGAAGGCATAATGATCGATCGGAAATTTATCCTGTGGAATGCGCTCCTGCTTCTGGTGGTGCTAGTCGTCTATGCGACGAGTTCTCTTCTGCATCGGAGCAAGGAGGCGGTGGTTCGCGAAGGCTCGCCGGTGATTCATTCCGCAGCGCAATCTCTCTCGCCGGCCGATCCCGCGAACAGGGAATTGGCTGTGCGACCACGGTGGCATGAAGGGGTATCGGCCAACCCCGCCAACCGCGAGCCTATCTCAGAGCAAGCGATCGATAGACGCAACGCACGCTCGAGCCGAAGCGGGACGGAATGAGCGGTCGCTTCCCGCCGTGACGACGTGAGGCCCGGCGCCGACTTCGTGCCTTGCGGGAGGCTTTACTCTACGACGACGCCTTTCCAGAAAGCGACGCGGCCCTTGATGTTGGCGGCGGCGTCCTTCGGGTCGGGATAATACCAGGCCGCCCCGAGGTTCATCGCGCCATCGATCTTGATATCGTAGTAGCTCGCATCGCCCTTCCAAGGGCAGTGAGAATGCTGGTCGCTGGCTTGGAAATATTCGCGACGAATCGAATCGGCTGGGAAATAGTGGTTGCCTTCGACGACGACGGTGTCGTCACTCTCCGCGATGGTGATGCCTTGCCAGGTTGCTTTCATATAAGATCTCGCACTATAGCGAATCCACGATCCGGCGCACCCCCTCGACCAGGCGCGCCACTTCTTCCTCGGTGGTGTAACACGCGCAGCCGGCCCGGACCAAACCGTCAGGGGCCAGGCCCAGTCTTTCGACCACGGTCGTCGCATAAAAATCGCCATTGGAAACAAAAACGGCTTCGGCCGCCAGTCGCTCCGCCACCTCGGTCGAGGAGATGCCGGTCACCGCAAAACCGATCGTCGGCGTGCGCGGCTGACCCGGCGGCGGGCCGTAGAGCTTCACTCCTTCGATCGTGCCCAGGCCCTCCCAAAGTTGCCTGACGAGTTGCTCTCCCCGTTCGTGGCCCGCGACAAAGAAGGCGCTCAAATTCTCGCGACGGGTGCCAGTCGAAGCCCGCGCGGCGAGGAAATCCACCGCCGCCGCCGCGCCGACCATTCCTTCATGGTTCTGCGTCCCGGTCTCCGCCCGTTCCGGAGCGGTGTCGGGCGACGGCTGTAGTTTTGGGAAATCGACCGCGGCCAGCAGGTCCTGCCGGCCATAGAGAATGCCGATGTGCGGCCCGTAAAATTTATAGGCCGAGCAACTGAGAAAATCGCAGTCCATCGCCCGCACATCGACGAGCTGATGCGGGGCGTAGTGCACCGCATCGACAAAAATCTGTGCCCCAGCCGCGTGCGCCAAACCGGCCGCCCGCCCTACGTCCGTGATCGTGCCGAGGGCGTTCGACGCGGCGCCGATCGCGACCAGCCTGGTCCGGGAGTTTAGTTGCTGGGCGAAGTGATCCCAGTCGAGTTGCCCGGTTTCCGGAATCATCTGCGCGACGCGGATTGTGACGCCGCGCTCCTTTTCCAAGGCTCGCCAGGGAGCGATGTTGGCGTGATGATCGAGCTCCGTGAGCACGATTTCATCGCCCGGCCCGTAACCCCGTCCGAGCGCCCGGGCGAGGTGAAAGGTAAGCGTCGTCATGTTGGCCCCGAATGCGATCTCGTTAGGCGCGGCGTTCAGGAAGTCGGCAAGGGCGCGCCGGGCTCCGGCGACGAGGGCGTCCGTTTCAACGCTGGTCGGAAAAGCCCAATGGGTGTTGGCATTATGGTGCAGCAGATAATCGCTGATCGCCTCGACGACCGCGGTCGGCACCTGCGTGCCACCCGGGCCATCGAAGTATGCGACTGGCTTTCCCTCGTGCACCCGGCTGAGGGCGGGAAAATGCTCACGGATTTCAGAAGGAGAGGCCACGGCAATTTTTTCAGTCGTTTTCATGAAGTCGAGAATCTCCTCCACTCGTCGGGAAGAGCTGCCTTCGTCAACAAAAAGAAGAAGCCAGCGACTGTCGAAACAGCCGCTGGCCCTTCAAGTTTGAACTAAAACCTACTTATCTCCGTTCGTAGCCACTATTGCGTCGCGACGTGATAAATCTCGACCAATCCAACACCGGTCGTGCTGTCTTTGCCGGTCACGATGGCGGTATAGAGACCGGGAGGGAGGACGGCAAAGATAGCCGCCTCGTTGGGATCGCTGGGAGCGAGATTAGCGGCCGATACCTCATCCGCGAAATTGACCGCATCGGTATTCCAATTGTCATTGCTGGCAATCGTACCGCCGTTGTTGTCCCGGAGTTCCACAACCGGATCGGCGAGAGCACCGTTCACACCGAAATCAGACAGCGATGGCCCAATCGCCCGAATGACAACAGAGGCGTCGAGGGCGACCGTCGGACCGACGATGACACCGCCGATCAGGACGTTCGCATTTGTTCCGACCAGACCGCGGGTGCTGATGTTACCCAGCTCAGAAGTCGCCGTCGCGTCATCGAGGTCATAGACTTCGACCAACGCAATACCGGTGACACCATTGACTCCCCTGACCACGGCCGTGTAGGCGCCGGGAGGCAGAGTCATCACGATGGCCGACTCGAGGTTGTCGGTCGGAGTGAGGTTGTTATCAGCGAGGGTCATCTGATCGACTGCGTTGTTATCCGTATAGTTGTCATTGCTCGCGACGATAACGTCGTTCGAGTCATGCACCTCGAGGATCGGATCGGAGAGAGGGTCAGCCACACCAAATGCGGCGAGCGAGGGCCCGATCGCCCGAACCGCGACGAGTTTCGCAGTGCCGGGGGTGATGATGAAACCGCCAATGGCGACGTTCTCGCCCGTCTCGACGTCCACTCGGGTCGAGATGTTTTGAGCTCTGCCTGCTGGCGTGGCGGTGGGACCCGGCGTGGGAGTGGGAGTCGGAGTGGGAGTCGGGGTGGGAGCGGGGTCGGCGTCAGACGTGGTCTCGAAGGTAATGTAGTTCGGACTACCAGCATTAGTGACGAAAGGCACCGGCGTGGTACCAGGAGCAATCTTAAAGACAGTCGCCGCAGCGGTGTCGGCCACGTAAACAAACCCGGGCTGACCTGGCAGGACACCAGGAGGCACAAAGGCCAAACCACGCGGGTCGGTGAGCCCGGAAGCGAACGTCGTCTGTGACGAGCCGTCGGGTGCTACTTTGGAGATCGTGCCAGCCTCCGTGCTGACGTACACATCCCCAACAAGGGGATCCACGGATACCGCGCGACTCACGTCGATCGTATCAATCGGCTGAGGAGTGGCGCCGGGGACAGGGTCGACCTTCAACACAGCGCTTCCAGTTGCGACAAACTTCGACGTAAACCCAGACTGATCAAAGGAACGTGTATCGATCCCCAAAGGGTTGGTTACGATCAGGGAGATCGATGAGTCTCCGCCTGTGAAAGGGAAACGTCTAATCCGTGCCCCCCCATTCTCCGCAACGAGAACCGATGAGCCATCCAGAGCCAAGCCCATCGGATCGTTCAGGCCGGTCGCAAAGGTCGATCGATTGCCCGCGCGGTCATACCGATAAATGACGCCGCTGGTTGCGCCGCCGTCGCCAGCGTCCGCAACGTAAAAGTAGCCGGATAGAGTGCTCGAAGCTTGAGCGAATACGATTCCCTGCGGACTGATGAGGCCCGTGGCGAAGACAGTGGCTGTTCCGTTTTGAGCGTATCGGACAACCGATCCGCTGGCCAAGTCGGTAACATAAAGATCCGTGGGAGCCGCGAAAGCCCCAGGGATGAAGGATAAGACCGTCAGCGCGATAATCGCGATTCCGGACCGGAGCGATGAAGCCCGTGAGGGCCGAGGAACTAATGGATACATACGTTTTTCTATTTTGTTAATTACGAGTTTGCGTGTTTTGACTGATTGAACTGGACTTTATTCACTCCCTATTTATCAGGGATTTCGATAATGGCCACTATTGACTAAAATGTCCATAATTATTTTACCGTCTCCTACAGGATACCCTTTGACTAATCGTGCGTTGTTTCAAGCCCGGACGGGTGGTATCAAAATTGAACGCTCAATAGCTGAGCATCGTGTTCTCGAGAACCGGGCCCCGACCCGGCCATACGCCGCGCCAAGCGAGGTCGACAGCTCATTGGATTGATGCGTCCGGGACTAAGGCAGATGATAAACTTCTACCAAAGCGACGCCTACCGAGGCATTTTTGCCCCGGACGATCGCAGTGTAGTTTCCTCCGATGAGGTTCGCGAGGATCGCGGATTCACGATCATCTTTCGGCCCGAGACCTGATACCGTAATTTCGCCCTCGGCACCGTCAGCCCAATCGTCGTTGGTCTTGATGACCGTGCCGTTTCCATCGACCAGATCCAAGGTCGGATCCTGTAACGGGTCGGGCACGTTGGAGTCGACTAATGTCGGGCCGAGCGCACGCACGAGCACGCGAGCGCTCTCCAGCGGATCGATAATGAATCCGCCAATCATACAATTGTCACCGCTGTCGACGAACCCGCGGGTGCTGATATTGGCCAATTCCCCGGTCGATTGATCTAAATCGTAAACTTCGACCATGCCGATACCGGTCCCGCCGTCTTTTCCGCGCACAATCGCGGTGTAAGGACCAGGGGCCAGCGTCGTCACGATAGCGGATTCCATCTCATTGGTTGGCGCGAGCCCGGTATCTTCAATCTCCATTTCTTGGTCCGATTTCCAGTTATCGTTCGTGACCACACCTCCATCGGGCATGTGCAACTCCAGAATTGGATCGGCCAGCACGCCGGCAACTGGCGGAGTACCATCTTCCAAGGAAGGGCCAATGGCGCGGATAATCACCTTCTTGGGCGCGTCACCGGAAATGATGAAACCGCCGATGAGAACGTTGTCGCCAGTCGAAGCCCGCAACCGGGTCGAGATGTTGAGCAATTTCCCCGGCAATAAGAGCTCAAAGGCCAGGAAGTTGGGGTTGAACGCCGTCGCAAAGACAGATTCTGTGCCGTCCGGTGCGAACTCCCGGATGACGCCTGGCGCGGTATCGGCAACGAACAGATTTCCGACACCCTCTTCCAGCTCGCTGTAGCGCTTAGGTCGGAAGGCGAGGCCATTGGGATCCGCCAGACCAGAAGCGAAGGTGGTCGTAGCCCCATTCGGCGCGACCCGCGTGATGTCTCCCGCGTCGGTACTGACGAAGGCATCAAGCAGACCATTCGCGGCGACCGCGCGGGCGCCGGCGACCGGGAAAGTGGTCGAGCTGTTATCAGGCGCAATCGTGATCAGTGAGGTGGAATTGACCACGAAAACGTTAGGGAATTCGAAAGTCAGGCCAGTGGGTGAAACGATCGATTTGTAAAGGCTGGTCGAGCCATCCAGTGCGACCCTAGACACCGCATCGGCCGGTTGCTCAGCGACGGCCACTGCCATCCCGGAAAAAGTCAGCCCTACTCCGCCACGGATGTCAGTGGCAAAAGTAGTCCGCGTCCCATCCGCCGCGAATTGATAAATATTGCCGCTACCTCGGTCGGAGACGAATAAATTTCCGAAACGATCGAAGGCCAGGCCCTGCGGATCGTTCAACCCAGTGGCGAAAGTCCGGGCCGAGCCGTCGAGCGCATAAACGACCACGGAATTGTTCACCGAATCAGTCGCGAAAATATCTCCCGCGCCCGCCCGGGCCTTTTCCGGAAACAACAAGGCGGCTGCGCCTAACAAACCGACGACGGCAACTCGAAAAGTCGTAACGACCGCACTACCAAACAAGAAGGACTTCATCATAAACTGCGCTTTCTCTCTCTAAAAATGTGTCTGTAATGGAACGGTCATCAATCTGTTATTTCAGCGGCGGATTCTGACTATTTTCCCTTCGATGTCCAGCATTTTTCCATAAACTGGCCTCGATTCTCCACCATTTCGGCCCAGATCCGGCCCGCCCGAGCCGATCGCTCAAACGAATGAAATCCACGTCATTTTGTTTGATTGTCAGAAAACGCGCCCGGGCGCATCGTATTCTCATCATGAATCCCAGCATCCTGGTCGAGACCACCACGCAGCTCGCCGTTTTTCTCGGCAATCGGCCCGGGGCACTTTCACGCCTCTGCACGGAACTGGCTTCGGCCGAGATTAACATCCACGCCCTCGCCACCTCCGACACGATCGATCACGCCGTTGTGCGTATGGTGGTGAGCGATCCGACCAAAGCGCTCATGATTCTGGGCGAACGCGGCGTACTCGCGCTCGAGAACGACGTTCTCATGATCGAGAGTAACAATGAGCCGGGCACGCTGGCGACGATTGCTGACCGCTTGGCCAAAGCCGGGGTCAACATTGAGTATGCATACCTCGCAACGAGCCCGAAATCGCAGCAAGGCTTGATGGTCGTGCGACCTTCCGACGTCGAGAAAGCGGAACGGGCCTTGCGCGACCTCTAGCCTGCTGAGCCCTATGCCGCCACGTTTCGCCTAACGACCAGGGGCCGCGCCACGAAATCGACCGCGCGTCCGAATTTTCCCCTAACGAAAGCCGGGCTCGGATTTTTTCGGCTTGGCGCAAGTATGCATGTAGATAAAGAGAAGCCGTGACCAACCAACCAATTCGCGAAATCCTGCCGTCATGAAGTTGGACGCTTTGCGCTCGGTCCCGCTCTTTCGCGCCCTCGAAGATGAGGCCGCCGCGGAATTATGCGCGCTTCTGACGACGCGCGAGGTCAGCGCCGGGGCGCAAATCTTCCAGCGCGGCGAGCCCGGTGACTCCATGTATTTGATCGAGAACGGCGCCGTGCGGATTAGCGTAAAAGACGCTGATGGCCACGACACCACTCTGGCGGAGATGGGCAACGGAGAGTTCTTCGGCGAGATGTCGCTCCTCGATGGACACGCTCGCTCGGCCGACGCCACGGCCAGCGCAGATTCCCGCCTCGCCGTCCTGCCGCGAGCCGATTTCCGGTCGTTCCTGCGCAAAAATCCCGACATCGCGCTTGGCATCCTCACGGCGCTGACTCATCGCCTGCGCCGGACCGACGATCTTCTCCGGCACCGCGTCTCACGCAACGCCAATGAGGAAGAAGCAGCGCGCCTTACTGTGGCCGATCGCGCGGCGGATTTGATCGCGGAATTCGGGGGAAGCTGGAAATTCATCGGCGCGTCGATCTCTTTCTCCCTCGTTTGGATTTTCATCAACACCTGGTTTCTCTTCCGCCCCTACGACGAATATCCCTACGTCCTGCTCAATCTCGTCCTCGGAATGGTCGCGGGATTGCAGGCGCCGATCATCATGATGTCGCAAAATCGCCAAGGGAAAAAAGATCGGCTCCGCGCCGACCTCGACTATCGGGTGAACTTGAAGAACGAGCTCCTCCTCTCCGAAGTGGTGCGCCGACTCGAGGCGATGGAAACCGGCCAGACGTCCCGGCCTAACGAGGATCGATCGTTCCGCGAAGATTGAAGCAGCGCGCGGCGTGGCGGAAGGGGTGGGATTCGAACCCACGGTGAGTTTAACCCCACGCTCGATTTCGAGTCGAGTGCCTTAAACCGGACTCAGCCACCCTTCCTGACGCGCCGCTACTATGAAAGTCCGGGCGAGAATTGCAATCTGGAACCGTGCGCCGACCTCAAGCCCGCGCCAGGATCCAGCACGCCCAGGCGATGAGCAGGACGCCGCTCACCCGAGTCAGGATCACGCGGCCAGGCAACATTTTTTCCAACCCGACCAGAACGGCGAGCCCGGCGATCCAGAAAAGATTCATCACTCCCAGCACAAAAAGCAGGGCCATCAGCGCCCAGCAACACCCGGCACAAAACAACCCGTGTTCGAGCCCCATCGTAAAAGCGCCTTTCCGGCCTTCGCGCCAGCGCGTCATGACGAAATCGAGCGGCGCGCGACAGTAATTCAGGCAGCTTCGCTTCAGCGGCGTGAATTGAAAAATCCCGGCCAGCAAAAGCAAAATCCCGCCGACCAAAGCGCTGGAAGTTTGCATCATCGGCGAGAGCAACGCCTCCCGGTGCAATAACCATTGCGCGACCGCCGCCACGACACTGAATCCGCCCCAAATCGCAAGATATCCCGCCACAAAAATCGTCACCGGCACGAAGGGCCGCGCCTCCTGTCGCCGCCGCCGTGCGACGGATGCAAAAGTAAGAATCATCGGCAACGCGCTCGGGAGCATCATCGCCACCATCATGATGATCCACATGACGAAAAGCGGTCCCAGCGTCGCCGCCGTCCAAACCAACCGGTCCGGCGCGCTCATTGGCATCGCCTCCATCCGGCGCGCTTCGTCGATCGTCCACCACCACGCCACGACGGCGACGAAGAGAACCCCGGCCACGATCCACCACCGATCGCGCTTCAGGATCAGAGCGAGCGAAGGCATCCGCCGCGACCGCTCAATTATGATAATGAATCCGCGAGATAAACCCGGCTTTGTTCGGATAGGAAAACTTCATCTCCTTTTCCTCGACCGCGCCCTCCCGCGCGGAAGCGCACTCCGCGATCTTGAAAATAAAGCCGGTGCCGTGATTCACCGCCACCTGCTCCGGTTCACGCGTTACCGGGTTCTTAATCGGCTCAAGCGCGATCCGGAAATTCTCCCCCACCCGGACCGAGCTCTGAAGACCGTCGACCTTGAAATCGAACGGAACAAAACGCGGCTCAAGCATCTTGCTGATGGTGGTGACGAGAATCTCGAAGGGCAGTCCGCCGTCCTTACCCGACGCGATGTTGAGCAGAGCCTCCCGTTGCTCCGGGGACGCTTTTTCGTCCACATAGACGAGGATGGTGCCGTTGCCTTCATGGATCGCGCCCGGCCACTTCGCCGCGAAGGCGAGCCCGAGGCCATCGAGCGCGAGTCCGTCATATTTTCCCTTGTCGATGCGCCATGCGCCCATGCCTTCGCACAAACCGGTGGTCGGCGGCGCCGAGAATTCGCACGGGCAGCCGTAATCGCAATTGCAGCTCTGGAGATAATCCGCCTCAAAAACCCATTTTTTCATCACGTTCCTCCTAATTGATTTTCTTTCCTTGGAGGATAAAAAAGGAGAGTTCAACCGTCGAGCCGATTCCGTTCTTCGCAAACGCGACCTTTTCGCTAAAAATCAGGCGAAAAAGCCAGCCCGGAACGTTCCGGAAATGCCCAGTTTCCGCTTTTCCCGGGGGATGCGGGGGACGGAAAAAAATGTTACAATAAAACTCTTGCCGAGGGTCCCGAATTGGCCGCATATGGTGGTCACCTGATCCACGGCCCCAATATCCTGTTGTTAGGCACTGTTCGCAGGATATTCACAAGGGACCACAGAGGCTCATTCACCACCATTCACATTAATCGCCTTAACCAGCCATCCGACCCATGATTCAACTCAAACCCGGCCTTCAGCCCTCAACGCTCGCCAAAAATCGCAAAGCGCTCTCCCGTCACCGCAAACCATCACCCAAAAAAAAGCGTGGTTTGCGCTTCGAGCGCGTCTTCAGCGACGCCGCGACCTCCCCGTTCGACCAGATGGAGTGGGAACGCCGGACCGCCGAGATCACCGACGACAGCGGCAAGGTGATTTTTAAACAGGAAAACATCGAGGTTCCGAAAAGCTGGAGCCCGCTCGCCACGAAAATCGCGGTCTCGAAATATTTCTACGGCGACATCGCCAACGGCACCGACCCGCACAAGGGCGGCCGCGAGACTTCCGTTAGGCAGTTGATCCACCGCGTCACCCGCACGCTGACCGATTGCGGCCTGGCCGACGGTTATTTCGCCGACGCGAAGACCGCCGAGATTTTCTACGATGAACTGACCTGGCTCTGCGCTAATCAGCACGGCGCTTTTAACAGCCCGGTCTGGTTCAACGTCGGGCTTTATCATCAATACGGCATCGGCAAGGACGCCGGCGTCGGCAATTACTTCTACAACCGTGAAACGAAGCAGGCCGAGCGCGCCGCCACCCAATACGAATATCCGCAAGGGAGCGCCTGCTTCATCCAATCGGTCGAGGACACGATGGAAGACATCATGCAGCTCGCGATGAGCGAAGCGATGCTCTTCAAATACGGCAGCGGCACCGGCACCGATCTCTCCAGCCTGCGCAGCACCCGTGAGAAACTCAGCGGCGGCGGCAAACCGAGCGGCCCGCTCTCGTTCCTCAAGGTCTACGACCAGGTCGCGAACGTGGTGAAAAGCGGCGGCAAAACCCGTCGCGCCGCGAAGATGAACACGCTCAAGGATTGGCACCCCGACATCGAGGAATTCATCGACGCCAAGCAACACGAAGAGAAAAAAGCCTGGGCCCTGATCGAGGCCGGCTACGACGGCAGCTATAACGGCGACGCCTACGGCTCCGTCATGTACCAAAACGAGAACCTGAGCGTGCGGGTGAGCGACGATTTCATGAACGCCGCGATGGAGGACCGCGAATGGTGGACCCGCCGGGTCCGCGACGGTTCGCCCTGCGATCGCAAGGAAGCGCGCACCCTGCTGCGCAAAATCGCCGAGGGCACACACATCTGCGGCGATCCCGGGATGCAGTTCGACACCACGATTCACAAGTGGCACACCTGCAAAGGCACCGCCCGGCAGAATTCCACCAACCCCTGCTCCGAGTATCTCTTCCTCGACAACACCGCCTGCAACCTAGCCTCGCTCAACTTGATGAAGTTCAAGACCGCGGACGGCACCTTCGACGTTGAGCGTTTCAAAGCCGCGGTCCGAATTTACATCACCGCGCAGGAAATCATCGTCGATAACGCCAGTTACCCGATCAAAGAAATCGCCGAGAACAGCCATATCTTCCGCACCCTCGGACTCGGCTACGCCAATCTCGGCTCCCTCATCATGAGCTACGGCTACGGTTACGACAGCGTCGAAGGCCGCGCTATCTGCGGCGCGATCACCGCGATCATGACCGGCGAAGCGTACGCCGAAAGCGCGCGCATGGCTGGCGTGATGGGACCGTTCCCCGGCTACCGCGACGCCCATGCCAGCGGCGTGCCGAAGCCGGTCGCGAAAGACAACGTCGCCCCGATGCTCGACGTGATCGAACAACATCGTTGCGCCGTGCGTGAAATTCCCGACAACGAAGAATTCGGCTACCTGAAAAAAGAAGCCGTCAAAGTCTGGGACCGCGCCGCCGAGCTTGGCGAGAAATTCGGCTACCGCAACGCCCAAGTCACCGTCCTCGCGCCCACCGGCACGATCAGTTTCCTGATGGATTGCGACACGACTGGGATCGAGCCCGACATCGCGCTCGTGAAATACAAGCTGCTGGCCGGCGGCGGCATGTTGAAAATCGTCAACCAGACCGTCCGTCCCGCGCTCGACAACCTCGGCTACAACTCCGAGGAGATCGAACGCATCATCGCGCACATCGATTCCTTCGACACGATCGAAGACGTGCTCGACAGCGACGGCTCCACCATCACCTCCGGTCTGCATCGGGAACATCTCCCGATCTTCGATTGCGCCTTCAAGCCCTTCAAAGGTGAACGCTCGTTAGGCTACATGGGCCACCTCCGCATGATGGCGGCGGCGCAGCCCTTCCTGAGCGGCGCGATTTCCAAGACGGTCAACATGCCCGAGACCGCCACGGTCGACGAAATCATGAACACCTACGTCGAGGGCTGGCGCCTCGGCTTGAAAGCGATCGCGATCTATCGCGACGGCTCGAAACGCTCCGCACCCTTGAACACCCGCAAGACGAAAGACATGGGCGGCACCGGCGACGCCGTCGCCTTGACCGATCGCGAACAGCTCGGAGCACGCATCGTCGAGCTCGACGAGGAAGTCACCAAGCTCCGCGTCCAGCTCAACCAGCCGACCCGTCATCGCATGTCCGACACCCGCATGTCGTTGACCCATAAATTCGAGATCGCGGGGCACGAAGGCTACATCACCGTCGGCCTCTACGAGGACGGCCAGCCCGGCGAGCTCTTCATCCAAATGTCGAAAGAAGGCAGCACCATCGGCGGTCTCATGGACACCGTCGCCACCCTCACCTCGATGGCCCTGCAGTACGGCGTCCCGCTCGAGAGCCTGGTCAAGAAATTCGCCTACCAACGCTTCGAACCGAGCGGCTTCACCAAGAACCCCGACATCCGCAACGCCAGCAGCATCACCGATTACGTCTTCCGCTGGCTCGGTTGCCAGTTCATCAAGGGCTATAAGGAAGCGACCTCCCCCAGCCGCCATCCCGAGCTGCCCTTGAAAGAAATCGCCGACATGGAGAAAAAGGCCGTCAACCGCCCCGTCTCCGACCTTTCCCGCACCGGCGACAAGGAATTGATCGACGTCATCACCCAGCACACGCCTAACGAAGGCAGCCCCTCCGGCACGAATGGCCGCAGCCACGCCGAGCGAGTCAGTGAAGCGCTCGGCAACATGTTCATGGACATCACCTGCTCCCATTGCGGGAGCAACAAAGTGATCCGAGCCGGCGCTTGCGGCTGTTGCACCGAGTGCGGGACGAGCCAGGGATGTAGCTAACTGTTGGATCTGAAAGTCACAATCGCTCCTGGCAGCGACGTTCGAGGTGCCCGCCGTGCGGCACATGCACGAAAAGCACGTCCTCAACTGCGGAGAAAAAGACGCGATACGGAAAACGCTCAGTCAGAACGTGACGGATTTCGCCCTTGGCGCGAACGATCCTGAAGAGATCTGGATCCCGTGCGGCGCGATCCGCTGGAAGAAGGATCTCGTTGATCAATTCGGCGGCGAGCCCCGCGGATCATTTTGATAAACTGGCGAGCGTGAGCTGCAGCCTCGATTTCGTTAGGCCAAGGGGCGCGCGCTGCGGCGGGCGCCGGGTGGACAATCGTGCGTCCTGCGCTAAAGTCTGCCTCCCGCGGGCACTCGCCTGCGGGCTACCGTTTTTTCACTTTTATGGCACTCACCGAAACCGACATTCAGCGACAGAAAGAAATTCAACAGGCCGAGGAACTCCTCTTCAGCGGCCGGCAGGAACTTGGCTTTGCCAAGGGATTGTTCCTCGGAGATTTCGTGGCCGACTGGGCCATGCCTTACCCGCGCCCGAACGACGCGCAGCAAGCCGAAGTCGAGCGCGCGGTTAAAGAGCTGCGGCAATTCCTCGATGCGGAGCTCGACGCGCCGGAGATCGATCGCCAGGCGGACATCCCGCGGAGTGTGATCGATGGCCTCGGCCGGGTCGGCGTGCTCGGCATGACCGCGCCCGAAGAGGTGGGCGGCCGCGGTTTTTCGCAGATGATGTATTGCAAGGTGCTGGAGGAAATCGGCGGGCGTTGCGCTTCGACCGCGGTCTTCACTAACGCGCACCACTCGATCGGGATTCGTGCACTTCTTCTTTTCGGAACGAAGGCGCAGCAGGAAAAATGGCTGCCGAAGCTGATGAACGGCGAGCACCTCGCGGCCTTTGCCTTGACCGAGCGCGAAGCCGGGTCGGACGCGGCGAATGTGCAGATGCAGGCGGAGCCGAGCGAAGACGGTTCGCATTTCGTCCTGAACGGCGAAAAACGCTACATCACTAACGCCTCGATCGCGCAGGTCCTCACGGTCATGGCGCGGACCCCGGATCCGAAAAAGCCGGGCAAGACGTCGGTCACGGCGTTCCTCGTGACGCCAGACATGGAAGGCTTCGAAATGATCGAGCCGCGCATGCTAAAGCTCGGGATCCGCGGGACGGCCACCGGACGTTTCCGGCTCAATAACGTGAAGGTACCGAAGGAAAATGTCCTCGGCCCGTTAGGCAAAGGTCTTCGCGTCGCACTCACTGTGCTCGATTTCGGTCGCACCACTTTCGGCGCCTGCTGCACGGGTGCGGCCAAGACTTGTCTGCGGATGGCGGTCGAGCACGCGAACCAGCGTAAGCAATTCAACAAAACGCTGGGCGAGTTCGACCTGGTGAAGAAAAAAATCGCGCGGATGGCGGCGGACATTTACGCGATGGAAGCGATGACCCAGGTCACCGCCTCGCTGATCGATCGCGGCCTCGAGGATTACATGCTCGAAACCGCGATGCTGAAAGTTTTCACGACGGAACGCCTCTGGGACGCGGTCAACGATTGTTTCCAGATCCATGGCGGCGCGGCGTATTTCGATGATTCACCTCTCGGCCGGATGCTGCGCGACGCGCGGATCAACCAGATCGGTGAAGGGAGCAACGAAGTGCTCACGTCGTTCATCGCGCTCGTCGGAATGCGCGGACCGGGCATGGAGTTCAAGGAAATCCTCGACACGGTGTTGAACCCGTTACGTCCGGCCGGTGCGAAGTCTGCCTGGGGCGCGGGACTGAAGCGGCTCAGCGCTGCGGTCAAGGTGCCAGAGGTGCCGGTGCGCAACGAGCGCCTGAAGAACTATGCCGGTCAGCTTGGCCGTCTTGTCTGGCGTTTTAATTTCGCCGTGAACAAGGCGCTCATCACTTACCGTGAGCCGGTCATGGACATGCAGTTGATCCAGGAACGCATCGCGAATGCCGCGATGGAAATGTTCGCCGCGACCTGCGTGTTGAGTCGTTGGGATTCGGAGTTGTCGACCGTCGGTCGCAACGGCCACGATGCCACCGATCACATTGCCGCGGATCTTTTCATGCGCCGCGCGCTGCGCAAGACGCGGAGTTTTCTCCGCGGACTGGGCGACAACGATGACGACGCGATGTTGGCCACGGCCGATGTGGTTCTCGGTAAGCCCCGCTCGGCGACGAAGCGAAACGGCGCGTAAAACGCCCGTTTTCCCCGGGCGAATGGCCCGTTTATAGCTTCGACATGGGGCATGGACCTCGTGTCGCCATTGGACCTGCGTGGACAGCGCGTCCTGATCTTCATCGTCGCCTACAACGCGGAGACGACGATCGAGAAAGTGCTCGGCCGCATTCCAACCTCCCTGCACCAAGACGACGTCGAGGTTTTAATCATCGATGATTCGTCAAAGGACGACACTTTTCTCAACGGCCTGCGCTATCAAAAGGCGCATTCGGCGTTCAAGATCACGGTCCTGCGCACCCCGCAAAACCAGGGCTACGGCGGCAACCAGAAACTCGGTTATCGCTACGCGATTGATCACGGCTTCGACCTCGTCGCGCTCGTCCACGGCGACGGCCAATACGCGCCGGAAAAACTACCAGCTTTGATCGCGCCGTTTCTCTCCGGGGAAGCGGACGCGGTCTTCGGCTCACGCATGATCGACAAACACGCCGCCCGGGCCGGCGGGATGCCGCTTTACAAATGGCTTGGCAACCAGCTCCTGACCGGTTTCCAAAACTGGATACTCGGCACCCGGCTCTCCGAGTTTCATTCGGGCTATCGGCTCTATTCGACCAAGGCGTTGGCTCAGGTGCCGTTCGAGAAAAATACCAACGATTTCCATTTCGACACCGAGATCATCATCCAGTTCGTCCTAAAAAAACTGCGCATCGCGGAGTTGCCGATCCCAACCTTTTACGGCGAGGAAATCTGTCATGTGAACGGTTTGAGTTACGCGTGGGAGATTTTTCGGGCCACGATCAAGGGTCGCCTCTGCGGCTCGCATCTATTTTACGATCGGAAGTTTGACGTCGACGACGAAGCGCCCGCGCACAGTGACAAGCTCGGCTTTCCTTCTTCGCAAACTTTCGCGGTCGAGTCGTGCACCGCGCAGAGCAACGTCCTGCAACTCGGACTCGGTCATCAAAACGTGGCCGAGGAGCTTGAGCGGCGCGGTTGCCGCGTCACGACAATTGATTTCGCGGCCAGCGACCTCACCGGTGCAAACGCGGCGCCGTCGCTCGCTCCACGACTCCAATTACCGCCCGATCTTCCTGCGTATGACCACATCCTACTCATGGATTTGGTCGAGCATTTGCACGACCCGGAAACCTTCATGGACGATCTGCGCCAGCGCACCGCGGGTCGGCGGCCGGAGATCACCGTCACCGCCGCCAACGTCGCCTTTTTCGTGACGCGAATCATGCTCGCGCTGGGACAGTTTAATTATAGCCGGAAAGGAATCCTCGGTCTGGGCCATCGCCGGCTTTTTACTTTCCGCTCGCTCCGCTCTTTGCTCGAACAGGCGGGCTACGAAGTGCTCGAAGCGCGCGGCGTCCCCGCGCCGTATCCGCTTGTCCTCGGCCACAATCGGCGTAGCCGGCTCCTCCTCGCTTTGAACCGGGCGCTGATCAAATGGAGTAAGGGGCTTTTTGCCTACCAGATTTGCCTGCGCGCCCGCGCGCTCCCGCATCCGCGCCATCTCCTGCAGGAGACGATCTCGAAAAGCGCGGGCTTGCGCGACGAAGCCCTGGCCCGCGTCGCCTAACGAAGCGCCCTAGGGCGACTTCAGGATGTGCAGGGCGCGGAGGAGTCCTTCGGTGACCAATTCGTAGAGCGGATACTGCACGCAGAGGATGTAATATTGGCGCAGTTCGTAAGCGCAGAGCGCGAGCACGCTGAGCGTGATGAGGAGCGAACGAAAGCGCCCTAACGAACCGAACCAATGCACGATCTGACTGAGCGCGAGGACGCGCAGGGGCAGGTCCCACATGTTGGCGTAGCGCAGGTTCATCCCGTATTTCAAGTTGCACATGATCAAGTAACTGGCGCCGATAAAGACGCACAGAAACAGCTCCGGCTTCTGTGTCCGGTCGAGCCGAAAGGCGGCGCCGATTGCGAGTAACAGGACCACTGGACTGACCAGAAGCAGGTCGACGAGATAGCGGTGCCATGGACCATCACCCGTTAGGATGGCGTAGGTCAGTTGATAGTTCTTGCTTACCGAGAGGCGATAAGTTTCGATCAGGGTCGAGATGCCACCGGCCATGAAGATCAAAATGACAACCCCGAGGAGCGGGCCCAGAATCGTTGCCAACACGAGCTCCCGAGACACGGTCCCAAACTGCAGCCAGCGATTCCCGATCATCAACCCGACCAGCGCGATCCAGACGAAGGCGGAATTCTCCTTCGTCGTGACCAACAGTGCCAAGGCGACGACATAGGGGACTAGCCATTGCCATCGACGAGGCGACCGCAAATTTTCCCAAAGCAGCCAAAGAGAGAGCAAAGCCCAAAAGGTGAAGAAGCCGTCCACCAGCGCGTGCTGCGACATGTGGACCTGAGTCGGCGCCACACTCATCAAAGCCGCGACGCCCAGCGCGAAGGTCGGGCCTTTCAAACGCCACGCAAAGATCGTCGAAAGAACCAGCGTGAGAATGCTAAAGAACGACGCCACATCGCGAAGTGCGGCGAGCGCTTCCGTCCCGAAAATTTGGTGCCAGAGGTAAGCCGAAAAGATGTAAAGGAAGCGCACCGGCGGCAGGATTGAGCCGGCCATCGTTTTCTGCACCTCGATGTAGTGATCGACGATCGCCGGATAATCGCCGAGGCCTGTGTGAGCAACGCTATTAACGTATTTGCGGTAAAGACTCTCGTCGAAGCCGATCCCGTTAAACCCTGAGGACGGATGCAGCCAAGCCAACGCATGCAGCGGCGCGCCGGGACTTTCGAAGACCGCAGGCGGCAACCGGAGGAAGATTCCAATGGCAATCACCAAGCCCAACCCCAAAAGAAGGAGCGGGCGTTGGCGCGGCGGATCGAAAGGCATAGGCGGAGAGTCCCAGCAATTCGCGTGCAATACAATTCTGCAGAGCAAGTCGGCTCTTTCTGCTTTGCGTTAAACTTTAGGATGGCGAGGAGCGCAAAGACCGGTCCGGAACGGGAAATGTTGAACCGATCCATGGAAATTCGACTGATTGGAACGGCTGACCTTCTCGCACCCAGCAGGTTCCGACAGTGGCATGCCCAATGCTCAGTAAGCGGGCATGCCTCTCGTCCATGCGAAATCCAAGCTCGATCATGCCGGTATTGGTTCGACTGCATTGCAGGTGGATCTGGTGTCGCCGCCGCGCTATCGCGAAATCGAAAAATGCCGGATCTGCGGAAATAGAGACCTTTCCCAGGTCCTTTCCCTTGGTGAGCAATTCCTGACCGGTGTCTTCCCGCGTGGACTTCACGCCACTTTGACTCATGGACCGCTGGAACTGGTCGCCTGTTCCGCCAGCGAAAACACCAAGGCTTGCGGATTGGTTCAGCTGCGCCAGTCCTACGAACAAACGGAGATGTATGGCGAAAACTACGGTTACCGTTCCTCGCTCAATGCTTCCATGGTTAGTCATCTTGAGCGCAAGGTGCGGCAACTTACCGAATGCTATCCGCTCCAATCCGGCGATCTCGTCCTCGATATCGGGAGCAACGATGGGACGCTCCTTTCCTTCTACCCGGAGAAAGGCGTAACCGTGGTCGGCATCGATCCCACCGGAAAGAAATTCGCCCGCTACTATCGGAAGGACATTGCCCTCGTTCCCGATTTCTTCTCGGCCGATCTTTTCCGGAAACACTTCGGCGCACGCAAAGCGCGCATCGTGACTTCGATTTCGATGTTTTACGACCTCGAGAGCCCGCTGCAATTCATGGAAGAGGTCGCTTCCATTTTGGATGCGCAGGGTGTCTGGCATTTCGAGATGAGCTACATGCCCTCGATGGTGCGCACAATGGGTTACGACACCATCTGTCACGAGCATCTCGAGTATTACGCCCTGCAACAGATCAAGTGGATGACTGATCGTTGCGGACTCAAGATCTTGGACGTCGTCTTCAACGACATAAACGGTGGTAGCTTTGCCGTTACAGTCGCTCAGCAATCTTCTTCCTATCCTGAGGCCTCCG
>JBDTVP010000036.1:0-24525 GCA_040007175.1 Spartobacteria bacterium
CAGCCACCCGCTTGCCCTTGGCCCGTAAAACCGGATCGCCGTAGCGAACGATCGGCAACTTCATTTCGTCGCCGGTTGGGTGAAAGCAGGCAGGTTCCGTACGCCTGCGAGTTTCAACGCGTCCATCACTTTAATGATGATGCCGAACGACGATTTCTCGTCCGCCTTCAGGACGAGCGTGCTTTTGCGATCGGGCGGCAGGTTCGTGATCGCTTCCTGCAACTCGTCCACGTTGATTGCCTTGCCATCAAGCTTGACCGCGTCCTCGGCGTCGACGCTCACGATCGCGTGTTCGAGCTCGGCCGGTTTCGCGCTCGTGGTTTTCGACTCAGGCAGATTGATCTCCACTTCCGGCTGATCCTTTTTGAAAGTGGTCGAGACGACAAAAAAGATGAGCAGAATGGTCAGGATATCGACGAGCGAGACGATAATGATCGACGGCGCGCGGCGTTTCCGGACGGCAAACTTCATGGGTGCAACGCTCCGGGCGAGTCGTTAGGTAAGCGGCGTCGCCGCGTGCGAGATGGCAGGCGTCGGGACGTTCGGCGTGACCCGCATCGAGCCGCCCTCGGGGAGGCGGCCGTAGTAGCATTTGCTGATTAATTCCACGACCAGGGTCTCCATCTCGACCGACATCACTTCGACCTTCTTCGAAAAATAACTGAACGCGATCAGCGTCGGGACGGCGATGGACAGACCGAAAACCGTGGCGTTGAGCGCTTCGGCAATGCCGTTTGCGATTGCTTTCGTGTCGGCCGTGCCGGTGCCGAGGCCGAGATGGGAAAAAACATGGACCAAACCGGAGACCGCACCGATCAAGCCTAACAATGGCGCGATGCCGGTGATGATCTCGAGCACGATCAGGCCTTTCTCGAGGATGACCATTTCGTGGCGCGCGCGTGTCTCGACTGCCTCGATGTTTTCCGAGCGCGGGGCGCGCAGATTCTGCAGCGCGGCGTGTGCGATGCGCGCGAGCGAGGACGGATCTTCGCGCACGCTGCGGGCGAGGCGCTCCGGATTCCCGCCGGGCGAAAGGCGCTCGATCTCGCTTTCAATCACGAGCGGCAGGACGTTTTTGCGCCGCAACGCCAGCGTGCGCAGGATGATCACAGTCAGCGCCACGATCGAGCAAATGAGCAGCGGCCACATGAAAAGACCGCCGCGCAGAAGAAAATCGAGGACGGACTGCAACGGATTGGTGGCCTCGGCCAGGAAAATTGCGGTCATCGGTTTGGATATATCGCGAAAGTCATCTGTTCCATTGTTAAGCGCCCATTCGGTAGAGTTGCAACCAAGTCGTCCGGCAGCGGTGGGAATTTGGTCTCCTGAACGGATCGAATCGCGATGCTGGCGCAAGCTTCGCTCGAGGTGTTGCTTACTACTCTCAGACCTTCGACCTGTCCATCCGGCGCGACTTCAAACCGTAACTCGGTCGTGCCGACGCTTTTCAAGTCGCTGTTGGCTTCCATGAGATAATACCAGCGCGCTCCGAGTGCGTCCTGCAGCAGCTTCACGTAACGACCCAACGGGGTGCCGACTGCGTTGACCGCAGCGGTGCCACGATTGCTGATCCCGCCGCGGATCCGGGTTTTTTGTTGGAAATCGCGATAAGCCGAAGCTGGCTTTGGTGGCGTCGAAGTCGGCTCGACCGTTGGGGTCGGCGTGGCCTTCGGGCTGGGAATCTCGGTTTTCTCCTCGGTCTGAAGCGGTGAGGAAACCGGCGTCGGCGTTTGAGTGAGGAGAGCGAGCTGGTCCGGCGCCGGCGTCGGCGCGGTGGGCGGAACGGTCTCATTAGGCGTAGGTTCCTTTTCCGGGGGCGGAGTTGCCACCGGAGTCGGGGTCGGCTGCGGCGTGCTCCCGGCGTTGGCGAAGGAATTTTCGTGCTCCTCCAGGTTCACGATCGGACGGTCTTTTCCTTCCTGGCTGGGCAGGACGCTCTCCTTCTCCGTGGGCGCTGTTTCCGAAGCGGCGATCGAGTCTTCGTTTGCTTCGAAGGTTTTTTCCTTCGGCTTGACCGCAGATTTCCGAGCCGGATCGATCGTTGTCATCGGCGCATTCTTCGGCACGAGCGGCGGCGGGGTGGGCTCGTCGAGATTCATGATCGTTAACTGCGGCGGCGCTTCGTCCTCAAGCACGGCCTCCCGTTTGCCTCCGCCAAACGCAGCCAGGGAAAGCCCGAGGCAAAGATGCAGCAGGAGCGAGGCGAGCACTGCCCACCACACTTTGCGTCGATCTCGTTTGGGTTCGGTCATGGGTGTTCCGCGGGAACTTTACGCGGCTGCGACGAGGGCGCGCGATGGCATGGCAGGCGGTATCTTCAGGCGCAAAATTATCTCAGCTCGCCCGGGGTGACAACCGCCGCGGGGTCGTCTTGCGGGCATGATGAAAAAGATACTGCTGCGCGTAGCCGCCGTGCGCGCCGAAATGTTGTGCCGCGAAGTCGCGCAATTGGCCGGTGGTCAGCTTGCGCCGACGCGGAAAATAGTTTTGCCGGAGCGCGCGCTCGATCCAGACGTCGATCGGAAAGGCGCGCAAGCGTTCGTAGGCGAAGAGCATGACGCAGTTCGCAACTTTCGCGCCGACTCCCGGGAGCTCACAGAGCTGCGCGCGCAACTCGTCGTCGGGAAGTTCTGCCAGTTGCCCAAGATCGACCGCGCCGCTTGCGATCAGTCGCGCGGTCGCGAGGAGGTTCCGCGCGCGATAACCGAGCGCGCATTCACGCAGTTCCTTTTCTGTGAGAGCAGCGATCCGCGCCGGCGTCGGGTAAATGTGAATGGTTTTCTCGCCTAACGATTGGGGCTCGCCGAAGCGGCTCCGGAGAGTTTGTGAGATCTGGCGAATGTGCGCGACCTGTTTCATCGAGGAGGTGATGAAGCTGGCCAGGCATTCCCAGCGCGGCTGGCGCATGATGCGCAAGCCGCGGCAAAACGCCGCCGCGCTCTGCATCGCGGGTTCCTTGGGGAAAGAAGCGCGGATTTCCGCCAGCGGATGATCAAGGGCGAAATATCGCGTTGCCATCCCAGCGGGCGCTCCCGAAATTTTCAGCACATTCCCGCTCTGCTCTACGTAAACGGCCCGCTCTCCGATCGTCCCGAGAAAGCCCGCGCCTAACGATTCCCAGTGAAACGTCTGACCGGAATCGAGGGTGAGCGCGAGATCGAAGTCGGGCGCCGCGGCTTCGAGAAATTTCATTCAGCCTCAGATTACCACAGGTGAAACGCCGACGCGGCGGTGCCACGATCACCCGTCTTTCCGAAAATCGATGTTTCATCTCAGGCCATCTGTGGCTAAAGAACCGCGGTGGATAAACGCCTCGTCATCGATACCTGCGTTCTTCTCACCTATTTCGTTGTCATTATCACGATCGGCCTGCGGATGGGCCGGAAAGAGGAGAACCTTGAAGACTTCGCGCTCGGCGGCCGGCGCATTCCGTGGTGGGCAGTGCTCGCTTCCATCATCGCGGCCGAAACCAGCGCCGGGACATTTTTTGGCACTCCAGGGGAAGGCTTTGCCCTGCGCAACTACACCTACCTGCAGCTCGCCTTCGGCACCATCATCGCGCGCATTCTCGTCAGCTACATTTTCATCAAGCCGTACTACGACTACAAGGTCTACTCGATCTATGAATACCTGACCGCGCGCTTCGGCACCGCGACGAAGAACGCTGCGTCCGCCGTTTTCATGGTCACGCGCCTGCTCGCGTCCGGCGCGCGGCTTTACGTGGCAGCGATCGCGCTCGCCCTCGCCTACGAAATGGTAACCGGCGCGCGTCCCGGGCAGACCGGCACGCTTCTGATTTATGTCGGCGCCTGTGTCGCGATCGTTGTCCTGACCGCGATCTACACCACGTTAGGCGGAATCAAGGCCGTCATCTGGACCGACTTCATCCAGGCTTCGATCATGATGGGGAGCGCGCTCGCCGCGCTCGGCCTGCTTTATTATTCCATCCCCGGTGGCTGGCACGAAGTGGTGGCGCGCCATGGTGGTTTCGAGTGGTCCGACCTCATCGCCACCGGTCTCGATCCCGCGCGGACCGGCTGGGATCAGATCAAGGGAATGTTCGAGACCGAATACACCATCTTTGCCGGCTTGATCGGCGCGACTTTCGTCACCATGGCCACGCACGGGACCGACCAGGACATGGTGCAGAGGATGTTGACCGCCCCCGACATCAAGCGCAGCCGGCGCTCGCTCATTCTCTCCGGGCTGGCCGACATCCCGATCGTGCTCACCTTCCTCACCATCGGTCTGCTCCT
This sequence comes from Spartobacteria bacterium, assembly GCA_040007175.1. Lineage (GTDB taxonomy): Bacteria > Verrucomicrobiota > Verrucomicrobiia > Chthoniobacterales > UBA10450 > Palsa-1392. Next base: position 4,257 of record JBDTVP010000036.1, read on the forward strand.
CTGGACCTTTTACCAGGTGCACCCCGATCCCAACCTGCCGAAAACGCCTAACGAGACCTTTTGCCATTACATTCTCTACGAAATGCCGGTCGGCCTGCGTGGTCTGTTGATCGCCGGCATCTTCGCGACCGCGATGGGCTCGCTCAGCACCGCGCTCAACGCGCTCGCCACCAGCTTCACCCGCGATTGGTATGTCACCTACATCCGGCCGGGCGCGAATGACCAACAGAGCCTGCGTGCTGTCCGCTGGGCCACGGTTTGGTTTTCCATGCTGATGATCGTCGTGGCCTCCGGCACTTCCTATCTCGTGATCGTGCACCCGGGCCTGCGGATCATTCCGATCGCGCTCGGCATTTTCGGTTACACCTACGGCTCGCTCCTTGGCGTTTTCTTCGCCGGCATGCTCACGAAAACGCGCGGGAACGATCGCGGTAACATCATCGCCATGCTTTGCGGATTCTTCGTCGTTTCCATCCTGAGCGATCTGCTCAACAACATCGCGCGCATCTTCGGCACGGTCGCCTACGTCACCCCGTGGTGGCTGCCGAAGATGGAATTTCCCTGGTGGATTTGTTTTGGAACAATCGTGACTTTCCTGGTCGCGATCCTTTTCCGGACGAGCGAGGCGCAACTCCTGGTCAACCGCCACGGCTCGACCGCTTCGACTCGTTAGGCAAGAAGGCGCCGTTTTAATTTCCAGCCCAATGGGCGCAGCAACCGAACTCCAAAAACTCCTCGACCGCGCCGAGCCGATCCTTGCGCTCGCGCCGATGCAGGATGTCACGGACCTGCCGTTCATGCGGTTGATCAGCGGTTACGGCAACGCGGATCTCTATTTCACGGAATACTTCCGCGTCCTGCCCGAGTCGCGCCTCGATAAGAACATCCTCGCCTCCATCACGCAAAATCCTACCGGCCAACCCGTCATCGCGCAGATGATCGGCAACGACATCGCGGCGCTCGTCCGGACCGCGCGCGAGTTGCAACAGCATCCGGTTGCCGCGATCGATCTCAACCTCGGTTGCCCCGTTCCCGTCGTTTATAAAAAGTGCGCGGGCGGCGGTCTGCTGCGCGACCCGGCGCGAATCGACCAAATCCTCGGCGCGCTCCGCGAAGCCATCACCATCCCATTCACGGTGAAGACGCGGATCGGTTTCGACGACACCGCGGTTTTCGAAGAGCTCCTGCCGATCTTCGCCCGGCACTCGTTAGACCTGCTCACCATTCATGCCCGCACGGTGAAGGAAATGTATCGCAGCGTGCCGCGTTACGATTTCATCGCGCGCGCCGTCACCGCGCTCTCTTGCCCGGTGCTGGCGAACGGCAACATCTATTCCGCAGCCAAGGCGGACGAAGTCCTCGCGCTCACCGGCGCGCGCGGATTGATGATCGGCCGCGGCGTGATTCGCAACCCATGGCTCTTCCGCCAGATCCGGGAGCATCGCGCTGGCCTAACGGTTTTCCGCCCGACCGGCCGCGACGTGCTCGCCTATGTGCACGCGCTTCACGAAGCCGTCAGCGCGCCCGAGATCGGGGACACCGCCCAGGCCCATCACATGAAGAAGTACATGAATTTCATCGGCCTTGGCGTGGAACCGACCGGCGCGTTTCTGCATCGAATCCGCCGCGTCACGAGCCGGGCCGATCTTTTCGAGATTTACCGCGAGTTCCTCGATCACGACAAACCGATGCCGCTCGAGCCCTTCGCGCTCGCGTTGCCTGCGACGGATGTGATGGCGGGCGCGACTCGGTGAGGGAGGGAAAATTTGGAAACAGCAATCCGGGGAATTTTTCGAATTAGGAAAGCAGGAAAGCAGGAAAGATGATTGAACGACGACTTCGATTTTCTTTCTGCTTCAAATCCGGCTTCCTGATTTCGCAGTTCTGGTTAATCTCGCCGCCAGATGACCGCCACCGCTGAACCTGAGGATGCCGCGCCGCTCGTTGGCGAAGATCACATGCCCGACTTTCTCGGGCACCCACGCGGCCTTTGGTATCTCGCCTTCACCGAGGCGTGGGAACGTTTTTCCTATTACGGGATGCAGGCGCTGCTTGTCCTCTACATGGTCAAGTATCTTCTGCTCCCCGGGCGGATCGAGCACGTCGTCGCGTTTGAAGGTTTTCGGCGGCTTCCGCTCTATGGCGGACTCGAGGGCCAGGCGCTCGCCTCCGCCATTTTCGGCACTTACTCCGCGAGTGTTTACCTGACGCCGATCTTCGGAGGCTTTCTGGCCGATCGCATTCTCGGCCGGCGGCGCACCGTGCTGCTCGGTGCGCTCACGATGGCGGCCGGACATTTTCTGATGGCCTTCGAAGGGGCGTTTCTTTTCGCTCTCCTTTGCCTGGTCCTTGGGTGCGGAATGTTCAAGGGCAATATCGCCAGCCAGGTCGGTTCCCTTTATCGCCCTAACGACTTGCGCCGGGCGGACGCTTTCCAGATCTTTTATCTCGGAATCAACGCTGGCGTGATTGCCTCGCCGCTTATCGTCGGCACACTCGGCGAAGTTTACGGCTGGCATTATGGCTTCGCCGCGGCCGGAGTGGGCATGCTCCTGGCCACGGGCATCTACCTTTCCGGCCAGAAATATCTACCGGCCGGCGAAATCACCACCCGCACGACCGCCGCCACTGCGCCCCGAGCGAAACTGACGGGGCGCGACTGGCGCGCCATCATCGCGCTCATCCTCCTCATCCCGGTGCTGGCGGTCGCGATTGTGCCTAACAATCAAATTTTCAACGCTTATCTGATCTGGGGCGACCGGCAGTTCGATCTCGTTTTCATGGGCAAGAAATTGCCGACCACCTGGCTCGTGACGCTCGACGCCATCGTCAGCGTCAGCTTTCTCGCGCTCGTCGCGCTCTTCTATCGCTGGTACGGGAAACGTTGGCGCGAGCCCGATGAAGTGACCAAGCTCATCATTGGCTCGGGGTTTTCCATCGGCGGCGTGATGTGTCTGGTCGCCGCTGCCGCCACCCAGAGCGCGGGCCACAAAATCGGGCTCTTCTGGCCCGTCTGCTTTCACGTCGTTAACAGCATCGCCTTCGCCCATCTCCTGCCCGTCAGCCTCGCGCTCTTCGCGAAGTATGCGCCGAAAGCGATCAACGCCACGATCATCGGCCTCTATTACCTGGCCTTCTTTTTTGCCAACAGCCTCGTCGGCTGGGTCGGCGGTTTTTATCAGACGATGCCAACGACCAGCTTCTGGCTCTTGCACGCTGGCTTCGCTGCGGGCTCGGGGCTCTGCTTCGTGATTTTTAAATTTGTCGCCGGCCACCATCTCGCGGTGGAGGCGGAGTAACGTCGCGGGGCGTGACTCGCAGCTCCGATTTGCAATCGGAGATCGTCAATTGCAAATCGACGCTACTGGATGAACCGGATCGTCATCGGGTAACGATAGAACTTCCCGTCGCTCGCCTGGACCGAGGCGATGATGACGAAAACTGCATTCAGAACCCAAAGGATCGCGAGGAACGCGAAGCCGATCAGGATGAGGCAGAAGACGGCGGCAACGGCGTTGTAAATCAGCATCGAGATTTGGAAGTTGAGCGCTTCCTTGCCGTGGGCGTCAATCTCGGGTGAGTCGCCGCGTTTAATGAGCCAGACGATGAGCGGCCCGAGAATGTGGCCGGGGAAATGGAGGAAAACGCCGAGCAAAGCGCTGGCGTGACAAAGCGCGTTCCAGCTGCGCACGTTGGTGAGGGCGGGGGCGCTGAGTGGTGATTGCGGGTATGAAGTTTCCATGGGTTAAAGATTGGATGCAGCGGCGTGGCGCTTTGGATTCAAAAAAAGACGGCGGACGAGCTTATTTTTTTTCTTCCGCGAGCTTGATCCCGAGTTCGCGCAACTGCCGTGGATCGACCTCGCTGGGCGATTGCGACATCAAATCCTGGCCGCGATTGTTTTTTGGGAAAGCCATCACGTCGCGGATGGATTCTTCACCGCAGACGAGCATCACGAGCCGGTCGAGGCCGAGGGCGATGCCACCGTGCGGCGGCGCGCCGAGCCGGAACGCGCGGAGGAGATGACCAAACTGGGATTGTTGCTGGTCCTCGTTAATCCCGAGGACGCTGAACATTTTCGCCTGCAATTCCGGTTCATGAATCCGGATGCTGCCGCCGCCGATTTCGACTCCGTTCAGGACGACGTCGTAGGCTTCGGCGCGCATTTCGCCGTAGCGTTGCGCATCGAGTAACGGCACATCTTCGGCGAGCGGACGCGTGAAGGGATGGTGAACCGCGTTCCATTTGTTTTCCGCGGCATCGTGCTGCAAGAGCGGAAAATCGGTCACCCACAAAAAGTCGAGCTCCTCCGAGTCCTTCGTTAGGCCCTGAATCTCGGCGACACGCAGGCGGAGGCGGCCGAGCACCTCGGTCGCGATTTCCCATTTGTCGGAGCCGAAGAAAATCAGGTCGCCTTCCTCGAGCGCGAGTTTGTTTTGCAGGGCGGCCTTTTCCGCGTCGCTGAAGAATTTCACGATCGGCGATTTCCATTCGCCGTTCTCGATCTTGATGAAGGCGAGCCCCTTGGCCCCAAAGTTTTTTGCAATCGCGGTCATCTCGTCGACCTGGCCGATGGTGAGGCCGGCAAACCCTTTGGCATTGATCGCTTTCACCACCCCGCCGCCCTCGATCACGCTCCGAAAAACCTTGAAGCCACTCGCACGAAATTCCTCGGTGAAATCGACCAGTTGCATCCCGAACCGGCGGTCCGGCTTGTCGCTTCCGAAGGTGCCGACAGCTTCGCGATAGGTCAGGCGCGGAAACGGTGTGGGGATGTCGACCCCGCGCGCTTCTTTGAAGACTTTCGCGAGCATTCCCTCAGTCAGAGTGTAGAGGTCATCCGGCCTAACGAAAGAGGCTTCGATGTCGATCTGGGTGAATTCCGGCTGGCGATCGGCGCGAAGATCTTCGTCGCGGAAACATTTTGCGATCTGAAAATATTTCTCCACTCCGCCGACCATGAGGAGCTGTTTGTATTGCTGCGGCGCCTGCGGCAGGGCGTAAAATTTTCCGGGCGAAATGCGGCTCGGGACAAGGAAATCGCGCGCGCCTTCCGGGGTGCTCTTGGAAAGGATCGGCGTTTCAATTTCGAGGAAGCCCTGCTCGTCGAGATAATCGCGGGTCGCTTTCGTGACGCGATGGCGGAGGCGGAGATTGCGGGTGAGTTGCGGACGCCGCAGGTCGAAATAGCGATAGGTCAGGCGCAGGTCTTCGTTAATATTCCCGGCGTCGAGCGGGAAAGGGAGGACTTCGGCGCGGTTCAGGATCGTTAGGCGCGCGGGCAGGACCTCGATCGCGCCCGTGGCCAGGTTGGGATTTTGAGTGCCGGTCAGGCGCGGCGCGACCCGGCCCTCGACCTGGATGACATCTTCGTCGCGGAGGTGATGCGCGGCTTTGGCGACCTCCGCATTTTCCTCGGGTCGGAAGACAACCTGAGTGAGGCCTTCGCGATCGCGCAGGTCGATAAAGACGACGCCGCCGTGATCGCGGCGGGAGTGCACCCACCCGGAGAGGGTGACTTGGACGTCGATGTCTTCGGCGCGAAGGGCGTTGCAGTGATGAGTGCGATACATGGTGGCAGCGAGCCTGTCAGTTTGGGCGATGCGCGCAAACGCGCAAGTAGCGGCGCGAACTCAGCGGGCCAACGCGGCCTTCACGCCGTCGAGCACTTCGGCCTGCGGGACTAACGATTCTTCACGGGTCGCGAGCGTCTTCAATTTCACCGCCGGCCACTCGTCGCCGTAAAGCAGAGTGACCTTGGCGCCCATCGCCTCGGCGGCTTGGAATTGTTTGCCGACCTTGGCCGGGGTGAGCGGGTAATCGACCCGCCAACCGGCTTCTCGCAGTTGCTGTAACTGCTGGAGCGCATCCGGCCGCCGCTCTTCCTTGGCGATGACGAGATAAAGGTCGAGCGCGCTTTCACCCCTAACGAACCCGGCCATGCGCTCGCGCGCGGCCGGCACATACTGAATCATCTCGCCGAGGACGACGTCGCCCAGGGCGAAGCCGGCGGCCGGCAGCGAAACGGCGCCGTCGCTCAGTTGATGAATGAGATTATCATAGCGTCCACCACCGGCGATGGCGCGGAATTTGCCGGACCGATCGAAAAGCTCGAAGACGATGCCGGTGTAGTAGGCGAGTCCGCGCACGATCGAGAGATCGACCTTCACGAAATCGGCCAAACCGCGGTGTTCCAAGTCCCTAACGAGTTGATTGAGACGCTCGCTTTTTCCGCCGCCATCGAGGACCGCGAGGACCGGCTCCGCGAGCGCCCCGAGGCGTTCGGTGGTTTTTACGCGCGAATCGCGTTCGCTTTTGTCGATCGCCTGAAGCAGTTCGCTCCAGCGTTCCTCGGGCACGTTTTGAGCGCGAAGGAGATCGCTCCAAAATTCGCGGTCGCTCACCCGCACGACGAAATCGTTGGCCGTGAAACCGAAGGCGCGGAGGAGGTCGATGCTGAGCGCGATCAACTCGGTATCGGCCGCGAGCGAGGCTTCGCCGATGAGGTCGCAGTTGAGTTGGAAATGCTCCCGCAACCGACCGCGCTGCTGTTTTTCGTAGCGAAAACATTGCGGGATGGAAAACCATTTGAGCGGTTTGCGAAAGGCGCGTTCCTGGGCCGCGACGACGCGGGCGAGGGTCGGGGTGAGCTCCGGTCGGAGGGCGACTTCGCGCTCGCCTTTGTCGGTGAAATTAAAAAGCTGGGCCACGATCTCGGGTCCACTTTTTTTCTGATAGAGCTCGGTCGGCTCAAGGACGGGGCCGTCCCATTCGACGAAACCGTAGCGGCGGCAAACCTCGCGCCAGCGGGCAAAGATGGCGTTGCGCAGCGCGCAGTCTGCGGGCAGAAAATCTCGAAAACCGGGAAGTGGTTGCATGAGTGGGTGATAGGTGACGAGCCTAGATGGCGATGCGACCGCCTAACAGTCGCTTTACGAATTGATCATGAATAAACAACGGCTGGGACGAGTCGGACTGAACCACGACGGAAATCATCCGTTTAACCAAACAAAAGGACAAACATGAAACAGAATACACTTACTAAAATGTTGGTAGCCGGGGCCGCTTGCGCACTCGCACTCGGAACCGCCATCGCGCAGGAATCGAGCACCACCACCAGCGTCACTGCCGGTGGAGCAGGCGTTAGCACGAGCACCAGCACGAGCACCCTCGACGGCACCGGAACGATCACGGCTTACACGCCGGGTTCCGATTACATCACCTTCCGCACTGAGGCGAGCGCCGAGCCAGTGAAGTATTACTACAGCAAGCAGACCACAGTGGTGGATCCGGAAGGCAAAACCGTCGAAATGTCGATGCTTCGCCCCGACATGCCGGTTCGCTACACCTACGTCAAGGAAGGCGATCGCATGGTCATTTCCAAAGTGACTCTCGAGAAGCCGATCTCTTTCTACGAAAAGAAAGAGACCACGACGACCACGACCACGACTCCCTAACGAGTCGGGATTTGTAGAAAAATGATTCGAGCGCCCGCGGACCGTGTGTCCGCGGGCGTTTTTTTGGATTCGTTTCGGATAAAGGGGGCGCGGCCCCGCTTCTTTTTTAATCGCCGTAACCGTCGGGGAATTTCAGGTGCCAGCGCCAGGCGCTTTCGATGATCGCGCGCAGGTTTTCAAACTTCGGTTCCCAGCCAAGCTCGCTCTTGATCTTGGCAGACGCCGCAATCAGGCGCGGCGGATCGCCGGGGCGGCGCGGTTTCTCCAAGACGGGAATGTCTTTGCCGGTCACGTCGCGACAAATATCGATCACCTCGCGCACGCTCGCACCGCCGCCGGTGCCGAGGTTATAAAAGGCGCTCTCTTTTGCTCCGAGGGCGAGGATGTGCGCGCGGGAGAGATCGAGGATGTGGATGTAATCGCGGATGCAGGTGCCGTCGGGCGTTTCGTAATCGGTCCCGTAAATTTCAACGTGCTCTTTTTGACCGAGCGCGACTTTCAAGACATTCGGAATGAGATGCGTCTCGATGCGATGATCTTCGCCGAATTTTTCCGTGGCGCCGGCGGCGTTGAAGTAACGCAGGGCGACGAATTTCAGCCCGTGAATCTCATCGTACCAGCGCAGGATCTTCTCGAACATGAGCTTCGATTCGCCGTAGGGATTGATCGGCCGCTGCGGGAGCGTCTCGTCGATCGGCACCCGTTCGGGCGGACCGAAAGTGGCGCAGGTGGACGAGAAAACGAGTCGGTCGACGCCGGCCTCGAGCATGGCGTCGAGCAAATTGATCCCCGCGGCGACATTGTTGCGAAAATATTTGGAAGGATTCTGCATCGATTCGCCGACGAGGGCGTTGGCGGCAAAATGCATGATCGCTTCCGGCTTCGTCTCCTTCAGGGCGCGGCTGATTTCCTCCCGGCGGGAAAGATCGCCGCCGATGAAGGCTGCGCGCTGGTCGACGGCGAGACCGTGACCTTCGGTCAGGTTATCGAAGACGATGACCTCGTGACCTTCATCGAGGAGGAGCTCGACGCAGATGCTCCCGATGTATCCCGCGCCGCCGACGACAAAAATTTTCATCCGCGGAAGGTGCGGCGGGGCTCGCCGCTGTCAAAAGAAAGTCCGTCTAGAACGGGCGGGTGATTTGCTTGTTCTGAGAAAGAGCAACGATCATGGCGCGGACACGGCGGTTGCCTTTCCTCGGGGCGAGCACCTCGAGGCTCTTCTGAGCCGAGCCCCATTCGAGAATGTCGATGTCGACCGAACGCACGCCCCATTTTCTCATCGCGAGACGGCTGGTCTTATAGAGGTCGATCGTCCGGGTGCCGATGAGCGCGCTGCCGTAGTCGTCGATCTGGAAAATTTCGTCGGTATCAACGATCCGGAATTTCGTCCCGAGCGGCCAGCGCGACCAGTCGGCCGCGGCGCTCTTTACGTTCTTGCCGGAGAGGAGAGTGCCGATGGCGTTGTGGGCGCCGCCTGCTTCGGTGTGAGTGTAGGCGGTGGTGCGCACCTGGCAGATGCGCTTGGGCGCAACCCGGGTGCTGGAGATTTTTTGCGGTGGGCTGGCGCAACTTGCCGAGAGTAAGGCAAAGGCGCCGACCAAGATATACCTTGGAAGAGTCGTCATGTCGGCTAAGCGGCCTGCTTACCGGTTGAAGCTGGGGATGGCAAGGCATAATTTCGGAGCCGGATCCATGCCCATCACCGCCGCCGGCCAAATCGCCATCGCCCCTAACGTCTTCCTCGACGGGCGTCTGGCGCTTTTTCACGCCGCTGAAAGCTGGCTGGCAGTGGCCGATCTACACTTCGGCTACGAGCTGAGCCAGCGCGCGGCTGGCCGCCTCATGCCGCTTTGGGGGATGACTTCGATCGAGGAGCGGCTAGTGGAGTTGCTGGATGAATATCAACCGCGGCGGCTCCTCATCGTTGGTGATTTGGTGCATGACCGGGCTTCCGCGGCAGCGGCGGCGGAGCTGCTCGCGCGCCTGCGGCAACGTTGCGAGGTGATTGCGCTGGCGGGAAATCACGACCGGCAGGTCGCGCACGCCATTGAATTCGCGCCGCGCTGGGAAACGCCGGAGTTCGTTTTCCAGCATGGACATTGTGCCGCGGACGAACCCGGGCGGATCCAGATCATCGGGCATTATCACCCGGCGGCGAACCTCGCGGACGGAGCCGGCCTGCGGCTCAAGTTTCCGGCTTTTGTGCAACAGGATCGCTGTTGGATTCTCCCGGCGTTCTCGCCCTGGGCCGGCGGGGTATCCTGGCCGGACGACGGCAAAAGCCGGATCTGGCTTTGCACGCCCCGCCGGGTCCTGCGGGTGGACGAAAACCGCGCCGCAGCCTGAAGGCGGGACGACGCGCCCGGATGGGAGCGTAGCCGTTTTCGGCGGTTGCAAATCGCCGCTCCGAGACTGCTGGCCGGTTGCTGTCGTTAGGCGCGCGACAGGTCGGTCGTGCAATGCGGGCAACGCGTCGCCTTGACCGGGATCGTCATGGCGCAAGCCGGGCAATCCTTGGAAACGGCGGGCGCATTGGGCGCGGGTCGCTTCATTTTGTTAAGCGCCCGGACGACGAGGAAAATGCAGATAGCCACAATGAGAAAATTGATAATCAGGGTGACGAAGTTGCCGTAGTTCCAGGTGATCGCCTTGTCCGCCGCGGCGAGCGCGGGGGTGGCGAAATTGGTCGCACCGTCGGCACCGGCCTTGAGCACGAGGAATTTATTCGAGAAATCCAGGCCGCCGACCAGCAGGCTGATGGGAGGCATAAGGATATCTTTGACCAGTGAAGCGACGATGCCACCGAAGGCCGCACCGATGATCACGCCGACCGCGAGATCGACGGCGTTTCCTTTTACAGCAAACTCTTTGAATTCTTTGAACATAAGCTGGCCAGTCTGGCTAGTTCGCAACCACGTTGACCAGCTTTTTTGGGATCACGACCACTTTGCGGATAGCGAGCCCGGCGATGAACTCCTGCACCCGCGGGTTGTTGCGGGCGATCGTTTCCAATTCGGGATTGGTTGCGGTGATCGGCACCGTCACCCGATCGCGCACCTTTCCGTTGACCTGGAGCGCGATTTCCACTTCGTCTTCAACCAAAAATTCGGCCCGATATTCCGGCCACGGCTGGTCTGTGATTTCGTTAGGCGAAACCGGGAAGCGCCGGCCTAACGTCTCCCACAGCTCCGAAGTCAGGTGGGGAGCAAAAGGATGGAGCAGCACGAGGAGCGTGCGCAAAGCCGACACCGGCACCGAACGGTCGCCGCCGGGTAGCGCGCGCGTCTCGCCTGCTGGCGAAGGCGTCCCGCCTCCGCGGACTTGGGCAGACTCCGCATCCTCCCCGGCGGCGGAAGATTGTTTCGGCGAGACGCCAAAACCGGCACCCGGGACGGGCGCGTTACCCGGACCAGGGGAGGCGGTGCGTCCCGGGCTGGTGAAGGCGTTTACGAAAATCATCATCTGGGCGATCGCGGTGTTGAAGGAGAGCGCCTCGATGTCTTCGCTCACTTTCTTGATCGTGGTGTGGATCACCTTGAGCTGGACGCGGGACGGCTCGACTTCGGCCACAGATTCCGAAAGCACCCATTCGCCGGCCTGATTTTCCTCCATCGCGAGCCGCCAGACCCGCGCGAGAAAGCGCGAGACGCCTTCCACTCCGGTCATGCTCCAGGGTTTCATCTGCTCGAGCGGGCCCATAAACATCTCGTAGCAACGGAACGCGTCGGCCCCGTATTCGGCGATAACGTCGAGCGGATCGATCACGTTCCCCCAGCGCTTCGACATTTTGCGGCCATCTTCGCCCAGGATGATGCCCTGGTTCACGAGGCGCTGAAACGGTTCAGCGGTCGAGAGATGGCCAAGATCGAAGAGCACCTTGTGCCAGAAGCGGGCGTAAAGCAGATGGAGGACGGCGTGCTCGGTCCCGCCGACGTAGAGGTCAACGCCGCCGGAACCGGGGCGAACGGCTGACGGAAGGGGGGCCTCGGCCGGGCTTTGCCGGGGAAAAGCGCCTTCGTTCGTGGCACCAGCGCCACTCGTCGGCCCCATCATCCAGTAGCGTTCTGCTTCGTGCCCGACAAAGCGTTCGCCATTTCCCGGATCGCAGAAACGCAGGTAATACCAACAGGAGCCGGCCCATTGCGGCATTGTGTTCAATTCGCGCGTCGCGGCCTCGGAGTAACGCACCCAATCTTTTGCTCGGGCGAGCGGCGGCTCACCGGTGCCGGTCGGTTTAAAATCGTCCAGCGGCGGCGGCACGAGTGGCAGCTCTGACTCCGCGATTGCCTCATGTTTCCCGTCGCGCCAAATAATCGGGAAGGGCTCGCCCCAATAGCGTTGCCGCGAGAAAAGCCAGTCGCGCAGTTTGTAATTGATCGTGCGCCGCCCGAGGCCCTGCTCCTCCAGCCAGGCGGCGATCTTTCGTTTCGCATCCGGAGTCGTTAGGCCGTCGATCAGCGGCGAATTAATCGCCACGCCGTCGCCAGTGCAGCCGGTGGCTGTGGCGTCTCCGGGCGGTTGCACGACCTCCAGGATCGCGAGCCCAAATTTCTGCGCGAACTCGAGGTCGCGCTCATCGTGCGCGGGCACGCCCATGATTGCGCCGGTGCCGTATCCCATCAGGACGTAGTCGGCGATCCAGATCGGGATGCGCTCGTTGCTGGCGGGATTGATCGCATACGCGCCGGTGAAGACGCCGGATTTTTCTTTCGCAAGATCGGTGCGCTCAAGGTCGCTCTTGGCGGAAACCTGCGCTCTGTAGGCGGCGATCGCGTCGCGTTGTTCTTTAATCGTGAGCTGATCGACGAGCGGATTTTCCGGCGCGAGGACCATGTAAGTGGCGCCGTAAAGCGTGTCGGGGCGGGTCGTGAAAACGGTGATGATGGTGTCCTCTTCCGCGACCACGAAATCCACCCCCGCGCCTTCGCTTTTCCCAATCCAGTTCCGTTGCAGCAGCTTGATTCCCTCCGGCCAGTCTAGCGGATCGAGTTCATCGATCAGGCGTTCGGCGAAGGCAGTGATGCGCAACATCCATTGCCGCATTGGGCGTTTCACGACCGGAAATCCGCCGACTTCGCTTTTGCCGTCGATCACTTCCTCGTTCGCCAGGACGGTGCCGAGTTCGGGACACCAATTCACCGGGACGGTCGCGACGAAGGCGAGCCGCACGTCGTCCGGATCGGTGCCGGTGTAGGTGGAAATCGGTTCGGCCCGGCGTGTCTCCGGATTAAACCAGGAATGATAAATCTGAAGAAAGATCCATTGTGTCCAGCGAAAGAAATCGGGGTCGGCCGTGCTGATCTCGCGCTCCCAATCGTAGGAAAACCCGATCCGTTTCAACTGCATCTTGAAGCGGGCAATGTTTTCGCGGGTGGTGATCTCCGGATGTTGGCCGGTGCGGATGGCGTATTGCTCGGCAGGCAAACCAAAGGCGTCCCAGCCGATCGGATGGAGAACGTTGAAGCCGCAGAGGCGTTTGTAGCGCGCCACGATGTCGGTCGCGGTGTAACCCTCCGGATGTCCGACGTGCAGCCCCGAGCCGCTCGGGTAGGGGAACATGTCGAGCACGTAGTATTTGGGGCGGGTCGGATCGAAGCCGGGCTCCCCGGGATTGGGCGCGTGGAAGGGACGGCGTTCTTCCCAAACGGCCTGCCACTTCGGTTCGAGGAGATCGAAGGGATACGGTTTACGGCGTTCGCTCATGGAGTGACGAGAAGGTGGGCGGTTCAGGAAAGCAGGAAAGCAGGAAATTGAAGAAAGTTACGGTGCCAGCGTTCTACCGTTCCTCTTTTTCTGTTTTTCTGATTCATTCGCGGACGTGATTCGGCTGCTCCTGGCGACCCGCAACGCGCACAAGACGCGGGAATTTACCGAGATGCTCGGGGAGGTTTGCACGCTCCTGGATATGAGCGTGCACCCGGAGATCGGTGAAGTGGTCGAGGACGGCGCGACCTTTGCGGAGAATGCGCAGCTCAAGGCGGTGATTGTCTCGCGCCAGGTGGCGGGCCTGGTTCTGGCGGACGATTCCGGGCTCGAGGTCGACTCGTTAGGCGGGGCGCCCGGGATTTTCTCCGCCCGCTATTCCGGGCCCGGCGCGACGGACGCGACGAACCGGCAGAAGTTGCTCGCGGAACTGGCGCGCCTCGCTCCGGGCGCCTCGCGCGCGGCGCGTTTCCGCTGCGTGCTCGTGCTGGCGCGCGCTGGGGAAGTGGTGGGGAGTTTCGAGGGCGCGGTGGAAGGGCAGATTTTCGAGGGAGAATGCGGCTCGGCCGGTTTTGGCTACGATCCGCTTTTCCAACCGGACGGCTTCGACCGGAGCTTCGCGCAACTTGCGGCGATCGAGAAAAATCAGCTCAGTCACCGCGCCATGGCGGTGCGTGAGCTGCGGGACTTTCTCAAGAGTTCGCCTCCGTCCTCTTGAACGCTGACAACGCGGGCGCGCTTAGGGTGCGGGGGGCGGTGGAGGTGGTGGCGGGGCACCCGCAGGTCCTCCCGCGCCGCCGCCGGCGCCAGCTTTGACCTTAATCTCGTAACCCACCTTGTCGATGTGGGCTGAGCGGACCCGATCGAGCAACTTAATCACGTCGCCGTGGAGAGATTCCTTATCACCGCTGATGAACACTTTGACGTCCGGGTTGCCCCTCTTCAGCTGCATTAACCGCGGCATCACGTCCCCATCGGCAACGACTTGTTCGTCGATGTGGACCAAGCCGTCAGCGTCTACCCGCAGGCTGGTAAAATCCTTCATCTGCGGCGTGGCCTGAGGCACGGCGACTGAGGACGGCAGATTCACCCGAATACCCTTCATGTGGGTCTGACTCAGGCTCACCATCATGAAGCTGGCGAGCAGGAAAAACATGATGTCGATCAAGGGGATGATCTCGATCCGGGCGTGTTTACGTGGAATGGGCGAAGCGACTTTCATGGCAAATTCGGGAAGTTAAAGCTGCGCACCCTCCATCGTATAGGTGATGGGCACGTAAACCTTGGTGTAGGCACCGGGCTTGCAACGCCAGCGCCGGAAGGTCTGCATGCTGGTCTGATCGAGAATCGCGCTTCCGGTACTTTGCGACACCTCCACGTCCGTCACGCTGCCGGACGAATTGAAGATGAGCAGAAATTTTCCGCTGCCTGTCTGCTTGGCTCGGCGGGCCTCATACGGATAGGTGGGGCGCGGGGCGCTGGTCAGATTAGCTTTGGCTGAAATAAAACTCACCGGACCGGACGGAGCGGGGCCACTCGGGCGAGCAGCCGCCACACGAGCCCGAGGCTTCGGCGTCGGAGCGTCTTTCGGACGCGGTGGAGGAGTTGGTTCTTCGATGGTGAATTCCGTTGGTTCATCCGGCGGCGGCGGTGGAGGTGGCGGCTCCTCATCTGGTGGCGGAGTCGGTTCCGGCGGGAGCTCGGTGATGACGGCATCGATCGGCTGTTGCGAGACGAAGCCGGGATCCATCGGGATTTCCTCTTCCTTGTGCAAACCGGCGAGGGCCACGGCCGCTAGCTCGATCGCGATCGCGCCGGCTAGGGAAGCAAACACCTGCCATTTCGGCATGCCTGTGTAGTATTGCGGTTTTGCCATGGATTTACTGGCTCGATTGATTCGCGATGCTGCTCGAGATCGACGGGCTCTTGATCTCGAACGCGATCTTGTAGAAACCGGAAGACCGGACCTGCTCAATCAGTCGGATGATATCGCCGTGATAAGTGTTTTGATCGCCGCGGATGAAGATCTTGGCTCGCGGAGAGGTTTTGTGGATCTCAACTAGCGTGGTGTAAACCACGTCAGGTTCCATCTTGGATTTGTCGAAGTAAATTTGCCCATCCTTATCCACGGAGAGACTAATGTATTCACGCTTGGTCTGCGTCTGCCCGCTGACCCCCGAAGGCAGATCGACCTTCATGCCCTTCATGTGCACCTGGCTGATGCTCACCATCATGAAACTGGCGAGCAGAAAGAACATGATGTCGATCAGGGGGATGATCTCGATCCGCGCTTTCTTGTGCGGAATGGGCGAGGTGAATTCCATAGGATCGGTCGATCTAACTAAATTCGATGCTTAGGGCCGTGGAGTGGTCGTGGTCATTTCAGCCTCACTTTTGGCTTTAGAGTTCGCTTCCAACATAACTTCCAGGTTCGTCGCAGCGGTCTGCAATTCGAACTCCAGGTTAGACACCCGGGAAGTGAAAAAGTTAAACGGAATCAAAGCAAAGATGGCGATTCCGAGACCGCAGGCGGTTGCGATAAGCGCTTCCGAAATACCGCCAGTAACCGCTTGCACGGCCAATTCTTCGTTTCCGAGAGAACCGAACGATTTCATCAGACCGGTGATCGTGCCGAGTAGACCAAGGAGAGGGGCCAAAGTAACCAGCGTGTCCATGACGACCAGGAAACGTCCGGCGCGTTTGATCTCGATGCCGGCCGCAACTTGCAGAGCGCCCTGCAGAGAGGCGTGCTGGTGGTTCAATCCATTCCAGAGCATGCGCAGAATCGGATCGCGGGAACCGCGCGCCAGCTTCGATGCTTCGTTCACGTCGCCGGTTTCGATCGCGGTGAAAACTTTCTCGACCCGTTTCGGATCGCGACGGAAAAACCGCGCACCCCACCAGAAGCAGCGCTCGATCACGACCATCAAGGCGATGATCGACACGAGCAGGATCGGCCACATGATCGGGCCGCCTGCTTCGAAATTGGAAAGAAGGAAATTCTTCGAGGTTTTCTCAGCGCCCATCGCGGTGGCGGGCTGAGCTGCGTTTGGATCAGCTGGCGCGGGCGCTGCCGACATGGCCGGAGCAGCCGTCGCCATCGGGGCGGCCGGCGACATCCCCACGACCGGAGCGTTGGGGTCAACCGGAGAGGTTGCGGGCACCGTCGTGTCCGGCGGAACGGCGAGCGCGGGTGAACCGGTGGTATCGGCGGGCGCCGCGGTATCCGGGCTGGTCGCAGGCGAGGCAGCCGGATCTTGAGCGAAGGCGGTGAGCGCCAGAGTGAGTGTGCACAGACTAACGATTAGCGTTTTTTTCATATTAGGCAGGTTGATGTTCGACAGAAGATTCCGGCGATTTATTGAGCGCCGCTAGTTTTATCACAGAGGAAGGGATTGGGCGTCCAGCAAAACTTTCTTGGTTGATCATTTTACGTCAATCCTCCGCTCATAAATCAAATCGGATTCGCTTTTGGAGTGGGATGTAGAGGAAGCCTTGCAAATTGCATCTAGGCAAGTTTTTTTAATCGCGGGCTGCATTTTCGACCCGCGTCCGCAGGGGCGGCCAGTCGCCAATGGTCGCGATCAATTCGTCGCCCTCCCGGAGCGCGCCCACTCCAGACGGCGTGCCCGTTAGGATCAAATCGCCGGGCAAAAGAGTGAGTGACTCGCTCGCAAAAGAAATAATTTTCGCCACGGAATAGATCATCTGGCTGGTGCGCGCCCGCTGTTTGAGCTCTCCGTTTTGCGACAAGGAGATTTCGAGATTCTGCGGATCGACCTCTGTGTAAACAAATGGCCCCACCGGCGTGTAGGTATCGAAAGATTTGCAGCGCGAGAATTGTTTCTCCGCCTTCTGCAAATCGCGATCGCTGATGTCTTCCGCGATCGTGTAACCGAAAACATATTCCAGCGCGCGGGCCTCGCTCACGTTCTTCGCGACGGCCCCGATGACGATCGCAAGTTCCGTTTCGAAATCGGTTTTGTGCTCGGGGAACGCGATCCGAATCGTGCCTTCATGCGCGAGGAGCGAGCTGGGTGCCTTGAACCAGATGAGCGGCGAACCGATCTCGCTCCGCTGCATTTCCTTGATGTGCTCGCCGTAGTTTAAACCGACCGCGACCACCTTGCTCGGGGTCACCGGCACGTCAATTACCAGCTCGCCTAACGAGCCGACCTCGCCGCTGAACTCGAGCCCGAGCCAGAACGGTTGCGCGAGAAAATGCACCTCGTTCTCACGCACTTCTCCAAAAACGGGCAACCCATTGCGGAGAAAGCGGCCAAAGATGCGCATCGCGTCGGGAGTTTTGGCGCGGGCCGTCCGCGCGTCAAGCGCGGCGCGCGCGAAAAGCCGTGCGACCGCCCGGGCGCACCTCGCCCTAACGAGTCGGTGGTGGGAGGAGCGCGATAAAATCGCGGACCGTTTTCAACTCGCGAAACGAGAAAGCGCCTTCCTCGCGAGCAAACCAGAAGGCGCTGGAGGAGCCGCCATCGAGATTCAGCGCCCGCACAATTTTCATTTTTCCCGCCGGATTCGTTAGGGAGAGAACCTGCCCGAGCTGGGCGAGGGAAAGCGCGGAGGAAACCCCGAGCGCCGCGCGGCCGCTGCCGTCGACCGCCGCGAAAGTGCGACGCGCCGGACGGGTCGCGTTCAGGCCCGCGATCGGTGCGGAGCGTTCGACCAAAAGCGGTCCGCATTGCCGGGCCGCCTTAATTTTGATGCTCATCGCGAAACGACTGGCGCGCACGATATCCACCCGTGTGGCAGTCGCGGTCAGGACGCCGGTCAGGAGTTTCGCTTTGCGTAGCGGGGAAATGGTGCGGCCTTCGCTCACGAGAAGGCCGAGTGGCGCATCCTCGGGGTCAAAGTAGCCGCCATTGACGCCGGCCAGAGCCTGGTTTTTTTCCATCACCCCAGCCAGATCACGACGCGGTGCGCTCGGTTGATCGATCACCTGCAAATTAACCTTACGCGGGTCGAAGACGGCGAGGTGCAAGGTGGCGCGGGCTCCGCTGGAGGCGTCCTCGACTGAGGTGGTCCAGTGCTCCACCATATCGTTAGGCGAAGATTCCCGCTCCGAGCTGGTGACCTTCCACTCTGCCTGGACGACGCCAGGCAGGGCGTAAAGGGCAAGAAGCAGAACAAGACGGAACGCAGACGCAGTTTCCCTGACAGGGCGAGGAAGAAACACGCGTTGCTGCACGGGCGCGATTATTGGCTGGCCCTGAGGACTGCGAAGGTGCGGCTCCCTCTGCGATCCAGATAGAGCAAAATTCCGCGGACCGGATCGGCCTTGGTCAGGGCCTCGCGGAAGCTAGCCACGTTCGTCACCGTCTTGCCGTCCACCTCCGTGATCACGTCTTCGCGCCGGATGTCCTGCGCGGCGGCGAGGCTGCCGTCGGCCACGTCGGTTACGATCACGCCTTGTTGGACGTTCAGTTTCAGGCGCGTCGCCACTTCCTTGGCCAGGTCCTGCACCTGTAAGCCAAACTTGGTCGCGTCTTCTTCCCGCGGCGCGGCCAGCGGGGTCGACTGCACGGACGCGCGTCCGACGTCGTTAGGCAATTCGCCCGTCGTGACCGCGATTTTCATCGGCTGCCCTTTACGCCAAACCCCGAGCTCGACGTTTTGGCCGACCTTCTTTTTCAAAATCTCATGCTGCAGCTGTGTATCGGTCGTGACCGGCGCGCCGTCGATTTGCGTAATCACGTCGAACGGCTGGAGGCCGCTTTTGTAGGCCGGCGTGTCGGCCTCAATCGTCCGCACAACCACGCCCTTCTCGATCCCTTTGAACAGATCGCGGATCGAGGGATTCTCGCCGAGGGTTTCGATCCGGATGCCGAGCCACGGCCTAACGATCTTGTTTCCCGCGATTAATTGCAGGCCGATTTCGTTGACCAAATTGCTCGGGATGGCGAAACCCAGGCCGCGGTTTAGACCATTGATGAGCGTGTTCATGCCGACCACCCGCCCGTCGATGTCGCAGAGCGGACCGCCGCTGTTGCCCGGGTTGATCGAAGTATCGGTCTGGAGGTAATCGGCGATGTTGTAGCCGCCCGTCTCGAGCAGTTTGTTCCGGCCTTTCCCGCTGATCACGCCGTAGGTAAAAGTGTAGTCGAGCTTGAAGGGCGCGCCGATCGCAAAAGCGAACTGCCCGACCCGGACCGCGTCACTGTCGGCGAACTGCACCACCGGCAGGTTGGTCGCCTCGACCTTGATCACGGCCACGTCGGTTTTCTCATCGGTCCCGACGACTTTGCCGGGAAATGCCCGGCCGTCCTTTAGTTTTACCTGCACTTTATCCGCGCCCTCGACGACGTGGAAGTTGGTGTAAATAAAGCCGTCCTGCCTAACGATAAAGCCAGAGCCTTCGCTCTGCACCGGCTCCGGCGTCCGCTGCCTGCGCTGCGGGTCGTTGTCGTCCGGCGCCTGAAAAAAAAGATCATCCAGTGAGGTATCGTTGGCGTCCGCCTTCTTCGTCACCTCAATGATCACCACGCTCGGCGCAACCGTCTCGAAAACTTTGGCGAACGCGCTATTGAGCTGATGCACGACGTCTTTCCCGGGGGCGGCCGCAGCGGCTGGAACGGTCGGTGTGGGCTGGGCCGCGGCGGGCTGGGCTGTTGCAGGTACGGCCGCCGGTGAGGTGCTCGGCACCGGAGCAGTTTGGGCAGAAAGATAAGCCGCTGGAAGGAGGGCGAGCAGCACGAAAAATAAAAGTCGGTAAGGCATAGACGGGCAGTTGGACAGGAGCGCGGGCGGCGGTGTTCAAATAGTAGCGGAGAGCAGGAAGTGGGCAAACAGGCGGCACCCATGCTTCTGCTCCTGCCGGTAATCGAGAAACGACTTGGCAGAATTCCGGGCACGACAAGGCGCAGGCTCACCAGCGTAAAAGAGCGAACAACGGTGTGCGGCCCGCACCGGAAAGTGCCTTCATTGACACATTAGTTAAGGCCATTAACCTTTTTTCTTACAATAAAAATGCTTACTCTGGCCGACGGTAAAAAGGACGGAAAAGAGTTCATCTCCATGGCGCCCGGTTATTTCCCGGAGGTCGCGCCGGAACTCTGGAACGATTGGAAATGGCAGCTCAGGAATCGCGTCAC
>JBDTVP010000037.1:0-21870 GCA_040007175.1 Spartobacteria bacterium
AATTCAATACTCGCGCTCGAGGAGATAGTTCGCGAGCGCGCGGAGCGTCTCGGCTTTCTTGCCTAACGGGCGGAGCGCATCGTGCGCTTGCTTTGTTAGGCGGCTCGCTTCCACTCTCGATTTTTCCAGGCCGAGAACTGCCGGATAAGTGGCTTTCTGCGCAGCGACATCTTTCCCAGCGCTCTTCCCGAGCTTCTCGCTCGTTTGCGTGACGTCGAGAATGTCGTCGATCACTTGGAAAGCCAGGCCGAGAGCGCGCCCGAAATCACTCGCCGCGCTGAGCTGCGTCGGGGTCGCATTCGCGCTCATCGCGCCCAGGCGCACCGAAGTGGTCAATAACGCAGCCGTCTTGTTCTCGTGAATGTAACGGAGTTGCGCGTGATCGATTTTTTTTCCTTCGCCCTCAAGGTCCGCGACCTGGCCGGCGATAAGTCTGCGGCTGCCCGCAGCGACCGAAATCTCGCGGATAATTTCGCGCATGTCGTAGCGCGGCCAGCAATCCGCGGCGGCCGCAATTTCAAAGGCAACCGTCAGAAGTGCGTCGCCCGCCAGCACCGCGATGCCGTCACCATAGACCTTGTGACAAGTGGCGCGGCCGCGTCGAAAATCGTCGTTATCCATGCTCGGGAGATCGTCGTGAATGAGCGAGTAGGTGTGAATGCATTCCATCGCACAGGCCAGTGGCAACGCGCTTTTCGTTAGGCCGCCACAGGCTTCCCCGGCCGCGAGGCAGAGGATCGGGCGGAGGCGTTTGCCGCCGGCAAAAAGCGAATAGCGCATCGCCTCGTGAATCGTCGCCGGCTTGGTCGACGCCTTGGGCAGGAAACGATCAAGCGCGCGATCGACCTCTTTTTGGCGGGTGGCAAGATAGTGTTTCAGATCCACTGTGCCGCGAATCTGGGAAAGCCAGGGAGATTGCGCAACGGAAAAGTCGCGGGACGCATCAACTGATGGGCGATCCTGCGGGAAATAGCGTCGGCCTCTTTCTGGCTGCCCCGCCGCCCGCTGAAGTGGGGGTCAGCCAATTTATTTTACCGTGCCTAGAGGCTTGCGATGCTCACCAGATCGCTCCAATCACTCTGGCTGGTCGAGCCGCCGAGGGCTCGGACGTGGAAAGTGTAGCGGGTGCACGCAGTCGACCCGGCGATTTCCATGCCGCGGGTGGAAGCGAAGATTCCCACGGCACTCCAATCGGCGTCGCCGTCGGCCTTTTTCTGCACCTCATACATGCGGGCGTTCGCCACGATACTGATCCGCAGGGTCTGGTTACCCTTGCCACTATTGTCGCTCTTATTAATCGCCCGCGTCGCGAGAGCCGCTTGCGCGCGGTTATTGCTGACCGTTCAAAGCCGGAGAGGAGCGACTCCGACAGCGAATGTTAATGTCGCCGGGAAAACATTAAATACCGAACCGATATGGCTCCGTCCACACGCCGATAGACGGCTCGGCTGCCGGACTTAGTAAGGGTGCCGGCCCGACGAGCGCCCTGCCGCGAGCGTCGCAGCGCCGGTGGGACACCCCCGAGAGCCGCGGCGAAACCCCCTGTAGCCTTAGGTCTCAAGCCACGTCCCCTGATCATAGCCCAGCGTTTCGCCTCCGGCGCAGACACTTATCGAGAAGCGATAACCCATCAGCCGTCGAGTCCTGAGGGTCCGCAAACAACTCTTCGACACCCTCAAACCAAACTTCGCGCTTGACTTCATCGCGCCGGCCAGCGCCAAATGTCCTTATTCCGGAGGAAGATGAAGGACACACACACACACACACACGCTCTCTCTCTTTCTCTCTCTGTGTGGTCAAGCCTTTCGCTGACATGTCTGGCTCAAACAAATAAGCCCGGGCCGGCCTCCGCAAGGCCCGAGCGATTCGGTCTTTCTCCCTGCGCGAAAGCGTCGCAAAACAGCTATGCTCTGCTCACAATACCGGCAAGCGAAGAACGCGGCTTCGAATATTGGGATAGCTATGATCTAACGCCGTCGGTCCTTGGCCAATCTCCTCATGCCTCACGGACGGTGCATGACGACGTCGTCTATTTCCTCGATCAAAACCTGAAACAATGTGCGGACTGTGAGAGAACTGCCACAGGTCACGCGCTAGGGAAGACAGCAAAACATGAAAAATAATTGGAACCCTCAACGGCCCTACCTCTTAACGTGGGCCAATTCACTGGTGGCAGTAGTTGCTTTAAGCACTGCGAGCCTTCACGCCGATACTGCAACTTGGAGTTCTAACCCGCTCGACGGAAACTGGAACAAGGCCGCTAACTGGAATCCGCAGCTGATTCCTTCGAGTGCCATCTTCGGTGTCTCCAGCGAGACAACCGTCTTTCTTTCTCAGGATACATCGGCTTCGGACTTGCAATTTGCGCCGGGGGCCAACGCTTACACCATTACCGCCCCGCCTGGACGATATCTCGCTCTCCAAGGCGGTTCGGGTATCAGGAACGACTCTGGGGTGGTGCAGAATTTCGTGGCCAGCGGCGGGAGAGAGTCGAACATGTCCGGCGCATTTTTTATCTATGATAGCTCGGACTCGGAAAGTTCCGTTAATTTTAGAACGCTAGGGGCGATTGCCTCCGGTGGAAGCAATGGTTTTGTAGAATTCGTCGGTTTTGGGAGCGCTGCGAGCGCGACTTTAATTAACGAGGGTTGCGCCGTAAGCGGAGGCTCGGGCGGTCTGACCGCCTTTATCAACTCGACGACGGCAGATGCGGCCACGATCACAAACCTACCTGGTTCCGTGAGTGGTGCGAGTCCCGGCCAGACCATCTTCGAACTTACCTCCCGCGGAGGAATGGCAACGGTAACTTCGGAAGGGGCTACGGTCAGTGGAGCGGATGGCGGACTCACCCTATTTGAACACTCAAGTAAAGCGTCCAATGCCACCCTCATTGCCAACGGCGGGACGAACGGCGGTAACGGCGGTCTTATTCAATTTGCCGACAAGGCCGATGGTGTCGCGGTGCGGATCGAGCTTTTTGGTAACGGCACGTTGGACATCAGTGCCCTTTCGGTCGGGGCGATCACGATTGGGTCATTAGAAGGCGACGGTCAGGTTCTGCTCGGGAGCAAGAAGCTCACTCTGGGAGCGAACAATCTCACGACCACCTTCTCCGGCGCAATCCAAGGCACCGGCAGTCTTACCAAGCTAGGCACTGGAGCCCTTACTTTAAGCGGTGCCAACGCGCACAGTGGATCGACCACTGTGAGCGCGGGTACCCTACGAATCGCCAACCATAGTGGTTCAGGAACAGGAACTGGAGCCGTCAATGTCAATGCCGGTACGCTCGGTGGAAGCGGCGTAATCGAGGGGCCGGTCATTGTTGGCACCGGCCGCGGTGCCGGGGCTTTTCTCACTCCCGGAGTGGGAGCGAGTCGGCGGACGACAACATTGACCTTGCTAGACTCGCTCACTTTCCAATCGGATAGCACCTACACCTACAAGCTTAACACGAAAAAGGCCAAGGCCGATCAGGTAGTCGCCAATGAAGTTGCCATCGAGACTGGCGCGCAATTCGACCTCGCCACGGTCGCAAACAAGCGGCTTTCCTTGGGCTCGGTCTTCACCGTGATCAGTAACACCGCGGCCACTCCGATCAGAGGCACCTTCGCCAACCTGGCCGACGGCTCCACTCTCAACGCGGGAAAGAATAACTTCGTCGTAAGCTACAGTGGAGGCGAAGGTAACGATCTCACTCTGACGGTAGTCCCCTAGAAAAACTCACCGCCCACTGGCAAATTTGGGCCGCCGGGCCCCGCTTTACGCCGTCGCGTGCCGGCAGCCGCCGAAGCCAGAGTCAAAGCAATCCCTTAAACATAGCCGAGCGTTTCATCGCTGGGGAATGCGCCCACCGCAAATCGGCGAAGTCCCGGCCGGGACGAAAGAACCGTCGCTCGAATGGCCACGCTCCTTCCGTCCCTGCGGGACCAGGATGGTGGGGCGAAGACGGACGTGACCAAGTGCTCAAGCACTGGCTGTTATCAGGAGCGGGATTCCGGCACTCAAAACCTTGGGTCAGAGTCAGGGGAGCGCGGATACCTTGGAAATAGCCCAGCGCTTCAGAAAGCTCTCCGCAGCAGCAGAGCGTAGCCTCGTCAGCGACGAAGTAATCTTCGCCTTACTCAGCCGCCGACGGCCTGGTAATGTCCGAGGCCGCGTTTCCACATCAGATTCGCAGCGGCCCACATCGCCAGCATCCAGCCACTTTGAATGGCAAGGGCGCCCCACATTTCGGGCCCGACCAGGCGCCCTTGAAAGATCGCGATCGGGCAAAAGAGCTCGTAATAAAAGGGCAGCCATTTCATGACCGCCTGGACCGCCGGAGGCATGATGTCGAGCGGGAACATCTGGCCGCCGAGGAAGTATTCGAAGCTGTAGACGATGAAGACGATGGTCGAGATCTCGAGGATCCAGAAGGCCATCATCGAGAGGGCGTAGGTGAGAAAGAATTGGATGAAGGCCGACATGACCAGGGAAACGAACGCGGCCAGCCACGTCATGGGGTCGTTAGGCAGGACGATGAAATCGCGGAAATAGAAAAAGATCGCTGCGATCGGCAGAATGGTGACTGCGGTGTAAACGAGCCGGCCGCTCAGGAAAATGCTGAACCGGTAGCCAAGGTAATTGACCGGCTTGGTCAGGAAAGAATTGATCTGGCCTTCACGGATGTCGGCCGCGATCTGCCATTCGTCCTCGGTCGGGGTGACGAGGTTGCTGACCAGGATGGTCAGCAAGTAGTAGTAGATCATCGACCCGTAGTCGTAGCCGCGCATTCCGCCGCCGCTCTCTTTGAAAATGGCGCGCCAGAGGAAGATCGTGCCGACCAGCGGAAGGATGCCGAAGATCGCGCGCAGGAGATAATTCCAGCGATAGACGAAGGTGTTCTGAATCCCGAGGTTGAAGACGGTGAGATATTTTTGCGGCTGCATGCGGCGGTCTTGGAGTAAAAGCGCGCCGGCCCCTTTTGTCATCCCGAGCCGCCGCTGGATGGCGAGGAACCTCGCAACTTCCACCCCGCGTCAGCTCGTTAGGCCGGTGCGCCGCTTGTGAGCGAGCTACAATCGACTCGGCAGTTTTCGCATTTGCCGGTTCTGCCAGTGGCTGAAAAAGAAGAGCGCGCAGATCGCGCCGACCAGGGCCATAAACATGTCGGCCTGCGTGTCCCAGACGTCGCCCTGGGTTCCCAGGAACGCATTCGCGGCTTCTCCCGTAAGCAGAGCCGTGCCCCATTCGAGGAGCTCGTAGAGCGCGCTGATTCCCATGCAGATGAGGACGACAATCGCGAATCGCCAGCCGCCGGCCGAGACGACCCGGAGGCGGATGAACAGTTCGCGCGCGATCAGGGCCGGGACGAAGCCCTGCATGAAATGTCCGAGCCGATCGAAATGATTCCGATGCCACCCGAAATACGGCTCGATCCACTCGAAAAGCGGGACGCGCGCGTAGGTATAGTGTCCGCCCACGCAAAGCAGCATGATGTGCAGCGTGATCAGCGTGTAACAGAGCGTCGTGAAACGAAAGTGGCTGTAGGTAACGATGAGGATCGCAGCACCAAAAATCCCCGGCGCGACCTCGAGCCACCAAGTGAGACGATCGTAGGGTAGCCAGGCGGACCAGGCGAAGACCAGCGCGGTCGCCATGAGCAGCGCGAGATGAAGAGGTGAAATGCGCGAATTCATTTTGGCGAGGGAGCAGCCAGTTCCACCGCGAGGCGAATCGCCGCGATCATGCTCTCAGGACGGGCGATCCCCTGCCCGGCGATTTCAAACGCAGTCCCGTGATCCGGACTGGTGCGCGGAAAAGGCAAACCGAGGGTCACATTCACCCCCTCATGAAAGGCGTGGAGTTTCAGCGGGATCAATCCCTGATCGTGATACATGCAAAGGACGGCGTCGAATTCTCCCTCGACCGCGCGGTGGAACACGGTGTCGGGCGAAAGCGGGCCGGAGAAGGAAAGCGACGAGTGACCAGTGTCCAGTAACCGATGGTTCAGCTCGTCGATTGCGGGAGTGATGATTTCGATTTCTTCGCGGCCGAGCGTGCCGGATTCGCCGGCATGGGGATTGAGACCGGCCACCGCAATTCGCGCGGTGCCGCGCCGGGTGAGGAAATTCGCGAGCAGGCGGCCGACGCGGACGATCTCGGAGGTTCGCAGGCTCTCCGCGACGCGAGCGAGCGGAATGTGGGTCGTGACCAGGGCCACGGTCAGGCCCGCGCCGGTCAGGAGCATGGCGAAATTTTTCACCCCGCAACGCGCCGCGAAGAATTCCGTTTGTCCGGGAAATTCAAAGCCGATCTCATACATCCGCGCTTTGTGGATCGGACCGGTTACGATCGCATCGACCTCGCCGGCGAGCGCGAGACGGGCGCTTTCCTCAAGTGCGGCTAGTGCAGCGCGGGCGCTCTCTGGAGTTGGCTTGCCTAACGAGTGACCATCCGCGGCCCCGAGCAGCTGATACTCGGCCTCGGGCAATTTCCCAGAAGCAAGCGCGGCTCGAATGATTTCGGGCCCGATGCCGGCGGGATCGCCCAACGTGAGGCCGATGCGTGGGCGCGTCATGCGCAGCGATCAGGCGTCAGCCACGGCCGAGGGTGCCTTCCTTAGAAGGTCTTGATGTAGGCCTTCGAGCGGAGATTGGCGAGCCAGTGTTCCTGCAACTCCTGCGCCTGGTCCTGGCGCAATTTCCCCTCGATCTGCGCCCGCATGTCCTTGTCGAGCGCCTTAACGTCTCCGCCCTGGCGCGCTTCGACTTTCAAAATGTAGTGGTTGCCGCCAAGGTCGACCACTTTGCTGATCTCACCCGGCTTGAGGTTAAAGGCGACCCGCGAAAGTTCGGGCGAAAGCGTCTTGTCATCGATCCAGCCCCAGTCGCCACCGAGATCGCGCGTGCTGTCTTCAGAATACATCTGCGCCATTTTGTCGAAATCCGCCCCGGTGATGAGTTTGGCGCGGATCTCATCCGCCATCGACGTCTGCCCCGCGCCGCCGCCGGATTCCGGATGACCCGGAATCATGATCATGCGCAGTTTGACCTGTGCTTTGCTCGAGAAGAGCTCTCTGTGCGTGCGATAATATTCCTGGACCTTGGCCGGCGGGATGAGGAGGTCGGACTTCACGTTCTTGGCCCGCATCGCTTGGACGATGATCTTTTGCCGCTCGAGATCGCGGAACTTCGACATCGTGTATTTCTGCGATTCCATCGTTTTGATGAACGCGTGCCGGTCGCCTCCGAAATTTTCCTTGATCACCGCGTCGACCCGTTCGTCGATAAAATGCGGTGGAATCGCAAGCTTCTCTTTATCGAAAGCCTGCACGATGAGCTGCCGATCAATCAAATCCTGCAGCGCCGCTTTGCGCAATTCCTTGATCTTGTTGGCCAACTCGTTGCCGGAGTATTGCGAACGCAGAAGGCGCTCGCGCGGCTCCACCACTTCGCGCACTTCGGAATAAGTGATCACCTTCTCGTTCACGATGGCGGCGATTCCGTTGACCGATTCCGCGCCGCGAGTCGGCGCAGCGATCGCAGCCATGCCGAGGCAGGAAAAGGCGAGGAGAGCCGCCATGGGATAACGCCAAATGAAGTTCAAAGTTGCTTTAGCCATTGCATTACCTCAGGGAGATTGAGATCGATTCTACCGGAAGTTAAACGAGGAAATTTGCCACCGACAAGGATAAAGTCGCCTCGCCGCGTGAGCATTAACTTCGCCTCGCGCACCTCGACCCGGCTGACCCGGGCGCGAGCTGCGGAAAGCTTGATTTCGCTGAGCAGGAGCAAATTGTCAACCGCCGGCCCCCATTTCCCGAAGCGATCGCGCCAATCACGCTGCAAGCGCTGCAACTGCTCCGCGGTCGTGATCCCGGCCAGGCTTCGGTAGGCCTGGATGCGCAGGGCGGAGTCGCTGATGTAGGAAGTGGGAAGAAAAGCGGGCACCAGTTTGTCCGGGCCGGCGGCGAGGTATTCGCCCTCGTTGGTGGCGACAAAATCGAGCCGCACCTCGACTTCAAGCCGCGGCCGCAACTTCTCGCCTTTCAGTTGCGCGACGGCCTGCTTGAGAAGCTGGCAGTAAAGATCGAACCCCACCGCGATGATGTGACCGCTTTGCGCCGTCCCGAGAATGCTGCCCGCTCCGCGAATCTCGAGGTCGCGCATCGCAATCCGGAACCCTGCGCCTAACGAGCTGTATTGCTGGATGGCGTTGATCCGTTTGCGCGCCGCGCCCACCGTCATCATGTCGCGCGGCAGAAGCAGGTAGGCGTAGGCCTTGTGCTCGGCCCGACCGACTCGGCCACGGAGTTGATAGAGATCGGCCAGCCCGAAACGATCGGCTCGGTCGATGATGATGGTGTTGGCGTTCGGAATATCGAGCCCGCTCTCGATGATCGTCGTGCAAACCAGCACATCGATTTCGCCCGCCACGAAACGCTGCATGACGCCTTCGAGCTCGTCCGCGTCCATTTGTCCGTGTCCGATATCGATCCGGGCGCCCGGGCAAAGCTCCGCGATTCGGTCGCGCGTTTTCTGGATCGACATGACGCGGTTGTGGAGAAAATAAACCTGCCCCTGGCGTTCCAGTTCGCGGTTGATCGCATCGCGAATGATGCGCTCGTCGTAGCCGCAAATCACCGTCTCGACCGGCAGCCGGTTGAGCGGCGGGGTCTCGATCGTCGACATGTCCTTGACCCCGACTAACGATAAGTAAAGCGTGCGCGGAATGGGCGTGGCCGACAGAGTGAGCACATCGACGAGCTTGAAGAGTTCCTTGAATTTCTCCTTGTGCAGCACCCCGAAACGCTGCTCTTCGTCGATCACGACCAGGCCGAGATGCTTGAAAACGACGTCGCCGGAAATGAGCCGATGAGTTCCGATGACGACGTCGACGCTCCCTTCGCGCAGTTGCTCGAGCACCTTGCGCTGTTCCCCGTGGGAGCGGAAGCGGCTCAGCATTTCAATTCGCACCGGATAGTCGAGCATCCGCTGGCGGAACGTCTCAAAATGCTGCTGCGCAAGGACCGTGGTGGGCGTGAGGACGGCGACCTGTTTGCCTTCCATCACGGCCTTGAAGGCGGCCCGGATTGCGACCTCGGTTTTGCCGTAGCCGACATCGCCACAGATCAAACGATCCATCGAACGCGCCTCTTCCATGTCGTGTTTCGTATCGGCGATGGCCTTCAATTGGTCGGGCGTCTCGCGAAAAGGAAACGAATGTTCGAACTCGACCTGCCACTTCGTATCGGGACCGAACGCGTGACCGAGTTGCGTCTCGCGCTCGGCTTGGAGCGCCAGCATCTTGCCCGCGTAATCGAAGATCGATGCGACCGCCTTCGTCTTCGCACGCGACCATTTCACGTCGGCCAGCGAACTGAGCGGCGGCGATTTTTTGCCCACCCCGACGTAGCGCGAAACCATGAAAGCCTGCTCGAGCGGAACGTAAAGTTTTGCTTCCTCCGCGAACTCGAGCACGAGCACTTCGCTCGTCTCCGGGCCACCCATCTTTTGCAAGCCCTGGAACCGCCCGATGCCGTGCTCGAGGTGGACGACCAACTCGCCTTCGTTCAGATCGCTGAAATCGATCTGCGCGCGGTGCGTCCCGAATTTTGCGGTGCGCTGCAAACGGCGGCGGCCATGGGTCGGGGCGCGGCCGAAAAGCTCTGCCGCGGCCAGGACCACGAGTTGCGCGGCCGGAAAACAAAAGCCGCGCGGGAGCGTTCCCTCGAGCAAGTCGATTCCGCCTAACGACACTTTGGCTTCCGCCATGATCTCGCGGAAACGCTCAATCTCTCCCTCGGTCTGGAAATAGATCACCACCCGGGCGCCTTCCTCGCGCCAGGCGGTGAGCCGGGCGAAAAACTGCTGCCGCTTGGCCTCGGCGATGATGAACTCACCGGTATCGAACTCGCCAATCGCGCAATCCACAAAAGCCCCGCTGAAATCCTCGACCGTTTCCGGGCCTTCGAGCCACCCCTCGCTGAGCAGGATTTCCGCTTCCTCTTCTTCCTCCGGTTCGATCAGCGCCCGAAGGTGATCTTTCCCGATGTAATCGCGCACCAGTCCGCTCTGGTCATCGGCCGCGCCTAACAAAAACTCGACCTCGTTTAAATTCCGGAGCGAAGTCTGGGTATCGAGATCGAATTCTCGGAGCGACTCGATCTCGTCGCCGAAAAACTCGGCCCGGACCGGCGCCGCCGCCTGCCAGGAATAGACGTCGAGAATCCCGCCGCGGACGGCGAACTGCCCGCGCGTCGTGACTTGCGCGACGCGTTCGTAACCGGCTTTACCTAACGACGTGAGGATCGGCTCGAGCGCTTCGGTCGCACCGCGGCGCAGGCGCAGGGCCGCGGCCCGAAGTGCGCCGCGTTTTGGCGCCGGCTGCTCGAGGCTGGCGCGGGTCGCGACGATGACCTGCGGGCGTTTCGTCTGCTCCACCCGACTGAGCAAGGCGAGCCGTTCCGCGGCGATCTCCTGGTCGGG
Source organism: Spartobacteria bacterium (assembly GCA_040007175.1). Classification (GTDB taxonomy): domain Bacteria; phylum Verrucomicrobiota; class Verrucomicrobiia; order Chthoniobacterales; family UBA10450; genus Palsa-1392. Next base: position 10,470 of record JBDTVP010000037.1, read on the forward strand.
CAGGATGTTCTCGACCGCGAGGAATTCCGCCTCGGGCAGGAAGAGCGCTTCCGGCAGCCAGTTCGTCAGGCTTTCGTGCAGCAGCTCCTGCGTCCGAACGTTAGGGCAAATCACCCAAAGCGTTTTCGAGAGCGTAACGGCGATCGTCGCGGTTAGAAACGCGCGCGCCGATTCGATGACATGCGAGAAGGCGACCGGGGCCGCGCCGCGCTCGATTGCGCGCAATTTCGCCGCGATCGGCTCCGCCGTGGCAACGAGCTGAAGCAACGGTTCTCCCTCGGATTTTTTCACGTCTTGCTGTCGGCGAAAGGAGCCGGAAGTTCAATCCGCGACGCGACGCGCGCGGAATCGCGCCCGCTCAGAGTTCGCGACCAACGGCCGCCGCGACCACGCGGATCCGATTGACCAAGTCGGCGAAAACTTCCGGGCGCAATGCCTGTTCGCCATCGCTCCGCGCCTCCTCGGGCGAATCATGCACTTCGATCATGAGCGCGTCGGCCCCGGCGGCGATGGAGGCGAGCGCCATTTGCGGAATGTATTCGCGCACTCCGATGCCGTGCGTCGGATCGACCACGACCGGTAGCCGTGTTTTCGCTTTTAGAATGGGGACTGCATTCAGGTCGAGCGTGTTGCGGGTCATCGTCTCGAACGTCCGGATGCCGCGTTCGCAGAGCAGCACGTTGGGATTGCCTTCGCTCAGGATATACTCGGCGCTCATCAACAGATCGTTGATCGTGGCGCTGAAACCTCGCTTCAACATGACCGGCAACCGGCTCCGCCCGACTTCCTTGAGCAGGGCAAAATTCTGCATGTTACGCGAGCCGATCTGCAGACAGTCAGCGTATTTTTCGAGCAGAGCGAGGTCACGCGTGTCCATGATTTCCGTGATGACCGGGAGACCGGTTTCGGCGCGAGCTTCGGCCAAAAAACGCAGGCCATCCTCGCCCAAACCCTGAAAGCTGTAAGGCGAAGTGCGCGGCTTATAGGCGCCGCCACGCAAAACGCGCGCGCCGGCTTTTTTTACCAGGTTCGCGATCGAGACGATCTGATCTTTATTTTCCACCGAGCACGGCCCGGAGATGAGGGCGACGCGCTGGCCGCTGCCGATTTGCACATTGCCGATCGCGACCGGCGGCGGAAGAGCGCCGTTAAGTTGCGTAACCAGTTTGTAGGGCTTCAAGACCGGCACGACCGATTCGACCCCGGGAATGGCAGCGAAGGGCTTCTCGCGGATCATATCTTCCGACCCGAGCACGCCGATGATGACGCGATTATCTCCCCGCATGACCTGCGAACGCAGGCCAAATTCTTCGATCCGCGCGACGATGTGTTCGATCTGCTCGTCGGTCACGGCAGGCTGGGTGATGATGATCATTGCGCGAAGAGCAGGAGTGTAACCTCTGCACGACAGCGGGCAACCCTGCGCTGCGGTAAGAAAAACGGGGGTTAGGGGGCGATCGTGACCGGCGTCCCGTTCTCGACGGATTTAAAGAAATCTTCCGCCATGAACTCCGGCATCCGGATACAACCGTGCGAAGCCGGGTAACCGGGCAGGTAGCCGGCGTGCATCCCGACACCCCCGACGATGCGCATGAAAAACGGCATCGGCGCGCCTTTGTATTTGGTCCCGGGAGGTTTCGGATCCTTCTCGTTATCGACATTGGGGACGACGACGTTGTCGTTGGCGTCGACGTAATCGCCGTAGCGGCTCGACGAGTGGTCGACGTCTTTTTGGGTGATCTTGTAAGTCCCGGCTGGCGTGTCGAGGCCTTCGCGACCGGTAGAGAGCTGGGAAATCCCGACGAGCTGTCCGCTTTTGTAAAAATAAGCGCGCTGCTCGCCGAGGCTGATCTTGATTGACGGCTTCCCGGTCACGCCGTCGCCATCCCAATAGGAGACGTTGTCGTTCGGGGCAGTCGCAGCGACCGGTTCATTGCCGTAGATGCCACCGAGATACTGCGTCTGGCCGTAGACCAGGCGCGGGTCGTCTTCGCCGCAGCCCGCGAGGGTCACAAGAACGAGAGCGAGGACAAAAAACGGACGCGGAGAAATAGAAAAATTAAACGGTTTCACGACGGGAAGCGGAATTAACGTGGCTGCATTTGGAATGTCAAGGTAGCCGGTATCGTGCCGCGATGCAGGCGCGGCTTGAATTTTGCTTAAAGTTGCTGAGACTGCCGGGCACCGCCTAACAACTTCGATCGAAACTCATGCCCACCTACGAATACGCGTGCCAAAAATGCGGGCAGAACTTTGATGCCTACCAATCGATGCGCGACGAAGCCTACAAAGTTTGCCCGAAAGAACTCTGCCGGCAGGCCAAATGGGGGAAGGGCAAGGTAAAGCGCCTTCTCGGCACCGGAGCCGGGCTGATCTTCAAGGGTTCCGGTTTTTACATCACCGATTACCGGAGCGATTCCTATAAAGCCGGCGCGAAGAAAGACTCCCCTGCGGGCAGTGAGAAAAGCGCGGGCGAAAGCGGGAAGGCGGAAAGCAAGCCTGCGCCGGCGAAAAAACCGGAGCCGAAAGCAAAAAAGGACTCGAGTTCATGAGCAAACTGATTTGTCCGGATTGCCAGCACGAAAACGAAGCAGAGCGAATCTATTGCCACAATTGCGGCGCGCGTCTCGACCGGACCGGCCTGGCCAAGGAAAACCCGGCCGCAGCCGACCCGACCGCGGAGACGCAGAAGCATCTCAAGAAGCTTTTCAAACCGGGACGCGGCAATGGCAAACTCGTCGCGGTCAAGTTATTCAAAATTATCCTCGGTGCGCTCGTCGTCGCGGCCTTGATCGTGATGATCCTGCCGGCCAATCTCCCGCCCGTGCAGAAGAGCTACGCCTTTGCACCCATGATCAACATGGATCTGGTTCAGGCCGTCTCCAGCCGTCAGGCAACTCCGCTTGTTTATAACGAAGAGCAGGTGAATTCCTACATCACGTCAAATCTTCGCCGCAAGGACAGCCCCTCGCACGAGGGCTTCTTTCCGCTGCGTCGCATTCTCGTGCAGTTCCAGGAAGGCCAATGCACGATCAACACCGTCCGCGAATTGTTTGGATACCCGATCTATGGCGGCGCTTCCTATCGCGTCTCGATCGATCACGGCAAACTAGCCAGCGTCCCGACGAGCGGATACATCGGCCGCATGCCGATTCATCCGAAGTTGGTCAAAGTCACCGACCTCTTCCTGAAGAAAGCCTGGGCCTCACTCGATCGCGAACAGAAATCCGTCTCCAGACTGGCCGGGATCGAGTTTCACCCCCAGTCGGTCACGCTGATCCCGCCCCGCTGAGCGGCTGGCTCTTCGTTCGGAACCCGCGTCCCCAAAATGAAATCGGTTTTCCACCGATTATCTCAGTTTTGTGAAGAAAGCTGAATCTAAACCGGCTGGCTGCGGCATCTCAAAGCAAAGGACAAATATGAAAATCACCTTCTTAAAGATCAAACTTCTCACCTACTTTTGCTGCGTCGTCGCTCTCACCCTGACGGCCCACGGCCAAAGCCCCACCTTCACTCCCGAGGCCACGGCCTCGCCCACGGCCATTCCGGACGCTAATATGACCCCGGCCTCGGTCAGCGCCCCCTCGTTAACGCCAGCCGCCACGGCGATTCCCGCCGCCACGGCAATGCCCGTCGCCACCCTCGCTCCGGCCGTGGCCCCGACTCCCGACACCGAGGAGGACTTCGATAAGGCGATCGAGAGGAAGATTCGCAAACACCTCACGATCGATGGGGACGGGAAGCATTCGATCAACGAAGACGTGCCCTGGGTCGTCCTACCGATCGTCCTCATCGTTTTCGTCGCCATCTTCGGCGTGCCGGTCGCGATCGTGGGCTTGATCATGTATTTCAGTTTTTCCAAGAGTCGCGCCTTGCACAAGACGGTCCGGATGATGGTCGAGAAAGGCCAGCCGGTTCCCGAAGCCCTTTTGAATCCCCCACCCGTCGTCCGTCAGCGCTCCGATCTGAGACGCGGCGTCGTCCTGCTCATGGTCGGTGCCGGCCTGATGGTATTCTTCGGCGCGCTCAATGATTGGGATGGCGGCGCCTGGAGTTTGGGCATCATCCCTTTTCTCATCGGAGCAGGCTATCTGCTGGTTTGGAAACTGGATGTGAACCGTGGGGACACTTCCCCCAAGGTGTAAACTCCTTACGTGCCGCTGAATGATGCCGCTCTTGTCGCACGGGTTCTTCTCGAAGATGATCACCACGCCTTCGCCGAACTGGTTCGCAATCACCAGTCCACGGTCCGTGGCCTTCTTCGCCAACTCACCCGCTGCGATTTCGCACTGGCCGATGACCTCGCCCAGGAAACTTTCCTGCGCGCCTACAAGAACATCCGGAGCTTTCGCGGCGAAGCGAAATTTTCCACCTGGCTTTATCGCATCGCCTATAATTGTTTCCGCGAGGAAGCCCGCAAACGGAAGGAACTGGTCGGCATCGACGAGTCACAACTCGAAGCCGAGCAGGATCCGCAAACCGTCGATCCCGGCTTGAAACACGATCTCATGCACGCTCTCCAACTTTTACCGTTGCCCGAGCGCTCGGCTATTTTGCTTTGCTGCCAGAATGGCTTATCGCATGATGAAGCCGCGCGCGTTCTCGATATCCCTCTCGGCACCGTCAAGACCAACGTCTTGCGCGGCCGGGAGAAACTGAAGAAAACGCTCGCCGCGTGGGGACCTGCCTGATGCACGAAGAACCAGATTGGCTCGACCAGCGCTTGCGCGATGAGCAGCCCTACATCGACGACGCGGGCTTCACCGCCCAGATCGTAAGCAAGCTGCCCGCGGCCAACAGTCGCCGCTCTTATCGCGCAGCGTTTCTGCTTTGCATCACGCTCCTCGCCAGCGTCCTCACTTATTTCGTCTCCGATGGCGGCCGTTTTCTGATTGTTGCGTTTTATCAGCTCGCCGCCATGCCGTTGCTTTTCGTTGGGCTCGTGGCGCTCGGCTCCGCGCTCGTCCTGACCGCGGTCGCGGCCAGCGCAGCCTGGACACAGGTGCGCGCGGAACGTTAGGCGGGCCGCTTATTTCCGGTCGAAAATCGCGCGCGCCGCGATCACATCGCGCCCGATCTGCTCGCGCAGTGCCGCCAAGTTCTCAAACTTCTGCTCGGGCCGGAGGTATTGCAGGAATCGCAATTCGATCTCCTCACCGTAAAGATCGCGCTCGAAATCGAAGAGGTGGAACTCGAGCACCCGCTGCGCCGAACCTTCGGCGATCGTCGGGCGCACCCCGAGGTTAACAACCCCTCGGACGGTCTGCCCGCCCAGCGAGCCCTCCGCCGCATAGACGCCGTTAGGCGGGAATTGCTCGCTGTGCGCGCTCAGGTTCGCAGTCGGGAAACCGAGGCTGCGCCCGAGACGTTTCCCCTCCTCCACCGTCCCGAGGATCGTGTATTCGCGCCCGAGCATCCGCGCCGCGGCCGCAAAATCCCCTGCTTCCACTGCTTTCCGGATCGCCGTGCTGCTCACGATCGTGCCCTCCGTCTTGACCGGTTCCACCCCGACGACGTTGAAGTCGAGTCCTGCACCGAGTTCCTTCAGGAGCGCGAGGTTGCCGGCGCGGTTTTTTCCGAAAGACCATTCCTGTCCGACGCAGATTTCGCGCAACGGCCGGGCCGCCGCGACCAGTTGCCTAACGAACTCGTTTGGCGCGGTCGAGGCCAGTTCGCGGTCGAACTTGAGCACGAGCAAATGCGAAACACCGAGGGCGCGGATGAGCGCGATCTTGTGCTGCGTCGCAGTCAGGAGACGCGGGCTTTCGTCCGGTCGGAGGATCTTCGCCGGGTGCGGATCGAAGGTCACGACGACAGCCGTGCCGCCCGCCGCCTCGGCGTGGCGGGCCGCAGTCGAAATGACCGCCTGATGCCCGAGATGCACACCGTCGAAAACGCCAATCGCGAGAAATACCGGTCCAGGAATTTGCGCCAGCTCCGGGATTGACCGCAGGACGCGCATGAAATCCCGCCCGTTAGGCTCCGCGCATCCGCGAGACTTCGGGGAGAGTGAGAATCTTTTCCAGGATATCAACCGGCGGATCGTTCTTGATCGCATCCACCGTTACCGCACGGGTCAGGTCGAACCGGCCGGAACGAGTCCGGCGCAGCTCCTGCAAATGCGCGCCGCAGCCGAGCTTTTCTCCGATATCATGCGCATAGGTGCGCACATAAAAGCCCTTGCTGCACATCACGGTAAAATCGATCTCCGGCGCGCCGATGCGGTCGATGCTGTAGCGATAAACGTGGACGAGGCGCGGCTCGCGCTCGACCACCTTCCCTTGCCGCGCCAGCTTATAAAGCGGCACGCCGCCCTGTTTGATCGCCGAAACCATCGGCGGCATCTGATAAAAATCGCCCCGGAAATTGTCGAACGCCGCCGTCACGCTTTCCTCGCTCAACTCTGGAACCGGCCGCTCCTCCAGCACTTTCCCAGCACGATCCTGCGTATCGGTCGTCTGGCCCAGCTTGAGCGTGCCGACATATTCCTTGTCCTCGCTCATGAGCAGATCCTGGATCTTCGTTCCCCGACCGAGCGTGAGAATAAGCAGCCCGGTGGCAATTGGATCGAGCGTCCCACAATGGCCGACCTTCTTGATCTGGAGTTGCCGCCTAACGAGCGCGACGACATCGTGCGAGGTCATCCCGGGGGCCTTGTCGACCAGCAGGACTCCGTCCGGTGTAGCGGTAAGCGACACGATCTTCTTGTTAGGCTGAAAGAGGCGCGACGGCCTTGACCGCCTCGGCGATCACCTGTTCGGCTGCGTGATCCAGCGGACCGGACAGCCGTGCGCCTGCGGCCAGCTTGTGGCCGCCGCCCTTGAAGCTCATGCAGATCGCGCAGACGTCCGCCCGCGCATCCTTCGAGCGCATGCTGACCCGGACTTTGCCGCCTTCCAGTTCCTCGAAAAAGATCGCGATGATCACGCCTTCGATCGCGCGGAGGTGATCGATCAAGCCTTCGTTATCCTCCGGGATAACGCCAAGTTCGTTTGCAGTCGCGAGCGGCAGGCTAAAGCTCGCCACCTTCCCATCCGCATCGAAACGCATCCGGTCGAGCAGGACGCGGAGTAGCTCGATCCGGCGTCGCGGGTAGCTCTCGTAAAGTTTTTGGCTCAGTTCGCCGACTTTGATTCCGCAGCGCAGGATGTCGGCCGCGATCTCGAAAGTGCGCGCGGTCGTCTGCGGATACTGGAAGGAACCGGTGTCGGTCGAGATGGCCGCGAAAAGATTCTCCGCGATCGCCTCGTCCAGCGGCAGCTTTTGGCTTTGCAAAAATTCGAAAAGAATCTGGCCGGTCGCTGGCGCGGTCGAATCGATGTGCACGAAGTCGCCGTAGCGCGGATTACTGGGGTGATGATCGATGTTCACCCAAGCCTTGGTTTTTCCGATCGCCGCGAGGCAATTGTCGCCGAGCCGCGGGCGGGTCGCGGTATCGAGGGCGACGACGACATCGAAATCCTCCGGCTCGTTAGGGGGAAGCGTCACCATTTCTCCACCGGGGAAAAAGGAAAACTTTTCGAGTAACCCTTCCTCGTTCCAGACCTTCACCTTCTTGCCCATCTTTTGCAGGGCAAGGCCGATCGCGATCTCGCTCCCCAGCGCGTCTCCGTCCGGGCGCACATGACTGAGCACGAGGAAGCTCTCGTGCTGGCGCAGAACGTCCGCGATCTCCGCGAAAGTAGCGTTCGTTAGGTTGGCAGGTGGAGTGGCGGCTTGGTCAGTCGCGGGTTCGGCGGTGGTGGCGTTCATGATTCTTCTTCCTCTTCGTTTCCTTCTTCTTCGGCGCTGGGCGGCGGTTCAATTTCCTGCAGAATTTCGAGAACGCGGTCGCCCCGCTCGATCGAATCATCGAGGTGAAAGACGAGGTGCGGGGTGTATTTCAGCACCACGTGTTTCGAGAGATCGGCCTGGAGCGCGGCCCGGCTTGCTTCCAGTTTCGGAAGCACTTCCTTGCGGCCTTTCGAGCCGAGCACGCTGATGAAAACGTGGGCCGACTTGAGGTCGGGAGTGACGTCGACCTGGTTTACGGTGACGAGCAGATTCTTGAAATTGAGTTCGCGCACGAGCAGGCTGCTCAACTCTCTTTTCAGGAGTTCGTTCACGCGGAGCAGTCGATGTTTCATGGTGGAGCAAGCCTCCAGCTTGCATGGATTGAGCAGCGCAGCGGCCAGCTCGCGCTAGAGTTTCTGGGCGACCTGTTCGAGTTGGTAACACTCGATGATGTCGCCGACTTGGTATTCGCTGAAGTCCCCCAGCTTGATGCCGCATTCGAGGCCGACCCGGACTTCTTTCACGTCGTCCTGGAAACGGCGCAGCGTGGAAAGCCCGCCATCGTAAACCGGCTGGCGACGGCGCAGGACCCGGGCCCGCGCGGTTCGGCTGATCCGTCCGTCGGTTACGAGACAGCCCGCAACAATTCCGCGGCTGAGCTGGAAGACCTGCTTGCACTCCGCGTGGCCGATGACGGTTTCGCGATGTTCCGGATCGAGCAGACCGGCCATCGCTTCCTTCATCTGATCGATCAGCTCGTAAATGATGCTGTAAAGTTTGACCTGGACGCCCTCGCGCTTGGCCGCGCCAACCGCGTTGCTCTCGACTTTGATGTTAAAACCGACCACGACCGCATTCGAGGCGCTCGCGAGCAGGATGTCGGATTCCGAGATAGGTCCGACCCCAGCGTGAATCATATCGAGATCGATTTTCTTGCTCTGGATTTGGCCTAACGACGCGAGGAGTGCTTCGAGCGAACCCTGCGCGTCGCACTTCAAGACGAGCCGCAAAACTTTCTTGCCGTCCGCTGCCTCGAGCAGACTTTCGAGCGTCGCGCGTTTCGGCACGCTCAGCTTTTCCTTGCGCCGCTCGGCCAGTCGTTCCTCGCTTAAAAGCTTGGTCGATTTTTCCGACTCCATGACGAGGAATTCATCGCCGGCGTTCGGCAAACCGGTAAAACCGAGAACCTTCACCGGAGTGGAAGGGCCGGCCGACTTGATCGCCTTGCCGCGGTCGTCGACCAGCGATTTCACTTTGCCGCCGAAATCGCCGCAAATGAACGGCTCGCCCACTTTGAGCGTGCCCATTTGCACAATCACCGTCGCGGTTGGGCCGCGGCCGGCTTCCACCTGCGCCTCGATCACCGTGCCGCGCGGGATGGCAGTGGGCGAAGCCCGCAGCTCCATCACTTCCGCCTGCACAACCATGTTCTCGAGCAGCTCCTCGACGCCTGTTCCCTTGGTCGCCGAAACCGGCACCACGATCGTCTCGCCGCCCCAATCTTCCGGGGTGAGATCGTGTTCCTGCAGCTGTTGCTTGGCTCGCTCGATGTTGGCCGAAGGCAAATCAATCTTATTGATCGCGACCATGATTTTCACATGCGGCGCGGCTTTCGCGTGATTGATCGCTTCGATCGTCTGCGGCATCAAACCGTCGTCCGCCGCGACTACGAGCACGACAATGTCGGTCACGTTCGCGCCGCGGGCGCGCATCGCGGTGAAGGCAGCGTGACCCGGCGTGTCGAGAAAAGTGATCAGGGTGCCTTTGTGTTCGACCGTATAAGCGCCGATGTGCTGCGTGATGCCGCCGGCTTCGCCCGCCGCCACGCGCGTCTTGCGGATGGCGTCCATCAACGACGTTTTGCCGTGATCGACATGGCCCATGAAAGTAATGATCGGCGCGCGGAGCTTGAGTTCTTCTTCGGTCTCGATGACCGGAGGCGGCGGTGCGACCACGACCTGTTCGACTTTGTGCACGCCGCCACCTTTTTCGCGGCGCTCCATCTCGAAAACGAAGCCGTATTTATCGCAAACCTTCGTCGCCACTTCGGGTTCGACCGTCAGGTTGGGATTCGCGAAAATATTGAAATCGTCCATCAGCTCTTTGATGAGATGGAAATTTTTCAGGCCGAGCTGGGCCGCGAGATCTTTTACGATGATCGGCGGCTTGATGTGAATGATCTTGCGGCCGTCCTCCGTCTCGGTTTCGACTTCGCCGAGTTCTTCGGTGGGTTCGGCGGGCGCGACCGCGGGAGTCTCCGCGCGCACGGCCGGAGGCGGGGTGGGCGTGGCGCGAATGCGTGAAATCGGCGGAAGAAAGGTGCGCTTCGTTGCCTCATCGGTCGGTGCACGCTTCGCTTTCGGAGTGTGCGGCTCGATCAAGGAAACGCTCTCGACCACCGGTTTCGCCGGAGGTTCCGGAGCGCCCGCGGGCGCAGGTTTCGGCGCTGGCTTCTTGCCGGTGATCGGGGCAAAGGCGGACTTGGTGGCGGTTGGCAAAGTTGGTTTGGCGGCGGCTGGTTTGGTCGCGGCAGGCGGAGGTGTGGGCGTTGGAGTCGCGGCGCCGGGCTGGGCCGGAGTGGCGGCAGGTGCGGCTGCTGTTGCAGGCTCAGCCGCGGGGGCGGCTTCTTCTTTCGCCGCCTTCGTGACTTTGACGGCGGGTTTTGCGGCAGCGCGAGAACGAGTGGTCGACGACTTAGCGGGGGCAGCGGCTTTGGCCACTTTGCGAGCGGGCGCTTTGGGCGCCTTGGTTTTGGTCGTCGTTTTCGTTGGCATGTAAAATCCTTAAAATTTTGCTCATGGCCGTCAGCGGTTAGGCGAGGCCATCGTTAGGGAGAAACCGGTTCGTCACGATGCACTGCTTCGTAGATCTCGCGCGCCTTCTCTTCTTCCACGCCGAGGATCTCGACCAGATCCTGCATCTCAGCGTCGCGCAAACCTTCCAAATTAGTAAAGCCGGTTTTCACCAGCGTCATCGCCTGCTCTTCGGTGATCGGCAACGCGGTCGAAAGCGTCTGGGCGGCATGCGCGACCTTTTGTTCGACCGCAGTCGTGCTCGGCGCTTCCTTCTCGATGTTGATCTCCCAGCCGGTCAGGCGCGAAGTGAGGCGAGCATTCTGCCCTTTCTTGCCGATCGCCAGCGAGAGCTGGTCCTCGTCCACCGAAATGGTCGCGCTCTTTTTCTCCAGGTCGAAAACGAGATTCTTCACCTTCGCCGGCTTGAGTGCTTCGAGGACAAATTCCTTCGGATCGGAACTCCAGCGAATGATATCCACCTTCTCGTTATTCAACTCGCGGACGATATTCTTCACCCGCGAACCGCGCATCCCAACGCAGGCGCCGACCGGATCGACTTTCGGGTTGTCGCTGAAAACGGCGATCTTCGTGCGGTAACCGGCTTCGCGCGCGATCCCGCGAATCTCAACAGTGCCGTCCGCGATTTCGCTCACCTCGAGCTCGAATAAACGCCTAACGAAATTAGGATGACTGCGCGAAATGATGATTTCCGGACCGCGCACACCGTTCTCGACCGCGACGACATAAGCCCGCAGACGATCACCAACGTTGTAATCTTCCACCACCACGCGTTCGCGTTGCGGCATGATCGCTTCAAATTTTCCGAGATCGAG
>JBDTVP010000038.1:0-21680 GCA_040007175.1 Spartobacteria bacterium
TCGCGCTCGACGAATCGAACGAGCCGCTCCGCCCGGCCAAGCTCTGGTGCGACGTCTCGACTGAGAAGCAATGCGAGGAGTTCAACCAGGAATTCGGCGGCTCCGAGGGATTGATCGAACGGATCGGCAATCCGATGCTGCCGGGCTACACCGCGCCGAAGCTGCTCTGGTTGAAAGAAAACGAGCCGGCCAATTTCCGCCGCCTAACGAGCATCCTGCTGCCGCACGATTTCCTCAATCTCTGGCTGACCGGCGAACGCCAGATGGAATACGGCGACGCTTCCGGCACCGGTCTAATGGATGTGCGGACGCGTAAATGGTCCGAGCCAATCCTGAAATTCATCGATCCAAAACTGCCAGCGCTCCTCCCGCCGCTGCGCTCTTCGAAACGCCCGGTCGGTTTGCTGCGCAGTGCGCTCCGCGAAAAATGGGGCCTGGCCGACGATGCCCTCGTCAGCGCGGGCAGCGGCGACAACATGATGGGCGCGATCGGCACCGGCAACATCCGCCCCGGCATCGTGACGGTGAGCCTCGGCACTTCCGGCACGATCTGCGCTTTCTCCGAGGAACCGGTGATCGATCCGAAAGGCGAAGTGGCGGCTTTTTGCGACGGCACAGATCATTGGTTGCCGCTCACCTGCACGATGAACGTAGCTGCCGCGATCGAGCAAATGCGCGAGCTTTTCGGCTGGGACATTCCGACGATGGAGGAACGCGTCGCGGCGATGGCACCAGGCGCGGGCGGCATGCTTTTCCTTCCCTACTTGCAGGGCGAGCGGACTCCGAACCTGCCCAAAGCCAGCGGGGTTTTCCACGGCCTAACGACGGAAACGATGAAGCCCGATTTCATGGCGCGCGCCGTCGTGGAAGGCGTGACCCTCGGGCTGGCCTACGGCCTCCGCCGTTTCAAGGATCTGAAGATCGTCCCGAAGGAAATCCGGCTGACCGGCGGCGGGAGTAAAAGCGCCGTCTGGCGGCAGATCGCGGCCGACGTGCTCGGCTTTCCGACGGTCGCGTTGCGGGTCACGGAAGGCGCGGCCTTGGGCGCGGCGATTCAAGCGGCCTGGACTTACTGCCAGGTGAAAGGCAAACCGGTGACTCTCGAGAGCCTGGTCGACGATCTCGTGATGGTAGAGAAAAAAACGCGCGTCGAGCCGAACGAGAAAGCGCGCGAACTTTACCGCGAGCTGCTCCTGCGCCGCATCGACCTAACGAAGAAGCTAAAGACCGGCGGATATCTCTAGCGCGAGTGGGCTTCTCCGGGTAGCGCACCCGTCTCGCGTGTCTGGCGATTGCGTCTTGCGATCGCGAACTTTCCCTTCCGAGGATTTGCTCGTGTGGTTGCGGCTTCCTGCAAAAGTTCGACGAGGCGGGACGCCTCGACCAGCACGCGAGACGCGCGCTACCCGGAGCATGTCGCCACTCCGGCCTAGAGTGTGCGCGCGATTCATGGTTCTATTAGCGCGAAATGAAACTCGTCATCGCCGCCACCGGCGCCAGCGGCACGATTTATCTCCAGCGTCTGCTCCAGCAGATCGACGCCTCCGAACACGAGGTGCATCTCGTGATGAGCAAACACGCGAAACAAGTCGAGGCACAGGAAGTCGACCGGCTCGAAATCCCTTCCGGAGTGCGGCAGCACGCGGAGAATGATTTGAACGTGCCCTTCGTCAGCGGCTCGGCCCGCTTCGATGCGATGGTCATCGTCCCCTGTTCGATGGCGACGCTCGGCCGCATCGCCTCCGGCACGAGCGACAGCGCTCTGCTCCGCGCGGCCGACGTTTTTCTGAAGGAACGCCGCAAGCTGATCCTCGTCCCGCGCGAGACGCCGTGGAGTTTGATCCACGCCCGCAACGTCGTCACCCTGCTCGAGGCGGGTGCGATCGTCCTCCCGGCCATTCCGTCGTTTTACAGTCGGCCGCAATCTGTGAACGACGTCGCCGACACCGTCGTCTGGCGGATCATCGACCAGATCGGTCTGCCGAATCCGCGCGCTTATCGCTGGAAAGACGAAGGCGCGCCAACTTCCGACGCTTGAAAATCGAAGGCTGGCGCGCGCGATGGCTGGTCGCCTTTGGTCATCGGCTTCTGCTAATCTGGGCGCGCACCTTGCGTTTCGAGGTCGAGGACCGGGCCAATCTGGTCGGCGCTCCGCCTAACGAACGCTACATCGGCGCGCTCTGGCACAACCGGCTGCTTCTTTTTCCCTTCGTCCTCAAGCGCTACCTCCCCGCCCGCCAGGGAGCAGCCTTGATCAGCACCAGCCGCGATGGCGCCATCCTGGCCGACCTGGTTGAGCGCTTCGGATTTGAAGTCGTTAGGGGCTCCAGTTCGAAAAAGGGCGCGAGCGCCATCCGCCGCCTGGCGGAGGTCATCGCCGGCGGGCAGGACGTGGTCATCACGCCGGATGGTCCGCGCGGCCCGGCCTACGAGCTCGGGCAGGGCATTGTCTTTCTCGCCCAGCAATCGGGCGCGCAGGTGGTGCCGGTTAACATGGAGTATTCCGGGTGCTGGCGGGCGAAAAGCTGGGATCGCTTCATCCTGCCGAAGCCGTTTTCGAATGTGCGGGTCATATTCGGCTCGCCGCACCGCGTCGCGCCGACCGCTAGTGCCGAAGAGTTCGAAGGGGAACGCCAGCGTCTGCAGGAAGCGATGCTGCAATTGGTCGAGATGCGCTGAAGAACCAGGCGATCAGGTTGTGCAATAAAGCTCTGTCATCCCGAACCGCGCAGACGGCAAGGGACTTCCGGTTGCAATCCACCCGCCCTAACAACGAGAAAATCGCGATTGCAACTGCGGGGTCCCTCTCCGCGCTGCGCCGGATCGGGATGACAATTGGTTGAACGAATCCCGAGCGACCGGCCGTCATCGGAGATTTGCGGCGATCGCCGACCGCCGCTACAGACGCTTACCTTGGCTAACCAAACGAAACTGATCGACGGCCGCGTGGTGGCGGAAGCTGTTTACGCGGAATTGCGCGGCGAGATTGAATCGCTCAAGACGAACGGGATCACGCCCGGACTCGCCGTCGTGCTGGTCGGCGATGATCCCGCCTCTCGCGCCTACGTCCGGTCGAAGGACAAAATGTGCCGCGAACTCGGGCTCCATTCGGTAAAGCTGGAATTGCCTGCCGACACGACGCAAGACGACCTGCTGGCGCGGGTCGCGGAGTTAAATCGCGATCCGGCGATCCATGGGATCCTCGTGCAATCGCCGCCGCCGAAACAGATCGATGAAGCCGCCATTATCCGCGCGCTCGATCCGGCCAAGGACGTCGATGGCTTTCACCCGATGAATATCGCGAAGCTCGCGCTCGGGGATGCGACTGGGTTCGTTCCCTGTACGCCGTTAGGCTGTCTGCGTTTGCTGCGGGAGAGCGGAGTCGAGGTCAGCGGCGCGCGTGTCGTGGTGCTTGGCCGGAGCATGATTGTGGGTAAGCCGCTCGCCTTGCTCCTGATGCAGAAAGGGAACGATGCGACGGTCACGGTGGTGCATTCCCGGACCCGCGATCTTCCGGCGATTACCCGCACCGCGGATATTGTGATCGCGGCGATCGGCCAGGCCGGATTCGTTAGGGCGGAGCATGTGCGCGAGGGTGCAGTGGTGATTGATGTGGGGATCAACCGCGTCGAAGACCCGAGCGCGAAACGCGGTTACCGCCTGGTCGGCGATGTGGCCTTCGACGAAGTCGCGCCGAAAACGTCCGCGATCACCCCGGTGCCGGGCGGAGTCGGGCCGATGACGATCGCGATGTTGATGGCGAACACGGTCAAGGCCGCACGACCTTTGTCGTCAGGAGCCCGAGCAGGCGCTTTTTGTTAGGCAGAATCCGCAGCAGGCCAGTGCTGAGGCGCGGATGCTCGACCGCAAGGCGGGCCAGACCGTTGACCCAAAGCCGGCCGGCATAAAGTTTTCGATGTGCGCTGGAGTACTGCTGGAGATCGCCGGTCTGGATGGCAAGAGCGGCCAATTCTCCGGATCGGAGCGCGTAATAAATTCCTTCTCCCGTGAAAGGCTCGACCACCCGCGCGGCGTCCCCGACCAGGAATAAGCCCGGCTGTCCCGCGGGGAGCGCGGCGCGGGCGAGCGGCGCGATCGTGCGCCAGGCATGCTCGGGCGCGATCATGAACTTCTTCTCGGCCCAGGCCTTGATCGCCGGGAGATCGTTAGGCCGGCTGACCAGGCACAGGTTGAGCAAGCCGTCCCCGACTGGCGCCTGGCCGGAATAACCTTCGCGCAACAATTGCAAAACGATGCGGTCGCCGAAATTTTCCGGGAGCGAGACGTGTGTTTGCAGTGCGACGCGGTCGCGGCCTTTGCGCGGCATCAGGTGGCAAAGCCGCGCCACGGTCGAGTTGCGCCCGTCAGCCGCAACCAGGACGCGCGCGCGCTCCTCGGATTGATCGGTGCGGACTTTCCACGGCTCTTCGCGCGCGACGGAAAGCAACGTCTCGCCTTCGCGCACTTCCGCGCCTAACGAGCGGGCGCGCCGGAGCAAAATCTGGTCGAGCACGCTGCGCTTGAGGGCGATCTCCGCGCTCTCGCCCGTCGGCAGGGGCGAACTGATCGTGCGGCCGTCCACGCCGATGAAGTCGACGCGGGACAATTTCCCATGCGGCGCGGCGCGGACCTCGGCCGCGACGCCGAGCCGCTCCAAAACGGGCCAGCAGGTCGGATTCAGGCAGTCGCCACAGACTTTTTCGCGGGGAAAGTTCGCGCGCTCAAGCACGAGGGTGCGGAGGCCCGCTTGCGCGCAAAAGGCCGCGCAGCTGGCGCCGGCCGGTCCGCTCCCGACGATGGCGACATCCCACATTTTCGAGTAATCTCGCACGTTGCGGCCGACCCGGCCGCCGTTACACCAGTTATTCCGTGCCGCTGTCGAAGGAAAAGCCAGACCTGAACAAAAAAGTGCACGAGGTGCCGCACAAGCCCGGCGTCTATTTGATGCGCGACCGGTTCAGCCGCGTCATCTACGTGGGCAAAGCGCGCGACCTGCGGAAACGGGTCGGCTCTTATTTCATGCCGTCGAAGATGGCGGTGGCCGACCTGAAAACGCGCGCCTTGCTCGAGGCGGTCTGGGATTTCGAGATCCACACCGTGGCGAGCGAAGCGGAGTCGATTCTGCTCGAAGGCAAGTTGATCAAGGAATACCGGCCGCGTTACAATATTTCGTTCCGCGACGACAAACGCTTCCTCGTGGTCAAGGTCGATCCGACCGAGGAATGGCCGCGCTTTCGTTTGGCACGTTTCAAGAAGGATGACGGCGCGCGCTATTTCGGGCCGTACGCGCACGCCGGCGCTTTGCGGCAAACGCTGAATTTCATGCGGAAAAAGTTCGGCGTCCTCACCTTCGGGCGCGGCTCGCCGACGGCGCGCGAACTGAAGTCATCCACTTATCAGGTGCCGATGCGGTTGAGCGAGATCAACGCCGAGACATATCGAGACCGCGTCGCGCAGGCCTCGGATTTCCTCGAGGGACATTCGCGAGAAATGATGAACGCGCTGGAGGAAGAAATGCGGAAAGCGGCTGCCAAACTCGACTTCGAGAAGGCGGCGGAGCTGCGCAACATGCTGGAAGATTTGCGGCGCACGACCAAGCCGATGCGGCGTTTTACCCGGCACAGCCTGCCGAGCACGATCGACCCGGTGGCCGATGTGCAGGGGCTGGCGGACGCGCTGCAACTGGCAAATTTGCCGAACGTGATGGAGTGCTTCGATATCTCGAATATTTCCACCACCCATGTGGTCGCCTCGATGGTTTCGTTCCGCGACGGGGTGCCGGACAAGAATAATTACCGGCGTTACCGGATTCGGACGGTGGAAGGACAGGATGATTTTGCGAGCATGGCCGAGGTCGTTAGGCGGCGTTATGCCCGGGTCTTGCTCCAGGCGCGCGAGGAAAACCCGGGCGCGGCGGAGTATTCGCAGGAAGATCCGGTGGAGGCGATCGCACGCCTGGCAAACTCGCATCCGGAAGGATCGAGCGACGCGGGCGACGCCCCTTCACGCGCTGCGCCGGCACGGGAGGACAAGGGAGAAAGCACGACGACTTTCGTTAGGCTGCCGGATCTGATTATTGTCGACGGCGGGAAGGGGCAGCTTTCCTCCGCCTGTCGCGAACTGCAGCGGCTTGGTTTGCACGACCTGCCGATCATCGGGCTGGCGAAAGAGTATGAGGAAATTTACCGTCCCGGCCGGGCGCTCCCATTGCAGTTGCCACCCGAGTCCGGCGCGCTCCGTTTGCTCCAGCGGATTCGCGATGAGGCGCACCGTTTCGCCAACGCCTATCACCAGCTCCTGATGAAAAAAAGGATCGGCGAGAGCATTCTCGACGATTGTCCAGGTGTGAGCCAGAACCGGAAAAACCTTCTCCTGCGGAAATTCGGCTCGGTCCAGCGGCTGCGCAAAGCGAGCGTCGAAGAAATTGCATCGGCCGAAGGGATAGGCCAGAAGTTGGCGGAGGAAGTGCATCGCTTCTTGGAGCGGCACTGAACTCGGCCATGATCGCGCGCACTCTTCACCTAGTTCTGCTTTGCGCCCTCGCATTCCCGGCGCTGGCGCGCGGGCAGGAGCCCGAAGCGACCCCCGCGGCCGCCGCTCCGGCGCCCTTTGAGGAAACGATCAAGCCGACCTGGGAAACGCAGAAGCAGGCGCGCACCTACATTCTCGACATCCCCGCACCGCGCGGGCAGATCACCGACCGAAACGGCGCCCCGCTCGCGCAGAATAAACTGAGCTACAACCTAACGATCGACTATCCGACTCCGCTCGATTTCTCTGACGCGCAGGCGCTCAGCTACGCGCGGCAACGGATCCGGGCCGCGGAGAAAACGCTCGATCGCTCGCTCGACGTGTCGGACGGCGCCATCCTCCGGCATTATCACAACCGCGGCTTCATTCCCTTCGAGATCGCACAGAATCTGAAAGACGCGGAACGCGCCGAACTGCAGGACCACATGCCGGCCGGGCTCTCGCTTAAGCCGATTTACCTGCGCGTTTATCCAAACAAAAGCGTGGCCGGCCAGATCATCGGCTACACCGGCCGGACGAGTCGCAACGCCGACGGGATCATTCAAAACGGCCAGGTGCTCTGGCCGGAAACGGAAGGCCGCGAAGGACTCGAGCAGACCTTCAACAGCATGCTGACCGGTCGGCATGGGAAATTCAAAGTCACCTTCGATCGCGACGGCCGGAAAACATCCGAGCGGATCGTGGAGCCACCCGTGCCCGGCTACAACGTCGTCACCACGCTCGACCTGCGCCTCCAGGAGATGGCGGAAAAGGCCCTGGCCGGGAAGGCGAAGCGGGGCGCGATCGTGATCACCGATCCGAACACCGGTGACATCCTGGCGATGGCTTCGTGGCCGACATATGACCCGAATGAATTCGTTCCCTCGATCTCGAGCGCGAAGTTCAAGCAGTTGCAGAACGATCCGGACATTCCGCTTCTTCCGCGCGCCTACCGATCGGCCTACCCGCCGGGCTCGACCTTCAAGGTAGCGGTGGGGCTGGCCGCGTTTGAGAGCAACGCCATCTCGCCGAGCGATCAATACGAATGCGTGCCGGCGATGACGATCGGCAACACGGTTTTCCATAACTGGAAAAAAACCGACCGCGGCTCGCTCAACTTCGTCCAGGCCCTGACCGAGTCGTGCGACACCTGGTTTTACCAGGTCGGCATCCAAACGGGCGCGGGGCCGATTCTGGATTGGGCGGCGAAACTGGGCTTCGGGGCGAAAGCCGGGATTCCGTTAAAGGGCGAAGCCGACGGACGCGTGCCTAACGACGAATACATGAAGGCGACCCACGGCCGCCGGATTCTCGGGGGCGACATCGCCAACCTCTCGATCGGCCAGGGCGACCTCCTCGCCACTCCGCTCCAAATGGCGCAGGCGATGGGGATCGTGGCCAACGGCGGGACGTTTTATCAGGCGCGTTTGGTCGAGCAGGTGCAAACCGTGAGCAACGAAATCGTGGCCGCTTATTCCGTGCGAGCGAAAAAGACAATCGACGCGGCACCGATGGTGATGGATCAAATCCATGTCGCGATGGTGGACGCAGTGAACGCGCCAGCCGGGACGGCGCACCAGGCGAGCCTCGACAAAGTTTCCGTCGCCGGCAAGACCGGGACGGCGCAATGGGGCCCGAAAGAGAAAGAGCGAACCGCGGCCTGGTTTGCGGGCTTCGTGCCGGCGAAAAATCCGCAATATGCCTTCGCTGCGCTTTACGAAGGGGACGTCGGAAGCTCGGCGCACGGCGGCACCGCGGCGGCGCCAATGATTGGGAAGATCCTGCGCCAGATCTACAGCGAGCGTGGCGATAAATCGGATTCCGACGAGGACAGCTCCGACTAGTTGCGCACTATCCCTTAGAAATTCTGGCTGGCGCTGCAATGGCTGGTGTCTCCTGCGGCACTTTCCTCGAGCTCCGCGGTAGCCTAGGTTTAGTGATGGAAAATTCGCGCTCCGACGCTGCGCTTCTTATCGTTGGCCACGGCTCGACCACGAATCCTGACTCGAGCGCGCCCAGCCTCGCGCAAGCCAGCGTGATCCGGGAGCGCGGTTTGTTTCGGGAAGTGGCGTGCTGCTTTTGGAAAGAGGAGCCGAGCCTGCGCGATGCGCTGCTCTTTTTCGACGAGCCGGAAGTTCGCGAAGTTTACGTCGTGCCGAATTTCATCAGCGAAGGGTATTTCACCCAGACGGTGATTCCGCGGGAACTGGAACTGGAAGGTCGCCTGACGAACCGGGCGAACGGGCAGACCTGGAAATATTGCGAACCGACCGGGAATCATCCCGCGGTGACGGAGCTCCTGCTCCAGCGCGCGCGGGAGATCGCGCCGGAGGCGCCGCCCGCGGAGACGACGCTTTTTATCGTCGGCCACGGGACCGCCCTGAACGACAAGAGCGCGCTCGCGGCGAAGCGCGAAGTGGACAAGATCGCCGAGCTCGGCCGTTACGCCTCGGTCCAGAACGCCTACATGGAGGAGCCGCCGCTCATCTCGGACTGGGCCCGCCTAACGACCACGCCGAACGTGGTGGTGGTGCCGTTCTTCATTTCCGACGGGCTGCACAGCTACCAGGACATCCCGGTTCTGCTCGGGATCGAACCCGAACCGACGGCGGCCGCGAGCCAGCAGGAAATTTTTCGCCGCAACCCGTACCGGCTCGGCGGACGCAACCTATTTTACGCGAGCGCGATCGGGACGGAGCCAAAATTCGCTGAGATCATCCTGGAGCAGGCGGCAGCTTTCGACGCTGCGGCCCTTGATCTCAGCCCGATTCCGTAAACTGTGCTAGGTAGCGTCGATTTTGAAAAAGGATTCCACCAAGCTTTTGCAAGACATCGCGGTCTTCCTTTTGGCCGCGCCGGATAGCCCGGCAACGGTCAAGAGCGCGGTAGAAATGGTCGGGACCGAGCGCGGCTATCGCTGGGTGGGCGTCTATAAGATCGTGCGGAGCGATTTTGTCATCATCGCCGGGACCGGCAGCGAACCGCCGACCTACGCGCGCTTCCCCACCAACCAGGGGCTCTGCGGCGCGGTCGCGGAATCGCGCGAGACGCTGATCGTTGAGGATGTGCGCAAAGACCCGCGCTGGCTGCCCGCCTTCTGGACGACGCTCTCGGAAATCGTGGTTCCGATTATCGCCGAGGAGAACAGCCGACTCGTAGGGATTCTCGACGTGGAGAGCGACAAACTGAACGCGTTCAACGACGACGACCGCGATTTTCTCGAGCACGTGGCGGTGCTCCTGGCGGGCAAGTGCGCGGCGAAGAAGAAAAAGCAGAATGCCGCGGCGGGTTGAGCGGGTCCTCGGCGAATGGCTTGCTTCCGGCGCCCGCGGCATCGGGCAAATCCTGATCGCGCCGGCCGGGTCGGGCTTCACGCTTTGCCATCGCGAAGACGAAGCCTCCGTCAAGCTTGAGGTTTTTCGTTCGCCTAACGACGTAACCGGAATTGCGCTGCTCGACGATGCCGGGCAGTATCGCCCGCTCAAGACTGCGCCGAACCTGCGGCACGGCTGGCGTTTGGAAGTGGCGGACCTGACTGCGCTCCAGCAGGCGCTGGAGGAATTTTATCCAGGTCGCCTGGCCGCCTTGGTCGCGTGGGAATCGCACCGGCTCGAGACCACTCCGCTGCGCGCCACGCTCGCCCGCCAGTCGGGCATCTACCGGGTAACAGCGAAAATTTCCGATGAAGAAGCCGACGGCCTGATCAACCGTTTCTGCCGCTCGCAAGGCGGCGCACCGGGCTGTTTGCGCACCATTCTCTGGTCCCGGGACGAAACCAAAGCGCGCCCATCGCTCCGCCTGCCGCTCGACAAATTCATCGCACCGCTCGACCAGACGGGCCGCGGCGAGAACGTAATTCCTTTGCTTTGCCAGGAAGCATGCAACCTCCTCGTGGCGGAAGCGCGCAAGGTGGTGAAAGACGCGACGCCCCAGGCCGTGTGACGCGCGCTTCCCCTCACCCGCTTCGACGACATGATTTTTCGCGCGCGCACGATCGTGACGATGGACGGGCCGCCGATCGACGACGGCGCAGTCATCGTTACTGACGATCGGATCGCGGCGGTCGGCCGCTTCGCGGAATTGCGCGCGCAGGAGACCGCGGTGACCGATCTCGGCGAAGTGGTCCTTTTGCCCGGATTGATCAACGCGCATTGTCATCTCGATTTCACCGCGCTGCGCGGCGCGATTCCGCGGCAGCGATCGTTTGCCGATTGGATTTTGCAGATCAATGGGCGGCGTCGCGATTTTTCGGATGACGATTATCTGGCCTCGATCGCGGACGGTTTTGCCGAAGCGCGGCGTTGGGGGACGACGACGATCGCGAACATCGAATCGATGCCCGCGCTCCTCGCGCGGATGGCGCCGCCGGCATTGCGGACGTGGTGGTTTGCGGAGCTGATCGACGTGCGGCCGCGCCTATCTGCCGCCGAGATGATCGCGGATTCGCTGTCCTATTTTCGCGACAAAGAAAAGTGGCTCGGCGGGTTCGGCCTGAGCCCACACGCTCCCTACACGACCACGCCGCAATTGGCCCGCCTCGCGGCGGAAGCGGCCCGCGCCGAGAAAATGCCGCTGACCACGCACCTCGCGGAATCGGCGGAAGAAATGGAAATGTTCCGCGACGGGCGCGGCCCGCTCTTCGATCTCCTGCAAGGCCTTGGCCGCCAGATGGATGATTGCGGCCAGGGCAAAACGCCGCTCGCGGTGATGCTGGACCGGGAGGTGATGGACGAGCACTGGCTCGTCGTGCACCTGAACGAGCTCACGGAGGAAGATTTCGCTCGGCTCGAGCGCGGGCCACGTTTCCACATCGCGCATTGCCCCCGGAGCAGCCGATACTTTGAGCATCGGGCTTTTGCGTTCCAACGGCTGAGCGCGCTGGGCTTCAATCTCTGTCTTGGAACCGATAGTCTCGCGAGCAATTCTTCGCTCAGCCTTTTCGCGGAAATGCAGTTGGTCGCCGAAATGCATCCGTGGCTCGCGCCGGAGCGCATCCTTGAGATGGTAACCTGGAACGCCGCCCGCGCCTTGCGCCAGGAAAATAGTCTCGGCAGAATTCGCGCAGGATTCCAGGCGGACCTGATCGCCTTGCCGATTGAGAATGGACCGGGCGATCTCTTCGAAAAGATCATCGCATGGGAAGAAACGGTGCCGTGGATGGTGGTTGCCGGAGCCGCCCTGCCTTCTCCCGCCTAACCTTCATTCTCATATTTGCCTTTCCTTTTCTCATTCCTGAAATAATCTCCGCCCTGAGAATATGGCCAAGATCATCATCATAGACGACGAGCCTGCGATGGTGGAAGTGATCGTGACACTCTGCCGCGAAAAAGGGCATCAGGTGTTCCCCTTCAACTCCGCCGCGAAAGCAGTGGAGCAAATGGAGTCGATCAATCCGGAGATCGTCATCACCGATGTGAAGATGGAGACGATGAGCGGGTTCGACGTCCTGCGGCACGTGAAGGAAAATCACCAGCAGACGCTGGTGATTTTGATCACCGCCTACGCGTCGGTCGACACTGCGATCGAGGCAATGAAGATGGGTGCGCACGGTTATGTGCCCAAGCCATTTAAGATCGACGAACTGCAAATGACCGTGCAGCGCGCGCTCGAATTCCAAGCCGCCCGCCAGGAAAACACTTACCTGCGCAAGGAGCTCAAGAATAAATACCGGTTCGAGAACATCATCGGCTCGAGCCAGAAAATGCAGCTCGTGTACAACCTAATTAACAAGGTCGCGGACACCGACAGCACGGTTTTGATTCAAGGCGAAAGCGGCACCGGCAAAGAGCTGGTCGCACGCGGTCTGCACTTCAACAGCAACCGGCAGCACAATCCCTTTGTCGCGATCAACTGCAGCGCGCTTCCGGAGAATTTGCTCGAGTCGGAATTGTTCGGGCACAAAAAAGGCGCCTTCACCGGCGCGGTCGCGGACAAGCGCGGGCTTTTCGAGGAAGCGAATCTCGGCACCATTTTCCTCGACGAAGTGAACTCGATGGCAACCTCGCTCCAGACCAAGCTCCTCCGCGTCTTGCAGGAGCGCGAAGTGCGGCGGGTCGGCGACAACAAGAGCGTGCCGGTCAATGTGCGGGTGGTCGGCGCGACGAACGAACCCCTTCAGCCGAAAATCCACGATGGTTCCTTCCGGGAAGATCTTTATTACCGCCTCGCGGTCATTCCGGTGGAAATCCCGCCGTTGCGGGAGCGGCTCGAGGACGTGCCGCTCCTGGTAAATCATTTTCTGCAAAAACAGGCCGGCCAAACCGGGGGCGCGCCGAAGAAAATCGATCCGCAAGCGGTTGAACTGCTCTGCCGTTACGACTACCCGGGCAACGTGCGCGAGTTGGAGAACGCGATCGAGCGCGCCTGCGCGTTGTGCGACGACGAGATGATCATGCCAACCGATTTGCCGCCGCAAATTCTGGAATTCGCCAACGAAGAGGAGGCCAAGAAGGGGCGCGCGGCCCTTCCGATCGGCAAGTCACTCGATGAATTCATCCAGGAGAAGGAGCGCGAATACATCGAGGCGACCCTGGCGAAATTCAAAGGCGCGCGCGAGAAGGCGGCCAGCGTGCTAGGGATCAGCATGGCGACGTTGTATCGCAAGCTCGAGATCAAAGGGAAGAAGTAGTTTCAAGCGTGCGCTTTCCCAGCGCTTTCTCGGGGCAGACGAACTGACTCCGCGTGCCCTGAATTACATATGCAAGCCTGGGCGGCTCAGATAGAGAGGGATCGTGCAGCCCCATTCCGAGGATAATCTCCACCTGGAAATCGGGCATGTCCTCTTCATCGACATCGTCGGTTACTCGAAGCTCCTGATCGAAGAGCAGAAGGAGCGGCTACATCAACTGACCGAGATCGTGCTGGGGACCGCGCCGGTGCGTGAAGCGACGGACGAACAGCTCGTCCGGCTGCCAACCGGTGATGGGATGGCGCTGGTCTTCCACCATAGCGCGGAGGAGCCGGCCCGTTGCGCGCTCGAGATTGCCGAAGCGCTGCAGAAGCACCCGGAACTTCCGGTGCGGATGGGCATTCACAGCGGGCCGGTGAGCGAGGTGAAAGATGTGAGCGGGCGAAGCAACATCGCCGGAGCCGGCATCAACATGGCGCAACGAGTGATGGATTGCGGCGACGCCGGGCACATCCTCCTTTCGCAACACGTAGCCGATGATCTGGTGCAATACCGGCAATGGGCGCCGCGTTTGCACGACCTCGGCGAATGCGAAGTGAAGCACGGCGTGCAGCTGCACTTGGTGAATCTCTACGCGCATCCCCTGGGCAATGCGACGCTGCCGAAGAAATTCGCGAGTGTGAAATCAGCCCAACGCCGGAGCAAAGGCGGAGTGATCGCCGCGCTCGCGCTCGTCACGCTTCTCGCGGCCGGAGCCGCTTACTATTTCACGTCCCATCGGACGGCGACACCGAACGCCGCCATCGCCGATAAATCCATCGCGGTTCTTCCCTTTGAGAACCTGAGTAGCGACAAGGAGAACGCCTACTTCGCCGACGGCGTGCAGGATGAAATTCTGACCAACCTCGCGAAGATCGCCGACCTAAAAGTCATCAGCCGCACCTCCGTGATGCAGTATAAGACCGGGGCGCAACGCAACGTGCGCGAGATCGGTCAGCAGCTCGGTGTCGCTTTCTTAGTCGAAGGCAGCGTGCAACGCGCGGCCGGCAAAGTGCGAGTCAACGCGCAGTTGATCGACGCCCGCACCGATGCGCATCAGTGGGCGCAAGTTTACGATCGGCCACTCGATGATGTCTTTGCCATCCAGAGCGAAATCGCCCGGGCGATCGCGGATCAGTTACAGGCCAAACTCTCGCCGCGCGAGAAGGCCGCGATTGAAGTAAGGCCCACGGCTGATGTGGTCGCTTTCGAAGAATACAGCCGCGCCAAGACTCTCCTGCTTACCCCGAATTATAGTGGATCATCCTCCAAATATTACCGGCAGGCGATTGACGACCTGAACAGTGCGATCGCGCGCGATCCATCCTTTTTCGAAGCCTACTATCAGCTTGTCGTAGCTCACGATAGCCTTTACGCGATCGCCGGTGACCATACCCCCGAACGCCTGGCCCAGGCGGAAGCTGCTCTGCAAGGCGCCGCTCGGCTGCGGCCCGATGCGCCCGAAACACACCTCGCCCGAGCCACCCACCTTTATTTTGCTCTGCGGGACTACAAAGGCGCGCTGGCAGAATTGGAATTCGCGCGCCGCGGTTTAAGCAACGATCCACAGATCTACACGCTGACCGGTTTCATCCTGCGCCGACAGGGAAAGGACGAGGAGGGTTTGCGCGAGTTGCAACGCGCCACGGAGCTGGATCCGCGAAACACTTATCTCCTCCAGCAGCTTGGCATCAGCTATCGACAGGTTTTCCGGTATCCAGAATGGGCGGCCGCTTTCGACCGCATTTTGACGATCACCCCCGGTGACGTTCTCGTGAAGCTGGAACGAGCTCGGGTCGATTTTTACTGGAAGGCTGATACCAACCCACTCTGCCAGCTTGTTGCACGGCTTCGCGCAGAACAGCCGGCGTCGATCGCCGACGTGGCTTCCGACTGGTTTGACTGCGCCGTGTGGGAACGCGACTGGCCTGGCGCGGAGCAGGCTCTCGCTGCCCTCGCTGATGAGCCGGTCTGGGGCGACAACACCATTGCCCTGAGTCGTCATTTTGGTGAAGGCCTCCTCGCCCGCGCGATGCACAACGAGGCCAAAGCTGCCGAGGCTTTTGCCGCCGCCCGCGTCGAACAGGAGCAAGTGGTGGCCAGGCAAAAGGATTACGGGCCGGCCCTTTGCGTTCTGGGGTTGATCGATGCCGCTCTGGGAAAGAAGGAGGTCGCCCTGGAGGAAGGAAAACGTGCGATGGAGTTGATGCCGGTGGAGAAAGACTCCCTCAACGGACAGACAATGCAGATTTACTTCGCCATCATTGCCGCGTGGGTAGGCGAAAAGGATTTGGCCTTACGCTACCTGACCCTGGCGGGTTCGAGGCCTGGCGCCGCGAACGTCGCCAACTACGGCGTGCTCAAGCTCAGCCCTTTTTGGGAGCCGCTCCGCGGTGATCCGCGCTTCGAGAAGTTCGTCGCCGCGAAGGCGCCGAAGTAGATATCCTATGTCTGAAGTTCAGAACGAAACCCAGTTTGAGATCGGGCATGTGCTGTTCATCGACATTGTCGGTTACTCGAAACTCCTGATCGAGGAGCAGAAGGAGCGGCTCAACCAGCTCACGGAGGTCGTGCTCGCGACCGCGCCGGTGCGCGAAGCGACGGACGAACAACTCGTTAGGTTGCCGACCGGCGATGGGATGGCGCTGGTCTTTCACCACAGCGCGGAGGAACCGGCTCGCTGCGCCCTCGAGATTGCCGAAGCGCTCCAGAAGCATCCGGAACTTCCGGTGCGGATGGGCATTCACAGCGGACCGGTGAGCGAGGTGAAGGACGTGAGCGGGCGCAGCAACATCGCCGGGGCCGGCATCAACATGGCGCAACGGGTGATGGATTGCGGCGACGCCGGGCACATCCTCCTCTCCCAGCACGTGGCCGATGATCTGGTGCAATATCGCCAATGGGCGCCGCGTTTACACGACCTCGGTGAATGCGAGGTCAAGCACGGCGTCCGGCTTCATCTGGTTAACCTCTACGCGGAGCCGCTCGGCAACGGCGCGCTCCCGCAGAAATTTCAGACTGCAGAAAAACCGCCGCGGCGCATCAGTCTCGGCTGGGTCGCCGCGGTCGTGCTCGTCGTGCTCGTCGCGCTCCTCGCGGCCGGGACGGCATATTATTTCACGTCGCATCGAGGAGCGACGAAGGATGCTGCTGTTCCCGAAAAATCGATCGCGGTGCTGCCGATGGTCAATTCCACCGGCGACCCGGCTAACGAATACTTCTCCGACGGGATGTCGGAAGAATTTATCTCCTCACTCTCGCGTCTGCCAGACTTGAAGGTCATCGGACGCACTTCCTCTTTTCAGTTCAAAGGCAAGACCGACGACAGCAAGAACATCGGCGAGAAGCTCGGCGTCTATTATCTGCTCGAAGGCAGCGTACGGAAGTCGGCCGATCGGGTTCGGATCGCGGTGGCGCTGATCAAATCCAGCGACGGCGCCAATGTCTGGTCGGACACCTACGACCGGGAACTGAAGGACATCTTCGCGGTGCAATCGGAGATCGCCGGGGCAGTGGCGAAGCAGCTCAAGGTCGCGCTGCTCGGGAGCAACGGGCAGGCCGTGCCGTTGACCACCGCGGCCACGCCTTCGAACCAGAACGTCGAGGCCTACAACGCCCTCTTGCAGGGAAATTTTTACTCTTATCGCCGTACCACTGAGGATAACCGCAAAGCGATCGGCTACTATGAAGAGGCGATCCGGCTCGACCCGCGTTACGCGCTCGCCTATGCGAAGCTGTCCTATTCGGCGGAGCGTCTCGCCACGCGTTTCGGCGGTCTTGCGCCGACAGAAAAAGCAGAGTTAATCGCAAAAGCGCGTGCCACGGCAGAGAAGGCGCTCGAGCTCGATTCGAATCTCGCCGATGCACATTTGGCACAAGGCGTGGTTCTGAGCGACGTCGATTATAATTTCGCCGCCGCGGAAGCGGAACTCCGCCGCGCTCTCGAGCTGGCTCCGCAGAACGCGGCGGTGACGTCAAATCTCGCGACCGTGCTGTCCTATCTTGGCCGGCTCGACGAAGCCGTCGCGCTCGAGCAGCGGGCGATTGCGCTGGAGCCGTTACGCACCGCATCCTACTTCAATCTCGCCCTCTATCTCACCCTGGTCGGCCGCTACGACGAGGCCGAAGCGGCGGTGCGCAAGGCCATCGCGCTGCAGCCGCAGTCCGCCCAGAGCTACTCGCAACTGGCGATCATTCAGATTCTGCGCGGCCAAGCCGGCGCCGCCGTCGAACTGGCCAAACAGGAAACCGATCCGTTTTGGCGCACCTACGCCCTGGCGCTGGCCCATTTCGCCAACGGCGACCGCGCCGAGGCCGACGCGGCCTTGAATAAACTGATCGACGAAAACGGCGCCGAGTCCGGCAGCCAGATCGCCATTGTCTATGCCCTGCGCAAAGAACCGGAGAAGATGTTCGAGTGGCTGGAGCACGCCTGGACGACACACGACACGGGTGTGACCGAGTTGCTGAACGATCCTTTCCTGCGCGCCTACCAGGACGACCCGCGCTTCATCGCCTTCGCCCAAAAGGTCGGAGTCATGCCGAAAGCCGCCCCCAAGCCGTAAGGGCCAGCTCCTCTTTCTTCGGCGAAGGTCGCCAGGAAAACAGACCCTACGTCGCGCGCGGTGGCCGACACGGCCGCCGCTACCACTGCTGCCCGGTCGCAAATTATCGGCGATTCTTGCGTCCATCACTTCCGAGTGGGATAAACCTCCTTCGCTTCTTTATGACTCCAATTAAAGTTTGGCTCGGCTATCCTTATCCGCTCGGCGCGACCTGGCTCGGGAATGGCGTGAATTTTGCCATCTTTTCTGAGGCCGCGGCTTCGGTCGATCTCTGCCTCTTCGATTCCCCCGATGCGCGCCAGGAAAATATCCGGATCCCGATGACGGAGCATACTGACCAGGTCTGGCATATTTTTCTCCCCGATGTGCGGCCTGGGCAGCTCTATGGGTTCCGCGTTTTCGGTCCTTATAACCCGGAGCGCGGTCTGCGGTTCAATAGTTCCAAGCTGCTGATCGATCCTTACGCCAAAGCGATCGCGGGCCGGATTAATTGGGCCGATGAGATGTCGGGCTATGTGGTTGGCGGCGAGTCGGAAGATCTGGCGCGCGATTTTCGCGATGACGCCTGGGGCATTCCGAAGGCGGTTGTGATCGATAATTCTTTCGACTGGGGCGACGACCAGCATCCGCGCGTCCCGTTGCATCGCTCGGTCATCTACGAGATGCATGTGAAAGGGTTCACCCAGCTGAATGAGAAGGTGCCGGAGGAACTCCGCGGGACCTACGCCGGCGTCGGGAGCGAGGCTTCGATCGCTTACCTGAAGGAACTCGGGGTGACTTCGGTCGAGCTGCTGCCGGTCCACGCCTACATCAATGACAAGGCGCTGGTCGACCGCGGGCTCACGAATTACTGGGGCTACAACACGATTGGGTTCTTCGCGCCGGACTGCAAATATTCCGCGAGCGGCATGCTCGGGGAGCAGGTGACGGAGTTCAAAACGATGGTGCGCAACCTCCACGCGGCCGGGCTCGAGGTGATCCTCGATGTGGTCTACAATCACACCGCGGAAGGCAATCACATGGGCCCGACGCTCAGTTTCCGCGGGATCGATAACCAGGCTTACTACCGCCTGATGCCGGATGATCCGCGGTTCTACCTCGATTTCACCGGGACCGGGAACACCTTCAACCTGCTCAACACGCGCGCCCTCCAGCTCGTGATGGATAGCCTGCGCTATTGGGTGCTCGATATGCATGTGGACGGGTTCCGTTTCGATCTCGCCTCGACCCTGGCGCGCGACGCGACTGGCGTGAACAAGCTGCATTCGTTTTTCGAGATCATTCACCAGGATCCGGTGATCTCGCAGGTGAAGCTGATCGCCGAGCCGTGGGACGTGGGCGAAGGCGGTTATCAGGTGGGTAATTTCCCGGTGCTCTGGACGGAGTGGAACGGGAAGTATCGCGACTCGGTCCGGAGTTTCTGGAAAGGCGACGAAGGGAAGATCGGCGAGCTGGCCTACCGCCTAACGGGAAGCCCCGATCTCTATCAGCACAGCGGCCGGCGCCCTTATGCGAGCATCAATTTCATCACCGCGCACGACGGTTTTACCCTGAACGATCTGGTCAGCTATAACGACAAGCATAACGAGGCGAACGGCGAGAATAACAACGACGGCGACAACAATAATCATTCCTGGAATCACGGCGCGGAAGGCCCGAGCGATGATCCCGAGATCCGGCAGCTCCGGCTCCAGCAGCGCCGTAATTTCCTGACCACGCTCCTCCTCTCGCAGGGCGTGCCGATGCTGACCGCGGGCGACGAATGGGCCCGCACCCAGCAGGGCAACAACAACGCTTATTGCCAGGATAACGAAATCAGCTGGCTCAATTGGGATCTCGACGACGAACAAAAAGCGCAGCTCGAGTTCACCAAGGGGCTGATCCGGTTGCGGCACGATCATCCGGTCTTTCGGCGTCCGAAATTCTTCCAGGGCCGGCGGATTCGTGGCTCGGAGATTCGCGATGTGATGTGGTTCAATCCCGGCGGCAACGAGATGACCGATGACGAATGGAATTCGCCCTTCGTCCGCTGCCTCGGCATGCTCCTGAGCGGCGACACGATCGACGTCCAGACTTTCCAAGGTCAGCCGATCCGCGACGATACTTTCCTGCTCCTGATCAACGCGCACCACGAGCCGTTGCAGTTCGTGTTACCCGGGGAAAAAGCGGTCAAGTGGCAGCTCATTCTGGACACCGCGTCGGCCGAAGGCTTTTGCCCGGACCCGCCGGACTACGTCTCCGGCGACGACATTGAGATCAAGGAGCGCGCGACGCAGTTGCTCAAGCTCACGACCGGCTCGACCGCGCAGGCGCGGCACGAGTCATGGAAGAAACGGCAATTCGAGGCGCCGCATAACGGCGACAGCGGGAAAGAAAAACCGGCGGGCGAGACCTCGGAGACGGCCGAAGATTGAGCGCGACAAGTGCGCGGGGCGCGATGTCATCTATGCTCAATCATGACACCGACATCACTCATCATCGTGGCCGATCGCGGTTCCGTGAAAGCCTACCGGGTCGACCCCACGCCGAATCGCGGCGCCAGCTTGCACTTGGTGCAGGCCTTTGACATCACCGACGCGCATGGGCGTTACCAGGACAAGCTGAGCGACCAGGCCGGCAGTTTCCCGATGGGAGACGCGAACGGCACGGGCCGGCACGCCAACTCGATCGCGGAACGGACCGCGCTCGAAATGGAAACCGATCGCCGCATTTGCAAGCAACTCGCGGAGCAGATCGCCGAGATCGTGAAACGCGAAGCGACCGAGGGCTGGTCTTTCGCCGCGCCCTCATCGATCCACGGAGTGGTGACGGATCTTCTGCCCAAGCCAATCCGCGACCGGGTCGTCGAGCATGTGAATTCGGACTTGGTCAAAATCGAGCCGGCCAAACTTCGTTCCCATTTCCGTTCGCTTCAGCCGCTCTGATTTTTTATACTGCGGAATGCAATTACCGGTCGGCATTTCTTATCGCGGGGTTGAGAAGTCAGATCAACTCGACGAACACATTCGGAACAAAGCGGCGCGGCTCGATCGTTTCTGCGATCACATCAGCCGTTGCGACGTGGTGGTGGAACATCCCAACCACTCTCAGCATTCGGGCAATCCTTTCCGGGTGCGGATCGATGTCACCGTCCCGCCCGGCCACGAGCTGGTCGCGGAGGAAAAGCCAGCGACGCACGAGATGCACGAGCCGTTAAGCAAAGTGATCAACGACGCGTTCAAGGCGATGGAACGCCAGCTCAAGACGCTGGTCGAGAAACAGCGCCAGTAGGAGTTCCGATTTCGAAATCACAGGGCACTTCACCTGTCATCCCGATCCGGCGCAGCGCGGGCTGACCAGATTGTGGAGCAGCGCCGACCGCGGCTCACCACACGCAGTTCGTTAAGCGGGCGCGCCGCTCAACCCACCAGGCAATGGCGGCGACACGTCGGGTGCGACGACGACCTGCTTAGGCGGCTTCTCCGGCGCGGGCGAGTTGCCGGTTGGAGGCGGCGGCCCCGGTGGCGGGTTGATCAACCGGCCATGCTCGATCACTTCGCGAATCTGCACACCATCGAGAGTCTCAAACTCGAGCAGCGCTTTCGCGATCACTTCGAGCTTTTGCCGGTTCTCCGTCAGAATGTCGGTCGCGCGGGAATAGGCGTCGTCGACTAGCTTGCGCACTTCCTGGTCGATCTGCTCGGCCGTCGCTTCGCTGTAATCGCGCGCGCGGGAGATGTCGCGGCCGAGGAAGACGTAGTCTTCGTGTTCGCCGTATTCGACCATGCCCATTTTGTCGCTCATGCCCCATTCGCAAACCATCTTGCGGGCGAGGCGGGTCGCCATCTGGATGTCGCCTCGGGCGCCGCTCGTGACATCGCCGAACACGATTTCTTCCGCGACCCGGCCGCCCATGCTGACGACGAGATCGTCGAGGAGCTCTTTGCGGCGCTGGGTGT
>JBDTVP010000039.1:0-21662 GCA_040007175.1 Spartobacteria bacterium
TAGGTGTCGATCGCGAGACCGCCTTCGCCGATCTTGCCAAAAACGCCGTCCGCGTCGCTGTCGATCCCGTAAAGCGTCGGGCCGTCGAAGGCGGTGCTGAGCCGCGCGCTCCGCTGGTGGCCGGTAAGATAATGAAAGCGCTTGTTCGTGTCCTCAGCCAATCCGAAGCCGGAAAAAAGTCGGGTCGGCTCTTCGGCTTCTTTCGGCTTCTTCGCCGCGGTCGCGTGGCCATTCTTGCCGTTTTTCGCGTGACCGTTTTTGCCGTTTTGGTCGGACTTCCCGAAGCTGCCGCCTTCCGGCTCAAGCAACGGCTCAAGATACATCTCCCGGTAGGCGCCATTGGTGAATGGGAACTCGCCGGGCAGACCCTCGCCTAACAAGTAGCGCGTGATCTCGCCCGCTTCATCGATCTCGGGCAACGCCAGCCGCGGCAATTTCAAACCGGTCGGCGCGGTCCCGATCGGGGTCTTCGCCTTCACGTCGTTCCAGCGCTCGACCATCTGGTTGCCGAATTTTTTCTCGGTCCGCGCCCGTTTCACTTCCGCGAGCACGAACTGATTATAATTTTCCACCGACTCAATGACCCGTCCGAGCTTGCTCATGATTTTTTCCTTCCTTTGGACGCCGGCTTCGTCTCTTCCATCATCCAGTCACACAATCGATCGACCCCGGGATCACGATGCCGTTTCGCGACCGTCGAGAGTAATTTCTGCGCCCGTTTGTTCTGAGCAAGACGCTGTTCGATTTCCGACATCGCGGTCCGGGCCCGGTCCTGGTCGCTCTTGTTCACGACCACGAGATCGGCCAGGTCGAGCATCACGATTTTTTGCAGTTGTAACCGGCTGCCGTAATCCGGGTTCATCACGAGGACGGTTTTTTGGACAAGCGCATCCCGGAACGGCATCGCTTCCTGCCCCGTGCCGACCGTCTCGAGAATGACGTAATCGAAATCGGACCGCGCGAGGAGCGCGAGACATTCGCCGGTCGCGGGCGAGAGTCCGCCGGCCTGCCCGCGCGTCGCCATGCTGCGCATGAAAACGCGGTCGCTTTGCGAGTTGATCATCGTCGCGCGATCGCCGAGAAGCGCGCCTTCGCCGACTACGCTCGGGTCGTGCGAAAGAATCGCGACCCGCGCCTTGGCATCGCGCCGGAGGAGGCGCAGGATCAGTTCGTCGATCAAGGTCGTCTTGCCCGCGCCGCCTGGGCCAGTGAAACCGATGACGCGAGTTTTGCCTAACGACTTCGGCTTCTTCGGCGTGGTCTTTTTGGCGCGCTTGTTTTTCGCGTAGCGATCCTCGATCTCGGTCAGCGCGCGGGCCAGCTTCATGTCGGGCGTCGCCTTGTTCCGCTTGCGATGGGTTGTCCCATAATGGTCACGGACGAAATCCGCCATCTCGGTCAGCGCGGTGCCGGCAAAGAAAATTTTGTGCACGCCGTTGCGCCGCATCACGACCGCATCGGCCTCGGTAATCGTCCCGCCGCCGCCGCCGAAAAGTTTGATGTCGTGCGCGCCGCGTTTCCGAAGCTGGCACGCAACTTCCGAGAAAAACTCGACGTGCCCGCCGTTATAACTGGAGATCCCAACCGCACCGACGTCCTCCTGGATCGCGGTCCGCACGATATCTTCGACCGAGCGATGATAGCCGAGGTAAACGACCTCGATCCCGTGGCGGATGAACTCGAGATTGATCGTGTTGATCGCGCTGTCGTGACCGTCGCAAATCGGAACGGCGGTGAGGATACGGACGGGTGAAGCCATGCGAGCGCAACCTAACGGCAATCAACGTGCGGGCAAGATGTGCGAATGCATGGGCGGCGACACCCCGGCCCGGGGAGCACAGGCGGCCCGCCAAACGAACTTGGGTTCTCAGAGCGTTGTCTCTACGAAAGCGCCGTTTTTAAATTCGTTCCGTTCTTGTGCGCGCAGAGGCCGGCGGGCCGCCTCTGCTTCCCGGACGCAATTTGCCGCGGCGGTTGAAGGTTTTCCCATCCGGTTCACCTTGCGCGATGACTGATCCTCTCGATTTCAGCGGCAAAGTAATCCTCGTCACCGGCAGCTCGCGCGGGCTGGGCGCGGCCATGATCAAGGCGTTTGGCGAGCGCGGCGCGCAGTGCGTCGTCAATTTTATCGCCGACCCCGAAGGCAAAAATAAGACAGAGGCGGAGGGCATCGCGGCGGAGTTGAAGGAGCCGCTCGTTATCGAATGCGACGTCACCAAGCCCGAGCAAACCGAAGCGATGATGAAAACGGTCGCCGACAAATTTGGCGGCCTCGACATCCTCGTGAACAATTCCGGGATCATCCGCGACCGGACGATCAAGAAGCTGACTTTCGAGGAATTTGAAAGCGTGGTCCGGGTGAATCTCGCCGGCACCTTCAACGTCACCCAAAAAGCCGCGACGATCCTGCGTCAGGGCGGACGCGTGATTAATCTCTCCTCGGTCAGCGGGCAGATGGGCCTTTTCGGCCAGGCAAATTATTCCTCGAGCAAAGCCGCGATCATCGCCCTCACGAAAGTCTCGGCACGCGAACTGGCCCGTCAGCAAATCACGGTGAACGCGATCGCGCCCGGCTTCATCGATGTCGGAATGAGCAAGGGAATGCCGGACGAGGTGACGGAAACTTTCAAGAAACAGATTCCGTTAGGCCGGCTCGGTGACGCGCACGAGATCGTCGACGCGGCCCTTTTCCTCGCCTCGCCGATGGCGAGCTACATTACGGGCCACGTTTTAAACGTGAACGGCGGTTACTACATGGGATAGCGGCGCCGAGCAGTTCCCTCCTTCGGATTGGCCCACGATCTGAGGGACTCGAGCGAGAATGACGGACAAAACGCTTTCTTCTATCACCACTCCGTCGCCGTTCCGAATTTGGGCAGCCAAAATCCCGACTCCGGGACGGATCATTCGTTAGGCAGTTTTGACTCAGTTTCGTAACCCCCTGTTGGAGAAACACCTCCACCTCTTTGCTTGCGGTGGCACGTGCCTTGCATAGGCTGCGGCTCGGTCTTGTTCGACCGCAACCGACGTTCTATTTCTATGAATCTACGATCTTCTCTCCTCATTCTCGCGGGGCTCCTCGTCCTGCCGGCGCTCCACGCGCAAAGCCCATCGCCCGCCGCGATGCCGACGGTCGACGAGCTGGTCGCGAAAAATATTGAAGCCAAAGGCGGCGCGGCCGCACTCGAAGCGATCAAGACCATCCGCTTCCAGGGCCGCATGCTCGTGAATCAGGGCCAGATGGAGCTCAGTTTCACCGAGACAATGGAACGGCCAGGCAAAGTGCGGAGCGAAGCCGTCCTCCAGGGCATGACCTTGGTCCAGGCTTATGATGGCACCAACGGTTGGAAAATTTATCCGTTCCAGGGCCGGAAAGATCCCGAGAGAATGTCGGGCGACGAATCAAAATCCCTCGTTGAGGAAGCCGAGATCGGCGGGCCGCTCATCGATTGGAAAGCACAGGGCAAAACTGTCACTTACCTCGGCACGGAAGACGTCGAGGGAACGCCCGCCCACAAGTTGCAGGTCGTGCGCAAGAACGGCGACGTGAGCTATGTCTACCTCGATCCCGATCATTTCCTCGAGATCCGCATCATCACCCAGCGCGTCGAACAAGGCGCGAAAGTCGAGGTCGAAAGCGACTACGGCGACTACGAAAAAGTCAGCGGCGTTTTCTTCCCTTTCTCGCTCGAGGCAGGGAGCAAAGGGTCGACCGATAAACAAAAAATCATCATCGAAAAAGGCGAAGCGAACATTCCAGTCGACGACGCCATCTTCGCTTTCCCGACTGCCGCGGCCAAAAAATCATAATCCATGCGCTCTCTCATTTTTTTCACTCTTACTTCACTCAGTCTCGTTAGTCTGGCCGTCGGCCAGCAGGCCCCTTTCAGTTCCGCGACCATCTCCGGTCTGGGCGCGCGCAACATCGGCTCCGCCACCATGAGCGGCCGCGTCGACACCGTGGTTGCGACGCGCGAACCTTCGGGAAAGCTCACCATTTATGTTGGCGCGGCCAGCGGCGGCATATGGAAATCGGAAGACAGCGGCACGCGCTTCCGCCCGATCTTCGACGAGCAACCGGTGCAATCGATCGGCGCCCTCGCGCTCGACCCGAAGAACTCGAAAAACGTCTGGGCCGGCACAGGCGAACCGTGGGTCCGGAACAGCGTTTCGATCGGCGACGGGATCTATAAATCGACCGACGGCGGTGAGACCTGGAACAAGTCCGGCCTGCCGAACTCCGAACGCATCTCGCAGATCATCGTTAGTCCGAAGAGCAGCGACACCGTTTTCGTGGCGGTGCCCGGGGCGCTCTGGAGCGATTCGCCCGATCGCGGTCTCTACAAGACGACCGACGGCGGCAAGAACTGGAACCAGATTCTGAAGGGCCCAAACCTTTCGACCGGCGCGTCGACCATCGCGATGGACCCGGCCAACCCGAACATCATGTTCGCCGGGCTCTGGGATTTCCGACGCACGGGCTGGACTTACCGCTCCGGCGGCGCCTCGCCTAACGACGATTCGGGTAGCGGACTTTTCCATACGACGGACGGCGGCGCGACCTGGAAGGAGATCACTCCCGAGGCGAACAAGGGTTTCCCGAAAAAACCTTACGGCCGGCTCGCGGTGGCGATTGCGCCCTCGAATCCGAAGCGTGTCTACGCCTTTGTCGAGTCGACTGACAGCGCGCTCTTTGTCTCCGATGACGGCGGGCAAACCTGGGCGCAGCGCGACAAGAGCCAGTGGATGGTCTGGCGGCCGTTCTATTTCGCCAACCTGATCGTTGACCCGAAAAATCCCGATCGTGTTTTTAAGACGGACGGCGCGCTCATTATGAGTGAAGACGGCGGGAAGAGTTTCGCGACCGTCGGCGGGTTCAATGGCGCGCATGGCGACGTGCACGCGGTCTGGATCGATCCGACCAACCCGCAAACTGTTATCTCGGGCGATGACGGCGGCATTTGGTACG
The DNA here is from genome assembly GCA_040007175.1 of Spartobacteria bacterium. Classification (GTDB taxonomy): domain Bacteria; phylum Verrucomicrobiota; class Verrucomicrobiia; order Chthoniobacterales; family UBA10450; genus Palsa-1392. The sequence continues at coordinate 4,970 of JBDTVP010000039.1, forward strand.
CCTACGATGGCGGGAACCAATGGTGGAAAGCGAACAATCTGCCAATCTCGCAGTTCTATCGGGTGAGCGTGGACGACGCCGATCCTTATCGGGTCTACGGCGGCTTGCAGGATAACAGTTGCTGGGTCGGCCAGTCGGAATACCCCGGCGGCATCACCAACGCGCAGTGGGAAAACATCTTTAACGGCGACGGCTTCTACACCTTCGTCGATCCGGCCGATCCCGACTACATCTACGCGGAATACCAGGGCGGATTCGTGGGCCGGGTCAATCGCCACACCCTCGAGGCGCGGATCATCCAGCCAAAACCGAATTACAAGGAAAAGCTCCGCTTCAACTGGAACACCCCGCTTGTTGCTTCGCCTAACGAGAAAGGGACGATCTACATCGGTGCGCAATTCCTTTTCCGCTCCCGCGATCACGGACAGAACTGGGACCGGATCTCGCCCGATCTGACCACGAACGACCCTGAGAAACAGAAACAGGAACAATCTGGCGGCGTCACGATCGACAATTCGGCGGCGGAAATGCACACGACGATTTTCACGGTCAGTGAGTCGCCCAAGGATAAGAACGTGATCTGGGCCGGGACCGACGACGGCAATCTCCAAATCACCCGCGACGGCGCCAAGACCTGGAGCAACGTGGTCGGCAACATCCAGGGCCTGCCGAAAAATTCCTGGGTGAACTGGGTACAGGCGAGCAACTTCGATCCCGGCACGGCCTACGCCGCGTTCGATCGCCACACTTATGGCGACTTCGCGCCCTACCTTTATAAGACGACCGATTACGGCCAGACCTGGGCGCCCCTTGCCACAGCCCAGGACGCGAAAGGCATCCGCGGCTACGCACATGTCATCAAGGAAGACCTTGTGCAGCCGAACCTGCTTTTCCTTGGAACGGAGTTTGGTCTCTACGTTTCGATCGACGGCGGCCAGGCCTGGGCGCAATTCAAAGGCAGCCGTTTCCCGGCTGTCGCAGTGCGCGATCTCGCCATCCAGTCGCGGACAAACGACCTCGTCCTCGGCACTCACGGTCGCGGCATCTGGATCATCGACGACATCACACCCTTGCGTTCGTTAACGCCCGACCTGCTGACGAAGGAAGCGAGCTTCGTCGTGGCCAAGCCCGTGCAACAGCAGCGGATCGAATCGAACGGCGGCTGGCCAAGCGGCGCCGCTACTTTTACCGGCGATAATCCACCCGACGCCGCCGTCATCACCTACTACCAAAAATCGCGGCATCTTTTCGGAAAACTGAAAATCGAGATTCTCGATCCGGCGGGCAAAGTGATCGACACCCTTCCGGCCAGTAAACGTCCAGGCCTCAACCGCGTAAACTGGAGCATGCACGAGAAGCCGCCCCGCGTGCCGCCAGCCGCGCAGATCGCCGGCGCCGGCCTGACCGGTCCGCGCGTCCTGCCCGGCACCTACACCGTGCGAATGACGAAGAACGATCAGCCTTACGAAATGAAGCTGAACGTGGCGCTCGATCGTCGGAACAAATTCAGCGAAGCCGACCGCAAGGCGCAATACGACGCGGCCCAGAAGGTGAAACAACTCTTCGGCGACGAGAGCGCGTTAATGGATCGCATCCTCGCCTTGCGCGCCAACCTAACGAAAAGCGAGCAAACCAGCGCGGCCGATGAAACGCTCGGCAAAGCAGTAAGCGATTTTGACGCCAGGGTGGATACGGTTCGGAAACTAATCGTGGCCACGACCGAAGGCGGCGCGATCACCGGCGAAGAGCGCCTGCGCGAACACACCGATCAGCTTTACGGAGCGATCCTGAGCTACGAAGGCAAGCCGGCCGCTTACCAGGTCGCGCGAATCGATTCGCTCCGGCAGGAGTTGGGCGACGCGGTGAAACAGTTTGAAGATTTGGTGGCGAACGAACTGCCGAAACTGAACGAATCGTTGAAAGCGAAAGGCCAGCCCGCAATTAAACCGCCACCGGCGAAAATTGCCGTCAATGAATCCGAGTTCCGCGGCGGTGGCGCGGGGTTCAGCGGCGCAATCGATCGCGATCTTCCTGCGAGCAGGGCGACGTTGCCGGCCAATTTTCGCCTCACGCGTTAACTTCAGTCCCGCAACGTCGTTAGGCCATTGCGAATGATCCGGTCGATCAACTGCGGATAGAGCACGCCCGCCTTCTCCGCGGATAGCGCGAAGTCCTCGTCCTGCGCCAGAATCGGATTCGGATTCGCCTCGATGAAATAAACCTCGTTGGCTGCCGTTAGGCGCAAATCGATCCGCGCATAGCCGTCAATCGTGAGCAGCCGATAAATCCGCTTACAGGTCCGCTCGATCTCCGCGACCAGCGCCGGCTCCAGCTCCTCCGCAAACTGATTCTGCAATCCCCAGCGTTTACGATATTCCTCGTCCCACTTCGCGCGATAGGTCGCAATTTTTGGCTCGTCCGGCGGCACTTCGCGGAAGACCAGCTCACGGATCGGGAAAACCGTTAGGCGCGAATTGCCGAGCAAGCTGACGTAGAGTTCGCGGCCGGCGATGTATTCCTCCGCGATCACGTCGCCGTCGTGCTTCTCGTGGATGAACGCGACGCGCTCGCGAAACTGTTCGTCCGTCTCGACGAAGGAGGCCTGCGCGATGCCGTAGGAGGCCTCTTCTTTCACCGGCTTCACGAGGAGCGGAAACTTAAGCTGCTTCGGTCGCGCGATCCTCTGGCCACGCGGAATGACGACAAAGTTCGGGGTGTGAATCCGGTGGTAGCTCAGGATTTTTTTCGAGATTCCCTTGTGCTTGCAGAGGACGAGACCGGTCGCCCCGCAGCCGGTGAATGGCACGTCCTGCATCTCGAGAAAGGAAACGATGTTCTGGTCGAAGCCGCGGTTGTTCTTGAACTGGTCGGCGAGATTGAAAAGCACATCGGGCGCGAAGCTCTCCATCTTTTGCCGAAGCAGATCGAGGTTGTCGAAAATCGCGAGATGCTCGGTCGGATAACCGAGCGCGCCGAGCGCGGCCAGGACGTTGGCCTCGGTTTTCCAATCGTCCGTCTTCAGCTCGTTGCTCAAGTCCTGGTCGATCGTGGTCGGACCGATGGCGTCGAAGAGGGCGAGGACTTTGAGTTTCTTCTTCAGGTTATTTGGTGCGCTTGAATTTGCCGGTGAAGAGATAATTCATGACCAGCGTCGTGATGAAAGCGGAAACGCGAAAATCCTGCTGCGGATCGTCGTTCAAAACGTGGAGCTCGAGCCTGTCGCAGCGCTCAATCAGCCGGGTCAGCAGTTTGTTGACCCGGAATTTCTTTTCGTTAGTCCACTGGCAGACCGAGTTCAGAAGCCGCCGCCGTCGCCGGCGCAGATACGAGCTCGCCTTGATTCGCCCCGGCCCCGCGGGCGCGGCAAACAGCTCCCGCAGATCGGCATCGTAGAAATCGGGATAAGTATCCTCGTAGAGTTTCCTTTTTTCGGCGTAATAGGTCTTGAGCTTGAGATTCAGGCAATCGAATTCGGAAGCGCGATACTCCGGGAGATGCCGCGGCGGCTCGCCCGCGAAGGAGCGCATCAGTTCATCGACATACTCGAGTTTTTGCAGGGCTTTCCAGCCCGCATAACGCTTCCGCCAATCCAGCCCCGGCGTGAGCCAGACCGCGAATGTCTCGGCGAAATCTTCGTCCGGATGGCTTTGCGCATACCAATCGTCGAGGTGCAAAACGTAGCTGCGACTGAAGGGGCGCGGCTGATAGAAATCCGGCGTCTCCTCGCGCGAAGTGCGGCCAAAAGTCTGCTGCCATTTTTTCTTCCGCGGCAATTGATAGACGTAGCTGTAAGCGTGCGCGGCCTCGTGCCGAATGAGTTTCATGAACCACTCCGGCGTGCCGCCCTCGACCTCCAGCATCATCGTCCGCTCCAGCGCGCGCAGCCGCTCGTGCACGAGAAAAAACGGGATAAAAATTGCCGGGATGCCGACCGGGACGAACCATTCGTCGCCGATGTGGCAGGGCGGGCGAAAGATCAATCCCCTGGCGGAAAGCTCGTCGTAAAGCTGCCGGATGAGCGGGAAAAGCGCGGTCCCTTCGAGCTGCAAACCGAGCTTGGAGATGCGGCGTTCGAGCAGCTCCGCGTCGCTCAGTGATGCCCAATCGGCCGCTTCCATTGCGCGCACCCTAGCAGAGTTCGTTAGTCTCTCACGCGACTTTTACGCCTTCGGTCGCGGTCCGTTTCGCGTAGTAGCCGCTCAGCCGCTCGGTCATCGGGCCGATCGTGCCGCCGCCAATGACCCGATCATCGACGCGAATGACCCCCGCCAATTCGCCCATCGTGCCGGTGCAGAAAACTTCATCGGCCTGGTAAACTTCCTCGACCGTTAAGTAGGTCTCGGTCTGCGGGATTTTTTTTGCGAGACAGATTTCGAGGACCGTCGCGCGGGTGATCCCTTCCGGACAGGCGAAAACCCGGCTCGTCACGACCTCACCGCCGCGCACCAGGAAAACATGCGTCGCGTTCGTCTCCGCGACGTGGCCCTGCAGATCGAGCATGAGCGCGTCATCCGCGCCGGCTGCGTTTGCCTCGATCTTGGCCAGGATGGAGTTGAGCAAATTGGCGTGATGAATCTGCGGGTCGAGCACCTCGGGGGGCGGGCGACGAAATTTGCTCGTGATCAAAGTGAGGCCGCTCTTCGCGTAAACCGGCGCCTTGTGCTCGGCCAGGATAATGAGCGTCGGACCGCTCTGGTTGAGCCGCGGATCCATCCCGGAAGTGACCTTCACGCCGCGAGTGAGAGTGAGCCGGAGGTGCACTCCGTCATGCATTTGGTTGGCGGCCAGCGTGCGCTTGATTTCGGCGATGATCTTGTCGTTAGGCGGAATGTCGGTAAAGCCGAGCGCGCTGGCGGAACGATAGAGACGATCGAGGTGTTCCCGCAGCTTGAAGATGCGTCCCTGGTAGAGCCGCAGTCCTTCCCAGACTGCGTCGCCCCCTTGCACTGCGGAATCGAACGGGCTGACCCCGGCTTCGTCGCGATGAATGAGGCGGCCGTTGATGTTCACGACCAAGTCGCGATTTTCTTCGTTGAATTGCTGCAACATTGCCTTGACCTCACACGAAGCTCCCCAAGGTCACAAAGGAAATTTTGCCCTTTGTGACCTTGGCGGACTTCGTGTGAGTCTCCACCAAAGTTGCGCCATACTAAAACCGATCATGAATTCTCGTCTTCTGCTCCTGCCACTGCTTCTTCCGGTCACGCTCCTCGCCGCCGACACGCTCACTCCGCCAGATAGCCTCGTGCTCGATGGCGTGCCACCGATCCCGGCCGAGATCGCGGAGCAAGTCGGCCGTTACACGGAAAGCCGCGCGGCTGCTTTTCTTGATTGGCATCCGGGCAAACCGGAAATGCTCGTCCTGACCCGCTTCGGCGACACCAACCAGGTGCATCTCGTTAGCCAACCGGGCGGGGCGCGCACCCAGCTGACTTTTTTTCCCGACCGGATCAATGACGCGAGCTTCGATCCGCAGGCGGGCGCTTTTTTTGTTTTCTCGAAAAGCGCGGGCGGGAACGAGTTCGACCAGAATTATCGCTACGACTTCGCGACAGGCGACGTCACGCTCCTGACCGACGGCAAGGCGCGCAACTCCGCGCCGACCTGGAGCCACGACGGGAAGCGTGTCGCCTACACCTCGACCCGGCGCAATGGCGCGGACACCGACCTTTATCTCGAATCGCCTAACGACCCGAAAAGCGATCACCTGCTCACGGAGGTGAAGGGCGGCGGGTGGCAAATCGAGGACTGGTCGCCCGACGGCGCGCAGCTTCTCGTCCTGGAATACGTCTCGATTAACGAGAGCTATCTCTGGCTCTTCGACACGAAAGCGGGCACGCGCCAGGAGCTCACGCCACGGCCCGCGGAAGGTGCGGAAAAGATCGCCTACGCGCACGCTCTTTTCGCGAAAGACGGCAAAGGCCTTTTCGTTACAACCGATCGCGGCTCGGAATTTCAGCGGCTCGCCTATCTCGATTTGGCGAACAAAGAGCACACGTATCTGCTGCCCGACGCGAAGTGGGATGTCGACGATTGGGATTTGAGCGGCGACGGCCAGCGCATCGCTTACACCTTGAACGAGAACGGCACGAGCAAGCTGCACGTCATCGGCGTGGCGACGCGTGACGGTAAAATGCAGGCCACGCCGCAACCGGATCCGGCGTTCGATCCGCCCATCTCCGCTTCCATTATTTCCGGGCTGAAATGGCAGCGCGGCGCGGGAGAAAACCAGCTCGCATTCAACGTGAACGGCGCGCGTTCGCCTTCCGACGTTTATACCTTGTCGCCGGACGCGGCGAAGAATCTCGCGACGCGCTGGACGATGAGCGAGACGGGCGGAATCCCGGCCGAACGCTTTGTGGAGCCAACGCTGGTCCACTGGAAGTCTTTCGATCACCGCGAGATTTCCGGGTTTCTTTATCAGCCGGACGCGAAGAAATTTCCCGGCCCGCGGCCGGTCATCGTGAACATTCACGGCGGCCCGGAATCGCAGGCGCGACCCGGTTTTGCCGGGAGGAACAACTATCTTTTCAACGAGCTCGGCTGCGCGATGATCTTGCCTAACGTGCGCGGATCGGCCGGTTATGGGAAGTCGTATCTGCAACTCGATAACGGCTTCCAACGCGAAGATTCGTACAAGGACATTTCGGCTCTGCTCGACTGGATCAAAACGCAGCCGCAACTCGATGCCGGCCGCGTCATGGCCTACGGCGGATCTTATGGCGGCTTCATGGTGCTACAGGTCGCGACGAATTATCCCGACCGCATCCGTTGCGCGATCGATATCGTCGGCATTTCCAATCTGGCCACGTTCTTGAAGAATACCGAAAGCTATCGGCGCGACCTGCGGCGGGTCGAATACGGCGACGAGCGCGATCCGAAAATGGCGGAGTTTATGGGACGGATCGCCGCTTTAAACAACGCGGCGAAGATCACCAAACCGCTCTTCGTCGTGCAGGGAGCGAACGATCCACGCGTGCCGAAATCAGAGGCCGAACAAATCGTGGCCACGCTCAAAAAAGAGAAGACGCCCGTCTGGTATCTGCTCGGGAAAGACGAAGGTCACGGTTTCGGGAAAAAGAAAAACGCGGATTTCCTCTTTTACGCGACAGTGCAATTCATTCGCGATTATCTGCTGAAGTGACCGCCGCGCGGAGGCGAGGCGTCCCACAAAGAAGTCGCACAAAGCCCACCAATGCCACCAAGCCTTCGTGACCTTTGCGGACTTCGTGTGATCTTCTTTTACGAGAGGCGAAACTGGTAGAGCTGCTCGTAAGACTCGCGGCAACGCCCCTCGATCTCGCGCAGCCGCTCCGGCACCTCCGTGCGCCGCGATCGGTAGGCCGCGAACCCGGTCGAGTTCGCGACTTCGCCGTACCAATGTTTTGCCCAGACGCCATCTGTCTCACGTAAACCAGGCGGCCACGAGAGCATGGCGCGATCAAATTCGATGCCGAGCGCACGGCACAACAGACGTAACATCCGTTCCGGATCCTGCAGCACGTCGCGCGCGTCGATCACCGGCGGAACTGAACCACTCTGCGCGCGCACGAGTTCGAAGATCTCCGCCTGCTGCCGAAAACCGAGATCGTCTCTACCCGGATCTTCGTTTTTTTTCAGATAAGAAATGATCACCTCCGCCGGGTCGCGGATGAGAAAACAATTCGTTAGGCTGAGAAGCCATTCCCAGTCCATCCCGGGCAGGAGATGATGGGTCATCTGTTTCTGATAAAAAATGTGGGAGGAGCTTTGGCGTGCCGATGTTGGAAGATCCGTGGTCAGCGCCGCGACCACTATCCGCCAGTCTGTCTCGCCCGCCGCGATCACTTCCTCCGCCACCGGATGCTTTTTCCCGGTCGTCTGCAAGTAGGACGCGTAGAGCGGCTCATCCGCCACCACCGTATCGGCGCGGTTGCCCCAAGCACGCATCATCGCCGTCGAGATGTTGCGCGGGCCCGACCACATCGCGATACGCAGCGGCTGATCCATTTCTTCGTTGGCGGATTCGCTAGAGCTCGGAAACGAGTTGCACCATGCGCTGTCGCAATTTTTCGTCCGGCAGTTTTCCGATCCCTCCCGCCATATTGTCTTCGAGATGCTTCGCGTTCGCGGTCGCTGGAATCGCGCAGGTCACGGCGGGATTGGCCAGGATCCACTTGAGAAGAAATTGCGCCCACGATTTGCAATCGAATTCCCCCGCCCAGTCGGGCAACGTCCGGGCGCGGAGGCGCGCGAAGAGATCGCCGCGGGCAAAGGGTCGGTTGACGAGAACGGCGACGCCGCGCTCCTTCGCCAGCGGCAGGATGCGAGTTGCCGCTTCGCGCTCGGCGATCGAGTAATTGATCTGCAGAAAATCGAGTTGTTCGCGACGCAGGATTTTTTCCACTTCTGGGAACGAGGATTCGACGTAGTGCGTGATGCCGAGGTAACGAATCTGACCTTCCGCTTTCCGAGCACGCAAGGTAGCGAGTTGGGTCTCGAGATCGACCAGGTTGTGCACCTGCATGAGATCGAGCCGTTTCGTTCGCAGACGCGCGAGGGTGCGATCGATCGAGTCCGTCCCGGCATCCTTTCCCGTCGTCCAAACTTTGCTCGCGAGGAAAATGTCATCGCGCAGCTTCAGTTCACTCGTTAGGTCACCGATCACGCCTTCCGCCCGGCCATACATCGGCGAGGTGTCGACCACCTTGCCTCCGAGCTCGACAAAACGACGCAGCACCTCGCGCAGCGGGGCACGGTCGTTAGGCGACGCGCCGACATCGAAAGTGCGCGAAGTCCCGAGACCGACCGCGGGGATTTTCTCGCCGGAAGAAGGGATCGGGCGGAGGAGAAGGGCGCGGGTTGTGGTTGCGGCTGCGCCCAGTGGGAGAGGCCAGAGCGTGACCGCGGCGGCGCCACCGAGGAGACGGGCGGCCTCGCGCCTCGTGATGGAAAAGGAAGGATGTTTCATCGCCTGAAGATTCGCTTCGTCGGACGCAAACGCTTCCCCACTTTCGCACCGATCCAGACCTGTCCGCAATCCCCCAGCGCCAAAAATCCGGTTTCCTATTGACACTCTATATGAAGAGGTGCTACCTCCTATAGACAACCAATAGGAACTGAATGAAAAAGAAAATCGATCTCTTGCAGGGAACCCTGCACCTCCTCGTCCTCCGGGCGCTCGCTTCGCAGCCGTTGCACGGCCTCGGCGTGGCGCAGCGGATCAACCAGATCACCAAACAAACCTTTGAGGTGAAGCCAGGCTCCCTTTTTCCCGCGTTGCATCGCATGGAGGAAGCCGGCTGGCTGAGATCGAACTGGGGCGAATCGGAAAATAATCGCCGGGCAAAATTTTATACCCTAACGAGTGCTGGCCGGCGCCAGCTCGCGACGGAGACGGAAGATTGGGAACGCATTTCGCTCGGGATCAGCAGCGCACTGAGTGCCGTGTGAGACGTCACCACCTGAAGGCGGTGGGCAGGTCCGAAACAATGAAGTGAGCCGAGCGATGCGTATTTTTTCTTCTTTTGCCCACCTGGTCCGAAATCTTTTTCGGCGCCGGCGCGTGGAGCGCGATCTCGCAGATGAGGTCGACTCCTATTTCGCGCTCGCGACCGACGAGAAGATGCGCGAAGGGCTCGACGAAACCGCGGCGCGACGCGCGGCGACGACCGAACTCGGCGGCGTCGAGCAGGTGAAAGAAGAGGTGCGCGAAGTTCGGCTGGGGCATTTCCTCGAGACGCGCTTCCAGGATTTGCGCTTCGCTTTTCGCACCCTGCGCAAGTCGCCCGTTTTCTCCGGCACCGTCGTGCTGGTTCTCGGGATCGGGATTGGGAGCACCGCGCTCATGTTCGCTCTCGTGAACTCGCTCCTCCTCCGCGGCCCGGCCTTTCCCGAGGCGGAACGGCTCTACCTGCTCTGGCAAACAATTCCGCAGGAGGATCGCGTCTCGTTTTCGCCTAACGAATTCTCCGCCTGGGAAAAACAGACGGAGGTTTTCGAGCAGATGGCGGCCTTCACCGGGACCGCCTTCACTTTTTCCGGGCGGGGCGAACCGGATCTCGTCCGCGGGCAAATGGTCACGCCTTCTTTCTTCGCCGTCTTGCGCGCCGGGCCGAATCTGGGTCGCGCTTTTCTCACCTCGGAAGGAACGTCGGGCCAGGACCACGTCGTCATCCTGAGTCACGAGCTTTGGCGGCAGAAATTCGGCAGCCGGACGGATCTACTCGGCGAACCGGTGATGATGGATGGCAAATCCTACAACGTCGTCGGAGTGATGCCGGAGAACTTCGCGTTTCCGGATCGCGCCACGAAATTCTGGGTCCCGGCAGCGCTGCAGGGTCCGATTTTCCGGGAGCATCCCGAGGCCCATTTTCTGCGCGTCGTCGGCCGGGTGAAGCCGGGAATTTCCCCGGAGCGGCTTCAGGCAGAAGCCAACGCCGTGGGGCCACGCGTGACCGATCCCAAGGACAAAACCGAGCGCCGTTTTTTCGCCGTTAGGTTGAAAGAGATGATGATCGGCGACCTGCGCAGTCCGCTCTTGATTCTGCTCAGCGCGGTGGGATTTCTCCTCCTCATCGCCTGCGCCAATGTGGCTAACCTCACCCTGGCGCGCGCGCAGGCCCGGCGCGGCGAGATGGCGCTGCGGGCCGCGCTTGGGGCCAGCCGGCGGCGTCTCATCGCGCAGCTCCTGACCGAGGCGGGCGTGCTGGCGGCCAGCGGCGGCCTGCTCGGGCTCACCCTCGCGTATTGGGGCTTGGAGTTGTTGCAAGGTTTCGCCCATCTCCCGGAATTGTTAGGCGCGCGGATCGACGGAAGCGCGCTCGGCTTTGTCCTCTTCGCCTCCACGTTTTGCGGTCTGGTCTTTGGGCTCGGGCCGGCCTGGACCGGTGCGCGCACCAGTTTCCAGAGCTCCCTCAGCGGCTCGACGCGCTCGACCACCGGAGCGACCGGCGCGCGCCACGCTCTCGTTTTCGCGGAGCTCGCGCTGGCCGCCGTCCTTCTCATCGGCTGCGCGTTGATGCTCCGCAGTTTCGTTAGGCTGATCCAGGTCGACCCCGGCTTCCGCCCCACCGGGGTCGTAACCGCCGACGCTTTGCTTTCCGACGAGCGTTATCCCGGCAAACCGCAGATGCTGGCTTTCTATCGCAACGCGCTCGCCGGGGTGCGCAACCTTCCCGGCGTGCAGGACGCGGCCGCGATCACGCATCTCCCCTTCGGTGGGAACGACTGGGGCAACGGCTACGAGGTGGAGGGACAAGCGGCGCGCGATCCGAATGCCGTCGCGCAGATCCGGCCGGTCAGCCCCGGTTATTTCTCGACGCTCGGTCTTCCGCTGAAAAGCGGCGTCGATTTCAGCGAGCGCGACAACGAAAACGCCGCCGGAGTTGCGATCGTGAGCGAGTTGCTCGCCCGGCGCTCCTGGCCTAACGACAACGCGATCGGCAAAAAAATCCGTTACGGCGACGACTGGTTGAACGTGATCGGCGTTTGCGGCGACATCAAACACGGCGCGCTCGATGAATCGTCGGTCAGCATGATCTACGTCCCCTACCCGCAGGTGCCGGCGGAGATCGCGCCCTTTGTCGCGCGCGACCTGAACTTCGTCGTGCGTTCGCCCAGCCCGGTCGCGGCCGCAACCGGCGTGCGCGGGGCGATTCACGCACTTGACCCGACCATGGTCGTAACCGTGAACACCCTCGAAGCGCTGATCCGCGATTCCACGACTCAGCCGCGTTTCCGCACTTGGCTGATCGGCATTTTTTCCCTCCTGGCGCTGAGCCTGGCCTGCCTCGGCATCTACGGCGTCATCGCCTACCTCGTCACGCAGCGTTACAAGGAGATCGGCATCCGCCTCGCGCTCGGCGCGACCCGCGCCAACATTCTCGGGTTGATCCTCGGCCGCACTTTTCAACTCGCCCTGGCTGGCATTGCCGTCGGACTGCTGGCCGCGTTTTTCCTCGCGCGGTTCCTCGACACCATCCTCTTCGGGATCACCGTGCACGATCCGCTCACCTTCGTCGTCGTTCCGCTCGCGCTGGTTGCGATCGCGCTTTTCGCCGGCTATCTACCGGCGCGCCGCGCTACCCAGGTGGACCCGGTGCGGTCGCTTCGTTACGAATAGGACGACCGGCGAAAGGCAAGTTGGATCCGCAAAGTTGCCCGTTCCGGCTCACGCCTAACGTCTTATGGCTTACTTTCGCCCAAAGGCCGGCGCGCGGCACGAAAGCCGCTACAAGGAAGGCAGATGAAAATGATCAGCGCTTCTTTTGGCGTCGCCTTTTCCCGGCTAGCTGCATAGTCGCGCCTTGATCCCAGCCACCGGCGCACCGCGCCGGGCCAATGGCTGAAGTTTTCCCCGCGGCCCTCGCCCGGGTTATCCGAGAACCCTCGGGTATCGCGAAACCCGAACCACAAAAACCAAATGAAAATATCCTCACCCATTAATCCTGCACTGCCGCGCGCGCGTCACAACGACCACGCCGGACAGAACCTGCAAAGTTTCCCGTCGCCCGATTATCAGTTCCACACGCCGACGATGGACGCGGCCTCGGTCAGCGAGCAAAGCCCGGCCGTGGGCAGCGCCGAGCTGCGCGCCTTTCGCCAGCTTAGCAACAGCTACGCCGGCGAAGAATCGCACCGCGGCTACCTCATCGAGATGCTGGTTTTCGCCTTGGTCGTTGGCGTGATCATCTGGCCGCTGGTGTCACTTGTGATCGTGATGGCGCAGACCGCCGGCGGTTAGGCAACGCGCCCGGTTCGCTCGACTTCGAGCGCGGAAAAATATCTCCAGCCGCCAAAAGGCCCGTCCGACCTGATCAGCGTCATCCGGGGCGCGATCACGGCGGAAGACGTCGCGATCGCGCAATCCGAGAAAATCATCGAGATGTGCGATAAGGTATATCCGGTGGACGCAGGATCTCGCCCTGACCATTCTCGGAGACAAACAGGAACATTGGTGCGTTTGTCGGTTACCTGACCGCGTTCGATAAGTCCCGGGAAATAATCACGCAACCTAACCAGAAAGAAAAATCGTTATGCCAGATAGAATCGGAAAAGCAGTTTGGGAAGGCACTCTGAAAGAGGGCAAAGGAACGATGAAACTCGGCAGCGGCGCCTACGAAGGGCCCTACTCGTTTCAATCGCGTTTCGAAAACGGCAGGGGGACCAATCCCGAGGAACTGATCGGCGCGGCGGAAGCAGGCTGCTTCTCCATGGCCCTGTCTTCCAATCTCGAAAAGGCGGGCCATCCCGCGAAGAGCATCAGCACGACCGCAAACGTGAAACTCGAAATGGTCGAAGGTGGCCCGAAGATCACCACGATCGATCTCGAGGTCGAAGCGAGCGTACCCGGAATGGAGAACGAAGCGTTTCAAGAGCAGGCCGAGAAGACGAAGAAGACCTGCCCGGTTTCCGTCGCGCTCTCCGGGACGCAAATCAATCTGAAGGCGCGGCTTCTCTAGCCGCGTCGCCCAGCCAAGGAATTTCTCGGCGGCCTCAGGCTCGCGTGGCGTCCTGCACGAAGTGGATGCCGTGCTCAGCCGCGATTTTCATCACTTGCGGCATGTCCGGGCCGCCGGGCTTGGCGAACTCCTCCGCGCAGCGGGCGAAGAAAATTTCAAAACCCGCCGGCGCCGTGGAGATGAGCATGCGCGATGTCTCCGGGCCGACATTCCTGAAAGTATGAAGTTGCCCGCGCGGGACGAAGGCCGAGCCGCCCGGGCCGACCTCGCTCCACTTGGAGTTCTGGAAAAACGCCACCTGCCCTTCCATGACGTGGAAGGTTTCATCGTCGTTGATGTGAAAATGGAGCGAGGGGCCAGTCGACGGCGGCGTCTTCTCCAGCCACATCGTTAGGCGCCCGTCCGTCTGTTCGCCGGTGAGCAGGATCGTGACCTCCTCGCCGAAGGCGCGCAGAACGTTGCCTTCCTCCGAACCGACGACGATTGCCGTCTCGCCACTCACATTATTTTGCCAGCTCGTCGAGATACTGGACGTAGGACAAAACGGCGCCGTCCCAGCCTTCCACTTTCGGATTGGTCGATTCGATCACGTAATATTCATCCGGCGCATGCGCACCGCTGCCGTGACCGAGGCCGAAATGTCCGGCGCCGAGACTGAGCGGCGGGTTGGTGAAAACGTAACCCGGCCAGGAACCGCCGAGGCGCGGGACGAGCACGGGATCGATCCCGTGGTTTTTGTAAACCGCTTCCTCGGCCTTGACGATGGGCGAATCAGCCGGGGTCGTCGTCGGGTCGTAGCCGCCCGTCATGTTGACGTCGATGTCGCCGAAGCCGCGTTTCGCGAGATGCGCCTTCAACGCCGCGAGCGCGCCTTCCGCGGTTTGGTTAGGCACGAGACGGAGATCGAGTTTCGCGATGGCCTGGTGCGGCAGGACGGTCTTCCCGCCCGGGCCGGTGTAGCCGCCGATGATGCCTTCGATGTTGACCGTCGGCGCACCAGCGAGACGCTCGAGCGCCTCCGTCCAGCTCACGTCTTTGACCCACGCTTTGACGCCCATCATCTTCTTCGCGTCCGCTTCATTGAGACGCTTCGCTGCCGTCGCGATCATCGCCTTGTCGCCCGCGGAAAGGGGCTGCACGTTCGTCGTTAGGCCGTCAATCGCCGGATCGCCACCCGCGTCAACCAGGGTGTTGAGCGCCTGCACGAGATGCCAGGCCGGGCTATCGACGCGCGCTTTATTTGAAGAATGGATGTCTTTCATCGGGCCGCGGCCCCATTTCTCGCCGTTCGAGGTCAGCTCGACTTCGATCACGCCTTTCGCGCCTAACGAAATCGTGACCAGGCCGCTTGGATCCTGGCTGGCGAAGGGCATGAAAATTCCGCTGCATTGGGCGAGCGCCTTTTCGATCTCCGGCTTGTGCACGACCTGGCCGAAATGAGGCGAGCCGATTTCCTCTTCGCCTTCCGCGACGAGAACGAAGTTCACCGGTAATTTTTTCCCGGCCGCTTTCATTGCGTGGAGCGCGGCGAGGAACGCCGCCTCTGGACCTTTCTGATTCACCGCTCCCCGACCCATCACGACTTTGCCAAAACCCGGCTTGTCGACGATCGCGGCCTCGAGCGGCGGCGAGGACCATTCCTTGGGATCGAACTGCTTCACGTCATACATGAAATAGAGCCCGATGGTTTTCGGCGCGCCCGCGTCGTAGGTCGCGAAAACTCCCGGCTTGCCCTCGGTCTCGACTTTCTCCGCGCGCTGGAAGCCCGCGTCCTTGAGCAGCTTGATCATGTAATCGGCGCCGGCCGGATAGTTCAGGTCTTCCGCCGCGATCGAGGGCAGCTTGATCCAATCCTGGAGACGCTTTACTCCTTCGTCGTGCTGTTTTGCGATCTGCGCTTTGACCTCGGCGTAGTCCGCGTCGGCCGACCAGGCAACGGGTTGCGAGAGAAGAACCGCCGCACTAACGACCGCGGCGAGAAAAGAATATTTTCGAATCATCCATCTCCATGCCGTCTCATCGCGGCGCTGGCAAATTGAAATCCCGCGCCGGCGGGATTGAACGACCCGCGCGGATCTGGTTATATGAAAGCACACCAGATGCCGACCTCGCCTAACGAAAGCAAGGAAATCTTCGCGCTCAGTGCGCCGGATCCCGCGCTTTTCACGCTCTACTTCATCCGCGCTCTTCTGACCGGGCCGGGGCTGATCGTTGTCCTGCCCTATCTCTATTTCCGCTACCACACCCTGCGCTACACCTTCGATGAGGAAGGCGTGCATATGAGGGTCGGGATTCTCTTCCGGCGCGAGGTCAATCTCACCTACGCGCGCATCCAGGACATCCATCTCAGCACCGGCCTGCTCCAGCGCTGGCTCGGGCTGGCCGATATTCAAATCCAGACGGCCTCCGGTTCATCCGACGCGGAGCTGGTCATCGAAGGCTTCAAGGAATACGAGGCGATCCGCGATTTTCTTTACACCCGGATGCGCGGTTATCACGCGGCGGGGAAACCCGTGCCTAACGAAAGCAGTAGAACACCGGCCGCCGGGACGGACCCGAACGCGGAAATGATTTCGCTTTTGCGCACGATCCGCGACGAACTGCGCCAGACGCGCGAAGCGCTGGGCAAACCTCCGCCGTCCGATCATGTTTAAAAATTTTCGCGACTGGTGCGAGCGCGTCCTGCGGATTCCGGGCGACCCCGAGCCGCCGCCGGGCGACGAAGCGCGCACCCAGCGTTTCCGGGCCGCGCCTAACTATTACAAATATCTGCTCGCAGTTTGGGGGTTGAAGACCGGCGCGCTTCTGATCGTTTTGTTGACGATGGAACTGGGGCCGCTCATGGCCGTCTTCGGGACCGACCTGCACGAGAAGCGTCTGCCCGCCGCGCTCATCCTCGGATTGCCGCAATTCATCATTCTCTTTTTTATCGTCGGGCGCCTTTTCTCGGGCTTGCTCGTGAAACTCGATTTCGAGAAGCGCTGGTATCTCGTGACCGATCGCAGCCTGCGTCTGCGCGAAGGCATCCTGAATGTGCGCGAGATGACGATCACCTTCGCCAACATCCAGAACATCTCGATTTCTCAAGGTCCGATCCAACGCGCGCTCGGGATCGCCGACCTGCGGGTCGACACCGCCGGTGGCTCGAGCGCGGCTGGGCACGACAAAAAAGGAAAGGCGCAAAGCCTGCACACCGCTTTTTTTCGCGGAGTTGAGAACGCGAATGCGATCCGCGAGTTGATCCAGAAACG
>JBDTVP010000040.1:0-21004 GCA_040007175.1 Spartobacteria bacterium
TATGAGCGACACCAAGTGGACGTCGCTTGTCGCTGCCGGCGGCGGCATTCCCTGTGCGGACGTGAAATCCTTCCAGGCCCGTTGTAAGGCCGGCGCTAACGGCGACCGCCTGCAGATTCGTGTCACGCTGACCGACACGAGCCATTCCGGAGAGATGGTGACGGTCGGAATCGACGGCGAACCTTTCATCCTGGAGATCAATGGCAACCGCGCCCAGCTCACGATTCCGGGGAGCGCCGGCTCCCATATGATTGAGCTGATCAATCCGGCCGGCTGCTTTCCGCCGGTCACGCCGACCTGTCAGGCTAACTAATCGAGGGAAGTCCCGAGCGATCCTCGGTCGGGGCCAACTCGGCGAGAGGCGACCGATCGAGAGGCGACCGATTGCGAGGCGATCGTCGCTTTATAGGTTGCCTCATGCGCATCGATAAGTTCACGCAAAAAATGCAGGAGGCCGTCCAGTCCTCGCAGGACCTCGCCTCGGAGCTCGGCCAACAGGAGATCACGAACGAACATTTCCTCCTCGCGCTCCTCGATCAGGCGGAAGGCATCACCCGGCCGTTGCTGGAAAAGATGGGCGTGGCGACCGAGCCGCTGAAAGAACAACTGCGCAGCGCGCTCGCAAAGCTGCCCCGAGTGAGCGGCAGCAATGTCGACCTGCGCATCGGGAACGATTTACGCCGCGTGGTGGACAGCGCCGAAAAGGAAATGGCGAAACTGAAGGACGAATTCGTCAGCGCTGAGCATTATCTCCTCGCCCTAACGAACGCGAATGTGCCGGCGACAAAGCTGCTGCAGGAGCGCGGCGTGACGCGCGACAAGCTGATGCAGGCCCTGCAACAGGTGCGAGGTTCGCAGCGCGTGACCGACCAGACTCCCGAGGGAAAGTATCAGACCCTCGAGAAATACGGGCAGGACCTGACGGAGCGCGCGCGCCGGGGCAAAATCGATCCGGTCATCGGCCGCGACAACGAAATCCGGCGCATCATGCAGGTCCTTTCGCGCCGGACGAAAAACAATCCGGTTCTCATCGGTGAGCCCGGCGTCGGCAAAACTGCGATCGTGGAAGGGCTGGCCCGCCGCATCATCTCGGGCGACGTCCCGGAGTCGCTCAAGAACAAGCGACTGATCGCGATGGACATTGGCGCAATGGTAGCAGGCGCAAAGTTCCGCGGCGAATTCGAAGATCGGCTCAAGGCGTTCCTCAAGGAAGTGACCGACTCGGAAGGCGAAATCATTTTGTTCATCGACGAGTTGCACACCATCGTCGGCGCGGGCGCGGCGGAAGGCTCGGTCGACGCTTCGAATTTGCTCAAGCCGCAACTGGCCCGCGGCGAACTGCGCACGATCGGCGCGACGACCCTGAACGAGTACCGCAAATACATCGAGAAAGACGCGGCTTTGGAGCGGCGTTTCCAGCCGGTGATGGTGAACGAGCCGACGGTCGAGGACACGATCGCGATCCTGCGCGGATTAAAGGAGCGTTATGAAGTCCATCACGGCGTGCGTATCCGCGACGCCGCCCTGGTCGCGGCGGCGGTCCTTTCGCATCGCTACATCAGCGACCGTTTTTTACCCGACAAAGCAGTCGATTTGATGGATGAAGCTGCCTCCCGTTTGAAGATCGAGCTCGATTCCATGCCGACCGAGATCGACGTGATCGAGCGCGAAGTGATGCAGCTCGAGATGGAACGCCAGGCCCTGAAAAAAGAGAAGGACCCGGCGAGCAAGGAACGCCTAACGAAGCTGGAAAAAGAGCTGGCCGGCTTGAAAGAGAAATCCGGCGGCCTGAAAGCCGAGTGGCAAAAGGAAAAGGGCCTGATCGACGAGCAGCGCAAATTAAAGGAAGAGCTCGACGCCTTGCGCACTGAACTCGAGCGCGCCCAGCGTCGCGGCGAACTCGCGCGCGCGAGCGAGATCCAATACGGCCGGATGCCGGAGGTGGAACGCCAGCTGAACGAGCTCCTGGCCAAGGAAGGCCAGACGAAGAACCAACTCCTGCGCGAGGAAGTGACCGAGGAAGACATCGCCGAGGTCGTCTCGAGCTGGACGCACATCCCCGTCTCGCGTTTGCAGGAAGGCGAGCGCGAGAAGCTGATCAAAATGGAAGAACGTTTGATGCAGCGCGTTATCGGTCAGCAGGAAGCGATCGTCGCCGTTTCCAACGCGGTGCGTCGCGCGCGCGCCGGTTTGCAGGATGAAAATCGGCCGATCGGTTCCTTCATCTTTCTCGGACCGACCGGGGTTGGGAAAACGGAACTCGCGCGGGCCCTGGCTGAATTTTTATTCGACGACGAGAACGCCACGATCCGCATCGACATGAGCGAATACATGGAGAAACACACGGTCGCGCGCCTGATCGGCGCGCCGCCGGGCTACGTTGGCTACGAGGAAGGCGGGCAGCTCAGCGAAGCCGTTAGGCGTAAACCCTATTCCGTTATTCTCTTCGACGAAATCGAGAAGGCGCACCAAGACGTTTTCAACGTCCTCCTCCAAGTGCTCGACGACGGCCGCATCACCGACGGCCAGGGCCGGACGGTCGATTTCAAGAACACGGTCATTATCATGACCTCAAACATCGGCTCACAATTCATCACCGAAGAAGCGTCGAGCGAAGGGCGTTCGCGCCTTGTGATGGACGCGCTCCGAAAACATTTCCGGCCGGAGTTCATCAACCGGGTCGACGAGATCATCATCTTCGACCGATTGAACGACGAGGAACTGAAGAAGATCGTCGAGATTCAGCTCCACCGCCTAACGAAACGACTGGAAGACCGGAAAATTACGCTTGAGTTGAGCGACACGGCCAAGGAGCGAATCGCGCGCGAAGGCTACGACCCGGTCTACGGCGCGCGGCCTTTGAAGCGCGCGATCCAGAAGGAGATTCTCGATCCGCTTAGCCTCCAGATTCTGGAAGGAAAATTTCACGAGAATCAGACCATCCGGGTCGACGAGCGCGACGGGAAGCTCGTTTTTGACGCATCTTAGTTGTGGACCTAGCGGGGCGCAGGTCCAGGCCGGACTTTGCGATTTGAACGCGGTCCGGTGCAATCTGTCTAACGACCCATGATGATCAAACTAGCCGCTCTCTCGTTAGCCGCCGCGGTCGCCCTCTCGGCCTCGTCCGTTTTTGCAGCCACGAACAAGACCTGTTGCGCCAGCGAGGCCGGGAAAATGGAATGCGCGGAAATTTACGCGAACCTCAAACTAACGCCGGAACAGAAGGCCAAGCTCGATCCTCTGCAGGCGCGTTGCGAAAAGGACGCCTGCACGGAAGACAGCATGAAGAAGTATATGAAAGCGGCGAAGAAAGTCCTCTCGGCCGAGCAGTACGCGCAGTTAAAAGCGGAATGCTCGAAAATGGAGAAGAAGCCGTACGCGGCCGGCAGTTAAGCAAGTCTGCCGCTAAAGCCAGGGGGCGAGACGGCTTTCAATCGCCGGGGTGAATTCGATCCGGCACGGTGCGCCGGCTTCGATCTGGATCGTCTCTCCGTTGTGGCTCGTCAGCATCAAACGCACTGGCTGTCCGCCTGGGGAGGATGCAAGAATGTCGCGCACGGCGTGTAATTCTTCCGGCGCGATCCCGGCGGCAAAACGCAAGGTGATCGGCTCCTGCTCACGAACCCGCAGACTCTCGTTCCCGTTGCCGTGACCGTTGCCGTTCGCCTCCTCTGCCGGCGCAGCTTCGAGTTTGAGCAACTTCACTTTTTGCGCGGTGGCGCGGACGGAATCGTCGCGCCTGTCGATCGTGCCGCGGAGCGCGATGACTTTGCCGGGCTCGAGCAAGGCGGCGACCGGAACGTAGGTTTCATTCCAAAGCACGACTTCGAGCAGGCCGGTTAGATCCTCGATAAAGACGACCCCGAACGGTTTGCCCTCTTTCTTGGTGAACTTGCGATCGACCTGCGCGATCGCACCGGCGATCGTGAAAGTCGCGCGGTCCTCCAATTCGCCTAACGAATTGATGGTGCGATATTTTCCGGAGGCGAAAAGATGGGCGTAAGGGTCGAGCGGATGCCCAGTGACGTAGAAACCGAGCAGCTCTTTTTCGTAGGATAATTTCTCGCGCTCGCTCCACTGCGGGAAGTCGGGATTTCTCGGTGTAATCGCGGCTGGCGGCAGATCGCCGAAGAGCGAAACCTGGCCGACCGCGCGGTCCCGGTGAGCAGTCGCGGCGGAAGCGAGCGTTTCCTCGATGCAGACGAAAAGTTCCGCCCGATCGCGCCCAAGGAAATCGAAGGCGCCGGCCTTGACCAGGCTCTCGATGATTTTGCGATTCGCGAGCCGCGAATCGAGCCGGCTGCAAAAATCCTCGAGCGAGGTGAAGTCCCCTCCCCGTTCCCGCTCGGAAATCGCAGAGGCCATCGCGCCCTCGCCAACGTTCTTGATCGCGGCCAACCCGTAACGAATGGCGCCCAAGGTGGGAGCGGCCTTTGAGCCGCGTTCGGCGTCAGTGTCGTCTCCCTCGGGGCGCAAAGGCTCCACCCACGTTGGGGAAACTTCCGGCGTAAATTTAAGACTGCTCCGGTTCATATCCGGCGGCAGGATTGGGACGCCCATTCGTTTGCATTCGCCGACGAAGATCGAAATTTTTTCGGTGTTATTGATTTCGTTGCTCAACAATCCGGACATGAATTCGACCGGGAAATGCGCCTTCAAATAGGCCGTCTGGTAGCTGATCACGCCGTAGGCCGCGCTGTGGCTTTTGTTGAAGCCGTAGCCGGCGAATTTTTCCAGGAGGTCAAAGATCGCGTTCGCTTTTTTCTCCGCGATGTGGTTCGTCCGGGCGCAACCGGCGATGAAGTTCTCGCGCTCCTTCGCCATCTTTTCCTTATCCTTCTTGCCCATCGCGCGCCGGAGCAAATCGGATTGGCCTAACGAATAGCCAGCGAGGAGATTGGCCGCGGCCATAACCTGCTCCTGGTAGATCATGACTCCGTAGGTTTCGGCCGAGACTTCCTCGAGCAGCGGATGAACGTAGCGGACTTTTTTCAGCCCCTTTTTGCGTTCGATGTAATCGTCGATCAGGTCCATCGGGCCGGGTCGATAGAGCGCGATCAAGGCGATGATGTCGTCGAGCTTCTGCACGTCGAAGCGTTTCGCCGTGCTGGTCATGCCGCCGGATTCCATCTGGAAAAGGCCGATCGTTTCGCCGCGATTGTAGAGACCGAAGGTCGCGGCGTCGTCGAGCGGGATGTCGGCGAGCAGGAAAGCAGGCGTGTGAGCGTGGATCAACTTGAGCGTGTCCTCGATCACGGTGAGCGTTTTCAGCCCAAGAAAATCCATCTTCAACATTCCGAGCTCGCCTAACGGGTCGCCCGAGAACTGGCTCGTGACTTCATTGTCCTTGCTCCGGGTGAGCGGGATGTATTCCGAGAGATCGCAATCGCTGATCACCACCCCGGCGGCGTGAACCCCGGCACCGCGGGACAGCCCTTCGAGCAGGGCGCCGTATTCGAGGAGTTGGCGCGTAGCCGGTTCCGTCTCGGACGCGCGTTTCAGGTCCGGATTTTTTGCGATCGCCTTCGCGAGGGTCATCTCGAGTTCATTCGGGATCATCTTCGCGATCCGGTCGGCATCGCCATAGCTGAAGCCGAGGACGCGGCCGACGTCGCGGACCACGCTTTTCGCGCCCAGCGTGCCGAAAGTGATGATCTGCGCGACGGCGCGGGTGCCGTATTTTTGCCGGACATAGTCGATCACCTCGCCGCGGCGCGCCTGGCAGAAATCGATGTCGATATCGGGCGGCGAAACGCGCTCGGGATTGAGAAAGCGCTCGAAAAGAAGGCCGTACTTGAGCGGATCGATGTCGGTGATCTCGAGCACGTAGGCGATGATGGAACCGGCCGCCGAACCGCGCCCCGGACCGACCGGGATTTTACGGCCCTTGGCGTAGTGGATGAAATCCCAGACGATGAGGAAATAGCTGATGAAACCGGTGGCTGCGATGACTCCGAGTTCCTTCTCGAGCCGGGCGAGCAGTTCAGGATCGGTTTCGGCCCGTTCCCCGTAGCGTTTGCGCAGGCCAGCGAAGCAGAGGTCGCGGAAAAATTGCTCGCGCGGCTCGTCGTTAGGCGTTTTGTATTCGGGGAATTTCGAGACCCCAAACTCAAACTGAAGGTCGCAGCGTTCCGCGATCGCGATCGTGTTCGTGAGCGATTCCGGGTAGTCGCCGAAGATCGCGCGCATTTCGTCGGCGCCCTTGAAATAAAGCTCCGGCACGTAGCGCATCCGCTTCTCGTCCTGAACCATCTTGCCGGTGCCGATGCAGATCATGACGTCGTGCGCGTCGTGATGACTCCGCTCGAGAAAGTGGACGTCGTTGGCGGCTACCAGGCCGAGACCGAACTCTTTCGCGAGGCCGGGCAGCGTTCGATTGCACTTCCGCTGCGCCTCGATCCCGTGATCGTGCAGTTCAATGAAAAAATTATCCGCGCCGAGAATGTCGCGAAAAGTGGCCGCGCTCGCCCGCGCCTTCTCGAGCTGATCGGCCTGGAGCGCCATGTTAATCTCGCCCTTGAGACAACCGCTCATCCCGATCAATCCCTCGGAATGTGCGGCGAGCAGTTCCTTGTCGATCCGCGGCTTGTAGTGCATCCCCTCGAGGTGAGCGGTCGACATCAGTTTCACGAGGTTCCGATACCCGGCCTCGTTTCGCGCCAGGAGCGTGAAGTGGTGGGCCGCGTCGCGCTGCGAACTGGGCCGGTCTTTAATCGTCCCCGGCGCCATGTAGGCTTCCACGCCGATGATTGGTTTGATCCCGGCGGCGGTCGCGGCCTGGTAAAATTCAATCGCGCCGTGCAGGTTGCCGTGATCGGTAATCGCGACTGCCGGCATCTTCATCGCCGCCGCTTTTTCCATCAGTTGCTTCATCCGGACCGCGCCGTCGAGGAGCGAGTATTCAGTGTGAAGATGGAGATGAACGAATTCGTCGGCGGGCATGCGACGTCACTATAAACTCGCCGACCGCAGCCACAAGAAATCCGCGCGTCGCGCCGCGAAAAATCGATGACGTCGATGGGAAAACGCGATCCGGGGTCGATTCTTCCCCGCGCCGACGAAATCCGCGCTTGCGCTGCACGTGCGTTCTCTGATTTTCTTGCACTCGACCGATTGATAACCGATCGGACGACACCACTGTAACGCGCATGAAAAAACTCGAAGCCATCATCAAGCCATTCAAACTCGAGGAAGTAAAAGAAGCTCTCGCCGAACTCGGGATCGAGGGGATGACAGTCACGGAAGTGAAAGGCTTCGGGCGCCAAAAAGGGCACACCGAAATTTATCGCGGGAGCGAATACACGGTCGATTTCCTGCCGAAAGTGAAAGTGGAAGTCGTGCTCGCCGACGACATGGTCGACAAGGCGGTGAGTGTCGTCGTGAGCGCTGCGAAGACGGGCAAGATCGGCGACGGAAAAGTTTTCGTCCTGCCAGTGGAACACGCGGTCCGCATTCGCACCGAAGAGATCGGCGAGAAGGCGGTTTGACGGGGGAATGACGAGGCCTGAATTTCCGCAGACCGCTGCAATGACGAAGATCGCATAGCGCAAACTTCGCTGGTGTTGAAGCCCGAATAACCTCACTGCGGGTTGTTCGGGCTTCGTCATTAGTATTGATTCGCAAATCCGTCACTCCTCACCTCTCCTTCCGCCATGCCTAACGAAAAGAAAACTCCGTCCGACGTCAGCAAACTGATCAAGGATCACGAGATCAAACTCATTGATTTCAAGTTCACCGATCTCCCCGGGGCCTGGCAGCATTTCACCACCACCCTGACCGAGTACAACGAAGACATTTTCACCGAAGGCCTCGGCTTCGATGGCTCGAGTATCCGTGGTTGGAAAGCGATCGACGCTTCCGACATGCTCGTCATCCCGGATCCCGGAACCGCCTGGGTCGATATCTTCAACGCCGAGCCGACCCTCAGTCTCATCTGCACGATCGTCGAGCCGATCACGCGCGAGCCGTACAGCCGCGACCCGCGCGGGCTCGCCGAAAAAGCCGAGGCCTATCTACAGAGCACCGGCATTGCCGATACCGCGTTCTTCGGGCCGGAGGCGGAATTTTTTATCTTCGATGACGTGCGTTACACCAACGCCGGAAACAGCGCCTCCTATTCGGTCGACAGCAGCGAGGGACATTGGAACAGCGGACGCGAAGAATTCCCCAACCTTGGCTATAAAATCCGCGCCAAAGAAGGCTACTTCCCGGTCGCGCCCGCCGACACCTTGCAGGATTTGCGCAACGAGATGTGCCTCGAACTCGAGAAAGCGGGCATCCCGATTGAACGCCAGCATCACGAAGTCGCAACCGCTGGCCAGGCTGAGATCGATATTCGTTTCGCGCCGCTCAAGGTGATGGGCGATTGGATGCAGTACTACAAATACATCGTCCGCAACGTGGCGCGGAAGCATAACAAAACGGTGACTTTCATGCCGAAGCCGCTCTTCGGCGACAACGGTTCGGGCATGCACACCCACATCTCGCTTTGGAAAGACGAGAAACCGCTCTTCGCCGGCAACGGCTACGCCGGCTTGAGCGACATGGCCCTCTTCTTCATCGGCGGGATCCTGAAACACGCACCGGCGCTGACCGCGATCACCAACCCGACGACGAACAGCTACAAACGGCTCGTCCCCGGTTTCGAAGCGCCCGTCAACCTGGCCTACTCCGCGCGCAACCGCTCGGCCGCGATCCGCATCCCGACCTATTCGGCCAATCCGAAATCGAAGCGAATCGAATTTCGCACCCCGGATTCGGCCGCGAATCCCTACATCGCCTTTGCCGCGCTCCTCCTCGCCGGCCTCGACGGCGTGCAAAACCGGATCGACCCGGGCGATCCATTGGACAAGAATCTCTACGAGCTCCCGCCGGAAGAACTGGCCGAAGTGCCAAGCGTTCCCGATTCGTTAGGCGGAGCGGTTGCGGCGCTGGAGGCCGATCACGCCTTTCTCCTCCGGGGCGATGTCTTCAACACCGACTTCATCCACAACTGGATCGAGATGAAGCAGAAGGAATACGACGCGCTTCGGCTCCGGCCGCATCCCTACGAATTCCAGATGTATTACGACGTCTAGGCCGATGCGGCGACGGAGTTTCCATTACGGATGGATCGCCCTCGTCGGGCTTTTTTGCCTAACGACGGTGACGGGTGCGGAGAAGGTCGAGATTCATCGCCTCGACGGCACAAAACTAACGGAGGCGCAGATCGACGCCGAGGTCGCCCGCCTGATGAAGGCAAGGGAAGTTCCGGGGCTGGCGCTCGCGCTGATCGAGGACGGGCAACCCGTTTTCGTGAAAAGCTACGGCTTCGCGAACGTTGAAAAAAAGCAGCCGCTCGAGCGCGACACGATCATGTACGGCGCGTCGCTGACGAAGCTGGCCTTTGCCTACACCGTGCTGCAATTGGTTGATGAGAAGGTGGTCGATCTCGATCGGTCGATCGCGCAGGACCTTCCGAAGCCCTTACCCGAGTATCAGAAATACGCGGAACTCGCGGGCGACGAGCGCTGGCGGAAATTAACGCCGCGCATCCTGCTCGATCACACCAGCGGCTTCCCGAATTTTCGTTTCATGAATGCGAACGGAAAGCTCGACTTTAAATTCGATCCCGGGACGCGTTACGCCTATTCCGGCGAAGGCATCAATCTCCTACAGTTCGTCCTCGAAGCGGGTCTCGGGCTCGACCTCGGAAAAGAGATGTCGAAGCGCGTCTTCGATCGCTTCGGGATGAAACGCACCAGCATGACCTGGCGTGACGATTTTGCGCCTAACGTTGCCGATGGCTACGACGAAGGCGGGAAACGCGAGCCGCACGACCAACGCGGTGCGGTGCGCGCGGCCGGCTCGATGGACACGACGATCGCGGATTACGCGAAATTCCTGGCTGGCTTCCTGCGCGGCGATGGCATCTCCATCGAGGCGCGAGCGGAGATGTTGCGACCGCAGATTGCCATCCGCTCGGCTCATCAATTCCCGCCGCTGGACTCGGCGGAAAATTCGGCGAATGCCGAGATCGAGCTTTCGGCCGGGCTTGGTTGCGTCTTGTTCCGCAGCCCGGCGGGGCCTGCTTTTTACAAGGGCGGCCACAATGAATGGACCGATAACCTCGCCATCGGCCTTCCCGGGAAAAAGCGCGGACTGCTTTTGATGTCGAACAGCATCCTGGCCGAGACGATCTATCCTGCGCTCGTCCACTTTCTCTGGGGCGAGACGAATTTGCCGTGGTGGTGGGAATACAGCGTGCCAGGGCTTCCCCCGCCGGTCCCAGCGAAGTAACCCGGAAAACCCTTGCAACGCCGGGAGATCGTCCGATGTTCGCACTCGACATGAATTTGCTCGCCCTCTTGTCCAATTTCGGCGGCCCGGACTTGATCATCATTCTCTTGATCGTGCTCGTCCTCTTCGGGGCGAAGAAGCTGCCTGAGCTGGCGAAAGGTATGGGTCAGGCGGTGAAGGAATTCCAGAAAGCGAAGGACGAATTCAGCGACGAGTTGCACAACGCTGGCAATACGCCGCCGCCAAAACCGGACGTTCGCCAGGCGGACGCCACCGTGCCTCGGATCGATAATGCCCCAACCGCGCGGGAGGTTCCGCCGGTGCGTGACGACACCGCGCGCACCGCGGACGAGCGGACTTCGCGCGAAGTCTGAGTTCGTAGCGCAAGTGTCCCCAGCTTGCCGCGAACCACATCTGCAAGCGGGAAGCGGGCATTTGCGGTTGCGCCCTTCCACGCTGGCTCGCGAGATGCTTTAGGATTTTTATCCGATGACATCTCCGTGCTTTTCGTCTAACCATACCGTCCGAAAAATCCGTCATGCCTGAAAACGAACTCCGCTCCCAAATCAAAGAAATGCTGGTCAAGAACCTGATGTTGCAAACGCCAGCCGATCAGATTGCTGACGACCTGCCGCTTTTTGGCCCGGGCGGCCTTGGTCTGGATTCGATTGATGCGCTTGAGCTGGTGGTGAGCATGGAAAAAACCTTCGGTGTCGGCGTGCCGAATTCCGAAGTGGCAGCGAGCGCGCTCCAGACGGTCAACTCGATCCACGATTACATCATCGAGAAGACCGAACGTCCTGCCGCCTGACCCAAGCGCCCCGGCGGGCACTGAGCGCCGCCTACTCTTCCGTCTCGGCCAGGTTGATCGCGTCGATCATCTGCCGGTAACGGCCGAACTCATGACGATGCGGGGTCAGGATTATACGCGGAAGCTCCGCGAGCTCGGGCTGATTCCGCTCCTGCGGCAACGGGCCTCTCTGCACGATTTCTCCCTCGCGAAGTAAACCCGAGAAACGCTGATTTAACTCGGTTAGTGCCTCTTTCGTCAGCGGTTTGTGAATTCGATAAACCAACTGCGACCCTACCCACCTTGAAGAAGCGTAGTTCTTATAGAAGAGCAGAATCTCCGCGACCGCTTCCTCCGCGGTGTGCGCGATTTTGATGAAGTGAAAGTCAGCGGGTGAGATCAGACCCTGTTTCAGAAGGTGGTCGGTCAGGAAATTCATCCATGTTTCCCAATAGCTGCCACCGGGCCGGTCGATCAGCACAATCGGAATAATCAGCGCCTTGCCCGTCTGCATGAGGGTGAGTGCCTCGAAGCCTTCGTCCATCGTCCCGAACCCGCCCGGGAAGAGCGCGAAGGCGTGCGTTTCTTTTACGAAGTTCAGTTTGCGGGTGAAGAAGTAGTTAAAGTTGATCAGCTTCGGATCGCCGTGGATGACCTCGTTTGCGCGCTGCTCGAAAGGCAGGCGAATGTTCAGGCCGAAACTGTTCTCGCGGCCTGCCCCGCGTTGCGCCGCGCCCATGATGCCGTCCCCGCCACCGGTGATGACCATGTAATTGTTCGCCACCATCTGACGACCGAATTCCTCCGCCAGTTGCGCGTCCGGATCGGTCGCCGCGGTGCGGGCGGAACCGAAGACGACTACTTTGCGCACGTCCCGGTAGGGCGCGAATTTCTTCGCCGCGTAGCGCAATTCCTTAAGCGAACGGTTCATCAACTTGAGGTCGCCGGTGCCCATCCCGTCGCGCGACATCTTGAGCGCGGTGATGATCAGTTCCTCGATCAATTCCGGCGATTTTTCCGCGCCCCAATCCGCAACCAGTTGGTGGATCCGCGCTTCGAATTCCGCTCCGATATTCGACGGCCGGCGCGCCGGTTGGTCCTGATTGGCACTCCCTGTAAAATCTTCCACGTGTTCATTTGCACTATTTCCGCGCCGGCGAACAGAAAAAACGTCGGCCCGTTAGGCCGACTGGAGATCGGCGAGAATCGCGTGCATGTGGCGAATCGGGAGGGAGTAATGCCCCTCGCCTTCCACCATCTGCTCATGGACGCGCGGGAGCCGCTCGCCTAACGAGCGAGCAAGTTGCCAGTGGAAACTGCGATCCTTTTTCCCATGCCAGAGACGCACCGGCACCTGCACCTCCTCGAGCGCGAATCCCCAGGGCTGCCCGTAAATCTCCGCGTCGGTCATGAGACCATCGGCCGAAGCGCGCCAGGCCTGGCGCTGACTCTCGAAGCAGGCCTCGAAAGCGGCGATGTCGCGCAGGACATTCGCATCGCAAGGCTGGAGTAACTTTAGGAGCAACGGACGGACCCGGAGCGGCACCTTGATCGAAAGAACGGGACGCGCGATGTGGAAGGAGACACGGACCAGCCAGCGGTGGCGCCGATAGAAAAAGAGAAGCCAGCGGTAAAGAGGCAGCAGGCCCTCTCCATCCGGCAGTTCGGTCAGTGGCGGGGCGCCGCTCACCACTGCGATCGCGCGGACGCGGTTCGGCAGCGCCCAAGCCGCGGCCAGGGCGTAGGGCCCGCCGCCGGAAATTCCCAGTATCCGAAAGGCGCCGATGCCTAACGAATCAGCCAGCTCGGCGAGGACCGGCGGCCAGTCGAGCAGTTTTCGCTCGGGCGTGAGCGAGGAATCACGAACGCCCGGCCGATCCGGCGAGATAATCCGCAGCTTTAGTTCGCGGGCCGCGCTCTCCGTCAGCTCGGCCATGGTCCGCGAGCTCGGCCAGCCGTGGCAGAAAAAAATCGGCGCGCCCGCCGGGTCGCCGTATTCCGCCAGGGCGATGGTCTGCCCGTTGCGCAGTCTGATTTTTCGCGGCTCGGTTTGCATTCTCGTGGGAGAAACCTAGCGCAACGATTGGACGCGAGGGAAGCAGCAGGTTAATTTCAACGCCCTCGAAAGCCATCCGATGCCGCAATTTTCTTATCGCGCCCGCAACGCCCAAGGCGGCCTCGTCGAGGGCGTCCTCGATGTCATGGACCGTTCCGTCGCGATCCGGCAGATCGAGCAACAAAATTGCGTCCCGATCCGGGTCGACGCGATGGCCGCGGCCCCCCAGTCGGCTAATGGCAAAGCCGCGCCGGCCGTTGCCGCGCCCACCCAGAACCTGAAGGTTCCTCACGGCCAGCTTTTAATTTTCACCGAGCAACTCGGCCACCTCCTCCAGGCCGGGATGACGCTCGACGAGAGCCTCGGCGTGCTCGAGAAGCGGCTCAAACATCCGCGCGTGCAGCAGATGACGAGTGCCCTGCACCAGGCGCTGGTCGATGGTCGTAGCTTCTCGCAAGCTCTGCGTGATTTCCCGCGCACCTTCCCCCCTCTCTACGTCAACATGGTGGGCGCGGGCGAAGCGAGCGGCGCGCTGCCGGATATTTTGTCGCGGCTGGTCGAGCATTTGATGCAGGAAAAAAATCTGCGCGACCGCGTGCAGCAGGCGCTCATCTACCCGGCCTTCCTCGCCTTCGCCGGTTCGCTTTTGATCGTAATTTTCATCACGTTCATGGTGCCGCAGTTAACGACTTTCATGTCGCAAACCGGCGGCGCACTTCCCCTGCCGACACGCATTCTGCTCGGAATGCATCATCTCATTACTGGTTACTGGTGGGTTTTCCTTTTGCTCGTAGTCGGTGGGGTGATCGCGTTCCGCGCCTTCGTCCGGAGTGACGAAGGCCGCCTGACCTGGGACCGATTCCGGCTCTCCATTCCGGGCTACGGCCGAATTCGGCGGCATCAATATTACGCCCAATTTTCGCGGACCCTCGGGACATTAATGGAGAACGGCATCCCGCTCCTCAAGGCGCTCGACCTGGTCACGGAGATCGCGGCGAACAAATATGTCGAAGCGAAACTGCGCGACGTGCGTCGCTCGATTATCGATGGCGCGAACCTCTCCGGCGCGCTCGCGAAAGTGGAGCTTTTCCCGGAACTTTTCACCGACATGATGGCGGTCGGCGAACAGACTGGCCATTTCGCGCGCACCATGCAGACGATCGCGGACGTCTACGAACGTGAGCTCGACCGGACCGTGAACGTAATCTCGGCGTTGATCCCGCCAGTCATCATCGTCCTGATCGCGATCGTCGTGGGGTTCGTCGTCTTCAGCATTCTCTCGGCGGTCTTCGAGATGACGCACAGTTTGCAGTTCCGGCCGCACTAACATAATCTCGGCCCCGAGATGGTTTTCCGCTTCTTCGCGCTGACGCTTTTCCTAATGGCGCTCGACTGCGCCTACGCTCAGCAGGCTCTGCCGCCGGCCGGCGCGCAACTCCTGCGGCCCAGCCAATCGGCCGAGGCCGCCCCGGAAAGCGCCTGGCTCGATTTGCGCCAGAACAATCCCGCTCACTCCAAGGCGCAGGCCGCGCCGCCTTGGGTGGAATCGGTTTCG
Organism: Spartobacteria bacterium; assembly: GCA_040007175.1. Classification (GTDB taxonomy): domain Bacteria; phylum Verrucomicrobiota; class Verrucomicrobiia; order Chthoniobacterales; family UBA10450; genus Palsa-1392. The sequence goes on from JBDTVP010000040.1 coordinate 14,680, forward strand.
TTCGCACCGGGCAAAGTCGTGGCCGAGGTCCCTGCGAAAAGTGTTTTCCGCGTCCGCCTGACCCGGCCTAACGACGACTGCCAGCTCCTGCTTTTCCGGCTCTATTTCGACGACCTTCCGGCGAGCCAGCCGGAACTGATCGCCTGGGACGAATCGGGCTCGCAAGTTCTGCATTCCGGCTCGTTAGGCCAGAAAACTGGTCTCGCCACTTCTTCGACCACGGTCGTGCCGATGATTGGCGTGACCGCGATCGACATCGAGGTCGCGGGCAACGGCCGCTCCATTCGCGGCGCTTACCTGGACTGGATGAAGACGAGCCAGGTGATGCGTCCGATGCACGCCGAGCAGGAGAAATTGATGGCCGATCCGTTTGGCGGACCAGCCGCGCTCAAGGCCGGTGAGGAAGACGCGGAAGTTTTCGGCACCGTGACCGCGCCGCTGACTGCGGACACGATTCCGATCGGGTCGAGCCTGCAGGAAGGAGCCGCCTTTCAATTCGGTCTCGAGTCGCAACCGCTGATGGCGTTGCTCACCTTCGAAATTGCGAGCCCGCAGGTCGAGGTGCCGCCGGAGATCTACGTCAACGGTCGCGCCATCGGGCCAGCCACCATGATTCTGCCCGACCTCGCCGATCCCGCGTATCGCGGACTTTCCCTTTCGCTCCTCCAGACGATGCAGTTCCAATATACCGGCTGGGTCCGCGTGCAGAAGATCGTCCCCGCCTCGATCTTGAAGGCCGGGACGAATGATGTGATTATCCTGGCAGGCGCCGGGACTTCGACCTCGGCGATCAGGGAAACGCAGATTCAGCTAAAGTATCTTTGGGACAAATCGGATTATCTGCTCGAACCGTTGAAGTAGCCCCGCCGCCAATTTTTTATGCGTAAAAAACAAAGTGCATTCACTCTCCTCGAGATCATGCTCGTCGTTTCGATCATCGCCGTGCTGCTCAGTGTGGCCATCTACAAACTGCGCGGCAACCTGGAGACCGGCAAAATGGTGGCGGTGCAGGCCGACCTCCAGAGCATCCGCACCCAGCTCAAGGTTTACGAAAGTTTTAACGGCTTTCTGCCCACCACGGAGCAGGGCTTGCAGGCTCTCGTGACCCGGCCTTCCACGGATCCGCAGCCGAGCCGTTGGACGCAATTGTTCGATTCGGTTCCGAAAGATCCCTGGCAGAGCAACTACCTTTACGTCAATCCCGGCCGCAAGAATTCCGGGAGCTACGACCTCTACTCGGCGGGACCGGATCGCAAACCGGATACGTCGGACGACGACTACGGCGGTAACTAAGCTTGCACCTTCGTTAGGCGTTAGGGGGTGTCGAGGTCCAGGTCGTCGTCCTGAATCTGCTGCGATTGCTGCTGCTGCAGTTGTTGCTGCTGGATTCCCTGCGGAAGCGTTTTGCGCCGAATCGTCGGCCGCGTGTGCGGCGGCGGAGTGGGAATCTGCGGCACCGGCATCGGACGTTGCACCACCGGTCCGCCCGGCGGGCGGGGGACGTTGTTGACTGCCGGACGCCCCGGTTGCGGTTGTGGTGGCGGAATCTGCGGGGCCACGTTTTGGATGGCCTGGCTGAGAAGCGCCTCGTTGAAAGTGAGCGTCGCGAACTGCCCGTCCTTGGCGATCGTCACCTTGGTTTCCCCCACCCGGTCCGACCACTGAATGTTGGAAATGGTATAGCCGCTGACCGAGTCCTTCGAGTTGAGGTATTCCTTCAGATTCTTGTCCGTCGTCGACGCGATCGTGACGTAATCGCCGTCGGTCGAATGCGCGGCGTTCGCCACGTAGAGATTCCTCGCGAAATCCGGCGTCCCGCCGACCGGCCCCGCGGCGCTCGCGACGGCGAAAGGCGAGCGCTTCACCATCGGCTCGTAATGCGCAAACGACTCCGCTTTCGGCAGGTCATCCTTGGCCAGCACGGTCGTTAGGGCGAGGAGCGTGCCGCTGAAGATAAACGCAATCGTCTTCATTTTTTCCCGGATGCCGCGAACCATTTGGCGATCTTGAAACGGCCTTGCATGACTGTCGGATCACTTCCATCGACCATCAAGTTGACCGCTTCGAAAACCGTAAAGTTCTGTGGCTTCTGCGCATCGTAAAGGAAATGCACGAGCGGTTCCCAGCCGCTTTTGGTTTCGAAAGTCGCGGAGATCGATTGATGCGACGCCTCCGTTTCGACCGGACCGATCTGCGGATTATCGACCTGCACGTTATATTTTCCGGCGATCTCTTTTATCTGGGTGAGGAGCGAGGAACCTTCCGCCGGGTTGTTCGACTTCGGCTGATTCTTTTGCAGCCACTCAGCCCGTTTCTTCCACATTTTCTCCTCCTCCAGGTAGACTTTTTGTTCGCCCCTTGCGGTCCGCTTCGTCGCGTACTCAGTCCGCGCGCCCGAGCTCATCCCGAGGAGCAGGTTCCAGATGAAGAGGTTGATCAGCAGGAACAAAATCCCGCCCACGATGAAGGCGAGCGTTCGCTCCCGTTGATTCAGCCGCGCCAGCCAGTTTGCGATCATTGGGTTTTTCCCTCCAGCCGGAACTGGGCGTGGTCGTTAGGCAAAATCCGCGGAGTCTGAAGGTTGAAGACGTAATGCTGGAGACGCGGATGCTTCTTCACCTTCTCGGCAAATTGGTAGGCGAGCGCGGCCGACGGGGCCTCGCCCTGGACGGAAATATTGCGCGCCGATTGCTCGTAAATCGTGATCCGCACCTCCGGGTTCGGCAGGCTCTCGAAGAGATTGAGCAAAACCTCGATCGGATAATAGGCGGGATCGATCGCAGGCGAGAGCGCCTTCCAATCCGCCTCGGTCCGCTTCACGAACGCAACCTTGGGCGCATCGCGTTTGATCGCCCGGTCGAGCCGGCCGACCTGAACCCGGATGACCGCGATGTAGAGCGCGAAAAGCACGAAGACGCCGAGGTAAGCTCCGCCGGCCCAGAGAAGCCGACGCTTCCATTCTTTTTGCCTAACGAGCGCGGCGCGTTGCTTGCGCCAGATCGCAGGCGCGAGATCCAGTTTCACCGGCGCCGGCGGCGTCTCCGTCCGCATCACATCGGGGCGTTGTTCGAAACTGCGCTCGAGCGTGTCGCGCAAAGGGAGGCAATCTTCGTCGAGCAACACTTTCGGGAAAGAAGTGTCGATCCCCTGTAACTCCGCGCTCAGGGTCAGTTGCGGCAGATCCCGTTCCAACTCTTCCGGCCCGCCGGCATCGAGCGTGCGGGTGAGACTGAGCTTGCCGTTCTCGCTGATCGCCGAAATCAGTTTTTCTCCTTCGCGATAGATGAGGAGCGCGCGGCCCTTGGCGGCGTGCGAAGCGGCGCGTTGCGCGGCATAGACCGTTACCTGCCGCGGGATGAAGCCACGATTCAGGAGCGGCGCCGCCATTTCATTCAGTTTCGGGTTATGCACTGCGACGGACGAAACGAAAGTCTCGGTTTCGTTCTGCTCGATCACTTCGAAATCGCTCGACACTTCCTCCGGCGGATAAGGAAACGCCTTCTCCACCTGGAGCCGCACCATGTCGCCAAACTCCGACGGGTCGACCGTCGGCAAACGCAAACGCTGCGCGAGAATCGCGTTCACCGGGAGCGAGAAAACGATGTCGTCGCCGGCGTTGAGCAGGCCGGCCGCGGCGTGCAAGTCGTCCACTTTCCGCACGTCCCAACTGCCGTTCGCGCCGCGTGAACGCATCACGTTCCAGCCACGCCCGGAGGGCGCTATAAAAACGGAGTCAGCGGCGGGTTCGATATTATAATTCCTTCCAACGAATCATCTGGGGACTGGTTCCCTTCCGGATGATCATCTGAATTGTGCGCGTCGCGGTGCCGGATTTCCCCACACTAACGACTCGCACAACCTGGTCATTAAACCCTTTCAGGCTGGAAAGCTGATCAAATTGCTCCATGGAGAATCCGAGTGCAAGCCGAACCTGATCTTGCGACTCGAAAACCATGTCGTCCTCGGTCCCATCGAGCTTGTCCGGACCGCGGCGCAATTCCAGGTACCGATCCACGATCTGTTCGTTAAAGCCCGGCAAGGTTAGGAGTACATCGCGCGAGGCCCAGACTAGATCGGGCGCTGCGTTGCTGTAGATCGTAAAGTCCTCATCCCAATTCGGACGCGCGGTAAATTTCTCCCAGCCTTTCACCTCCTTCAGTTCCTCGACGCGCTGGAAGAGAGCGTTCTTCGGCCGGTAACCCTGCTCCGTCTCCACGCCATTGAGCCGCGGGAGATCGTCCGGATCGACGAAGTCGAGCACGCTATCGATCATCTTGTCGCGTTCGTTAATATCGATCCCTTTATTTTCGAGATAACGGCGCAGCATCGCGATCCTGTTCGGGTCTTCTTGCGAAAGCAGCCAGTTTAGATTCAACCGCCCGCCCTCGCCCACGATCCGCGCCTCGAAAGTTTGATTCTTCCCTAACGAACCGCGCAGCGCGCTCGAGCCCGCCGTCACCGTCGGGTTCAGCGCGATCTCCGCGCCGGACGACGCCATCGCTTCCGCTTCCAGCACCCGGCTTGCGTTGCCGGTCAAGGCGAGGCGCGAATTAATGTCGAGCGCCCAGGCGATCACCATCGCGCTGAGCAAAAAGAGCGCCCAGAGCACAAGCAATAAGGCGGCGCCGGACCGGCGGCGGCGGGAAAAACTGGGGCGTTTCATCGCGAGCTAAAGCCACGTGCGCCGCAACGGCAGCACCGCCTCCCACGGCACCGCGGCTCCCGCCCGCCCGATCGTTAGGCGAACGAGATGCGGCAGCGTGCCCCGATCCGTCCAGCGGTCGACCCACGCGTTCAGCCGCGGATCGAAATAGCGGATCTCCATCGTGTCGATCTCGTCCAGGAGGTGGATCCACGATTTACTTTCCTCCACCGGGTTGCCATCGTCCTCCGACTCGCGCACCACGCCGAGCTCCATGCGCTCGCCCGTCTTCATCGGGCGCAAGCGCAGCGTGACCGCATAATCGCCCACCGCATAACGAGTGAAAAGCCCCTGCCCGGCCGTAGTCACCCAGGTCATCTCATCGCGCGAGCGACCTTCGAATTTGTATGGCTCGCCCAGGAGCGTTCCCTGGCCCGGCGGGAGTTGCTGGAATTGCGCGGTCAACACACTGGCCAGCCCGGCGTAGCCTTCGTCGATCAGGCTCAGCTCGGTCGAGGCGCGCACCGCAGTGAGATTCGCCGTCACGAAACGATAAATCGCCATCGCCATCAACCCGAGGATCGCCACCGCCAGCATCACCTCGAGCAGGGTAAAAGCGCGCCGCCGCATCCGCTTAGCCGGCCCGGTAAACATAAAAGACCAGCTGCTTGCTTTGCGGCACCCCAGCGCGCGACCACTCCGCGGTCAGCGTCACCCGGTTGATCCCGCTGATGATCGTATTATCGCGCTCCAGCAACTCCTCCGGCACCGCCTTCTGGATCAGCCTAACGACTCCATAACCCGTCTCCAGCTTGTCTTCCTTTGACGCATCGGGATGGATCGGGCTCGCCTGCACTTCTGCCATTCGGTTGGCGAGCAATTGCCGCACGCGATTCTCCTCCTCGCTCAAGGCGCTGGCGTTCAGGCAATTTTCCACTGCCCGGCCGAGCGCGAGCACCCCGACGACGAAAATCGTTAGGCCGATCAGCACTTCGTAGAGCGCGAACCCGAGGACTTTGTTATTTCGGCGCATAACGAACCAGCACCGGCCGCGCGGTCAGCGCCGCGTAGTTGGCTTCCCAGGAGCCATTCGGGCCTTTGAAGCGCACGTTAGCCGGCTCGCACGTGCCCGAGGGCCAGAAGATCCACTGCGCGAGCGGATCCTTCTCCAGCGCAGCCGGCAGGCGGAGCACGTAAGCGTCGCCTTTGTCGAGCGCGAGCTGCGCGGTGGGCGCCTCCGACTCGCCTTGCACGATCGCTTCCGGCCGCAGAATCACCGCCTTCTTTTGCCACTCGATCAGGTAAGGCCGGCGTTCCTGCACGCTGCGTTCCTGCGCCATCCGCACCATTTCATTGAGCGAGTCGAGCGAACGTTGCAGCCGGCGATTAGCCATCACCCCGCTCACGCTCGGGATCGCGATGAGGAGCAAAACCATCATGACCGAGATCGCGATCGCGACCTCGATCAGGGTAAAACCTTTCGCCCGTTGCATCGGCAAATTTTACGACGCCGCGGGAAAATCACAACCGCCCCGGCCCGGAGCGGCTCGATAGGGAACAGAACGAATCTGGAAACCAGGAAGCCAGGATGGGACCGGAAGAGGTGAATCAGGAAAGCAGGAAAAAGAATGGAAAAAGGTTCGCCCCCTCCCCTGCGCTCCTGATTCATCCCTCCTGGCCGCG
>JBDTVP010000041.1:0-20644 GCA_040007175.1 Spartobacteria bacterium
TCGGCGCGGTGTAGAGAATGCTGACCGCGTATTCCTCGATGATCCGCCAGAAGCGGTCCGGTTCCGGCCAGTTCGGCGCGCCTTCATACATCAGGGTCGTCGCGCCCGCCGCGAGCGGGCCGTAAACGACGTAGCTGTGGCCGGTGACCCAGCCGACGTCGGCGGTGCACCAATAAATGTCGTCCTCGCGCAGGTCGAAAACGTATTTCGTGGAGCAGTAAGTGCCGACGAGATAACCGCCGGTGGTATGCAGGATGCCCTTCGGTTTTCCGGTCGAGCCGCTCGTGTAAAGAATGTAAAGCGGGTGCTCGCTGTCGAGCGGGACGGCCGGGCATTTCGCGTCGACGTATTCCAGTTCGCGATGCCACCAGACGTCTCGGCCTTCCTCGATATGAACGTCGTTCCCGGCGCGGCGAAAAACGATTACGCGTTTGATCGTCGTTTTCCCTTTGAGCGCTTCATCGACGTTCTGCTTGAGCGGAACGATGGCGCCACGCCGGTAACCGCCGTCCGCGGTGATGACCGCGGTCGCGCCGCAATCGGCGATCCGATCGCGAATGCTGTCCGCGCTAAATCCGCCGAAGACGACCGAGTGGACCGCGCCGATCCGGGCGCAGGCGAGCATCGCGATCGCGGCCTCCGGAATGGTCGGGAGGTAGATAATGACGCGGTCGCCTTTGCGGATTTTGTTTCGTTTCAGGACGTTGGCGAATCGGCACACTTCGCGATGCAGTTGTTGAAAAGTGAGGATCCGTTTTTCGCCCGGTTCGCCTTCCCAGATGATGGCGGCTTTGTTCCGGCGCGAGCCCTGGAGGTGCCGATCGAGGCAGTTTTCGGCGACGTTGAGTTTGCCGCCGACAAACCATTTCGCGAAGGGCGCTTTCCATTCCAACACTTTTTTCCACGGTTTTTGCCAGGTCAGTTCGCGTGCCTCGCGCGCCCAGAATTTGTCCGGGTGCCGGATCGATTCCCGATGCATCCGGCGATAATCTTCGAGGCTGCCGATGCGGGCGTTCCTGGCAAAGGCACGCGCCGGTTTGAAGACGCGGGTTTCCTTGAGGTGAGACTCGATGTTTTTTTCCATGGCTGCGCAGGTACGCTATCAAGCGGGCCCGATGCGCTCAACGCAAAGTTCGAGGGCGGCCTCGCACAACGAGCTCAAAGGACACGAAGATAAGGTTCGCGACTCAGCGAGGGATCTCGCAGTTGCAGTTGACGTTTTGGCTGAGCCAGAGCGCGTGGATTGCAGCTGCGAGATCTCTCTCCGTGCTTCGCCGGATCGGGATGACAAAAAGAAGCCGGCTCCCGCGCGACGCGCTCGCCCGTCGGAGTCAGTGAACCCGGTTACCAAACGCTGGTGGCGGCTTTCAGTTTGAGTTCTGAACCGGGCGCGCCGACTTTGCGGCATGAGCGAGCACGTTTACAAAAAAATTGAGTTGGTCGGTTCCTCCACGACAGGGATCGAGGATGCAGTGCAAAACGCGCTCTCGTTGGCGGGCAAAACGATCCGCAATATGCGTTGGTTCGAGGTGACCGAAACGCGCGGGCACATCGAGGATAACAAAATCAATCACTGGCAGGTGACGGTGAAAGTCGGCTTCACCCTCGATCGTTAGGCAAACGCCGCGCCTGCTCCGGCTAGGGGACGACCGCTATTCCTCGCTTTTCGCCATCTGGTAAACCTTCGTCGCCCCGTAAACCAGGATAGCGGGCTTGATCGCCAGCAAGAAAAGGCGCACGAAGGCGCCGAGAATCCGGAAAACGGGCAGACGATCGATGATGAATCCCGCGGCTACGCCATAAAGCAGCGACCGGGTCGGATTCGCGCGCACGTAATCCTCCGTCTGGGTCATGATTTCGTCCCACTGATCTTTCGTGTAACGGAGTCCGCGCTCAGCAATGTCTCCCGCCGCGCCAGTCATTTGTTCGCTGTCCATATGCTTTCATCTTCGCATAAGGGAACTGTTTTGCGCTCAAATTTCCTCAGCGGAGAAGCATCCAGAGGGAACGCGCCCCTGCTCCGGGCGGGAAATCCGGCAGCCGTCCCGTGGAGTGAAATTCGCCCGCGCGCCGCGTGGCTTTAAGGCAAAAGCGGCCCATCACTTCAAGAGCCCGGGTGTCGAGGCTGGTGCAGTTAGTCGAAAGCAAAATTTTCGAGTCGCGCTCGGCCAGATCGAGCGCGGTGAGGAGAAGATTCTCGAAGTCGCGCTCGATCTGCCACGATTTGCCGGTCCGGGAGCGCGAAAAGGTCGGCGGATCGAGCACGATCAGGTCGAAGAGTTCACCCTTCCGCGCCAGCCGGGGTAGAACGCGGAGGACGTCGTCGGCGAGGAAGCGATGGCCATCGGTCGCCAGCTTGTTGAGGAGAAAATTGTCGCGGCCCCGCTCGAGCGATTTACGGGAGAGATCGATGCTCAGCGTCGCGGCCCCGGCGAGGGCTGCGACGACGGAAAACGAGCAGGTGTAGGAGAAACAATTCAGGAGCCGGCGGGGTGCTCTTCGCCTAACGAATTGACGATTTTCGCGCTGGTCAAGAAAGAGCCCGGCCGAATAGCCGGCGCCGAAATCGAGCCCGTAACAGATCCCGCGTTCGAGCACGGTGCGCTGCAGCGGCGCGCCCGCGTCGCCCGAGAGAAGCCGGGGCGCGTCGCGCTCAGCATTCTGTTTCGGCAGATAACGCCCAAAGATGCGTTCGCAGCGCTGGTCGGAAAGGAGGGACCATTGCGCGAGCTCGCGTTGCAGATTGTCACAGGCCGCTTCGGTTTTGTAGGAAATGAGGATGTCGGGGCCGAAGCGCTCCACCCACCCGTCGGCCCGCGTGCAGAGCCGGTAGGCGTCGGTTTTTTCCGCGGCAAAATCGCGGGCCAACCCGAAATCGATCCAGCCGTTCATCCGCGCCTCCGCCGGCCTGTTGCCGCGGGAACGGCGCGCGTTAGAATCAGGACGGTCATCCATCGTCCGGGTGCATCCTCGGGTATTTTCCTTTGCAAAAACAACAGATCACGGTGCGCGTTCCGGCCACCACTTCGAATCTCGGCCCAGGTTTTGATTGCCTCGGGGTGGCCTTGGAAATGTATAACTTCATTACCGTGGCGCGCGCCAGCGAGATCGACGCCGGCAACATGCCCCGGCAGGCGGCACGCGCTTTTTTCAAGGCCGCGGCCTGCGCGCCGTTTCCTTTTCGCTGCAGTGTGGCGGGCGATGTGCCGCGCTCGCGCGGGCTCGGGAGCAGCGTCACCATTCGGCTCGGCGTGCTCCATGCCTTGAACGCCCTGCTCGATTGCCCCTTGCAGCGGGCCCAGATTTTTGGCCTCTGCGCGGAGCTCGAAGGCCATCCGGATAACGCCGCGCCGGCGGAATTCGGTGGCTTCGTCGTGGCCCGCCAGAATCGGCACCAGAAATTCCCGGTCGATCCGCGGCTGCGTTTTGTCCTCCTGATCCCGGCCTTCGAGGTCAAGACTGCGGAGGCGCGTCGCGTCCTGCCGGAGGAGATCAACCGCCTCCGGGCGGTCGAATCGTGCGGCAACGCTTGCGCGATCACGGCCGCGATGGTGAGCCGCAACTACGAGAACCTCCCTGGGGTCCTGCACGATCATTTGCACCAGCCTTTCCGAGCAGAGTTCGTTCCCTTTCTCGATCGCGTCCTTGCCGCGGCCGAAGAAGCCGGCGCGTTAGGCGGCTTTTTGAGCGGTTCCGGGTCGACAATCGCCGGGCTGACCCTCCATTCCGCGGACGAGGTGGCCGAGGCGATGCGGGAAGCGTCCGGCCTGACCGAGGTCGAGACCCGTATCATTAACGCGGATAACGATGGCGCTCGCATCGTGATTTCGACCATTGTTTCGGATGCGCCGCTGGCTTGAAAATCTCGAACAATTCGCGATCGAGGTCATCCTCGGGCGTCAGCACGGTGCACGCGCCACGCTGCTCCGCGGCCTCCTCTTTGTCCTCTCGTTAGTCTACGCCCGCCTCGTCCAGCTGCGTCTGTTCCTCTATCGGAAACGCGTTTTTCGCGAGCGGGCGCTCGGTTGTCTCGTGATCAGCATTGGCAACCTGACGGTCGGCGGCACGGGCAAGACGCCGATCGTGGAGAAATTTGCGCGCGCCTTGCAGGCCGGCGGGCGGCGCGTCGCCATTCTCAGCCGCGGTTACAAAAGCGTCGCCAAACCATCGAAGCGCACCTGGCTCGATCGCGTCCGCGGAGTCGCGCCCGATCCGCCGCGGATTGTCTCCGACGGGCAATCGTTGCTGCTCGATTCCCGCACCGCGGGCGACGAGCCCTACATGCTCGCGAACAACTTGAAGGACGTCATCGTGCTGGTGGACAAGGACCGGGTGAAAAGCGGGCTGCACGCCATTCGGGAAATGAAGGCCGACACCCTCCTGCTCGATGACGGCCTGCAATATCTCCATCTCAAACACCGGCTCGACATTGTCCTGATCGATCGGCAGGCGCCCTTCGGGAACGAGTTTCTGCTCCCGCGCGGGACCCTGCGCGAGCCGCCGGCGAATCTGCGCCGGGCCAGCTACATCTTCATCACGAAATGCACGGGCGAGCCTAACGACGAGCTGATCGCGCGCATCCGGCGCTACAACCGCACCGCCGAGATCATCGAGTGCGCCCATCAGCCGCTCTATTTGCAGGACGTCTACACGGGCGAGCAACTCCCGCTCGATCGCCTGACCGACACTTACATCGGCTCCTTTTGCGGGATTGCCGCACCGGAGAGTTTCGAGGACGGCCTCGGCAAACTTGGGGCCCGGATCGAACTGGCGAAGCGCTTCGCCGATCACCATCGCTATAGCGAAGCGGAGTTGCAGAGCTTCATTAACCGCTGCATCCGCCGCGACGTCGACATGATCGTGACCACGGAAAAGGATGCTGTCCGGTTCCCTCGCCTAACGAAGCCGGAAGTGCCGATCTATTTTCTCAGGGTCGAGATTTTGATCCTGAGTGGCCACGAGTCTTGGGAGCATTGCGTGGCCCGCATCTGCCAGCCACAGCCAATGCTCTCCCCGGAACGATTCTTTTCTTGAGGGAGAATCTGAAAACCAGGAGGCCAGGAAGAAGAGGAAGAATTTTGAATCAGGAAATAAGGAAAGCAGGAAAAAGAGGGGGAGAATCTGGAAGCTAGGAAACCAGGAAGGAAAGGGCTCTAAAGCGCTCCGTTTCTCGCCCTCGTTTTCCTGCTTTCCTCATTTCCTGATTCGTATTTTTCATGAGCAAAAAGACCCAGTTAGTCGTCGAGAACCGCACGCTCGCGGTTTCGAACCTCGACAAGGTTTTGTGGCCGAAGGACGGCTTTACCAAGGGCGAGATGATCCATTACTACATTCAGATCGCGCCCGTTCTCCTGCCGCATCTGAAAGACCGGCCGCTGACCATGAAGCGTTATCCCAACGGCGTGGAGGGCGAGTTTTTCTACGAAAAGAATTGCCCAACGCATCGGCCAACCTGGGTCAAAACCGCGAAGGTCTGGAGCGAGGGGAATCAGCGTGACATGCAGTATTGCCTCGCGCAGGATCTCCCGACGCTCGTCTGGGCCGCGAATCTCGCCGATATCGAGCTCCACACTTCGCTCTCGCGCAAAAAAGTTGTCGCCCGTCCGACGATGATGGTCTTCGATCTCGACCCCGGCGCGCCGGCCGACATCGTGCAGTGCTGCCAGGTCGGACTTTGGCTGCGGGAGATTTTAGAGACGATGAAACTGAAAAGCTGGGCGAAAACTTCCGGCTCGAAAGGGTTGCAGATTTACGTGCCGCTGAACACCGCGGTGACCTACGAGCAAACGAAAGAGTTATCGCGCGCCCTCGCCGAATACCTCGAGCGCGAGCATCCGAAGCTGGTCGTCTCGAAAATGGCGAAAGCGCTCCGGAAAGGCAAAATTTTCGTCGACTGGAGCCAAAACGACGAACACAAAACGACCATCTCGGTTTACTCGCTCCGCGCGAAAGACGCCCCGACCGTTTCGACTCCGGTGACCTGGGCCGAGGTCGAACAGACGATGAAAAAGAAGAACGGGAAGAAGCTCGTCTTCCGTTGCGACCAGACGCTGGCGCGGGTTGCGAAGATGGGGGACCTCTTCGCGGAAGTCGACACGCTCAAGCAAAAGCTGCCGAAGAAATGGGACTTTTAGGGCGCGCCGTCGCCTAACGACGAGTTGTCATCCCGAGCCGGCGGAGTGCGGCGAGGATCTCCCAGTTGCAAGAGGCGTTTTCTCGTTTCCGGAAGGCGAGGACTCCGACTGCGAGGTCCTTCGCCGTCTGCGCGGCTCAGGATGACAACCCGTTAGGCCGAGCGCGCGGGCGGCTGTGATATATTAGCGGATGACTTCCGACTCTCCCGTCCTGGTGGTCGGCGCCGGACCCGTTGGCCTAACGATGGCGCGCGAACTGGCGCGGCACGGAGTGCGCTGCCGCATCGTCGAGCGCGCCCCGGAGCCGACTCAAACCTCGAAGGCCCTCGCGATTTTCCCCCGCACGCTCGAGGTCTTCGAAACGATGGGGTTCGCGGATCGATTCGTCGCGGCAGGTCATCGGCTCCGTGGTTTGTCCTTGCATCATCGCCTCGAGCAAATCGCGCAGATCGAATTTTCCTCGGTCGCGAGTCCGTTCCCGTTCGCCCTCGGATTGCCGCAGTCCGAGACCGAGCGCTTGCTCCAGGAATCGCTGAGCCGTCTCGGAAGCGAGGTGGAGCGCGGGCTCGAGCTGGTCGGGTTAACCCAAACCAGCGACGCGGTGGAGGCGGTCCTTCGCCGGGCCGACGGCGCGGAAGAGCGAATGGAAACTCCGTGGCTGATTGGTTGCGATGGCGCGCACAGCGCCACCCGTCACCTTCTCGGAATGACTTTCGACGGTTCGCCTTACGACGAGAGTTTCATCCTCGCCGATGTGCGGCTGGAGACGACGCTGGCGCGCGATCGGGTGCATCTTTTTCTCGGCGACGACGGCGTGCTTGGCGTGATTCCGTTCGCGCAGGAGCAATGGCGTATCGTGGCCAACATCGCGCCCGATTCGCGCGCTCAGACTCTGCCCGAAGTCACCCTCGCTGAGGTGCAGGCGGTGCTCGAGCAACGTGGTCCGTCGCAGTTGCGCGCGAGCGACCCGAGCTGGATGTCGCGCTTTCATATTTCGCATCGCCGGGTGCAACAATTCCGGCAGCTGCGCGTTTTTCTCGCGGGCGATTCCGCGCACATCCACAGCCCGGCCGGCGGGCAGGGGATGAACACCGGGATCCAGGATGCGTTTAACCTCGCCTGGAAACTGGCCCTCGTGGTGCATGGTCGCGCGCCGGCACAGCTCCTCGGCAGCTACCACGACGAGCGCGCGCCGGTGGCGAGTGATGTCCTCAATCTAACCGACCGGATCACGCGAATGGCAACGGTGCGCAATTCCGTCGCGCAAAGCGTGCGCGATTTTCTCCTCCCGGTAGTCAGCGGGATCGATTTCGTGGGCGGGAAAGTGGCCGATCGCCTAACGGAATTAAACGTGCACTATCGTCGCAGCCCGATCGTGCAAAACGAGGACGGCGGGCGTTTGCGGGCCGGAGATCGCGCCCCGGACGCCGAGCTGCGCGATACAGAGGGCAGGGCGCGCCGGCTCTTCGAGCTTTTTCGCGCCCCGCGACACGTGCTTCTCTTTTTTCTCGGCGCGGTCGGCGACGAGGCGGTCCGGATAGCGTCGGTCAGCGAGGCGATCGCCGGCCTGCCGGAAGAACTGCTCGAAAGTCACCGCATCGCACGGGGCCTGGGCGACGCGCCAGCCGAGCTGCGCGACGTCAGCGGGCTGGCGCATGCCGCCTATGGTTTGCCGAACGGCGGCGTTGTCCTGGTCCGGCCAGACGGTTATCTCGCCTATCGGAGCGAGGATTTTAGCGTCGCGAAATTTCGCGCCTATCTGGCCCGCGTCTTTTTGTTCCCGCCGCGCTGAGGCTTTCGCCCTAACGAACGATGTAACGTCCCGGCACCCAGAAGCGCTGGCCGTGACGTCGGCCCCAGTGGCCGCGAACCCACACGTAGCGGCGCCCGCGTTCAACGTAGTAGGGCCCGCGGGTGTAATACGGCCGGTCTTCGACTGCGACGACAAACCCGGCGCGCGGTCCCGGTCCGTAGACGACGGGCGCGCAACCGCTGACGACGAGAATCACGCCCAGCAAAACGATGAGTGATCTTTTCATGCCGCTACCTTGGGGCAGGATCCGCGCCTGCAAAATGAAATTGGCGAAAGAAAGCCGGACGCCGACGGTGCCGCCTAACGATTTGTGGAAGCGCGCGCGGCGACATCTCTGTTTGAATCCCGGACGGGAAGCCCTTACTTCTTCGCCTAGTGCGGCCGGGCTCTTCTTCTTCACCCGCGCGGACCATTTCGCTTCTCACGGCGACCTGCATCGTGGTTGCGAACATGGTCGGCACCGGGATCTTCACCAGCCTCGGGTTTCAGGTCGGGGATCTGCCGACCGGGTTTGCCATCATGGCGCTCTGGACGATCGGCGGCATCTGCGCGCTCTGCGGCGCGCTCTCCTACGCGGAGTTGGGTGCGGCGCTCCCCCGCTCGGGCGGTGAGTATCATTTCCTGAGCGAAATTTATCACCCGGCAGTCGGGTTCGTGGCCGGCTGGATATCCGCGACGGTCGGATTTGCCGCGCCGGTAGCGATCGCGGCGATTCCGTTTGGCACGTATGTGGCGGGCGTTTTTCCGGGAACCAGTCCACTCTTACTATCGCTCGCGGTGGTTTGGATCACGACCCTGGTTTTGCTTTGGGATCTACGCTTGGGAAGCGGATTCCAGAACGCTTCGACGATCCTCAAAGTTGCGCTGCTTCTGCTCATCATCGCCGCGGGCTTTTATGTGGCACAGACGCAGCCGATTTCGTTTTTGCCAGTGCCGGCAGATCGAGCATTGATCGTGAGCACGCCGTTTGCGATCAGCCTTTACTGGGTGATGTACGCCTACTCGGGCTGGAACGCCTCGACCTATATCGTCGGCGAAGTGCGGAATCCCGGTCGGACTATTCCGCTGTCGCTCGGGCTCGGCACGTTGCTCGTGATGGGACTTTACCTCGGCCTTAACGCCGTTTTTCTTCGCACCACACCGGCCGCCGAGATGGCGGGGAAACAGGAGATCGGTCTCATCGCCGGGCTGCATATTTTCGGCCCGGCAGGCGGCCAAGTGATGGCTATTTTTATTGCGCTCGGCCTCGTCTCGACGGTTAGCGCGATGATGTGGATCGGACCGCGCGTCACGATGACGATGGGCGAAGATCTGCGCGCGTTATCCTGGCTGGCGGGGCGGAATCGGCGGGGTATTCCGGTGCGCGCGACCCTGGTGCAATTCGCGATCGCGAATCTGCTCATCCTGGTCACGACTTTTCAGAAGGTGGTGAACTACGTGCAGTTCAGTCTCACGCTTTTTTCCGCGCTGACGGTCTTTGGGGTCTTCGTCCTGCGCTGGCGCCGGCCGGATCTGGCGCGGCCTTATCGGACTTGGGGTTATCCGTTCACGCCGGCGCTTTTTCTCGCGGTCAGTGGCTGGATGATGTGGCATTTACTGGAGGATGCTTCTACGCGCGAAGCCTCTCTCTGGGGTTTGGCGACGGCGCTGCTCGGGCTGGCGATCTATTATTTCTCGCCGCGGAATCCGGCTCGCGCGGAAATGTAGGTCGCGGGGAAATTCCGCTCGGCTCTCTACCCTCGGCTAAAAGAGTGCTCTGAGGACAGGGATTGAACGTCCCAACCCGGCTTTTCGGTTCTTCCCGGAACAGCTCTTGCTTGAAGACAAGGCAGCCGCTCCCACGACCGGTCCACGATGCATTTAACGGCCGGTCTTGAGCAATTGAAATCCACGCCATTTTCACTCCTCCGTTTCCTCACCGCGAGCGGATTTTTCCTCTGCGCTCTGACCTTGGGATCGGCGCTCGGAGGGAACCAGGTCCAGGTCGTTCCTTCGTATCATCACGACGTTTCGCGGCCGTTGCGTGAACTGGCGGCCGCTGAGCGCTTCGATCGTCGGCCGGAACGCGAAGCGGCGGCAAATCCGAAAATCCCTAACGACCACATCGACCGCCCGGACGCGGTGGTTGAGCGCGGCAGCTTCCTGCGTCTTCTCGCGCCGAGTATTCCGGCGCCGCTTCTGAGTTTCGACGGCATCGCTTTCCCGGGAGTCGGTTGCAACTGCGCGCCGCCCGACACGAACGGCGCGGTCGGCCGGACGCAATATGTCCAGATGGTGAACGAAGCCTACCAGGTCTTTAACAAAGCAACCGGCGCCTCGGTCCTCGGGCCAAACAGCATCGTCTCGCTTTGGAGCGGATTCGGCGGCGCTTGCCAGAACGGCGGGGCCGGCGATCCGGTCGTGCTCTACGATCAACTGGCCGATCGCTGGCTCATCTCGCAGTTTGCCAGCGCGAACGGCGGCGCGCCGATCACGGACGAATGCGTGGCCGTCTCCACCACGAGTGACGCCACCGGCACTTACAATCGTTATGGCTTTCACCTTGGCTCGAACTTTTACGATTACCCGCATCTCGGCGTCTGGCCGGATGCCTATTACATGAGCATGAACGTCTTCAGTGCCGACGGCACGAGCTACCTCGGTCCGCAACCGTTTGCGCTCGAACGAACCGCGATGCTGACTGGTGCAGCGGCTACTTTCATCAGTCCGGTCGGTCCGCTCGGGGCCGCGGTCGCGCCACTTCTTCCGGCGGATTTGGACGGTCTGACCTTGCCGCCTAACGGCGCGCCGAACACGTTTCTCGGTTTCCCGAGCAACAATCTCTACACCGCCTACCATTTTCACGTCGACTTCGCGACACCCGCGAGCTCGACCTTCACTCTCTTCGCGACTCCGCCCGCGGCAGCGTTCACGGCCCTTTGTCCGAATACGAGTGCTTGCATTCCGCAGGCTGGTGGGACGGCCTCGGACAAGCTGGATGGGATCGGCGACCGGTTGATGTTCCGCCTGGCTTATCGAAATTTCGGCGATCACGAATCGTTAGTTGGTAATTTCAGCGTCCGGGCCGGCGGCGTGGGCGCGATCCGTTGGTTTGAGCTGCGCGGCGTGACCGCAGGCCCGATGACAGTGTTTCAGGAAAGCACTTACCAGCCGGATGACACGTCCCGTTGGTTAGGCAGTGCGGCGATGGATGGCGCGGGAAATTTGGCGTTGGCCTTCAGCGCTTCGAGCGCGGTGCTCAACCCGCAGATTCGTTATGCGGGCCGGCGGACGAGTGACCCGATCAACACGCTGGGTCAAGGGGAAGCCCACCTTTTTGATGGAACCGGGAGCCAAACGGGGAGCGGTAATCGGTGGGGCGATTACAGCGCGTTGACGGTCGACCCGGTGGACGACGCCACTTTCTGGTTTACGACCGAATATTATTCTTCGACCAGCGCCTTCAACTGGCGCACACGGATCGGAAGTTTCAGTCTTTCCGCCACCAGTCCGACTCCAACGCCAACGCCAACCCCAACACCGAGTCCGACGTCCACGCCCACCCCGAGTCCGACGATCAGTCCAACACCCACGGCCACCCCGACGCCGAGCCCCACAGCCACCGCGACGCCCACTCCAACGCCCGCCACCGTTTTGGCCAACATCTCGACCCGTCTCGCCGTCGGGAGTGGAGACAGCGTCGGCATCGGCGGTTTTATCATCACCGGCCCGCAACCGAAGAAGGTCATCCTGCGGGCAATCGGACCGTCGCTGCCGCTCCCGGGCGTCTTGGCGAATCCGACTCTCAGCCTTTACGGACCGGGTGGCGTGCTCCTCGCCTCGAACGACAACTGGCGCAGCACGCAACGAGCCGAGATTAGCGCGACCGGCCTCGCGCCTAACAATGAATTGGAGTCAGCCATCGTCGCAACCCTGCCGGCGAGCAGCAACGGGATCGCCTACACCGGCATAATCAGCGGGGTGAACGGCACCACCGGCGTCGGCGTGGTCGAGATCTACGATCTCGGTTCAGCCGCCGCTTCCAAATTGGCCAACATCTCGACCCGCGGCCAGGTGCAGACCGGTGACGGGGTCTTGATCGGAGGCACGATTGTGGTTGGGAACGATCCGCAAAAAGTAATCATTCGTGCGATTGGTCCGTCGTTAGGCCGGGCCGGCGTCGCTGGTGCGCTGGCCGATCCGATGTTGGAACTGCGGAACGGCAACGGCGACCTCATCGCCGAAAACGACGATTGGCGTGATACCCAGGCAGCCGCCATCACCGCCACTGGCCTCGCGCCCAGGGACGGCTTGGAGTCGGCCATTGTCGCGACTTTGCCCGGGAATGCCGGCGGAATTGGCTACACCGCGATTGTGCGCGGCTTCGACGGAACAACGGGCGTGGCCTTGGTAGAAGTCTACGCCCTCGCACCCTGAGCGACGCGGAAGCCGGGCGAAAACGGTCGCGGCGAAGCTCACTTTCCGAGCAGGAGACGGAGGAAACGCCCGTCGGAAAAGCGTCCGCCGGTTCCGTGCCTAACGATCACAAGATCGAGCGACGGAATCACGTAGAGCCGTTGATAGCCCGAGCCGATGCAGGCGACCAGGTCGCTCGGCGCGTCGCGGCAAAGGCAGGCGTTGCTCCAATCCTGCCGCGGCCATTTCGGGATGAGCATCGCTTCGAGATCAAACTCCCGTCCGCCCGGAGCCGCGCGATTGTTCCACCAGCCTAACGAAAAAGCATGGTTCGCGGGCGAACCGCGCCAGGCTTGCGCGAGCGCTTCCGGTTTTACGACCGGCTTGCCGCGATCGAGCACGAGCTGTCCCATTTTTGCCCACTGCCGCGCCGTCAGAGTGAAGCCGGCAGCAAGCAGCGGATTGCCCGCGCGATCGGCGAGATAACGTTGCGGGCCGAGGCGCAGCCGGCGCAGGACGCGTCGCTCGAGATAATCCGTGGGCGAGTCCTTGCGCAGCTTCTCTTTCAAAACCTGATGGAAAACCTGCAGCGCGGCCGGCCCGTAAATGAAGGCTTTGCCCGGCTCCGCGACCATCGCCAAACGGAGCGCGTCCTTATCGCGATTGCCGTATTCGTTTTGTTGGAGCGAAAATCCCGGCGCCAGCCCGGAAGAAAAATCGAGCAACTGCCGGATCGTGACGCGCGCCTTGCGCGGATCGTTTCGCCAGGCTGGAATCGTATCCGCAACGCGATCGTCGAGCTCGAAGAGGCCGTCTTCAACCGCAGCGAGCGCGGCCAGATTCCAGAATGCCTTGGTCCCGCTGTATACCCGGCGCGGGGTGTCGGCGCCGCCTTCCCCCGGATATTCTTCCAGCAGCGTTTTCCCATTTTGAATAACGAGAAACGACGCGCCACGACGACTGGCGGAATAATCCGCCGCCCTGCGCAATGCAGCCGGATCGAGACGGGCCGCGTGCGCCGCCGCTGGCACGAGGAGAAGCAAACAAAGGAAAAAACGGAGTGTCACACAAACACAAGGTGCCTCGGACGCCGGCCTCGCGGCAAAATTTTTCTGCTCCGCATCCTTCCGCGCATGCTCTAGGCTGCCGCCTTGCTCGCCTATTTCCTCGATCAATTCAGCCCGTTCCTGGTCAAGTTCGGACCAAGCTTCGGGATTCGCTGGTACGGTCTCTCCTACCTCCTCGCTTTTTTCTGCGGGTTCCTCCTTTTGCGCTGGCTCGCGCAACAACGCTACTGCGCTTTGCCCCCGGCGAAGGTCGGCGACTTCATTTTGCTCGCGTCGTTAGGCGTGGTTCTCGGCGGACGGCTCGGGTTCATTCTTTTTTACCGGCCGCAAGAGGCGCTCGCCGATCCGATGATGATCTTCCGGGTTTGGGACGGCGGCATGTCGAGCCACGGCGGCATGATCGGACTGACCCTGGCCACCTTTCTCTACGCCCGCCAGCAACGGATTTCGTGGCTGAGCCTGGCCGATAACATCGCGATCGCCGCCCCGGCCGGACTCTTCCTCGGGCGCTGCGCGAATTTCATCAATGGCGAACTTTACGGGCGACCTTCGACCGTGCCGTGGGCGGTGCAATTTCCGAAGGAAGCGCTTGACCTGCCCGAGATCGGCGAGCGCGTGCTGGCGGCGGCTCAAGCCCTTCACCCGTCGACCGCAGGTCTCGAAGAGGTGCTCGAAAAAGCGCAGACGGATCCCAGCCTGCAAACCGTCCTGCACCAGGTACTGACCCCGCGGCATCCGTCGCAACTTTACGAAGCGCTCCTCGAAGGCGCGTTTCTTTTCACCTGCCTTTGGTTCCTGCGGCTGCGCACGAGGCAGCCGCGCGGGATGTTGGCCGGGCTTTTTCTGCTTCTCTACGCGTTGGTTAGGATCGTGGTCGAGTATTTTCGCGAACCGGACGCGCCGCTGACCGGGCCTTTCACCCGCGGACAAACGCTGTCCGTGATGTTGATCATCGGCGGAATCTGTTTCATCGCCTATGCGCTGAAAAGCCAGCAGTACGAGGCAGCCCAGCGCGGTTGAGAAATCAGGCGCTGCGAGTCGAGTCTAC
Source organism: Spartobacteria bacterium (assembly GCA_040007175.1). GTDB lineage: Bacteria > Verrucomicrobiota > Verrucomicrobiia > Chthoniobacterales > UBA10450 > Palsa-1392. The sequence goes on from JBDTVP010000041.1 coordinate 14,458, forward strand.
AATTTCAGGCAACGGTTCCGCGGCGCGCGCCTCCCAACCGATGGAATGCGGGGGAACACGGATCGGCTAACGATTGGAGGTCCCACGAGATAATCCCGGCCAGAACCGCGGCCACCCGGTGGCGGGTAACGGTTGCTTCCGAAGCACAAGCGCGGCGACGAGTCCGACGCAGAGGAAGCCCGTCGTCTGGATCAGCATGTTGGCGAGAATGTAGCTCTCGGAGAAGCCGTACCAGTTCCAATCTGGGATGTTAGTCCCAATCGCCACTAGGATTCCAGTTGCCAGCACAAACGCCGTGCGCGCACCGAAGGTCGAGAGATGCGTTCGGCTGAGGAGGAGGACGGCGAGGATCGCCTCGGTCAACTCGGTGAAAAACTCCACCGACAACCAGCGAAACATCTTGATCGGCCGCGTGCCGGCGGCGTTATAGATCAGAACACCCGAGGGATAACGGGCCACGCTTTCGACCAACTGATCCCTCGCTTTTGCCTCCTCTTCATCGGTCTGGGTGGAGCCCAGCAAAGGGCCGGGAAAAACGTAGAACCCGGACTCTTCCCCGATGTTTTTTTGCAGTGTTTCGAGAACCCGAGTCTCGTTAGGGATCTTGCGGATCCCAGCTTCACCGAGCGGCAGCGCCGTAAAGGCGAGTTGCGTCCAGATAAACATGGCAATGCCGCCGAGAAGACCAGAGAAGAGAACGCGCGCCATAATACCAGGTACCGCCAACAATGGCTGTCGACCCGCCGGGAGTCGAGGCGCAAAATTTTTACACCTCAATAGGCCGGCTCAGAGGCCCGCGTATTTTTGAGGAAAATCTGCGCGAAAACAAAAAGAATGGCAAAAATCACGACGGAGAGCGCCGCTGCCCAGCCGTAGCGATACATGTTGAAGGCCGCCTTGTAGACGTAGGAAACGAGGATGTGGGTCGAATCGGCCGGCTCGCCCATGTTCGAGACCAGCCAGACGACGTTGATGTTATTGAACGTCCAAATCGTGCCTAACGTGATGGCCGGAATCATGACCGGCCGGAGCAACGGCGCGGTGATGTGCCAGAACTGAAACCATTGCGAGGCGCCATCGACATCGGCCGCTTCGTAAAGTTCATCGGGAATCGATTGCAGCCCGCCGAGGGCGATCACCATCATAAAGGGAAACCCCAGCCAGATGTTGGTGATAATGACAGCGAGGAACGCTTCAAACGGCGAAGCGAGCCATTGTACGGGCGCGAGGTGGAGGTATTTCGTAATGAGCAAATTGACCGAGCCGTATTCGTAGTTAAACATCCCGCGCCAGGTGAGCGCGCCGACGTATTGCGGCAACGCCCAGGGCAGGATGAGCGCGACGCGCCAGGCCGATTTTCCGCGGATGAATTTTTGATGGAGGATGACGGCGAGGAAAACCCCAATCGCGACGTGGAAGACGATGTTCACCACCGTCCAGACGACCGTCTTGAGCAGGATGGACCAGAAGAGTTCATGTTTGAAAACCGAGACGTATTGCGCGAACCCGATCAGGCGCCAGTCGCGGATGTGATAGAGGTTCGCGTTCGAGAACGAGAGGATGACGTTGAAAACAAACGGGAAGGCAACGACCGCCAGGATGACGAACAAGGCCGGCGCGAGCAGGATGGCGACGAAGAGTCGAAGGCGGTTGCTGGAATTCAAGTTCGTGAAAGGTGATTCGGCTCCGGACCTGGCAGCCGATTATTACCCATCCATGTCGCTCTGAAAAATTACCATTAAAAAGTTTGGGTCTCCACCATGACTTCTCTGGCGAGTCGGTGCAGCAGGCCTCGACTCGTGGGAGGAAAGAGGTGATCGAGCGACCGGAAAAATCCACCTGCGCCAGGTGATGTTCCCTCGGAGCTAGGCGCCTTGAAGTCGCTCGGTGGTCCTGCTCTGCCGGTCTCGATATTTTTCCCGGCCCTGACAGGGAGATTCACAAATATTCGGGAATAAGCCTTCGGAAAAAACCTCTTCTTCCTAGGTTGGTTTCCCTCGCCTTCTTCTAACCCCACCAACGGTGGATGTGCGCTAGGACTGACCATAAAAAACTTTCAGAAAATCCCGAGGTTCTGGGAATAACTCATTGCTTTCAGGGTCTAGCCTCACATGAATGCAATTCAATCCACAAGACAGAATCCTACCAATCGCCGCTCCTTCTCTCCACATTCCAGACTTACTCTTTGCTGTGTCCTCCTGATGACTGCCCTGCTCCCACGAGGACAGGCAAATGATCTGCCGGCGGCCCTCGCAGGCGCCGGCTCTGCCGGGGCTGCTTTCGCTATGACCAATCGGGCCCGAAACAACGAGGTGGTTGCTTTTACTCGCGCCACTGACGGGACGCTGACGGAAGGAAAGATCTACTCCACTGGGGGCAATGGTATAGGAGTAGACTTCGACACTCAAGGCGGTCTTACTCTTAGTGCCGACCACCGTTTCCTCTATGCCTGCAATCCTGGGAGCGATAACGTAACCGTCTTCGCCGTCGACGGAGCCAGACTGAGTCTTATCCAAAAAATCTATGCCGGAGATCAGCCTTTGAGTATTACCTTGTCGGGCAATTTGGCCTACGTTCTCGACGGCTCAGTGGCTGGAAATGGCGTGACGGGCTTCACGGTGGGAAATAATGGAAGGTTGACTGCGATTCCAAATTCCTTCCGGGACCTCAGCTCGCCGATCGCGGTTCCCGGGGAGGCGCTCTTCAGCCCGAACGGTCGCAACCTCATTGTCACCGGGAAAGTTGGAAGCATCATCGACGTCTTCAACGTCCGGAGTGATGGCCTACTGAGCAAGCCGGTGCAGAACGCCTCATTTGGACTGCGTCCTTTCGCGGCAGCCTTCAAGCAGGACGGCAATCTGCTGGTCCTGGAGTCGGGTCTCCCGACTCCAGAGAATGCGGCTGTTTCATCCTATGACCTTCTTCGCCCAAGCGGAACGCTAACGGTTATCACCGGTTCAGAGAAGAACGGACAAACGGACGGATGCTGGATCGTCATTACGAACGACCAGCAATACGCCTACACAGCTAACTTCGTGAGCGGGACGATATCGAGTTATGCCCTGAATGGCAGCGGTAGCGTTTCGCTAATTAACGCTGCCGCCGCCTTCTCGGGCCTCACAAGTCAACCGACAGACCTGGCTTTCGATTCCGAGACGAAATATCTCTACAATCTCCTCCGTGGCACCGGAGGGATATCCTCTTACCGTGTCGAGACTGATGGAAGCCTGACTTTCGTCGGACTGTTCGGGGTTGGCAGTGCACTCCCGGTGGCCGACGGCGCTTCGGGTCTTGCGGCTTATTGATCGGAATTTGGCGCAGAAAAACCTAGACAGTGGGGATCGAGCCGCGGCGACGCGGCTCGATATCCTGTTGTTGGAGGGTGATCTAGTAAGAAGGTGGAGAACTGCCCTGATTATCTTTGGATGACGAATCGGCTGTGCGCGGGAGGTCATACTGAATGCTACAGATTGCTGTCCGCGATGTTCTTCTCCGACTCCCGCTTCTTTCGCGCTGATGGCCCCGCTCATCACGAGCTGATACGGTCCGCGCATTCCCCTCCCAAAGCTGCCGTATTTGCGGAACGATCGGCATCGGTCGGCCGTGCGCGATCTGCTCCATGGAGGCGACCAGCGCCGGATTGTACCGGATTGCGGGCGAGGCCAGGACGGCGCGGTCAACCGGCGTGGTCGCGAGCTGTACGGCCATTTTCTCCTGTATCTCCGAGCTCGTTAGGTAAGAAACCAACTCGCGGATCGTTCCTAATTGTTCCAGCGGAACGTTGACGTTGACCGAATAGCCTTTGGCCGAAAACATCGTCTCGCACCACCGCCCGGTCTCGGTGTTGAAGGGCAGGGCGCGACCATGCTTTTTTGCGGGACCTACGCGTTAGGGCCGGGTGTGTGAGGCTTTCGGATTTTGATCTCAATCCTATTTTGTAAAATATTTTTGCAAGGACTGGAGTTTCATTTCGCCACCCGACCGCGCAGAAAATGATTTGACCGGGACGGCCCCGGGCGCTTACGGATCGACCTGCCACCATGACACCATCTCCAACCACCTCGCAGTCGGCCCGGGGCGACTCTCCGCTCGCCTTTAGCATCATGTTTTTTGCCGTCGCGATTTTGTGTTTCCTCTTGGGTTGGGCCGACGGTGTCCGGCACGGGCAGCACTATCTCCATCTCCCGGTTACGGGCGGTTGGGCCATCGCGACCGCGATCCTGGCCGGCCTCGGCGTGCTCTTCTTCATCTGGTCGCGGAGCAGCCGGCGGCGGCGTTAGCTTCGCCGCAGTCCGTCCAGCCTAACAAAAGGTTCCTTCGCCCGGACGGGCGACGCGCCAGTTTCCGCTCGGTGGCGGGCTGAGGCCGCCTATTTTATCTTAATAATTCGCCGGCTGGCGCGTTAGAACTCGGGAAGAGCTTATGCGCGTGGCCCGACCAATCCCAGCCGATGACGACCTGACGGCGCTCCTTCGCCGCTTCGAGTTGCCGCTTCTGCAATACGCCACGCGCATCCTCGGCGATCGCGATCGGGCTCGCGACGTGGTGCAGGAGACTTTTGTCGAATTGCAAAAAGACCGGCGCCGGCAGACCGATTCGGCGCCGGCCAAGTGGCTTTTCACGGTTTGCCGAAATCGCGCCCTCAACATCTGCCGAAAGGAAAAGCGCATGACTTACCTCGACGAGGAGATTCTCGAAAAATACGAAAGCCAGGAGCCCGCGCCTAACGAGCGAATCGAGCGCAGGGAGGCGAGCGGTTTTCTGCTCCGCATCGTCGCCACCCTCCCGCCGCAGCAACAGGAAGTGTTGCAGCTCAAATTTCAAAACGACCTCAGCTATCAGGAAATCAGTGAAATCACCCAGCTCTCGGTCAGCCACGTCGGGGTGCTCCTGCACACCGCGCTCAAGACCCTGCGCGCCCGCCACGCCGCGGCCGCGCGTGATTTCATTCCATTCAACCCACGCCACGCCTCATGAAGATCCATCTCGACGACCCAAAACTGACCGCCTACGCGCTGGACGAATTGGCCGGCGCGGAAAATGAGCAAATGGAAAGCGCGCTTGCGGCCTCGCCCGCCGCGCAGGAGTTCGTTAGGGAAATGCGGCTCCTTTCCGGGAACCTGCGGGCCGAATATGAGGTCGAGCGCGAAGCGCGTCCAGTGGTCCACACGAACATCGTTCCGCTCGCGCAGGAGGATGATCCGTGGAGCATGTTGCGCCGTCTGGCCCTGGCAGCGGCGATTGCGCTCCTCGCGGTCCTCGGCGCGGTCGCGGTCGGGACAGTCAAGCGCGGCGGACTGGCCGGTTGGGGGAAGGAAGCGCGTTACGCGGGAGGTTCCGCTGCCGGCGCGGTCGGCTCGAAGGATAAGGAAACCGAGGCCGGGGTCGCCCAGGCCTATATCTCGGAAGAGTCACCGGATGATCAGGCATTGGCACTGGGAGAACCGCTGCCGCCGCCTGCCGGTCCGGAGGCCTTTGGCAAAGTAGCAACGTCCACGCCTGCCGATCTCAGCGTGGCGACCCGCGCGCGCACCGCGAACCAGTCCGCGGCTGCGCCTCTCGCGGAAAAGGACGAGGGCGAATCTCGGGCCTCCGTTATTTCTGATGCAGCGCGTGAGAATTCCCCCAGCGGAAAAAATTTCGCGGCCAAATTGAAACCCGCCGCTCGGCTTGCGGGAGGTTCGGGCTTCCTTCATCAGGAGTCGATTTTCAACCGGGATCGCAAGGCGGAGTTCAACACCGCCCGCTACGGCAAGATTGAAGAAAACCCGTTTCTTGCCGCGCGCGACAATTCGCTCTCGACCTTTTCGATCGACGTCGACACGGCTTCGTATTCGAACATTCGCCGCTTCCTCGAGGACGGTTCGCTCCCGCCAAAGGATGCGGTCCGGGTCGAAGAGATGATCAACTATTTCGCCTACGACTACCCGCAACCGGACGACGAGACGCCGTTCTCGGTCCATCTCGACGCTGCTTCCTGCCCGTGGGCGCCGGCCCATCGGCTCGTCCGGATCGGACTGAAAGGGCGCGAGGTGCCTAACGATAAGCGGCCAGCGAGCAATCTTGTTTTTCTGCTCGACGTATCCGGCTCGATGGAGCCGTCGAACCGGCTGCCGCTGGTCAAACAGGCGATGCGGCTGCTGGTCGAGAAACTGGGCGAGAACGACCGGGTCGCGATCGTGGTTTA
>JBDTVP010000042.1:0-20270 GCA_040007175.1 Spartobacteria bacterium
TGGTCAACAACATCCCGGTTTTCATCGCGAGCGATCCGGTCTGGGCGAAGCGCTTCGAGGAAAAAAATCTCCCGCTCATCGGGGACGACATCAAGGCGCAGATGGGCGCGACGGTTTTGCATCGCACGATTGTCGATCTCTTCCGCAAACGCGGGGTGAAAATCGAGCGCACCTACCAATTGAATACTGGTGGGAACACCGATTTCCTTAACATGCTAAACCGTGGTCGCCTCGCCTCGAAGAAAACTTCCAAGACCGAAGCCGTCCAATCGGTCATCGGCGCGCGCCTCGCGGACGAGAACATTCATATCGGCCCGAGCGACTACGTGCCCTGGCAGAACGACAACAAAATTTGTTTCATCCGGGTCGAAGGAAAACTTTTCGGCGACGTCCCGATGGAGATCGACCTCAAGCTTTCGGTCGAGGATTCACCGAACTCCGCGGGGGTGGCGATCGATTCGATCCGCTGCTGCAAGCTGGCACTCGATCGCGGGATCGGCGGCGTCCTCCATTCCGCGTCGGCCTATTTCTCGAAACATCCCGCGATCCAGCTGACCGACGACGAGGCTTATCAACACGTCGAGGAGTTCATCCGCGGCGAACGCGCTTCGTAAGTTGGAACCAGCTCCAGCGGAGTTGGACAGGATTTACGGGATTAATTGGATTTTCAGAATCCGGGTTCGTCACGCGGTTTGGTAAATCTTCGTAATCCTGTCCTCCTCCAACATGAGCGATGAAATCTGGCTAAGCTGTCGCGACCTCGAGCGCTATTTGGGCGAGGAAGATTCCCGCGTCCATGCGTTGCGCGGCGTCTCGCTCGATCTCGAACCCGAGTCCGTCCACGCCGTCGTCGGTCCGTCCGGTTGCGGGAAGAGCACGCTCCTCTACATCCTCGGGTTGCTCGATGCGCCCGACGCCGGCAGCCTAACGATCGACGGCCATCTGATGGCGGAGCTGCCGGATGACGAGCTGGCCCGGAAAAGGAACGAGCTTCTCGGGTTTATCTTTCAATTTCATTTCCTCCTCGAGGATTTCACCGCCCAGGAAAACGTCATGATCCCGATGCGCCGGCTCGGTCGCCTAACGGAAAGTGAAATGCTCGAGCGCGCGGCGCACCTGCTCGATGAGGTCGGCCTTGGCGGGAAACTGCGCCGGCCGAGCCGCCATCTCTCCGGCGGCGAACAGCAGCGTGTCGCGATCGCGCGCGCTTTGGCGAACGACCCGCGCGTCATCCTCGCCGACGAACCGACCGGCAACCTCGACACCGCCAATTCGCGCCGCGCCTTTCGCCTTCTGCAACGGATCGTTCGGGACGAACGCAAAGCGCTCCTCCTCGTTACCCACAACCCGGAGATCGCCGAGGCCTGCGACTGGATTCACGAAATGCAGGATGGTCTCATCGTGGGCAGTCACCCCCGCGGGCAGCGCGCCTCCGCCTTCGCCGACGCCTAACGTCGCGCTGACGTGGCCGTCGAGCGTGCCGTAACGAAAACGTCCTGAACCCCACCCCACGGCTGTCATCCCGATCCGCCGCGAGGACGGAGAGGGATCTCGCACCTGGAATTGGCGCTTTCCTCATTTAAAGGACGCGGGGATTGCAATTGAGAGGTCCCTCTCCATGCTCCGCCGGATCGGGCTGACAACACAGGGTGCGTCGATTCCTGGCACCACTTCTAACGATCCGTCGTCGCCCGCTTCTTCTTGAAGAGCTGATCGAGGAGGGCGCGATCGTTAGGCTCGAGTCCGATCACGCGCCAGGTGATAAAGTAACCGACAAGATAAAGCGCAGCCGCTGCGATCTCAACCCACCAACCGCGCCCGAACCCGAGCGCGAGCAACGCCACGGGCAGAGGGACGAGCGCAGCCACCCATGGCTTGAACAAGGCGCGCCACGGCCAGCGCCAGGCAAAAAACCAGCGGATCTGCGCCCAGCGCAGAAGCCCTTTGATGACATACGGTAACAAAACGCCGAAGGCCGCCCCGAGCGCGCCGTAAGCGGGGATGAGGAGGAGATTCAAGCCAACCGCGGCAACGAAGGCGACGCTTGAGTTGAGCAGGTTGATCTTCGGCCGTTCCACCATCAGGATCGTTTCGCCCAGACTAACGAATGCATTGAGCGCGCAGCCGCCTCCGATGATCGCCGCCCAAATACCGCCGCGATAAAAGCTCGCGCCAAAAATCGTCATGATCGCGCCACCGGCCAGCGCGAGAACCACAACCGCCGGCAAGAGAATCGCCAGCATCCAGCGCGCGAGATAGCCGTAGCTCTCCTCCGCCTCGCGGATCTGCCGCGCACCGATTTGGCGGGCCACGATCGGGGTGAAGATCGGGGTAAACGACCCGCTCACCTTGCGCAAGCCGCCGCCCACCTCGACTGCGGCGGCGTAAATGCCGAGCGTTTGCAGGGTGACGCCGGGCGCGCGTCCGACAAACCAGCCGAGCATGATGAGATCGATCCGCATGATCCCGATGTTGAGCAGGTCGTAGAGCGCGATCGGCGCGGAATCGCGCAGGAGCCTGGAGACCAAGCGGTCGTTAGGCCGGACGGTCCCTCCCGCGGTTGGGGCAAACAACCGTCGTGCGAGGAGAAAGGCGACCAGTCCGGAAGCAAGCGTCCCGGCGATCCCGGCGAACTCCGGCGCCAGTTGCCGCGCCCCGAGAGCGAAGGCGACAAGGAGCGCGAGCGCGGTGCCCAAGCTTTCCGTTAGGCCACGCGAATAGATGTCGTGGTGCATCACCGTCATGCCGCGCGACAAGGCGGTGTTGACGCGGTAAAGCGTCACCCCGGGCAACGCCAGGAGCATGACAGCGCTGGCGCGCGCAATTTCAGGCCGTAAGCCAGCCGCGCTCCCGAACCTCCAGACCAGCACGAAACCGCAGAGCGCGAGCAGGACGCTGCTCGCCAGGGAAACGGTCACTGCCGTTTTCCGCACGAGACGGCTGCTCTCGCGGTCCCCGACTCCCTCCGACCGCGCGATAAAGGAAATCGCGCTGTAATCGAATCCGAGCGTGCAGAATTTGCTCACCAAATCCATCGCGGACCAAGCCAGACCGAAAATGCCAAGGGTCGCGCTGCCGAGCAGACGGGCGACGAGAAACGTGAATATCCCCCGGAGATTCGAAGCGAGAAACGCCAGCGTGTTGATCAGGGCCCCGCGCGCCAGCGTCGCGCCGTGTGCGATTTGGTTGGCCGTGGCATCCGCGTCTCGGTCCATCTCTCTCAGGCGCGCCGGGCGGCGGCCTCGTGGTAAATCTCTAGGGTTTCGCCCGCGCAACGATCCGGCGGAAAATCACGCGCTCGGCCTAACGACTGCTGGCGGAGCGAGCTTCGCAGCTCCGGAGAGTTGACCAGCTCGCGGAGGGTCGCGACGAATTTCCCGCGATCGTGAGGTGGAAAAAGCAAAGCCGCGCCGCCCGTGATCTCGCGCAGCGGCGGAATGTCGCTCGCCAGCACGGGGCAACCGCAGGCCATTGCCTCCGCCACCGGTAATCCGAAACCTTCATAAATCGAAGGCTGGAGCAAGGCCCCCGCTGCCTGGATGAGGGTGACGACGTCCGCGCGGTCGACCGCTTCGAGCCAGATCATGCGATCCAGGACACTTAGCCGGCGAGCCAGCCTAACGAGGCCACCGCGCCCTTTCTGACGCTGCAAAAGGACCAGCCGCCAGGGTCGCGGGACCGCTGCCGCGAAAGCCGCAATGGCCCAGGCATGACGTTTAGTTGGGGCGTTCGCCCCGACCAACAAGAGGTAGGGCGAGGTGTCGCCGGTGAGCTGGGAGGCCCGCTCCTGGGCCACACTCAAGTCTTTCGGCGGCTGGAAACAGGCATCGGGGCATTGCCAGATCACGCTCAGGCGCGCGGCCGTTCCGGGCGCGATCGCACAAACTCGATCAGCGGTCGCCTGCGTGGGCGCGATCAGGAGCGTCGCCTCCCGCAGCGCCCGCCAGACTGCCTGTTGATAATATTTGCTTTTCACGACTCGCTCGAGTCCCTGGAGATGCAGAGCCGGCCGCTCGATCGACATCACATCGTGAACCGTGACCACGCTCGCGCAGGGCACACTTCGCGGCATCATGTTGTGCGGGCTGTGAAAGACATCGACCCCGTCGAAGGAGGCGTAGCGCTGCGGCCAGAGCAGGGGCCAGGGCGAGGCCGGACCCGGACGGACGGTCACCTCGGAAGTGTTGGTCGCGGCCGAGAGGGGATGCGGTGCCAGGCGATGCGCCCAGAAGAAAAAATGGTCCCGCGGGCTCAGCTTTGGCAATTGCTCCACCAAGGCGTGCACGTATGCGCCGATGCCGCTCGGTTTTTCCCGCACATAGCGCGCGTCGATCGCGATCCGGAGCGGAGCGGGCGAGTGGGGTGGTGACGTTTGATCCATGCAGATTGTCGGAGCGGGCGCGCAAGTCGGTTGCTGACGAACAGTTTCAATCAGATAAAGTCCGAGCCTACAAGTGGGCAGGAAATTGGATAGATGAAGAAAATTTTTGTGACCGGAGCCAGTTCGGGAATCGGACGGGCCATCGCGGAACTGCTCGTTAGGGAAGGGAACGAAGTCTGGGGCACTTCGCGCGACCCGTCCCGCCTCCCATTACTGGAAGGGTTCCATCCCGTCGCGCTCGACTTGGCGGAGAGCGAAAGCGCCTGCGAAAGTTTCTCCCGCGCTCTGGTCGAGGCCGGACATTTCGATGTCGTGATCAACAACGCCGGCAGCGGTCACTTCGATCCGGCGAGCGCGATTTCCGAGAAGATCGTGCGGGAACAATTCCAGGTTCTGGTTTTTGCCCAAATCCGAATTTGCCAGCTCGCGCTGGCGGCGATGGAAGCGCGCGGGAGCGGGATGATCATTAACGTTTCTTCGATGGCGGCGCGGCTTCCGGTGCCATTCATGAGCGCTTACAACGCGGCCAAAGCGGCTTTCGCTTCCTACACCATGACCCTGCAGTTGGAGCTGCGCGGCTCGAAGGTCCGCGTGGTCGATGTGCAACCGGCTGACATTCGCACTTCGTTTAACGACGCGGTCGTGGAAAAGGAGACGGACGACCCCTCGGCCGCGCAGATTTGGAAACAGATCGACGGGAACTTGCAGGCCGCGCCCCCGCCGGAATTGGTCGCGCGCCGGATCAGCCGCGTGCTCGGCCAAACGAATCCGCCTCCGCGGCTCTCCGTGGGCGGCATTTTTCAAGCGCGGATCGCGCCGCTGATCTTTCGTTTCCTGCCGCAACCGGTTCGGATTTGGGGGCTGAAAAAGTATTACCGGATCTAGCGTGATGACCGAGGCGGTGATTCTGATGGCAGGGACTGGTTCGCGTCTGCGCGACTCCGGGAAGGCCTTGCCGAAACCTCTCGTGCCGATCCGGGGACGGCCCATTATTTCCTACATTCTGGAATCGTTAGGCAAAATCGGCATCAGCACGCTCCATGTCGTGGTGGGCTGGGAGAGCGAGCGGCTTCTCGCTGGTCTCGCGCCCCTGAGGCCTGCCGGGATACGGTTGCACCCGATCCAGAACCCGGATTGGAAAAAGCAAAATGGCGTCTCGCTTCTCTCTGCGGCGCCGCATCTCAGCGCGCCTTTTCTTTTGCTGATGGGCGATCATTTGTTCGAGCAGCGTTTGCTCGAGGCGTTCGTGCGCGAGGCCAGCCCGGATCAGCTCAACCTGGCGATCGATCGAAAGATCGAAGCGATTTTCGATCTTGACGACGCGATGAAAGTCCAGACGAGCGAAGGCCGGGTGGTCGCGATCGGCAAAACCCTCGAGCGTTACGATGCGATCGACACCGGCATTTTTGCCTGTCCGCTCGAGATTTTCGAATACCTGCAGAAGGCTCGGCAGGATGATGATTGCAGCCTCGCGGACGGCGTCCGGCTGATGGCGGCGGCGGGCAAGGTGCGCGCGATCGATATCGGGAACGCCTGGTGGCAGGACGTGGACGACGGCGGGATGCTGGCGGAAGCCGAGGAAGCGGCTGTTCGCCTAACGAAGCCGTGATTTCAGGGCGAGGAGCGCGCTGCTGGCGGCGACCGCGCCTAACAAGTGCAAAATCCAGGCCGCCTGGCCGGCGAGCGCGAGGAGCAGAAAAGCGAGAAGACCCACGTCGCGCTTCGTTAGCTGGATCAGCCACCAGCCAACGCGTCCGCCCGAGGAAAGCAGTCCCGTGCCTCCGAACAACTGCTGATGGCGCGGGTAGAGCGCGCTTCCGGCATTCTCCGACGCCTGCCGACGGCTGCCTGGAAAGAGCAGGAGCAGCTCGTTACCGAGAATCAGGAGCGCGACGAAAATACCCTCGATGAAATAAGCAGGCGCGGAAAATGAACCGCGGGAGAGCCCGTAGCCGAGCGCGAGAACCATGAGCAGATTTCCGAGCACATCGCACCAAGCGTCGAGCTGGCGGCCATGCGACGATTCGAGGTATTTGGCTCGCGCGATCTCGCCGTCGCAGCCGTCGAGGATGCTGTAGAGCTGGAAGAAAAGGAGGCCGAGCACCACGCTCGCTTGGTTGCCGCGAAGCAGGAGCGAGGCGCCAAGGAGCGGCAGGATGAAAATAGCCAGCGTCCAGGCGCTCGGGGTGATGGGTGTCTTCAACAAAATTTGGCTGAGCGCGCGCGAGATCGGCCGATTGATAAACCGAGAAACCAACCCGTCCTGCGATTTGCCCGTCGCGCGCAGAAAACGTTTTTCGGCGGCGGGAATCTGGGCGGAATCTTCGATGTAGTCCCAGCCGGTTGCCTTCGATTGTTGCCACGCGGCCCGAACTGCGAGCTCCAGTTCAGGGAAACCTTGTGAAAGGCGAGGGTGCTGGTTGGCCACCCCGAGAAGCGCCGGCGAGTTGTTGCGATGCAGGAAAATATGAGTGTCGAGCAGAAGGTCGGCGGATTCCGGCAGGGCGGTGTCGAATTCCACCCGGGAAAGCCGATCCTGGAACGGGACGAATCGCTCGTTCGCGGCCAGCTCGGGTTTCCAAAAAACGGAAACCTGTGTGGTCGCACCTCCGTCGACGGCGGCTTCGTTCAGTGCGAGGGCGAGCCGTTCCAACTGCCGCAAACCCGCGATCTTCCAATGGGCGGATTCATCCGCCAGGATCACAACGCGCATCAGTTCGTTAGGGAGCGCTGGTAAATGCGATAGGTCTTATAACGCTGCGCCCCGATTGCGGCGAGGAAGCGGTTGATGAGATGGTTGTTTTCCAGCGTCATGCTCAGCTCGCCGGTAAAGCCGCGCTTGATCATCGCGTCCTCGATGATGCGCAGGACAAGCATCTCGGCGATGCCGCCGCGGCGGTATTTTGGTTTCACTCCGAGAGCGATGAGGCGCGCGGTGCGAATCCGGCTCTTGTGGTAGAGCAATTTGGCCAGCCCGATCGGCAACCCGTAACTCGTTAGGCGACCGTTGATTTTCTTAAAGGCGACGTTGATGTCCGGCACGCAGAGAATGAAGCCGACCGGCTCGTCGCCGATTTCCGCGATGAGGGTGAACTCGGGCACGACCAGTTGTTTCAACTCCTTGGTCATGAACTCGAACTCGTTTTCGGTAAACGGGACGAAACCCCAGTTGTCCTTCCAGGCTTCGTTATAGATTTCGCGGAGCCGCCGGCTTTCCTCGCGCAGGTTCTTCAGATTGCCTGGCCGGATGGTGACCGCGTGACGTTTCTTAAGCGCGGTCGCAAGACGCCGCAGGCGGGCAGCGGCGCGTTCGGGTTCGGAAAACCACCAGGCGTAAAAGTCCATGATTTTCGCGAAGCCAAACCCCTCGAGGAGCGCCGCGTAGTAAGGCGGATTGTGCGCAGTGAGCAGCGTCGGTGGAAACTGGAATCCTTCGACGAGCAACCCGCAGACGTAGTTGGTCGAGTAATCGATCGGGCCCATGACCTCCGTCCGGCCTTTGGCGCGGAGCCATCTTGCAGCGGCTTCGAACAAGGCCGCCGCGACGGTGGGATCGTTGACCGATTCGAAAAGCCCGAAACAGCCGACGTTGCTTTGGTGGAGCGAATTGTAGTTGGGATCATCGCTCGCCATGATCCGGCCAACGATTTTGTCACCTTTACGGGCGAGGAAAAGCGCGGCGTCGCCATGCTCGTAGAACGGATGTTTTTTGCGATCGAGGAATTCCTTTCGCTCGAGCAAGAGCGGCGGCACCCAGGCCGGATCGTGGCGATAGATCTGCCAGGGAAACTGGATGAAGGCATCCCGTTCCGCGCTGGTCGTAACTTGAGAGACAGCGATTGAATTCACGTGTGGGAGTCGGCGATCAGGCGCCGGCAGATGGCGTTCTCCTTTTGCAGCAGGGCAGCGAGGACGAGATTAAAGAACGTCAGTTCGACGACAAAATACCAGACGGGTTGCCCCAGAAAAAGCAGAACGAAGAGCAGGATCATGCGCGGATTGGTCGCGAGGAGATTGGTCCACTTGATCAGCGGACGGCTCGCACTTCGGTAGGCATCCGCGATCGCCAGGTCGTTAGGGGAAGAAGTCAGGCGCCTCAGTTTAATCAGGCAGGGGACGAGCCATTCCTGTTGCCTGGTGTAATTCAAATAGAGCCGGAGAAGGAACTTCTTGCGGGGTTGATCGCTCCAGCGCAATCGATGGAACTCCGTTTGCAACGCCTCGGAAGCGTCTAATTCCGCACGGCCTCGACCTTCGGCAAAGTAGAGGTAGGCGTTGCGCAGATAATCCCCAACCGCGCTTTGCATAGAATGACTGGCACCCGCCGCGAGCGCGAGCAGCCAGACAAAATGCGAACCGCCGCCGTTGGTATAGCGCAGGCAGAGATGGGCGTAGACGCTGATGAAGACCAGGTTATCGGCCAGGCCGTCGAGCGCCCGCCCGGCGCGGCTGCCCTGTTTCGTTAGGCGGGCGAGCTGGCCGTCGGCGTTATCAAAGGCATTGCAGAGAATGTGCAGGAACATCCCGAGCAAATTCCAGCGCAGATCGCGGTAATAATAGAGATGTCCGGCCGCGATCCCGAGCGCCGCGCCGAGGAGTGTGACCTGCGCCGGCGTCATCCGGAGCCGGGCAAAAATCAGCGCGAGTCGATAGCCGAGCTTGCGATAAAAATAGAGGTCGATGTAGGCCTCGACCTCGCGCGCCTTGTAGCTCGCCTCCACGGCCGAAACTGGCTCCATCCCGGCCGACATCTGGGAAAAATCCGCGCGTCCGTTAGGCGTTTTGCGCCACCAAACCGGGGACGAGTGTATCCTCGATGATATTGAGCGCCTCGTCCAGATCGGCGCGGGTGTGCAGCGCCGTCACACAGGCCCGGAAACAAATTCGATCCTGCGGCACCGCCGGATAATCGACCGGCGCGACCCAGAGTCCGCGGCTGCGCAGCTCGTGCCCGGCCCGATACATCCGTTCGCGATCGCCGATCACGATTGGCATCACGTAAGTGTTGGAATTTCCGGTGTCGATTCCAAGTCCCTGCAGGTGACCGCGGAAATAATCGGCATTCTCCCAGAGGCGGGTGCGGAGTTCCGGCTGGCTCACGCCGATCTCGAGCGCCTTGAGAATCGCCGCGACCACAACCGGCGGAAGCGCACAGGAGTAGACGTAGGGGTGCGCGTAGAAGCGAAGATATTGCAGGGTCTCGCGGGAGCCGGCGACGAAGCCGCCGAGGGCGCCGAAGGCTTTGGAAAAGGTGCCGTAGGTGAGGGGAATGCGATCTTCCACTCCGAACTTCTCGGCCGCGCCGCGTCCGTGTTCGCCGCAGGCGAGAATCGAATGCGCCTCATCGATAAAGACACTGGCGCCGTGTTCGTCGGCGACGTCGAGCAGCGCCTCCAGATTTCCAAAGTCTCCATCCATCGAATAAATTCCCTCAATCACGACCAGCCGACGTTTCCCGGCGTGCCGGCCTAACGACGTCGCGAGCGCGGCGGGATCGTTATGCTCGAATTTTTCCGAGCGACAGCGCGAGAGCGTGGCGCCATCGCGGAGGCTGAGGTGAGAACGATTATCCAGGACGGCGACGTCCGTCTTACGGAGCAAGCCCGAGATGGTGCCGAGCGCGCCGCCGAAGCCGCTGTTGAAAAGCATGGCGTCCTCGCGTCCGAGATATTGCGCCAGCTTCCGCTCCAGTTCGCGATGCAGATCGGTCATGCCGGAAAGCATGGGCGAACCGCAGGCGCCGAGACCGTGGGTCGTGAGGGCAGCGTGCGCCGCAGCGATGACCTCGGGGTGATTGGCGAGGCCGAGATAGTTGTAGGAACAAAGATTGATTACCGGCTGCGGTTTCCCGTCGTAGGTGATGGTGGTGCGGGCTTCGGCCGCGGAGCGCATTTCCGGCTCGTATAGCTCCACCGCCCACGCTCCGGCTTCCATCCAGCGGGTAAAGCTGGCGGGCGCCTGGAGCGGGTCGCGGCCTTCGCTCGCAAGGAAATTACTGAGACTGAGGTCAGCTGGGTTATCGCTCATAAAAAAACCGCGCCTGATAATTGTTGGCGCGGTGGATCAGGAATCGAAGTCTTCCGTTGACCTCGTGTTCCGGCGTTTGGTGATGAATGAAGTTTTGCATCCTTTGGGTCTTCGCCGGCGATTCTAAGTTCCAGCTTTGCTGGCGGTTCAGAAGCGCGCGCGGTGAATTTCCAGTCGGGAGCGCAATGTTAGCGAGGTCGGCGCGCCCGACAAGAAATTTAATTTGGCGTGCGGAGAGGCGAAGGGCGACGAACGAGATCGCGCAGCGCGGCGAGAGCGTAGGCGCCGATGAGCACGAAAACGAAATAGGCGCCCCAGCGTCTCGTCCCGCTCTCGGAGACCGCGTAAATCCACCAGATCGTTGCAGCACAAAGCAGAACCTCGGTCGCGTAGAGAAACCAGGCGCGGTGTTTTCCACGGGCACGAAATTCAAGCAAGGCAAAGGCGAGCGGCCAGAAAAATGCAACGACCGCCAACGCGCCGTGCAGCGACGGGCCGATGCGAGTCGCGCCGTAGTTGTATTCGGTTTGCGCGTCACTCCGCGGGAAAACTTTTTGCCAACCGGTCTTGGGCGGCGGCGGCAAAGCGTTCGCTTTCCTAGCGTGTGAACATTCACTCAGTGGAACGAAAAGCGCGGCGATCATGAGCACGCCTAACGTCAGTTTGAGTTTGTGCACGAGGAGAGTGTCTGGCCGCGCGTCACGCGCACAAGCAGAAAGAAACCGCTAGCCTTCGTAGGGCGAAGGGGCCTGTTCGAGCGCCGCTTGCAGGACTTCATCGACCGTCTCCACCGGCACGAAGCGAATCTTCTGTTTCACTTCCTCCGGAATGTCGACCAGGTCTTTTTCGTTCAACTTGGGAATGATCACGGTCGTAATTCCGGCGCGCATCGCGGCCAGACTCTTCTCTTTCAGGCCGCCAATCGGCAGAACGAGTCCGCGCAGAGTGATCTCGCCAGTCATGGCGACGTCGGACCGCACTGGTGTGTTGCTGAAGAGCGAAGCGAGCGCCGTGAACATGGCCACGCCGGCAGACGGTCCGTCTTTCGGGACCGCGCCCGCTGGGACGTGGACGTGAATGTCTGTTTCGCCGAAATCTCTCGGCGTCGCGCCGGCCTGCCCATCGCGACTCCGCACCAGGCTGAGCGCGGCTTGCATCGATTCTTTCATCACGTTTCCAATCTGCCCGGTGAGGGTAATATTGCCTTTGCCCGAATAACGAGCGGCTTCGATGTGGAGGACTTCGCCGCCGACCGGCGTGTAGGCGAGCCCGGTGACGATGCCCGGCTTGTTCGCGGTCAATTTTGTGTCGTGAAGGTAACGGGGCGGGCCGAGCTTTTCGGCCACGAGCTCCGGCGTGACGGTGACGGGATCGTTTTTGCCACGGGCTACTTCCGCCGCGATTCCGCGGCAGACCGCCCCGATCTGGCGCTCGAGCTCGCGGACACCGGCTTCATGGGTGTATTCGTCGATCACCCGGACGAGCGCGGCCTCTTCCCAATTGCATTGTTCGGGCTTGAGTCCGTTCTCGGCGAGCTGCCGCCTAACGATATAGCGTCGCGCAATCTCCAACTTCTCCCGGCCGCTGTAACCGGAGAGCCGGATGATCTCCATCCGGTCGCGCATCGGCTCCGGCACGCCTTCGATGTAATTGGCCGTGGCGATGAAAATGATTTGCGAGAGATCGAATGGGACATCGAGATAGCGATCGACAAAGGCGTGATTCTGCTGCGGGTCGAGCACTTCCAGAAGCGCGCTCGCCGGGTCGCCGCGGAAGTCGGCGCCGATCTTGTCGATCTCGTCCAGCATCATGACCGGGTTGCGCGTTCCGGCGCGGCGAAGTTCCTGGATGATCCGGCCGGGCATCGAGCCGATGTAAGTGCGGCGATGGCCGCGGATCTCGGCCTCGTCGCGAATCCCCCCGAGACTCATCCTAACGAACTTGCGGCCGAGCGCGTCGGCGATCGACTGGCCAAGACTCGTCTTGCCCACTCCGGGCGGTCCGAGAAAACAGAGAATCGGGCCATGCCCGGTCGGGTTGAGCTTGCGCACCGCGAGGTATTCGATCAGGCGGCGCTTTACTTTTTCGAGGTCGTAATGATCGCGATCGAGGATCTGTTGCGCCTGCTCGAGATCGAGATTGTCGTCGCTTAGTTTTGACCACGGTAACTCCGCGATCGTCTCGACGTAGGTCACGATGACCGAATAATCGGGACTGGCTGGCGGGATGAAATCGAGCCGCTTCAATTCGCGCTCCGCCTGTTTCATCACGTCTTCCGGCGGCTTGGCGGATTCGAGTTTTTCGCGCAGTTGCGCCATTTGCTCTTCCGCGCCGGTCTCGCCTTCGCCCAGCTCGCGCTGGATCGCCTTCACCTGCTCGCGCAGGTAAGCGCGGCGTTGCGCATCGGAAATCGACGACTGCACATCCTGTTGCAATTTTTGCTGAAGTTGCGCGATCTCGAGTTGCGACGAGATGCTCGCCTGAACCACGGGCAGACGTTTTTCGAGATCGTTCTCCTCGAGCAGCGCCTGTTTCTGTGCGACGTCGAGGTTCAGGTTGGGAGCGAGAAAATCCGTCAGTTCCTCGGCGTCGTCGATCCCGAGCACGATGGCGCGCGCCTGCTCGGGCACTTCGGGCGTGAGCTCGAGCAGCTTCGCAGCCGAGTCGCGCAGGTTGCGAAAAGCGGCTTCGAATTCTTTCGTAGTCGGCGCCGCGAGCATGTCGAGCATCTCCACGTCCGCGCGCAGATAGGGCGCAGTCTGAGTGACCTTGCGGATCCGGAAGCGCCGCAGCCCTTGCGCGATGACGACGACGTTATTGTCCGCCTGACGCAACAACTTCAGCACCATCACCGCGGTCCCGACCTGATAGAGGTCGTCTATGCCAGGCTCTTCCGTTTTCTCGTCGCGTTGCGCGACGAGGCCGATGATTTTGTTCTGCGGCAACGTCTCGTTCAGCAACTGGATCGAAGCAGGACGCTGGACGTTGAGCGGCGAAACCGTCCGCGGAAAAACAACGAACCCGCGCACGGGAAGAATGGCGAGCGTCTCCGGGATCGCGGGCAGCGCGTCCGGGTCACCGTTGTGCACGGTTTCGCTCACGGCCGTTCGTGTTTCACCGGCACCTTGCAGGACGCTGAGAGGTTGGTCGTTCATTTCTTAAAAGGGAGCTCGATCCAGAGGAATCCGTTGCGCTGCTCGGCGCTGGCCTCTTTTACATCGACCGGCAAGGGCAGTTCGACGACGCGCTCGAACGGTCCGTAATCAATTTCAAACGCAATCATCTGCACGGCGCGGCCTTCGTCATCGGTCGGTTCCGGGGCCTGGCGGGTCCCGCGAATCGAGAGCCGTTGCGGTTCGACGATCAGCTCGACCAGCGAGCGATCGACCCCGGCGAGGTCGACACAGATGCGGAGGCCTTTGTCGCATTGAAATGCGTTGATCGCCGGCCGCCACCGGTAGGCGCCCGTCGGGGTGAGCTGGAGACGCGTCAATTGGTAGGTGACATCGCCGAGCGTCGCGTGGAGCCAGCGCAACTTAATTCCGTGGATCGTGGTCATGCCTGTCTGGACTCTAGACTACGCGCGCGGGTCGTCACGCGGGTGCCAGCTTTTTTCCGGCGATCGCTCGCCGCCCGCTGGTGGGAGGGGGAGTGTCATTTGCAATCGACCATGCTCCGATGGCAAAGCAGAGCTACGAGCAGATCGCCCAAGCGCTCTTACTTGTCGTTAGGCACCCGCAGCAAGATGCCGGCGCTGAGAGCGCTGCCGAGCGCGAGGAAAGTGCCGAGCATCATCACGACGCGAAAACCGCCGACGAAAGAATCTTCAATCGCGCCGCGGAGGAACTGGCGGGCGCCGGGATCCAAGTCTGGCGGAAGCTCGGCGCCCGCGAGTTTGTTACGCTCCGCGGCGAGCGCGCTGCGCGCAGCAGCCGACAACGGAACACCGGCCAGTCGCTGATCGAGTGTGCGATTGAAACTTTGCAGCATCACGATTCCAAAGACCGCGATGGCGAGTAATCCGGCAGTGCGCGAGATCGCATTGTTTACCCCGGAAGCGACGCCGACCCGGTTTTCTGGAACGGAATTCATGACCGTCGTGGTGAGAGGCGCGACGCTGACCGCCATTCCGATCCCGAGGATGACAATCGCTGGAAAGAAAGTGCTCCAATAAGAACCTCCGACAGCCGGTCGTAAAAAGAGCGCGAAGCCCGCGGCGGCGATCAAGGGCCCGACGACCAACGGAATTTTCGCGCCGCATTTTTCCACCAAACCGCCAGACCAGCGCGAGAGGAGGAAGATGATGAGGATGAGCGGGAGGAGAGCAGCGCCGGCCGCGGTCGGAGTGTAATGCTGAACCTGGATCAGATTCAGCGGCAGAAAAAAGAGCGTCCCGCCAAGTGCGCCGTAGAGCAGAAACGTGAGGAGATTTGCACCGGCAAAAGTGCGGGAGCGGAAAAGGGCCAGAGGCAACATCGGCTGCGAAAGCTTTGCCTCCACGAAGAGAAAGAACACGAGTAACGCGGCGGCGGCGGCGAGAGAAAGCATGACCGACGGATGTTTGAATCCCAGCCGCGAGGATTCGATCAAGCCGTAGACCAGGGCGCCCAACCCCAGCGCACCCAGAATTGCGCCCCACCAATCGACGGAAGCTTTCTCCCGGCTCGAACTTTCCGGCACGCGCCAGAGCGAGATCGCGATGACGAAAAACGCGAGCGGCAGGTTGATGAAGAAGACGGCGCGCCAGGAGAGGTGCTCGATCAACCAACCGCCCAGGACCGGCCCGACCGCAGCGGTGATGGCGCTGAAGCCCGACCAGGTCCCGATCGCGCGGCCGCGTTCTTCGACGAGAAAGGAACTGCTAATGAGAGCGAGACTGCCAGGCACGAGCAAGGCGGCGCCGAAGCCCTGCGCGGCGCGAGCCGCGATGAGTTGTCCGATCGACAAAGCGAAACCGCACCAAGCCGAGGCCGCGGCGAAGAGGACGATCCCGAGAAGGAAAATTCGGCGCCGCCCGAGTTGATCGCCTAACGAGCCTCCGGCGAGGAGAAAGGCCGCGAGGAAGAGCGAATAAGCCTCGATCACCCATTGCACGTCGACGACGCTCGCGTTGAGATCACTTTGCAGAGCCGGCAAGGCAACGTTTACGACCGTGCCGTCGATGAACGCCATGCTTGAACCGAGAATGGTCGCAGCGAGCACCCAGCGCCCGGCCATTTTGGAGCAGGGGCCTTCGGCCGGGCCTGCTCCCAGGAGTGGTTCGTCGCAAGGCAATCGCACGGGAACAGACACGCCCCGACTAAAGCACGAGTCGGGGCACGCGGAAGCATGCACCTCCAGACGGATCCGCTCCCACTCCTAAAAGTCTCACAAAAAACAGTTGACTAGTCAGTCAAGCAAACGCATCTTGTTGCCATGCCGAGGAAAAGTGACGCTAAAGAGCGCTTAATGAATGCGGCGATGGATTTGATTTGGGAAAACAGTTACGGAACCACATCGGTGGACGCCATCTGCGAAAAGGCCGGCGCGAAAAAGGGCAGCTTTTATTACTTCTTCGAATCCAAATCCGAACTCGCTGTCGCGGCTTTGGAGGCGGATTGGCAGCGCAAGAAAGCGCGAATGGACGAGATTTTTTCGGCAGCTGTTCCGCCTCTCGATCGGTTGAGTAACTATTTTCAGCACGTTTACGAAGGCCAGAAAAAGCGTCACGGCGAGTGCGGTTCCGTCCTCGGTTGCCCATACTGCACCCTCGGGTGCGAGATCGGAACCCAGGATCGTGCGATCGGCGACCAGGTGCACAAAATCCTCGATCGCAACGCTCGCTACTTCGAGTCGGCCATCCGCGATGCGCATGCCCAGGGGTTGATCTCGGCGCCAGACGCCAAGACCAGGGCGCAGATGCTGGTCGCGTTTTTTCAAGGCAGCCTCGCGCAGGCCCGAATCGAAAATGATGTCCGGCCGCTTCGCTCTCTCGCCGCCGGCGCGTTGGAACTACTCGGCGCTGCGAGTCAGCTCAGCGCGAAGTGAACAAGAGAATTTCAGACAAGCAAAAAACCAAAAGAAAAATATAGATGACTAGTCAAATTAACCCGAACCCAACGAGCGCGATTGGACCGAAGCCGCGAGATTGCCGACCACCTGAAAACGCCCCGGCGGATTATTGCCGCAAATTGAAAAGCGGAATTGCCCGGTTGCAGGCGGCGATTTTGATTCAGTACGAAACGACCGTTCCGACGGAGCGCGAACGGATCGCCCGTGCGGTCCGCGGGGCGGAGGAAGCGGCCTGGGCCACGCCTTTCCCGTCACTCTTTTTCCCGGCGCTCGCCCATCTCCGGGTCAGCGAAAACATTCCGTCAGCCTAACCATTCCTATTTATGAAGAACAAAAAAATTGCAGTGATCACGGGCGCCAACAAAGGCATCGGCCTCGAAACCGCCCGTCAACTCGGGAAACAAGGCATCACCGTTCTGCTCGGCGCGCGGGACGCGGCGAAGGGCGAGGCTGCGGCCGATAAGTTGCGCCAGGACGGGATCGACGCGCATGCGCTCAAGATCGACGTCAGCGATCCGGCGAGCATCAAGAATGCGGCCGCTCACGTCGAAAGTGAGTTCGGCCAGCTCGATATCCTGGTGAACAACGCGGGGGTAATGACGGACGATCGAAAGAAAAAAACGAGCGAGCAGTCACTCAGCACCTGGCGGGAGACCTTCGACACGAATGTCTTCGGCCTGATCGCGACGACGGACGCGTTTCTGCCCTTGCTCCGCAAAAGCGACGCGGGACGCATCGTGAATCTCTCGAGCATCCTGGGCTCGATCGGGTTTCATTCGAAGCCTGGTTCGCCCGTTTATGAGAGCAAAGACACGCCGGCCTACAATGTCTCGAAAGCCGCGGTCAACGCCTACACCGTGCAACTCGCCTACGAGCTGAAAGACTCCAAGGTGAGGGTCAACGCCGCGCATCCGGGCTGGGTCAAGACCGACATGGGAGGGGAAGGTGCGATGATGGAAATCGTCGACGGCGCGAAGACAAGCGTGGCCTTGGCCACCGCGGGCGCGGACGCGCCTAACGGAACCTTCGTGCACATGGGTGAGGCGCTGCCGTGGTAAAGCGGCCTCTGGCAACAATGGAGGCATTGCCGCAAAAACGCGGCCGCTCTCGACCGAAGCTTGTGCCGATCTTAGCCGGAGGCGTTGAGTCCTTCGGGGCAATGGGAGAGGCCTCGTTAGGCGAAGCGCGGCTCTTGGACAGCTATTCGCAAACGATCGCCGCCGTCGTGAGACGCGTCGCGCCGAGCGTGGTCAATATCCGCGTCCTGAGCGGTGAGCGTGGACCAGGGGGCGGCTCCGGTTTTGTTCTCGCCCGGGACGGATTTATCCTCACGAACAGCCACGTGGTCTACGGCGCGCGTGAGATCGAGGTGACGTTGCGCGACGCTCGAGTCTTTCCCGCGCAGTTGGTCGGGACGGATCCTGAGACCGATTTGGCCGTCATTCGCATCGCCGCGCCGGATTTGCCGCATGCGCTTTTGGCCGATTCATCGCAAATCCAAGTCGGGCAGATTGCGGTCGCGGTCGGGTCGCCATTTGGATTTCAACAGACGGTGACGGCGGGCATTGTGAGCGCACTCGGGCGCTCGATGCGTTCCGAGTCCGGCCGGCTGATGGACGAAATCATCCAGACGGACGCCGCGCTCAATCCGGGCAACTCTGGGGGCCCGCTCCTGAACAGCGCGGGCGAAGTGATCGGCGTAAACACGGCCGTTATCCTCCCGGCGCAGGGTATCTGTTTCGCGATCGCGAGCAACACGGCGAAATTTGTCGCCGGCTGGTTGATCAAGGACGGTCACATCCGGCGCAGCTCGATCGGCGTGGCGGGCCAGAACGTGCCGCTCCACCCGCGGGTTGTGCGTTTTCACAAATTACCTAACGACCGGGGCGTACTGGTGATGGAAGTGGAGCCGGGCAGCCCGGCGGCGATCGCGGGACTCGCGCCTAACGACACCATCGTCGGTTTCAAGGGAAACCCGATCGCAACGGTCGATGACCTGCACAAACAACTGGTTGCGGCCGAAATCGGAATTCCCTCGCCGCTCATGTCCCTTCGCGGGACCGAGAAACTTTTTTGCATGGTTACGCCGCGGGAGTTGCCCCCGCTGCGCGTGCCCGTGCGAAGGAAATCAAACTAACCAACAACCAAAGGAAATATGAACGAACCCATTAACATTAACGAAGCCAGTTTTGAAAAAGCCGTCCTCCAGTCGCCCCTTCCGGTGCTGGTCGATTTCTGGGCGCCATGGTGCGGGCCCTGCAAAATGATTGCGCCCCTTCTCGACGAGATCGCGCAGGAAAACGGAGAACGTTTCCGGATTGCGAAGGTGAACATCGACGACGATCCCGCCCTCATGCAGCGTTACGGCGTGCGTGCCGTCCCGACGCTTCTCTTTTTCAGCGGCGGCGAATTGAAAGATCAGATCGTGGGCGGCGCTCCCAAGCAGGCGATCCTGGAAAAGCTGAGCAATCTCAGCGCCAGCACAACCTCAGCCTAACGAACCGAAACATATGACGGATCAAAGCAAAAATGTCTCCGCTCCCGACCTGGCGAAGCGCCCGCCGCGCAGTCCTCGCGTCCGCCTCGGCGGCTATGTGCTCCTCCCGCGCATGATTGACAAAGGCCGCGCCGACGTCGCCGGACAAATCGGTGAATATCATTACAACTGCCCACTCGATCAGCGCTTTATTGAGTTTGTCGGGATCGACCCGGCCGCTTTGCGCGAACAGCTCGCAGCCGGGAAAGGCGATGGCGAGATCCTGGCCTGGGTGAACGAAACCGCGCAGCACAAACGCGCGCCCTGGGAGATCGAACAGTGGAGCGAATACATGCAGCGACGCGGCCCGGACAGCGACGCCGAGACGCTGCAACATTTCGCGGAAATGGTCGGTGCGGCGAGCCAGACGCGCGAGGATATCAAAACCTGGGCCGACCTGCTCGACCTCGACGATCACGTAACCTTTGGCGGTCGTCCCTGACGCGACGATCTCACGGCAATGAAACACCTGACGTTGCTTAGCGCGGTCGTCTTCGTGCGGAGATGCGCCTCGGACACAATCAAGGAGAAGCCGCGACCGTCAAAAACCGGCATCGTTAGGCGAGACCGCCCCGACTTAGTGATGGCGGGGTGGCTCCAGCGGTAGGACTCGAACCTACGACCAATCGGTTAACAGCCGACCGCTCTACCACTGAGCTACGCTGGAATTTCGCTCCGCCGAGCGGGCATATACGTTGCGCAGCCCAATTCTCCCGGCAAGTGCTTCTTTGCGCCGACGCAATGGCGTTCGCTTCCCGCGCCCGAGACGCGGGGGTTGTCGGTGAAGCGCGCGGAGTTGGTGCCAAGGCGAAAATACTGGCCGGTGAGGGAGCTGGACCAGCTACCATAAGCTTCCGGGATGAACGCCAAGGGCACACTGACCGAGACCTCGGTGGAGAAAAATCCGAAGCCCTGGCCGTAAAATCCATTGGTCCCAAAGCCGACGGCGGTCGGGAAGGTCACGGCTACCGGATAGTTTGCCTGTTTGGAGGCGCGCGTGAGCGAAGAGCTTTTCAAAGGCGCTGCGGATCAGTTGCTCCTGACGACCGACTCCGGCCTCGAACTGACCGCGGTGGTGGCGAACGAGTGCGCGACGGAGGAAGCCTTCCATTTTGGCGACAAAGTTTATTGCGACCTTCATCCGAGCGACATTGTGGTCGTGCGGGGCGAGTCCGAATAGTTGGAGGAAATCGCGATTTGCGTTCCGCGCGAACGCGGTCATAATGGGCTCTCAAGATCGCGGGGTGGAGCAGTCTGGTAGCTCGTCAGGCTCAT
>JBDTVP010000043.1:0-20147 GCA_040007175.1 Spartobacteria bacterium
CCTTTTCTTCGGAGGTTTGGCTCACTTTTCGAAGCGCTCCCGTAGACGTCATGCGCGATTTAGATCCGCCGGCGCTCATTTTTCTGTCATCCCGATCCGGCGCAGCGCGGAGAGGGACCCCGCAGTTGCAAGCCGAGCTGCCTGGCGACACGAAGCTTGAGGACGCGACGCCCACCGCGCGCGGTTGCGTTTGCACGGCGCTGGCGTTGTCTGCTCCGTGCCGACGCCGTCTTCCATCGAAACAGGAAGCATTCTTGTCGGCACGGCCAGTTGGTCGGATCCCGGTTTTGTTGAACGTTGGTATCCGGAAAAACTTCCCGCCGCCGATCGCCTCCCGTGGTACGCACAGCACTTCGACATGGTCGAGGTCAACTCCACCTTCTACGCCGTGCCCAATCCGCATCTCGTCGCGCGCTGGTGCCAGGCAACCCCGGACGCTTTCATTTTCGACGTGAAACTGCACCGCCTCCTTTCGCGGCATAGCACGACGGTGAAATCGCTCCCGCCCGCGCTTCAGCGCGTCGCGAGCCCGGACAGCAAAGGCCGCGTAACGCTCACGCCAAAATTGGAGCGCGCGCTCCTCGAACAGGTGATCGCGTCCGTCGAGCCGTTGCGCGCCGCGCAGAAGTTCGGCGCGTTTTTGCTCCAGCTTTCGCCGGCCTTTTCGCCACGGAAGCATGAGCTGACGGAACTGGACGACCTCCTCCTGCAACTCGCCCCGTTAGGCGTGGTGGTGGAATTGCGAAACCGAAACTGGACCGAAGGCGACCAGTTGGAGCAAACGCTGAATTTTTTCCGGGAACATGAGACGACCCTGGCGCTGGTCGATGCCCCGTCCGAAGCGCACTTCACGATCATGCCGAGCGAGCTCGACACGGTCACGCAACGCGGTCTCGCTTACCTCCGCCTGCACGGGCGCGATCCGCAGGCTTATCTCCGGGGCAAGACGGTGGCCGAGCGCTTCTATTACGATTACAGCGACGAGGAGATCGCCGAAGTGGCCGCGCGGGCGCGGAAATTGGCGGGCGAAGCCGACCGGGTGCACATCATTTTTAACAACAACGCTCTCGATTTTGCGCCGCATGCCGCTCTCCGGCTCCGCGCGGCGCTCGGGCAAATCGCCCGAGGTCCGGCGCGGCAGGCGGATCTTTTTCGTTAGCGGAAAGCGCGCCGCATGGTCGAGGAAGCTTCCGAAAAACCAAGCTTGTGGGCCCGGCTCCGCCGTTGGCCATCGCGTCTGCATCATCGGCTGGTCACGATCGAGGACACGCCGCACTCGATCGCGCTCGGGGTCGCGATCGGAATTTTCTTCGGGTTTACCCCGCTCTGGAGTTTGAAGACGCTGCTCTCGATTGCGGTCGCCTGGTTGTGCAAGAGCAACAAGATCGCGGCCGCGATCAGCGTCCAATTGCATGATCTCATCCTGCCCTTCATGCCGGCGATTTATCTCTGGGAATACAAGGCGGGCTATTTGACCATGCACGGTCATCTCCCGCGAAAACTAAACTTTCACGCGCTGGCCCTGCGCGACTACCTGCAGTGGGAAGTCTTCTTTACGATGGGCCAGCCGCTCCTGATCGGTTCCGTCCTCATCGGGTTGCCGAGCGCAGTGGTAGTCTATCTGGTCTCCCGCAGGCTCGTCACGAGGCATCGCGCGCGGCGGGCGGAAGCGGGTTGAGCCAGAAATTTTATCGGCGGCGGCACGAGAGTTGCATCATCCAAACGAAGTTGCGGTTCGCTGTCCTAACGACGGCAGCCGGCGACAACGAAAAAGCAAACTCTATGAAATCCTTCATCGCCATCGCCTCCAGCCTGCTGCTCTGTTCGTGCGCCGATATGGTCGTCACGAAAAGCTACACCTCGAACACCGTCAGCCGCACCCAGGTGGATGCGAAAGATTTCGGCTCGGTCGAGACCGTGCGTTACGAGACCAACTGCGGGGTAGCGGAAGGGAATCCTAGCGCGATTTACATTCGGCCTTTCTGCATTGATAACGCCATCTTCCGCGGCGACGAAGCGGCTTCGCTCGGCGAAATGCCGATCCGCAAGGCGCTCACCCCGATTCAATTTGCCGGCGACCTGAAAGAAGAGCTGAGCAAGCTGGCGCCCGCCCGCATCCTCAAGGACGACGAAGTGCCGCGCGTCGGATGGCTGGTCGAAGGACAATTTGACCTGGTCGATGGAGGCAGCCCGGTGGGCCGTTTCTTCCTCGGCAACTTTGGTGCCGGTCGCTCCTTTCTGGCCCTGCATGTGAAAGTGACCGACGTGGAAAAGCACCGCGTGATCTACGAATTCGACATGGCCGGCGGTAGCCGACTCCAGGGCCGGCACGGCACTCTGCGAGCCAGCGGCCTGGGCAAAGCGACACCATTTGACCTGCGGAACGCGGCCGAGCGGGTGCTTCTTGTGGTCAGCCCCGATCCGTTTCGGTTCGGCGCCCGCTCCTCGGTGACTCTGCGCTAGAACAACTCTTTTCGTTAGGCAAAAGGGCCACGGATTACGGTTGCCAAGCGAAGCCGTCCAGTTACCGTGCAGCGGTTTCGACCGCTCCCATGAAGACTCTCCTTCGTAGAATTTCGCTTTGCGCTCTTGTTTTGTCGTTTCTGGCCGGCTTCGCCCGGCCGGCAATGGCGGCCGAGGCGATGATCACGATCGACGCCAAGACCGGTTTCATTCTCGCGAAACAACAGGCCGATCAAAAACGGCAGGTTGGCAGCCTGACCAAGATGGCGACCGCGATGGTGGTGCTCGATTGGTCGACGAAACAAGGCGGTGATCTTGCCCAAGTGGCGACCATTCCCGAGGCGGCCTTTGTCGGCACGGCCGAAAATAATATCGGCTTTCAACCGGGCGACACGCTGACCTTGCGCGACCTCCTCTACGCCGCGCTCGTCCAATCCGACAACGTCGCCGCTTACACCCTGGCGGATCATGTTGGGCGCGCACTTCTCGCGCGAGGAGGTGGTGAAGCAGCGCGGGGGACGGCGGTTGATTATTTCGTCCGGCAAATGAACGCGCTCGCCCAGCATCTCGGGATGGAGCGGACTCGTTTCCTCAATCCGAGCGGGATTGATGGACAGGAAAAACCGTACTCGACCGCAGCGGACATGGCGCGTCTCGCGCGTTACGCGATGAACAGCGCCGGCTTCCGTTTCTATGTTTCGCAAAAAGACCGGGAAATCGAATTCGGGCGCGGCCCCGGGCGGCTGCGATATATGCTTCGGAACACGAACGAATTGTTAGGCCGGGACGCGATCGACGGAGTCAAAACCGGCCGCACCCAGCGGGCCGGTGATTGCCTGGCGCTGTCCGCGGCCCGGGCTTCCGAAGTGGTGCCGCAGGGCGATAAAACGCTCATCACTCCTCGTCGTCTGATCGTCGTCCTCCTCGGAAGTCCTGATCGCTTCGGGGAAGGTGCCGCCGTGTTGAGCCAGGGCTGGGCGCTTTACGATCGCTGGGCATCCGCTGGCCGCCCGCTCGATGCCAAAGAGGTGCTCGGCGGCCCTAACGAGTGATGAAGCCGCGGATCGGCGTCCTGACGAGCGGAGGCGATTGCCCCGGACTCAATGCGGTCCTGCGCGGCGTCGTCCTGGCCGCGGAAAAGTTGGGCTGGGAAGTGGTCGGCTTCAAGGATGGCTTCGAAGGCCTGCTCCCGCCCGGCCAGTATATGATCCTCGACCGGGCCCGGACCGAAGGGATCATGTCGTTAGGCGGAACAATCATCGGGACGACGAACAAAGGTCATTTTATCGCCAAGGTCGGCGCCGGCAAACGCGCCGTGGTCGCTGCCGAAGTGATCGAGCAGGCACGCGGGGTCCTCGATCGCCTGCAGGTGAAAGCGCTCATCATCGTCGGCGGCGACGGCTCGATGACGACCGCGCTGCAACTTCAGGAAGGCGGGATCAACTGCATCGGGGTTCCGAAAACGATCGACAACGATCTCGAGGCGACCGCGATGACGTTCGGATTTGATTCGGCGGTCGCAGCGGTGGCCGACGCGCTCGATCGTCTGCACACCACGGCCTCGAGCCACAAACGGATCATGGTTCTCGAAGTGATGGGTCGGCACGCCGGCTGGATCGCGCTGCATGGCGGCATCGCCGGCGGGGCGGATGTCATTTTGATCCCGGAAATTCCGTTCGATTACGAGAAGCTGGCGGATTTCGTGAAGCAGCGCGAAGCGGCCGGCACGCTCAGCTCGATGGTGGTGGTGGCGGAAGGCGCCACGCCGAAGGATGGCCAGCAGGTCCTGCATCAGACCGAGCAGGGCGAGTATCGCTTCGGTGGGATCGGGGACGTGGTCGCGCATGAGCTGGCCGCGCGGACCGGCAAAGAAACACGCTGCTGCGTGCTCGGGCATCTGCAGCGGGGCGGTGCGCCGACGACGCTTGATCGGATTCTCGGAACGCGCTTCGGGGTCAAGGCAGTGCAGTTGGCTAACGAGGGGCATTTCGGGTCGATGGTGAGCTATCAAAATTACCAGGTGCAGCACGTGCCGATCGCGGACGCGGTTAATCGGCTGCGACTCGTTCAGCCCTCCAGCCAGATGGTGCAGACGGCGAAAGACGTCGATATTTCCTTCGGCGATTAGCTCCGCCACCTTTAGACGTTTTCCTCTGGGAACGCGGGCATGAGTCTACTTTGCAAAGTTCGCGCACGCTCGCGCTTCGCAGAGCGAAGCCGCTACTGTAGCTCCGCACCGCGCGCGATTATTCGATCATTCCCGTTGCCTAACGAAGAGACTGGCTTGCGTTTGAAATAGACGAGCGCGAGTAGAAATTGACCGAATGAAAAGAAGGACGTTGCTCAAAACCTCGCTCGTCGCGGGAGCCCTTGGTCTGATTCCGTTTCGGAGACTGTTGGCTCAGGAACCAAACAGTGGACCGGCCAAGTTGGTCGACCCGCACAAAGGCTACCGAAGGTTTGCCTTGGGTGACCTGGAGATCACCGTCCTGACGGACGGCGAGATCAAAGAAGCTTCCGTCTTTCCGTTTGTCGCGCCCCTGGGCAATGCAGAGGAGGTCAAGAGCCTCCTCGAAGCAAACTTCCGGCCGACCGATTCGATCGAACTAGCGATGAATATCGTAGTCGTCAAAAGCAGCGAATGACTGGTTATGCTCGATACCGGCCTCGGAACATTCGCGGATCCAGCGACGCAGGGATTGTTACCGAAGAGCCTGGCTGGTGCCGGCCTGGTGGCTGAGGATTTTGCGGATGTTCTGATCTCGCACGCACATCCCGACCACATCGGCGGTCTAGTGGATAAACAAGGGAATCAGCCCTTCACCCAGGCGAACATTCACATTTCGAAGACGGAGTTCGACTTTTGGCAACGAGCTACGAAGGAGGATTTTAAGAAAAGCCCTCTCTACAAGATGCCGGAGGTGCTGGCGCATATGATACCGGGTATCCAAAAGGTCCTAACGACGATTCAACCGAGGGTGAAGTTTATCGACGTGCAAAAAAGACTGTACGACCTCTTCACTTTCCAACTGGCTCCCGGCCACACTCCAGGTCTCACCATGACGACCATTACTTCTAAGAACGAGAAACTTGTCGCGATTGCCGATTTGATTCATTCCGATGCGCTGCTCTTCGCACACCCGGAGTGGACCTCCTCTGGCGATACCGATTTGCAGCAAGCCGCCGCAAGCCGCGTGAAGATTTTGCAAAAGCTCGCCGCTTCCAAAGTCAGGACCTTCGCTTATCATCTTCCCTGGCCGGGACTTGGTTACGTCCGCCCCGCGGGCAAAGCGTACGAGTGGGTGCCGGAGGTGTTCGCGACACCGTAAAGGCCCGCTCCTATAAGGCCGCGACCTGCTCGATCGTCAGTTCATCCAATTGCCTAACGACCAGATCAGCATCGGATAACTCTACCGCCCGATGGGTGGTGGTGACGGCTACCACCTTCATCCGGGCCGCATGGGCTGCTACGATGCCGACGTGCGCATCTTCGAAGACCACACAACGCCCCGGTGAAGCCTCTAAACGGGCCGCAGCCTTGAGAAAGACTTCCGGGCTAGGCTTCCCGTACTCGACATCTTCCGCCGAGACGATAGCGTCGAAAGCATTCTGCAATCCGATGCGCTCGAGCACGGCCTCGATGTTGGCGCGATGCGTGGAGGAGGCCACGGCGCTGGGCACGCATGCTCCCCGTAAAGTTTGCAGCCATTCCACGACTCCAGGGAGCGGCGCGATTTCGCTTTGTCCAACAATCTCGCGGTAGAGCGCTTCCTTGCGCTCGGTCAGGCGGGCGACCTCGGCCGGATCGTTCGCCCAAGTGTGGATCTCGGCGATGATCTGCGCGCTTTTCATTCCGAAGCCGCGCAAAAAACTCCCCGGAGCGATCGATTTTCCAAGTTCGTCGGCCAGCCGATGCCAGCTTTGCTCGTGCAATTTGGCGGAATCGATGATGACCCCGTCCCAATCGAAAATCGCGCAGACTGGCGCGGGCCCGGCGGCGGTCACGGGAGCCGCTGCAAGGCAGGCAAGCCGTAGTTTTTTTGCAACGCGTCCGCTTCCGCGGTGACCTGCGCGGCATCGAGCTCGAGCTGGCGCGGATCGTCCGCCGTCTGGATGACGTGGAAACCGTTGAGCGGCGTCTTGACCGCCTCGGCCAGCTCGCCTAACGAGTGAACCGCCGTGCCGTTAACTTTCTTGACCACGAGATAGCTGAAGTCGTCGTAACCGATCGTGCCGTTGGCGGGCAGGACCTGGCTCAGGATGACGACGCGTTGTTTACCTTCCGGGAAAAGCTCTGACTGAAACTTGTCGAGATAAACGAAATCCTGGGGCGCATCTTTCTGCCAGTTGGCGCCCCATTCCTTGAGATACTGGCGGGTCAGCTCCTGGAAGATCAAACCGCCCAGCACGTAGTAGGAGGGTGCGTCATCAATGTTGTAGGGCGGCACGACGTAGTCTTCTTCCGCGCGATGCTCGAGCTTGACGTTGAGCGTGATCGGCTTTCCCGAACGCTGGATGTGGAGCGAGACCGAATCGCCGACATAAGCCTTGCCGGTGAGAAGATTGCTGAACTCGATCTTCCCGTAGAGCGGGTCGACGTAATTCCCGTTTTGATCGATCTCATTTTTCTCGACCGCGACCACAATGTCGCCCGCCTGCAAACCGGCTTTCGCCGCGGGCAACCCCGGCTCGACGTTGGTGATGTAGACTCCGCCCGGCTTGCCCGTCTCGCCGGCGTAGTTGCGCAACTGCGGATCACGCGTCGGGAAAAAGGAAATGCCTAACGAAGGAAAGCCCTGGTATTGCGGACCGGCTGCGTCCTTCAGGAAATGCGCGATGATCGGCGCCGGGATCGCGTCGAGCACCTGCGAACGCGAATCGTAGCGCAGGAGGAGCGCGGCGAGCTTGTTGTTTTTGACCAGCGGCACGGTGTAGCTGTTGTCGCGATATTGCATCGGAATGCTAAGGCGATAAGTAAGAAAATCCGCGACATCCGCCGGGTATCGGGTGACGCCAATCGTGGTCACGATGCCCTCGGTCACGACAAGCGCGCCGGTTGCCTCAAGTTGCCAGGCGGAAAGCCGGTCGCCGACGACCGTGTCGAGCGCGAGTTCGAGCGGCTGGAGTCCGGTGAGGAACTTTTTATCGGTCGGCTCGAGCAGAGCAAGGTTGGCTTCGTAATCGACGACTGCGACGGTGGCGGCGGTTTTCTCGCCCGATTCGGCGCGCTCCAGTTCGACGTAGTTTTGATTGCCGACGAGGTCAGCGGTGACGAGGACGCGGCCATTCGCGATCACGGCGCCGAGTGCGCGCTTGGAAAAAGGCGCCTTCTTTTGCCACGGTCGAAAATAATCGAAAGGCTGGCCGGTCACATTCACCCTAACGAGTGAAACTTCCTTCGCTTCGACCGCGGATTGCGCGCCGGCAGCCAGCGGCTTGACCGCAACGGGCGCTTTTTTCGCCTCGGCCAGCGGCGAAAGCCCAAGCAGCGGGATCAGGAAAAAAACAATCGGGCGCATGATCAGTTGGTGGTGGCTTGAGCGGCCACGGCCGGTTTGGCGGGTGGCTGTTCGTCGAGATTTTGTTCCTGGAGCACGTTGTAGCGCGTCTTAATCCGTTCGCGCGCTTCCTCCACTTTTTTCGGATCGAGCACGAGCGGGGGACCGTCGCCGACCATCTTCACCACGAACCGCTCGGCCGGTTGTTCGAAGGCGCGGGCCAGATCCTGGAGCGTCCCTATCTTCTGGCCGTTGATTTCATCCACGATGTTGGAGCGAAACGGGAGCAGGTAGCTGTTGATCGGATCGGGCAGGACGTTCGTTAGGATGATGACCTCCGGGTGCTCGAGATAGATTTGTTCATTCACAAAGAAATCGAAGAAATGCCGGACGCGCAGATCGTTGATCCGATAAGCCTCGAGGAGATCGAGCGACATCGGCTGGAAAAGGAGCCCACCATAAACCACGTAACGCGGTCGCACATCGTAGCTGTGGGCCTGCATGAAGTAGGGCCAGACCGTGCCTAACGCCACGTCCACGCTCATCGGCTGCTGGTTGCGCAAGAGGTCGAGCTTGACCGAGTCGCCTTTGAATTTCCGCTCGACCACCTCGGGCATCTGGACGCGTTCGCCTTCGTATTCGACGAAGGCATCGCTCGCGATCGGGTGCCCATCGATCGAGAGCAGGACGTCGCCCGATTGGAGAATTTTCCCGCACGGACCGGCGTCGAGCACGGTGCCGACGAGCACGCCGCGGTCGTCATCTTTCAAGCCGAGGTAGTGGCGTTGCGCCGGGTTTTGCAACTTCGTGTAAGTGATGCCGAGGTCGACGTAGCGGTCGTAATGTCCGTCCTCGATATCCTTCAAAAATCGCCGGATGACGGGGGTCGGGATCATGTAAGCGACACCCTGCGCGATATCGCCGCTGTAGCCCTGGAAGGCGACGCCGACGACTTTCCCTGTCTGCATGACCGGGCCGCCGCTATTGCCGGGATTGATCTGCGCGCTGATCTGGATCGCGAGGTGCGAGTCGATCGCGGAGTGGGTGTAAAGATTGAAGTCGATCCGCGAAACGATGCCGGTGGTGACCGACATACGCTCGCCGCCGATCGGGTAACCGTAAGCCGAGACGGTCGACTCGAGGGCTGGGATGGCGCCGAGGCTGAGTGGCTTCATCCCTTTCCAGAAATTCGGTGCGGCCACCTGAAGCAGCGCGAGATCACAATCGTGCGCCACGAACTGCACCGTAGCCGGGTATTTATTCGGATCGCCTTCGCGCTCGACCGTGAGGTAGCGGCTGTTGCTGACGACGTGGGCATTGGTCATGATGCGCTGGCCATCAATGACGAACCCGGCGCCAACCCCGCGACCGATCGAGCCGGAATTCCACGGTGCGCGATAATCGGGCGAGACCTCCGTCGAAGTGATGCGGACCAGGCTGCTCTGGATCTGACCGCTCGGCTGGGCTTGCGCGCCAGCGGCGACGGAGAGCGCCAGTGCGCAAAAAAGGAGACAAAATCGATGCATTAGGAAAAGAGCGGGAAGATCAGACAGAAGGGTGCGGGTGTAAAACGGCAATCGAGGGTTAGATGGCCGCAGCGCTAAAACGTTCACCGGGGAAGACGCGCCGTCGCGATTTCTATTTTGGATCACCGCTCTGACGTTAGGCGGAGCCAGCGCCTACACCGGCAACACCACCGTCAGCGGGGGAGCGCTGAAAGTCGCAAACCAGACCGGTTCGGCCACCGGGGCAGGCGCGGTCAAAGTGAATGCAGGAACGTTAGGCGGCCCGGGCACCATCGCCGGCAGCCTAACGATCGGGACCGGCGGCGGAGCGGGCGCGTTTTTGGAGCCGGGCGTCGGAGCGAGCCGGCCGGGCAGGCCGACCAAACTCACCATCCAAAGTGCGCTCACCTGCAAGGCCGACGCGACTTACACCTGCAAACTGAACACCCGCAAAGCAAAGGCAGACCAGGTCGAGGCTGCCGGCGTCACCATCGAAAGTGGCGCGCAGTTCCAACTCGCCGCCGTCGCGAACCGAAAGCTGACCGTGGGCACCAGCTTGACGGTGCTTAGCAACACCGCCGCCACGCCGAACAACGGCACCTTCGCCAACCTCGCCAACCTCGCCAACCTCGCCGACGGCGCCACCATCACGTCCGGGCAGAATAGTTACCAGGCCAACTACAGCGGCGGCGACGGCAACGACCTCGCTCTCACTGTGGTGCCCTAACGGGCGGCTCCTTTGTCCTTACGAAGAACACGAAGGGCACGGAGCTCGGCGGGATCCTCTGTAGCGAGCGCGACGTGGGCGCGACGAGATTAGACGTTAAACGCCGGCGCGTTCCAGCACTGACGCGAGAACTTTTTCCGCTTCGAAGATCTCACACGCCACCGCGCGCGCGGCGCGGCTCTGCTTTTTGTAGTCGGCGTTGATCTCGCGGACGGCTTCCGCGATTTCGCCCAGGGTCTTGAAGGCGAACAACCCGCCGCTGTTGCCATAATGATCGGTGAATCCGGTCTCCTGCGTGATGACCGGTCGGCCCGCCGCGAGGTAGCAGGCGCTGCGGTCGGAGAACCAGCCGGTGTGCAGCCGCACATACTGATCTTTCGCGACCGTGAACTCGCCTTTCGAGCGGCGGATGTAATCGCGGTATTGCCAATAATCAACGCTCATCTCGTGCGGGCCGCGGAACCGCCAGCCGTTGCGAAGAAATTTCTCGCGCGTTTTTTCGTCCTTAATGTCGGTCGCGAGCTCGAACGGTTCGTCAGATTTTTTCGGCGCCGCGACGAAGCGGAGGAACTCGCGCGATTTGCTCCAGAGATAATTTTCGCCGCGCCACGCGATGTCTTTCAGGCCGCTCGTCGACCAGTTGGCGATCGAGGTGAAAACCGCGGTCGCTCCCGGGGCGCGGTTGGTTTTCCAGAGATCGGTCACGACGGGTTGACGGGTGGGAAGCCATTTCAACTTGTGCAGCGGAACCGGAAACTGCGAGGAGCCGATGTTCTCGCCGAAGGTGAAGAGTGCGCGGTGTTGGCGAAGATAATCGCGGGTCGCGCGGACGCGTTTATCGACCTTGATCTGCTCCACGCCCGGGTCGCTCTCGAGGTAGAGAATGGAGCCGCTTTTGCTCAGGTCTTCGTTGAATTCCTGCGTACCGCAAACATTGAGGATGGCGTCGGCTTCGACGTAGAGCTGCTGGATTTTCATCAGGCGCAAACCCGCGGTCGGCCTGGCCGGGAGATACCGCGCGCAGAATCCCCAGCGATGTTCGAACCCGAATTCGTTAGCCAACTGGGCCAGGACTTTGGCGGCGTAGGTGAAATCCTCGCTCGTGTCGAAGGTTTGCGCGTTATACGGAATCCGGGCGGAATCTTCGATGTAGTAAACGTCGTGCCCGAGGCGTTGCAGCCCGACGATGTAATGGATGTGCTGCCAGATGACGCCGGCGATCGGCATCCCGCCCATGAAGCCCATGACGACCACTTTCTTGCGTTTCATTGCAGAGGATTGACCACGGGTTTCACGGATTACGCGGATGGGGCCGGGATCGATGAGTCTGCTTTCCCAATCCGTTGTATCCGCGAAATCCGCGGTTCATAATTGTTTCACCACGATCGCGGGATTGCCTGCCACGACAGTGTTTGGTGCCACGCTTTTTGAAACAACCGACCCCGCCGCGACAACCGAGTTTTCACCAATCGTCACACCTTTCAGAATGACCGCGTTCATCCCGATCCAGACATTGTCGGCGATCCGAACCGGTGCGGTGCGGATGGGCGGACGTGGCGGGCGCTCCTTGTAGTAGGGCGCGAGGGCGTGCGCGTCGATCCGACGTTGCGCGGGATCGATCGGATGGAAATCGGAGTCGGCGATCCCGACGTTCCAGGAAATCAGGCAGTAGCTGCCGATCTCGATCAATTCCTCGGCCATGACGAGCGCGCCGTTCATCAGGGTGAAATCACCGACCGTGCAGCGGCCGTTTTTCCCGAGCGAGAAGGAACAGCCAGCGTAACAGGAAACGTAATCGCCTAACTTCAGCGCGCCTTCTTCGCGGTTGCGGAGGAAACGGAAGATCTGTGCGGTCTCGCAATAAAACCCGGCGCCGAACTGGACGTTAGGCGGGATCGGGTCGGCCCACCAATCTGCTTCGATCCGGCGTTCGCTGTTGATGTTGCTCATCTCGGTGAGGTTTTAACCACGAAGGACACGAAGAGCACGAAGGATTTTCTAATTCCTAATTTTTTACCTCCCCCTTCGTGCTCATCGTGAGCTTCGTGGTTCATCCAGGATAATTACCGGCCGCGTAGAGTTTCGCGTATGCGCCGCCCCGAGCCACGAGCTCGGGGCCGCGGCCTTGCTCGACGATCCGGCCGTGTTCGAGGACGACAATTTGATCGACGTTGTGGATAGTCGCAAGGCGATGGGTCACGATCAATGTGGTCCGGCCGGTCATGAGCTCCTTGATCGTTCCCATGATCGCGGCCTCGGTTGTGGGATCGAGCGCGGAAGTCGGCTCATCGAGGAGGAGGAGGGGAGCATCCTTCAAAAAAGCGCGCGCGATGCCGATGCGCTGGCGCTGGCCGACACTGAGATGGCCGCCGCGTTCGCCGACCGGGCTGTCGTATCCGTTAGGCAAACGGCTGATGAAATCATCCGCCTGCGCCCGTTGCGCCGCGGCCCGAATTTCCGCATCGCTCGCGCCGGGCCGGCCGTAGGCAATGTTTTCGCGGATGGTGGTCGAGAAAAGGAGCGTGTCCTGCAGGACGATCCCGATCTGGCCGCGGAGCGATTTCTTGGTGATCTCGCGCACGTCACGGCCGTCGAGTGAGACGACGCCAGCGGTCGGATCGTAAAAGCGCGGGACCAGACTGAGCAGCGTGCTTTTGCCCGCGCCGGTGCCCCCAACGAGCGCGACGATTTGGTTAGGCGAAATTCGGAGATCGATCCCGTCGAGCACGGGCTGCTTCTCGTTATACGCAAAACGCACCTGGTCGAAAACGATCGCGGCCTTCGTCCCGGTAATGTCGACCGCGCCTGGCGAATCGCGCACGTCGTCCTCGCGGTCGAGCACCTCGAAGCAGCGTTGCGCGCCGGCGGTGGCGCCCTCCATCGCCCAAGCGGTGTAGGTGAGTTCCTGAAGCGGCTGGTAGAGCATGACCAGATACGAGCTGAAAAGGATAAGCGAGCCGAGGGTGAGCGTGCCGGAGAGGACATGGAGTGTGCCGAGATACCACATCGCGGCCGTGCCAATCCCCATCAGGGTCGTGATGACGAGCGCGCTTTGCACGTTCGTGAGGGTGAGCTTCAGGTTTGCCTGCAGACTGCGCTGCGCGCGCTGGTGGAATTGCGAGACCTCAAAGTCTTCGCGCCCAAAGGCCGCGACCATCCGGATCGAGCTTAAGCCTTCCTGGGCCTGGGTCAGCATCGCGCTGTCTTGTTCCTGGATGGAGGTCGACTCGGTCCGGATCCGATGGGCGAAGAAATAAATCGCGCCGACGATCAGCGGAACGATGCCTAACGACAGCAGGGTGAGCTGCCAATCGAGCCGGAGCATGATGCAAAAGATGCCGACGAGCGTGATGACCGATCCGAAAATGTTGGTGAAACCCTTGTTGTAAATCGTCTGGATGGCTTGCGAATCGTAGGCGACGCGGAAGCTCGAATCAGCCGAGCGGCGCGCATCGTGATATTTGAGCGAGAGCGATTGCAGGTAGGAGTAAAGATCGGTGCGCAACTTGAGCAGCGCCTGGAGCCCAACCTTCACGAAGATGTAGTTGGTGAGGAGATTGAGCAGTCCCCAAAGCACCTGCAACCCGACCAGAGCGAGGCAGAGCGGGAGGATGTAGCTGTGCCAATTCTGATGCGTCTCGCGAAAGCTCGACCCAGGGGTCAAAATCTGGTCCACGATGACCTTGATCGGCCACGGCTTGAGCAAGTTCACCCCGATCCCGAGGAGAGAGAAAGCCAGTCCGGCCAGCGTCCGCCCGAGAAACGGGCGGTAATAGCGAAGGACACGGCGGTAGATCATTGGCAATGCGGATTGTGGATTGCGGAATGCGGAATGATAGGCATGCTTCGCGTTTTCGTTAGTTCAATTCCGAATTCCGCAATCCGCATTTCTTCTATGCATCATCTCATTGAAATCTGGTTTGGCTGGGTCCTGCACGGCGGCTATCCCGTCATCATCCTCCTGATGGCGATGGAAAGCTCCATCTTTCCGGTGCCGAGCGAGATCGTGATCCCGCCCGCTGCCTTTCTCGCGGCGCAGGGCGACCTGAGCTACACCGGCGTCATCCTCGCCGGCACCTTCGGCTCGTATCTTGGATCTGCGATCACCTATTGGGTCTCGCGCGCGATCGGGCGTCCCGTGGTCGAGCGCTTTGGGAAATACTTTTTCATCAGCAAGGACAAACTGGAGCGCGCCGAGATCTGGCTCGCGCGCTACGAAGCGGGCGGCATCTTCTTTGCCCGTCTTCTGCCGGTCATCCGGCACCTCATCTCCATCCCGGCAGGCATCATTCGGATGAACTTCTGGGTTTTCAGCGCGGTCACGATCGCGGGTTCGGCCATCTGGTGTGCCGTCCTGACCTACCTCGGCGCCAAAGCTTACCAGGCCCAGCCCAACTTGATTCGCGATCACGATGGACTGGTGCAGCTGATCAAATCGCAGTCGCATTGGATCATCATCTTCGTCGCTGTTCTCGCGATTTTATACGTCCTGATGCTTCGCCTGACAGCCAAGCGCACCCCAGCGCGCTGACCAAAGCGTCAACGGCCGAGTGTTCATCATCGATACACTTGTGTCGAAGAACTGTCAGAGTCTCGGACATTCGGCCCGCAATTTTTGAACGTTTCACCGGGAAAACAATCTACTGAGACGGATGGCATTCATCCTGCTCAGTAAAATGTATACCGTTATGAAAAAGAATACTCAGATCCTCAAGACCCGTCCGGTTCTCTCTCTTGGCGACCTCATCCTCGCTGTGAGCTCCTGCACCAAGAACACCAAGGAAACGGTCGCAGCGGTGGCTGACCTGCTCGGCAGCGGACAGGTTCGCGTGCAAAGCGGTGGACGCTTCAATCGCGCCCGGGTCTGCTAAAACAATTTTACTCAATAAAGACGTCAAACGTCGCCCCGGCGGTTACTCCGCTTGGGCGACGTTTCTTTTTCTACTAATCGCTTTGCCGCCAGCGCCTCGCTTTCTATCTTCGTACGGTGATTGAACGTTATTCCCGCGCGCCAATGCGCGACCTCTGGTCCGAGCAGCGGAAATTTGAGATCTGGCTCGAGATCGAAACCCTGGCCTGCGAAGCGATGGCCGACCTCGGCCAAATCCCGGCGTCCGATGCGGCCGAGATCCGGTCGAAGGCGCGTTTCTCCATCGCGGAGATCAACGAGATTGAGAAACGGACCAACCACGACGTCATCGCGTTCCTCGAGAACGTCGCGGCATCCGTCGGACCCGCCGCGCGCTGGATCCATCAGGGGCTGACTTCCTCCGACATCCTCGACACCACGCTCGCGGTCCAGATGTCCGGCGCGGGCAAAATTTTGCTCGAAGACCTGGGGGAACTGCGCCGCGTCATCGGCGAGCAGGCGCGCCGCTACAAGATGACGCCGATGATTGGCCGCAGCCACGGGATCCACGCCGAGCCGATCACCTTTGGCCTCAAACTCGCCCTCATGTATGACGAGTTCGGCCGCGCCGAAGAGCGACTTACCCAGACGCTGGAGCGAGTCCGGGTTGGAAAATTGAGCGGCGCGGTTGGGACCCATGCCCATCTCGATCC
Organism: Spartobacteria bacterium; assembly: GCA_040007175.1. Lineage (GTDB taxonomy): Bacteria > Verrucomicrobiota > Verrucomicrobiia > Chthoniobacterales > UBA10450 > Palsa-1392. The sequence continues at coordinate 15,756 of JBDTVP010000043.1, forward strand.
GCGCATCGAGCGTTACGTCTGCGAAAAGCTCGGGCTGCAACCGGCGAAACTTTCCACCCAGATCATCCAACGTGATCGGCATGCGGAATTTTCCACCACGCTCGCCCTGATCGGCTCGAGCATCGATCGTTGGGCAACCGAGCTGCGCCACCTGCAACGAACCGAAGTGCTCGAAGTGGAGGAATATTTCAGCGCCGGCCAGAAAGGCAGCTCCGCCATGCCGCACAAGCGCAACCCGATCACCGGCGAACGCCTGAGCGGCCTCGCCCGCGTCCTGCGCGGGAACGCCCTCGCCGCGCTCGAGAACGTCGCGCTCTGGCACGAACGCGACATTAGCCATTCCAGCGTCGAGCGCATTATCCTGCCCGATTCCTGCACTTTGCTTGACTACATGCTGGTAAAATTGAGCGGCCTGATCGAGAAACTGCACGTCTATCCCGAGAACATGGAGCGCAACCTCCGCCTAACGAAAGGCCTCTACTTCAGCCAGTCCATCCTCCTCGCCCTGACTCGGGCCGGCGCCAACCGCCAGACCGCCTACGAAGCGGTCCAGCGCGCCGCGATGAAAACCTGGAGCGGCGAACAAACCTTCGCCGAGAACGCGAAAGCGGAGCCGGAGATCACCGCTCTGGTTCCGCCTAACGAGATCGATAAACTCTGCTCGCTCGACCTACATTTCCGCCACGTCGACGAGACATTTCGCGCGCTCGTTTTGGAATAACGCGATCGCGGTGCCCGCCTTTCGTTGACCGTCGTCCGGGAGAGAGTTGCGTCGCGCATCCTGCGCCCGCAAACTCTCCGAGCCCCATGCCGAAACCGTTCTATCTCACCACCGCGATCGATTACACCAACGGCGCGCCGCACATCGGGCACGCCTACGAGAAGGTTCTGGCCGACGTCATCGCACGTCATCATCGGCTGAGAGGCGGGGAGGTTTTCTTTCTCACCGGCGTCGATCAGCACGGGCAGAAAGTTCAGCAATCCGCCGAGAAAGCGGGCGTTCCGCCGCAGCAGTTCGTCGACGAGATTACGGCCAAGTTCAGCGCGCTCTGGGACAAACTGGAGGTGCGCTACGACGCCTGGGCGGCCACGACCGATCCGCTGCACAAGAAATGCGTGCAGGGGATGCTCCAGCGTCTCTACGACGAAGAACAGATCTATAAAGACAAGCAGGAAGGCCATTACAGCATCCGGCAGGAACAATTCCTGACCGACAAAGAGCGCGGCCCGGACGGCGCCTTCGGCTCGGAGTGGGGCGAAGTCGAGCACCGCACGGAAGAGAATTATTACTTCCGGCTCGCTCAACACAAAGACTGGCTCCTAAATTATCTGCGCTCTCACCCGGATTGCGTCACCCCCGATTTCCGGCAGACCGAGCTCATCAACGCCGTCGAGAAACTGAGCGGCGACCTCTGTATCTCGCGTCCGAAGTCCCGGCTGAGTTGGGGCATCGAACTTCCCTTCGACCCGGCTTACGTGAACTTCGTCTGGTTCGATGCCTTAACGAACTACATCAGCTTCATCGGCTACGATCCAGCGATTTCCTCCTTCAACCTTCAGCCTTCATCGTTCCAGGAAAAGTGGCCCGCGCTGCACATCATCGGGAAAGACATTCTCATCCCCGCGCACGGCATCTACTGGCCGATTATGCTCCACGTCCTCGGTTTCCCCGACGAGCAGATGCCAAAGTTCCTCGTCCACGGCTGGTGGAACCTGAGCGGAGCGAAAATCAGTAAATCGTTAGGGAACACGATCGACCCGAACGAGCTGGCCGATAAATATGGCGCGGAAGCGCTCCGGTATTACCTAACGAACGACATCGTGACCGGGAAAGATTCAGATTTTTCGGAAGAGCGACTGGTCGGTCGTTATAATTCCGAACTGGCCAATTCGCTGGGAAATTTGCTCAACCGCGGGCTCGCGATGATCTGGAAATTCCGTGAGGGCGCCGTGACCCGTGGCGACGCGGCGAAGCCGGAACTTCGCGCGCTGGACTCTGACCCGACGAAGGCGATCGGTGCCGCACTTCATTTAGCGAGCACCTGCAACGCGCGCATCGACGCGGAGAAACCCTGGGTCCTGGCCAAGGACTCGGAAAAAAAAACGCAACTCGATGCTCTGCTTTACCATCTCGCCGAGTCCCTCCGCATCATCGCCATCCTCATCTCCCCGGTGCTTCCGAAAGCCGCGCACGGCATTTTTGACCAGCTCAATTGGAAGCTGGGACTGAGCGGCGACGAGAAACGCTTTTCGTTAGCCGAAGCGGAGTGGGGGAAGTTGCCGGACGGTCACGTCGTGGGAAAACCGACCCCGCTCTTCCCGCGGATCGAGCAAACAGGCCGGTAGCGCACGTGTGTCGCCTGCTGGCGACAGTGTTCCACCCTCGCGAACTTTTTGTCTTGCCGGCCGGAAAGTTCACGGAACCCAATGTGACAGGGACCGTTTGCGCCCAATCAATTGAAGCGTCGCCGCGCCTCCGCGCCGAGGGCGGAGGCGCTGCCCGGAGCCTTGCCGTTAGGCAAACTGCGGCGCGATGACCAGGGCGCGGCCGCGCGCGCCAAACTCCTCGGAAAATCGAAAATCCGGTCTTCCCCAAATCGAAACTTGATTGAGCCCGATTACCGCACCGCTCTCCCTTCCCCTTCCCGATAGCGCCGCTCCCATTCCTCAGAAAGCGCATCGCCTTGCCGAATGGTCGCCGGCCCGCCGACCCGAATTCGTCGCGGTAATTTAATCTCCAGGAAGTCGAGCACAGCATGAATGACCGCCGCGTGATTCTGGCAGAGTTCCTCGTATTCCACGCGAAAAGGTTGGATCCCAATCCGAGCGAAAAACTCGGCCCAGGTCGTTTCTTCCGCGGTGGCTTCGGCCAGGGATTGTACGATCAATGCCCGATCGTATTCCGGTTCCGCCACCTCCGATTTACCGTCCTGAATTTTCCACAGCCCGGTCTGCACCGCGCGCGCCTTCGAGATCGCCTGGCGCAGTTTTTCCCGCCGGGTGATCTGGAGAAAACGCAGCTGGGGAAAAGCCCTGTTGAGCATTTCCAGATCCGGCGTCCCGTCGCCGCCGAAGGCCTCGGTCTGCCGAAGGCGCAGGAGGAACTCGGGTAGATACCAGGCCATCAACTTGAAGCCAAAAACTTCATTCGACGTGGCCGTCTTCCCGATAATCCCGCGGACGTAAGCAGCGAAATTCAACCGGGCGTCGAAGCCGTGCGCCGCACGAAACTGTCCCTCCGACGCGGGCAGAAAAAACTGGTTCGGCCGTCCGGCGCGTTCGGTATCGCGCAGCCCATCGCTCAGGAGGTTGCTTCCGGACCGCGCGAGCGCGCAGATGAGATAGCAGCGCCGGGGATGCCGCCAGTGATGAAACAATCCCGACATCGTTAGGGGCGATCGCGCGCGGAAGTTCCTCGCCCAACGTCGTGCGTCCTTCGTGTTGGTAAGACGTTTTTTGACATCACCTTCTCTCAGCTTACGGATAGAGCCTTTCGTTTCCAATGCGCTTCGCCCATAAGCTGAGAAAACTCGCCGATCCCCGCATCCTCCGCAGCGGGAGGCGGCACTTTGGCCGGGTGCTTCTGACCCGGCGCCTGGTTTTTCGTCTCGAGACCGAGAAGATCATCGCGAGTATCGACCAGCCCCAGTTCCAGGCGATTCACGCCCGGCATGCGGTCGACGATCCGGGCGGCGGCTGGCGCAAGTATCTAGCCTTGGATCGATGGATGGGGATTAATCTCCGGCGGGTGCAGGAACTCGAACTCGATTGGGGCCGGCGCCAGAGCATTCTCGATATCGGCTCAGGCGCGGGCTATTTCCTCTACATCGGCCATTGGCTCGGCCATCGCACTCTCGGTCTCGATATCGAGGACGTAGGGATGTTTGGAGAAATGTTTCGCGCCCTCGGGCTGGAGCGTGTCATCTCGCGGGTCGAGGCTTTTGAGCCGCTGCCCGCGCTTGACCGCAAGTTCGATCTCATCACCGCTTTCATGATTTGCTTTAACGGACACAAAAGTCCGGCCCTCTGGGGACCGAAAGAATGGGCTTTTTTCCTCGACGACCTGGAGATGCGGTTGAATCCGGGCGGCCGCATCCGGCTGGGCTTCAATCGCGAGGATGACGGCAGCTTTTATACGGAGGAGTTGCGCCGTTTTTTTCTCGAGCGCGGGGCGGAGGTCGATCTGCACCGGGTTACGCTCCGGCCTCGACGGCGGCGTCGTTAGGCCAGGGCGGCTTCGTTCCGGCGCAGGCGCTTCGCTCCGTAGTAGGAGCCGATCACGAGGACGGCCGCGAGCGCTTGCGCAGCGAGCGTTTCCACGGTCGGGAAGACGGCGAACCACATGCCCATCCACGGACGCAGGATCGACTCGAGCGCCGGGATCGGCGTGGT
>JBDTVP010000044.1:0-19278 GCA_040007175.1 Spartobacteria bacterium
AGGATGCCATGGCAACCAATATAGGTCGGCCTGGCAACCTAATTAGGATAGCAGGCAAACAATATAGGTTGGCATGGCAAGCAAATAAGGATGGCATGGCAACTAAATGAGGTTGGGGGTGCAACAAAATGAGATTGCCGGGTAGTCAAATTAGGATGGCATGGCAACTAAACGAGGTTACCCGGCCAATTAAGTTGCGTGGGAGCCCCATCATTTGATCTGCAGGACCCAACAAATTGACAGGAGGGGCCGGCGTTGATTCCCTCAGTCCGTTCGTTCACAGGCCTCGTCCATGCCCCGCGCCCGCTCTTCCTCGCAGTACAATTCCAGCGCTGCGCTGGCTCATTTCAGTTTTCAGCTTTACCCCCGTCTCTCCCCTGCACTTTGTCACCCGCGACTGCATCACGGCCGCCCGGCTACCTGATCTGCTCCGTGACGGATGCCGATCTTTAGTGCCCCTTCGGCTCGCTGGCTTCAGGAGCTCGGCGTTTCAACCTCGCTCCCCGCGCGCAACGAAGCGATTTCCTCGCTGTTCGCTTCGCGGACGGCTGAGGCGCGCATCGATTCCATCCGCCCGCCGGCGAACTTTCCGGTCACCCACAATCCCGTCGGATGTGTGCCGACCGACTCGACATGAAAGAAGTCGGCTCCCACCGGCTGCCGATCGGTCGTCGGCTGGATGACCATCAGTTTGCCGGCATAGGCGCGGCTATAGGTTTGCGCCGGGGTGAGGGTTCTACGTGCGGCGGCCGAGGGTGTGGTGTCCATGCCGAAAGATACGGCCGCGCAGTCCGATATAATAGCCCCATTGGTCCGATTGTTTTCGGCCGGGCTTTCCAACGCTGACCAAATTCAACTCCATGCCCTCCCCGGGCGCGGGGCAGGGAAAGGACCGACGGTCTTGTTGTTGCACGGTTATGCGGAGACCTCGCGGATGTGGCGTCCGCTCATGCGGCTTCGCGCAGAGAAGCACACCGTGATCGCGCCGGATCTGCCTGGAATTGGCTATTCCGCCATCCCCCGCGAGCGGGATCGACATGTCACCTCCGCGGAAAGAATTCACGCGGAGATCGACGTGCGGTTGCGGGGAAAGCGCGCGCTGGAGGGACGGGCGTTGTCCCGTCCGAGGATCTGGAAACGGGACGACACGAATCTGGAAACTGGGACGACACGGCGGTCGTCCCTCCATAATTTCCTGCTTTCTTTGATTCCAACGCTCTTCGGCATTCGTAAGGTCCTTTGTATGAGCTTTTGTGCGGTCACGTTTTTCTCTCCCGGCTTCGGCGGGAACCGGGCTCTTTCGTGATGACTCCGGCTAATCTCTGGCGGGCGACCCGCGCTTATTCTCTGCCGGCGAGCGTGGTGCCGGTCGCGCTCGGGACGGTCCTGGCGGTGCGCGGGTATGGCTTGGAAGCGCCGGCGCATTTCGCGCCGGGTCGCTTTCTACTCACTTTGTTAGGCGCGATGCTGGCGCATGTCGGCGCGAATGTGCTGAACGATTATTTCGATTTCGTGCGCGGGGTGGATACGCGCCCGGAACACGGCAGTGGAGTCCTGACTCGTCGCGAGCTGACGCCGGGTCAGGCGCTCGGGTTTGCGCTCGCGCTCCTCGGCGGCGCGGCGCTTTGCGCGGTCCCGCTTTTTCGCACCGCGCCGGGCGTGGTCGGTCCGCTCGCGTTGGTCGGACTGGCTTGCGCGGTCCTTTATTCGGCCTGGCTGAAGCAATTCGCGCTCGGCGATCTCCTCATTGTGATCGCGTTTGGTTTTGGCCTCACTCTAGGCGCGTTCGGGGTGCAGACGGGCGAAATACTGGGCACGGATTTGCTCTGGCTCGCGCTTTATTCTTTGCCGATCTGCCTGCTGGTGGATGCGATCCTCCATGCCAATAATCTGCGGGACGCGCCGGACGATCGCGTCGCGCGGGTGGCGACTCTGGCGACACTCCTCGGCCAGAGATGGGGATGGCTCTGGCAATATGGATTGCTCTTCGGTCCGCTGGCTTTGGTGGTGCTCGGTGTCGCGACTCGCTGGTTGCCGGTCTGGAGTCTCGCGACTTTTCTGGCGCTGCCGTTGCTCTTGAAGGCGGCGCGCAGCGGCAGCGTGGAGGGGACGGCGCAGACGCATCTTGTTTTCGGCGCGCTCTACACTCTATCGTTGCTCTTTCCACCTCTTATTCGTTAGGATGAGATTGGGGGACGACGGTTGCAAGCCGTCGCGACGAGAGCAGGGCCGGCAGGGTGCCTGCCCTTGAGTCGGGCTACGGGCTGATGACAGTCTTAGTCAGAACACTGTTGGCCGGGTCGAAGGTGTAACCCGTCTTGGTTAGGTTCGTGACTGTGATTGTATAACTCCCGGAAGTATCGGTGACCTTGAAGGATGCAAGCCCCTTCGTATTTGTCATCCGAGTCTGCGAGGTGGTCTGTCCGCTCGCCAAATTCCAGGTCACGGCGACCGTCACGCCCGGGACTGCGACCCCGTTTGCGTCCTGCACAGTGACTTTGCCGGTCGCTTTGACCCCGTTGCGGGCCGCCGCCGTGGTGAGGGTGAGTTTGGTGCTGCGCAACAAGGCCTGGGAAGCGGTAGCTGTGGTATCGAGCGCATAGACAAAGGACCTGCTGGTGTTGTTATCGCCCGTCGCGGTAAGGGTGATGAGGTAAGCGGTCGAGCCGTCGGCCGTGAAGCGCGCCCGGGTATCAGGCGTTTGATTGAAGCCAGCCTCGGCGGGGAGGTTCACCCGCCAGAGTTCGTGGCCATCCTGGGCGCTGGCCGCGATGATGTAGCCCGGGAAGTTGAGCGTGGTCGCGCTCCCGAGAAGCAATTGCGTGTTCTGCGGATCGACGACCGGACCTCCGACGTAATCCGCCAAAGTGAGATGCCAGCGTTGCGTGCCGTTGGGATTGAGGGCGAAGAGCTGGATGGTGTTCTGGACAAAGTAATGAATGCCATCGCTCCCGATGTCCGGCGCCGTGCTGAGATTGTAGGGATAGGGCGAGGTGAAAGTCCAAAGCAGGCTGCCGCTGGGCGCGTAGGAGGAGAAGGTGGTGTGCACGCTCGCATCGGGTGCCACCGCCGGCTGGCTAAAACCGCTGCCCGGTAGCTCAAAGACTTGAGACCCAGCGAGAGTCAGCGAGCGAAGATGTTGGTTGGCAGAAAAGTAGAGTTGATTGGTGCTCCCATTCAACCCGAAGACGATTTCGCCGTAAGTGACGATGGGCCGGTTATACGCTTCCGGTTGCTGCCAGCGCAAGGCGCCCTCCGGCGTGAGAGAGAACACCCCAAGACCTTCCGCGCTGACGGAGTAGATGTTTCCATCCGGGCCAACCGAAATGCCAAGGCAAATAAAGGCGCGTGGATTCTGCACGAAACTCCACTTCACCGAGCCATCGGGATGGTAGGCGTTAATGAAACTCTCTGACGCCACATAGATGCTCCCATCCGCACCCACCGCGACGCCTTTTTCGCCCGCGCCGCGCACGAGCCATTTCAAACCGCCATCCGGAGTGAGGGCATAGAGATGAGCGAAGACATCGACCGAATAGATGGTGCCGTCGGGACCAATGACCGGGCGGACCAGCGAGTAGGGCCCGTTCTGGCGGAAGCGCCATTTCACTCGGCCGTTAGGCACGCGCGCGGTCACGGCCAGGTTCACCGTGTTACTCGGGACGCCTGAGGCGTTCACTATTTGCACCGGCACCGTGGCCAGTCGGGTCGATTCCGGCACGTAGCAGACGATCTTTAGACTTTGCCAATCGGCCACCGGCGCGGAGACGCCATCGACCAGGACCGTGCCGTTGCTCCCGAAACTCGTGCCGTTAATCTCGAGGTAGCCGCTGCGTGCCAGCGTGGTCTCCGAGAGGTTGGTGATCTTCCCCGCACCGCTGACCGTTCCATAGAGCGAGAAGGCGACATCGGAGTTTGGATAGAAGACGGCGTTGTCGTGGCGCCAGAGGCCGTCGCCGGTGGCGTTATCGCGAAAATAGAAGTTTGGCCCGAGTGGCGCGTTGGTGTTCGCGCTCCACCAATACCAGCCGTCGATCACCGGTTGGATAGAGAGAAAATGTTTTCCGGTCGCGGCAAAAGGCGGCGATAAAGTCACATCCACCGTCCCGGAGTCGTAGCCAGTGGACAAGAAATACTCCTGCTGCAGCGCGCCGGGAGTGCCATCGGAATTATAGCTATAAAAGCGGACGTGCACACCTTGGAAGGTGAGGAAGGAGGCGGCGGAGCCAGTCGCCACAACGCGGTCGATATTACCCACGACATCGAAATCGTCCGCGACTTCGCGGTCGACATTCGACGGGGCCCAGACGTCGCTCGGACCGAAGATCGATTGACCATCGAAAAGCTGGGAGTAGAGGAGCTCGCTGGCGTGCGCCGGAAGCGCCGACGCGCCGAGCCAGGTTACGATCACGGCGGCGATCAGTCGTTGGAGTTGTTTCATAAAGTAAATCCTTTGCCTGTGGGCATTTGAGGCTCGATCCCATCAGGCGGCAAATACCGAATAGTTACACCGTTGTTACTTTAGCAATGCCGCGCGCAGTGGCGGCGTGGAGGGGACGGCGCAGACGCACCCCGTCAGCAGAATCCGCATGTGAAAATGGGCGGCGGAGTGCGCACGCCACAGCGGACCTTATTTCGGTTGCCGCTTTTCTAGCGTTTCAGGGAGATTTCGTTTTCGACCGACTGCACTCCGGGAACGGATTTGGCGAGTGCGTCAGCGGCTTGTTTTTGATCGTCGGAAACGACAAAACCGCTCAGTTGAACCGTGCCGCGAAAGGCGGCCACCTGGACATCGGGAAATTTGAAACTGGACGAAGTAGCGAAGGTCGCTTTCACCTTTTCCGCGAGCTTGAGATCGTCCTGCTGTTCGGCGGCCGTTCGTTCGATCGGCGCCTTCTTGCAGCCGGTGAAGGCGGGGAGACTGAGCGAGAGCAGGGCCACCGCGGCGATCCAGACTGGCAGTCGTTTCGTTAGGGATGTTGTTTTCATTTTGGATGCGATCCGCGTTATCCTTGGATAGTAGCGAATCTCCTCTGCCTGACAATCCGGCTTTGTTTGACCACAAAGGGGCCGGTCGCGGCATGTGGGAGTGAATGAATCGCAGGAACCCATTGAACATCAAACCTCTCGATTATTTCCGGATCAAGACCGTCGAGAGCTTCGCGGAGCTGGTCGCGACGCCGTTTGCGGAAGGGGTGAATGCGCTTTGCTGGCCGCGGGTATTAGCAGGGGATTTTGGCGAGGTCGTCGCGAAACTGGGCGGCGGGGAGGAGATCGTAACGCTCGAGGAGGAACACCTCGTTAGGCTAGCGGTGAGCGCGGCCGGGCGAGCGGCGATCGAGGTGTTGCGGGAAGATTTGCGGAAACTGCGGGAGCACAACCGCGATCCGGTGCTGAATTGCGTTCATCGTTATCCGCGCGATGACGGGCCGGGACCGGTGCGGACGGATGTTTTCTCCTTCCATGCCGACAGCGCGCCGGTCGAGGCGGATACCTGGCTGTGCACTTACCATGGGCCGGCGAGTGAAGGGCTGCGCAACGAGGAGGCGCTTCGGCGGGTGGAGATTCCGGAGGTTCGGGAAGAGCTCCGGAAGTTTCTCGGCGCGGAGAAAGATGACGCAGCGTTTCGCGAAGCGCTGCGCGAGCATTGCTACGATCTGCACTACGCGCCGCTCCCGCAGGCGCGGCCGTTTTCTTTTGGCGTGGGCAATCTTTGGCGGATTGCGGTGGACTGGCCCGCGAGCCCGGTGCCGCCCTGCATTCATCGCGCGCCGGAGACGCTGCCGGGTCAGGGGCCGCGGTTAATGCTCATCAGTTAATAAGGAGAAGAGCGGGGATCGATTGCGGGCGCGGTTTTGTCGCCGCGATAAGCGCGCTCGGCTCCGGGCTTTCCAAATGCGGTTGGCCAAACGAAGGTCGGGCACTTCCCAACTATCTCGTAATCATGCAGACCATCGTCATCGGCCACAAAAATCCGGATATGGATTCGATCTGTTCGGCGGTGGCTTACGCCCATCTCAAGCAGGTCACCGGCACGCCGAACGTGATCGCCGCCCGGGCCGGCAACACGAATGAGCGGATCGATTTTGTCCTGCACAAGTTTGGGGTCGAGCCGCCGGTTTTCATCAGCGATCTCTCGGCCCGGGTGAGCGATGTGATGGAACGCAACGTGGTCCACGTCCACGCGGACTCGACGGTCTACGATGCGCTTCAGCTCATCGAGCAACGGCGCTTGCGCGGCCTGCCGGTGATCGATGGGGAACGGCGTCTCCTCGGGTTGCTCTCGGCGTTTAAGATCAGTCATCATCTCTTCCCGCCGCGCGAGGAAGCGGAGGCGGCGCGGGTCATCACGGCGCCGCTCTCGAACATCGCGGCGACCTTCGGCGGGACGCTCGTGACGGGCGAATTGCCTAACGAGGGCGCGGAGCATCTCCTCATGATCGGCGCGATGAGCGCGGATACTTTCGTCGAACGCGTGCGGCAGCGGCAGGCGGAGCAGATCGTGCTCTTCGTCGGGGATCGCGACGAAATTCAAATGCGCGCGATCGAGGCCCGGGTGCGCGCAATTGTCGTAACCGGCGGCCTGCCAGTGGCGCCGGCGGTGTTGGAAGCAGCGCGCGCGGCTGGGGTGGCAATGGTCACTTCGCCTTACGATACGGCGACGACGGTAGAGCTGGCGCGGGGCGCGGTGCGAGTCGGTCGAATGCTCGAACCGGAGTACCTGAGTTTCAACGAGGAGACGCTGCTCGAGGAAGTGCGGGAAAAAGCGGCGCATTCGGCGGCGTTCGTTTTCCCGATCGTGGATGAGGCGGGCGAACTGGTCGGCATCCTGGCAAAAAGCCACCTCTTTCGCACCCCGGATCGGGAGTTGATCCTGGTGGATCACAATGAGCTTTCGCAGGCGGTGAAGGGCGCGGATAAAGTGCGTATCGTCGAGATTCTAGATCATCACCGGATCGGCGGGTTCGCGACCGATTCGCCGATTCTGTTTTGGAATAATCCGGTGGGATCGACGAGCACGATCGTGGCGCTTTGTTACGCACAAGCCGGCGTGCCAGTGCCGCGGGCGATGGCTGGGCTGCTCATGGCGGGGTTGCTCTCCGATACCCTGAACCTCAACTCGCCGACCGCGACCCCGACCGACCGCCGGGTGCTCGGGGAGCTGTCGCAGATCACCGGGGTCGATCCGACGGAATTTGCGGAGGAGATTTTCTCGGTCGGCTCGCCGTTGCGCACGCTGAGTGCGGAACAGGTCATCACGGCGGACTGCAAGGAATACGAGGAAGACGGTGCGCGCTTCACCGTCTCGCAGATCGAGGAGCTGAGCTTTTCGCATTTTCCCGAGAAACAGGAGGCGCTGCTTGCCGCGCTCGATCGGCATACTGCCAGCGAGCGCCTTTATTTCGCCGCGCTCCTCGTGACAGATATCAATACCCAGACGTCGCTCCTGCTCTGTTTCGGCGCGCCGGAGTTTTTGCACCGGATCGATTTCCCCGCGCGCGGGCCGCACATGTGGGAGTTGGCCGGCGTGGTTTCGCGCAAGAAACAGCTACTGCCCTATCTGCTGCAATGCCTGGCGGCGAGTAAAGCTGAGGGCTGAAGCTTGCGGAGCCCAGCGCGCTCTGATATTGCGTAAACCCAATTACGACACGTCAATACGCGCATTTTTGTCGCCCAACCGATTACAGGGGGACGCGATCTCTGGAATCGGTGTGATGAATAGTTCACGGCGCGATCGCGTCTCTTTCGGTTCAACTGCATTCAGACTATGAAAATAAAACTACCTCTTCTTGCGCTCGCCGCGTTGCTCTTCGCAGGGCTTCCCGTGGCTTCTTCTTCGGCACGGGTAAACATCTCTGTGGGGATTGCTCCGCCAGGGATCCCGATCTACGAGCAACCGTATGCTCCTGGCGCCGGATATATCTGGACCCCGGGCTATTGGGCTTACTCCGATTTCGGTTACTACTGGGTTCCCGGTGTGTGGGTGCTTCCGCCCCGCATCGGTTTTCTCTGGACGCCCGGTTACTGGGGCTACAGTGGCGGCAACTACCTCTTCTATGATGGCTACTGGGGTTCGCGGATCGGCTACTACGGTGGCATTAACTATGGCTACGGTTACACCGGCTACGGTTACTACGGCGGCAGATGGTCGGGGAATACGTTCCTCTACAACACCGCGGCGAACCGGATCAATACCTCGGTCATCACGACCACCTACACGAACCGGTCGGTCTTAAACAGGACAGGCAGCCGGGCTGGCTTTAATGGCCCGGGCGGTGCGAAACTCAAGCCGAATAAAGAGCTCCGGGCTCTCTCCCAATCGGAGCGAGTGGCGCCGACCTCTACGCAGCGCTCACGCGTCCAGGCTGCACAAAAAGACCCGGCACTCCGGGCTAAGAATAACAAGGGCAAGCCGAAAGCCGACGCCGTCCAGGCACTCGATCGCAAGGGTGGGCAAAGGGCCGCCGCTGCGGATCGCCAGGCTGGAGCTGAGAACCCGGCTCGCGGTGAGAAGCGCAATGCCGCGCAAAACGCGAAACGGGAACGCAACCAGCAAGCCAATGACAACGCCAACTCTGCCCGCAAACGGGGCGAAGCTGCCAATCGCACCCGGGGCAATGAAAATAACGCCCGCAGGGCCCAACCGGCCGACGGCCGTGGCCAGCGCGCTGAGAAGGCCGGGCGCAACGAGCGGGCCGCAGCGCAGCAGACCCGCGAGGCAAAGCCAGCGAAACGTGAGCGTGCCGCATCCCAGGCTCGTGAAGCGAGGCCCGCGAAACGCGAACGCGCCGCGCAGTCTGCCCCGCGTAACGTCCGCCGTGCACCGGCAGAAACACGTCGGCCCCAGGCCGTGCAGAAGCGGCAACCGCAAGTCAGGCGTCAGCCGCAACGTGCGGCCCGCCAGGCGGCACCGGCTCGTGGTCCGGCCCAAGGCGAGCAGCCCGGCAAAAAGAAAAAGAACAAAAAGCCGAACGACGGCTAAGATTTGGTGGGCGCGCCCCCGCGCGCTACATCGTTAGGCACAGATCCGGCGACGGGATGCAGTGCGGGTGAAAGCCCCGTGTGTCCGTCGCCGGTTTTCTGTTTTTTGGGGTCTTGAACGATGACACAAGCACGCGGCCGCTGGGTTACGAACTATCTGAGGTAATCTTGTTCGGCCGGCGATGGAGTTGTGACTCGTCCCGTCGCGAACCAATTAAGTATCGATCAATTTCGTGAGACTGGATATGACCAAAGGAAGCCAATTAGTCGGTCGTGCGGTGGTGCCGTTGCCTCCCAAGACCTTGGACTAACGGAAGGGGAATTCGTTATGCGCATAGCTCTGCCGGCGAAATTGATGGTGGCCCTGCTCGCGATAGGCCTGCTGGCCGGTGGCGTGCCGGCGGAGGCAAATCCCTTCGCCAAAATTTTCCACTCGATCAAACATCCGCGAAATCATCGCGCCGAGCATCGGAAGAAACGCGCGGACAAAGCGACGCCCAGCCCGACCCCGGAATTCTCCGGCGTTCGATCGGTCGCCGCACCACAAAACCCGGTGGCGCCTGCGCGACCGGTCGCGTCGCGCAGCGTGGCGCAAACGTTTCCGAAAAGAAAATCCGGTGAGAAGTTGCTCGCCGGCGTGGTGGTGCCGGACAAGCCAGGCTTCCTGCGCAGCCCTTACACGGAAAACCAGGCCGTGATCGATGTGCGCGGGTTTCCGAGCGGGACGGAAGTGAAGGATCCGACGACGGGTCGAATCTTTCTCACCCCTTGAAGGGGCGCGTTCTTTCTTCGCCCGCCAGGCTCGCCTAACGAGGACAACTCACTCGGTGCTCCGGTCAGGCAGATGCCGCCGATAGCGGGCGAGTCGATTTTGCGCTTCCTGCAACTCTTCGGCGGAGAACTTGCCGGTTTGGTCGCTTGTTCCTCGTAGCGGACCGCCGCGTCGAAATCACCCGTCGCGGCCGAGGCCGCGGCCAGCGCGTCGATGTAGCTGGCCTTTTTCAATAGTTGAGACGGCAGGCCAGGCGGGCGTCGGCTAAACCCTGCGGCGGGTTGTAGACGGCCTTTTCCTTGCTGAGCACGCGCAGCCTAGCGCGCTGGCTTAAGGCGAAGGCGTCGGTCTCATCATCGGCATGAGGGAAATGACGGTGTCCAGGTAAGCCAGGCGCGCCCGGTCTTTTCCAAGGTGCGAGTTGACGTTGGCCCGCAGGATAGCGGTGCGAAAGAAACCGGGCCGCAGGCGCATCGCGGCGTTGCAATCCTGCAGGGCCAGTTCCCATTTTCCTTCGCGCGAAAAAATGAGGGCGCGGTCGAGGTAGGCGGGCAAGATCTTTGGATCCGCGCGGATTGCCGCCTCCAAATTTTTCCAGGCATTCTGGGTGTCCCCCTTTCCATCAGATCGCTGCCGCGGTTCAGATAGACGATGGCATCCGGGTTGAAGCGGGTGTTAACGGTGAACTTGTCCTTCTTGTCCGCGCTCACGAGGGAAGCCGCGGCGCAAAGAAGGAGAGCTATCAGGGCGAGTTTTAGCGTCATAATTTGGTAGGCCGATGCGGTGCAAAAAGCGCGCAGTAGGACTTAGCAAAATCCTCCCTCGGCAAGGCAAGCGAATAGTTTGCGATTCATCGGGAGGGATGCGGCTGTTGCGGCGCTTTTCGTTCGCAATCGAGGGGTGCGATTCTAAAGTTTGGCCTCTCATGAGCCGCGTCCGACTTCTTTCCGACACTCTCGCCAGCCAGGTGGCCGCGGGGGAGGTGATCGAGCGCCCGGCTTCGGTCGTGAAGGAGCTGGTCGAGAACAGCATCGACGCCCAGGCGCATTCGATCGAAGTCATGATCCGGCGCGGCGGCATCTCGCTTATCCGAGTGACCGATGATGGCACCGGAATGGACCGCGACGATGCCCTGCTGTGCCTGGAGCGGCATGCCACGAGCAAGATCCGCACGGCGGCGGATCTCGCGACGGTGGCGACGCTGGGCTTCCGCGGCGAAGCGCTGCCGAGCATCGCGAGCGTCTCGCGTTTTCGCCTAACGACCCGCGAAAAAGAGGCGGTCGCGGGAACGGAGGTGCTGGTCTCGGGCGGCAAAATCGAGACGGTGCGCGACGGCGGCGAAGCGCCCGGGACGCAAATCGAGGTGCGCTCGCTCTTTTATAATCTGCCGGCGCGCCGGAAATTTCTCCGCTCTGAAAACACGGAAACGCGCAACATCGAGCATCAACTGAATCTCCAGGCCATCGGGCATCCGGAGATCGCCTTCTCGCTCGTCCGCGACGAGCGGATCATCTTCCAGCTCCCGGCGACGCGGACCTTGCGCGACCGGATCCGCGACCTGATGGGCAGCGAGTTGGTGGCGCATCTGCTCGAGGTGGAACCCGGGAAAGGGAAGCTCCGGGTGAGCGGTTTTATTGGTCAGGCGGGAGTGAGTCGCGC
This sequence comes from Spartobacteria bacterium, assembly GCA_040007175.1. Taxonomy (GTDB): domain Bacteria; phylum Verrucomicrobiota; class Verrucomicrobiia; order Chthoniobacterales; family UBA10450; genus Palsa-1392. The sequence goes on from JBDTVP010000044.1 coordinate 11,414, forward strand.
CAGCCGGTCGCAGCAGTTTGTTTTCGTGAACGGGCGCGCGATCGAAAGCCCGGTCATCGGCGCGGCCTTGAAGGAGGGCTATCACACTGCGTTGATGAAGGGCCAGTTCCCGGTCACGTTTCTTTTCGTTGAGCTCGATCCGGCGGAGGTGGACGTGAACGTGCACCCGGCGAAACGCGAGGTGCGTTTCCGCGATCCGAAGGGCGTGCGCGAAGCGGTGGTGGCCGCTCTGCGGCGCACCCTCGAGAGCGACCGGAGCAGTTGGCAGGAACAGTTTCGCGCGCCGGCGACGTCTGATGTTCCGTTTGTTAGGCCCGCGCCGTCGCTGGTTGTGCCTAACGATGAAACTCAGCCCAGTTTTGCGATCGAGGCCAGCGCCCCGGCGGTAACCGACGCCCGCTTCGCCCCGGATGAAGAACGACGGCCGCTGCCGCAGCATCAATTCCGGATCCTCGGGATCCTGAATAAGCTTTATGTCCTGATGGAAAACGCGGAGGGACTGGTTCTGGTCGACCAGCATGCCGCGCACGAGCGCATCTTGTTTGAAGAACTCCGTCGCCGGATGGAAGAGAAGGGGGTGCCGTCGCAGCGCCTTCTCTTACCGCAGGTCGTCGAGCTCGCGCCGCGCGACGCGGAATGGATCGAGCGAAATCTCGCGACCCTGCAAAAGATGGGGCTCGGGGTGGAGGAATTTGGGCGGCACACCTTCAAGCTGGAGAGCTTGCCACCGTTTCTGAGCGGGGCGGAGCCGGCCCGGCTTTTGCAGGATGTGATCGACAGTCTCAAATCGGCCAGCAATGGCAGCTCGCCGCTCCGCCTGGGGGAAGACATGATCGCGAAGACGGTTTGCCGCCATGCGGTCAAGGCGAACGATGTCCTGCGCGAACCGGAGGTGGAGAAATTGATCCGCGACCTGCTCGAGTGTGAGCTGCCCTACTGCTGTCCGCACGGCCGGCCGACCATGATCCAGATTTCGTTAGGCGAGCTGGAGAAGAAATTTGGCCGCAAAGTCTGACGCCGCCGAACTACTGCGCGCCGCCGGCAGCTGGCGCTTCTTTCCAATGCTTCGCGATCAGGGCTTTGATCGCCGGGGTTTGAAGCTTGTAGTTTTCTTCCTCGTGGCTGGGTAATTCCGGGAACCATTTCCACCAATACATCCCGGCGAGCGCCGGGCATTTCTGCGGCAAATCGAGCGCGACTTCGATGCAGCGCTGCTGGATGGCGTCGGCGTTCTCGCCGCCCATCTTGAAAGCCCACGGCTCGGCCGCGGCGCGCGCGCTGACGTTGTATCCAATCTCGACGAAAATGAATTTCTTGTTCCCGTGCGCCTTCGAGTAGGCGGTCAGCTCCGCGCATTTCTTTTCCCAGGCGGTCGCGATCTCGGCCTCGCTCGGGTTGGTCGTTTTCGTTAGGGGAAAATAGGCGAGCGCGCCGATGTAATCGAGCGCGTCCCAGAAAGTGACTTCCTGGAAACTGTCCCAGTTGCCGCCGTAGGTCAGTTTCCCGTGATAAACCTGCCGGATCGACGCAATGATCTTGCGCCAGCGGGCGTCGAATTTCTGCGCGTAGGTGAACTCGAGCCCGATGCAGAACGTCCCCGCGCCGTGTGCCTCGGCGATCTTCGCCATCTGCACGATCCAGGTTTCGTAATCGCCGAAGAAGCGGTCCCACTCCGCCGTGGTCGCGAAGTTTATCTCGCCGCGCCAGAGAAACTTCGTTCCCCAATAAGCGATGTGCGGAATGAGCATGACCGACATGTCGCGCTCGCGGGCCCAGTCGAGCGGCTGCCAGATGTGACGGAAGCCGTCGTTGTTCCGGAAACGGACGTGGCCGTCTTCCTGGATCTGGGCGTAGGGATGGATCGCGATACTGTTCACGCCTAACGATTTCAGTTCGTCGAGCGTTTTCGCCATTTCCGGCGTGGCCCATTCCCAGCCGGAGGTCTGGCAGGAAACGGTCATGCCTTTGGCAAACGGGCTCGGCGTGGTCTCGGCGGCGGTCGCGGGTTGGACGAGGCAAAGCGTGAGGAGGAGCGCGAGGCCGGCGCGCAATGGGTCAGGCACGAGGAGAAATGAGCGCATCTTTCACCAGATAATAAAGGAAAAGGCAATTGAAGCGAAGATAACGGGTGAAAAGTCGGCCCGGCTCGGACGCGCTGCATCCAGTCTGGCGCATCCTTTTTCAGGCCGCTGTTCACGTCGAAGGCCAAGCCAACAGCGAAAAGGACGCCGCGCTGAATCGCGCTTTTGTGGCGATGAATCCAATCCTGCTGTTTCGGCCTGCCCAGCCCGACCCAGATGAAATCGGGCGCGGGGCTGGCCTCGAGGCAGCGTCGCATGAAAGTCGGGCCGTAAACCCGGTCGCGGAGCCCGGCGCCGCGCGCATTCAGGCACCAGAGGAGGGGCATGTCGTCGGGGACGAAGTGGTCGAGCTGGGAGGTGATTTCGCGGAGTGCGCATCGTGCCGGCGCAGGGTGACGATGTGGGTGTTGGTGAGGTCAATCGCATGCGTGCCGCCGTCGCGCGCGAGGATCTGGGCGTGCGCGATCAATTCCTCGTAGGTCGTGGCGAGGAGCGGCGTGCCGAGCAGGTCGAAGGTTCCCATCGGTCCGGTCACGCCCGCCAACCCTATCTCTCTGCTCAGGAATGAAAAGAGAGGGAGCGGCGGGCGCACGGTCCGCGGGGACCTTGAAAGTCCGGCTGCGATTAACGCACGCGGCCGCGGACGAAAGTAATTTCGTCCGAGAAATCGCTTACCACTCCCGTCGAGCTGAAGGCAGTGACGGAATAAGAGTGTGTGCCGCTGGGGAGTTTTGGAATCGTGTAAGAGGGTTTGTCGGAAACCTTAATCACACTCACGAGAATGTGTTCCTCGCCCACCCGGTCATATAACATGTAGCCCGCGATGTCCTGCTCCGGATTCGCATCCCACCCGAGGGTCACACTCCGCGACTTGGCGGCGCTGGCGCTAAAACTAACAACCAGAAACAGGATAATGGCGCTCGAGATCGCGAGCGTTTTCGAGTCTGGGGCCAGGGTGAAACGACGGTGAGAGATGCTATTTTTTTTCATTGTTTTTTAGGTTGGCCAACCGGCCGTAAGGGCGTGCTGTCCGGTTGAAAGTTCCCTCTGTCAACGTTCGGGAACTACGTAGGCCGGTGGTTTTTTTTCGCCCTAACGAAGCGAAATTGCGAACTTTAGGTTGCTTCTTTTTTCGCCCTGACAGAGCGAAATTGCGGGCCAGAGGTTGCTTCCTCATGGCCGCCGAAGATTATTGAATCCAAATGCATTCCATGATGCATCTCACTCACAACGCTATGAAATTTATCTTTGCCTCACTCACCGCCGTATTCCTCGCCAGCAGTGCGCTGGCCCAGGCGCCCGCTGCCACGCCCGCCGCGGAAGGCTCACCGATGACCACCGCCACCTCAGAAACAAAACCCGCCTCTGCCATCCCGCCGGAAATCCCGCTGCGCGATTTCTTCAAGAACCCGGTCAGCCGCGGTTACGATCTCTCGCCGGACGGCACGATGCTTTCCTTCCTCCAACCGTGGGAATCGCGCATGAACATTTTCGTTCGCCCGACCGCCGGCGGCGAAGCGAAGCGCGTCACGAGCGAGAAGGATCGCGACATCCGTAACTATTCCTGGAAAGGGAACAAACTTCTCGTCTACGCGATGGACGACAAAGGCGACGAAAATTTCCACATCAAACGCGTCGACCTGAAGGGCGGCGAAGTGAAGGACCTGACGCCGTTTCCGAAAGTGCGGAGCGAGATCATCGACGACCTGGCCGACATCTCCGAGACCGACCTGCTGATCACCCTGAACAAGCGCAACCCGGAAGTCTTCGACGCCTTCCGGCTCAATGTCGCAACCGGCGAGATGAAGATGGTGGCGGAGAACCCGGGCAAAGTGGATCGCTGGATCACCGATCACACCGGCATCATCCGTGCCGCGACCGAGACCGACGGCGTGAACGCCAGCCTCCTGACGCGGCCGGATGAAAAGACGCCGTTCAAGAAAGTGCTGACGACCGATTTTCGCGAATCGGCCAGCCCGCAGTTTTACACTTTCGACAACAAGAATCTCTACGCCGTTTCCAACATCGGGCGCGACAAGCAGGCCGTCGTCACGATTGATCCGACGAACGGCAAGGAACTCGAGAAGCTGTTTGAAAATCCCGAGGTCGATGTCTCGGCACTGGCTTATTCGAAGAAGCGCAAAGTGTTGACCTTCGCCGCGTTCGATACCTGGAAGACGGAACGCAAGTTTTTCGATCCGCAGACCGAGGCGATGTATAAAACGCTCGCGGAAAAACTGCCCGGCTACGAAATCGAAGTGGTCGCGAACGACAAAGCGGAAGATAAATTCATCGTCATGGCGAGCAACGATCGCTCGCCCGGATCGCGCAATCTTTTCGACGTCAAGACCGGTACCCTAACGAAGCTTGTGGACGTCGCCCCGTGGCTGAAGGAAGCGCAGCTCGCGCCGATGAAGCCGGTCGAATACAAGAGCCGCGACGGCCTCACGATCCACGGTTACCTGACCCTCCCGCTCGGGCGCGAGGCGAAGAATCTGCCGGTCGTGATCAACCCGCACGGTGGTCCGTGGTATCGCGACACGTGGGGTTTTAATCCCGAGGTGCAGTTCCTGGCCAACCGCGGCTATGCCGTGCTCCAGATGAACTTCCGCGGCTCGACCGGCTACGGCCGCAAGTTCTGGGAAGCGTCGTTTAAGCAATGGGGGCAATCGATGCAGGACGACATCACGGACGGCGTGCAGTGGTTAATCAAGCAGGGCATCGCCGATCCGAAACGGGTCGCGATTTATGGCGGCAGCTACGGCGGGTATGCGACGCTCGCGGGCGTTGCGTTCACGCCGGATCTCTACGCGGCGGCGGTCGATTACGTCGGGGTGGCGAACATGTTTACCTTCATGAAAACGATCCCGCCCTATTGGAAACCGTTCCTCGACATGTTCCACGAGATGGTGGGCGACCCGGTTAAGGACAAGGCAATGATGGAAGCCGTCTCGCCCGTCATGCACGCCGACAAAATCAAGACGCCGCTCTTCGTCGCGCAAGGCGCGCACGATCCGCGGGTGAACAAGGACGAGTCGGACCAAATGGTTGCGGCGCTCAAGAAGCGCGGGGTCGATGTCGAATACATGGTGAAAGACAACGAAGGCCACGGCTTCCACAACGAAGAAAACCGTTTCGATTTCTACGAGGCGATGGAGAAGTTCCTCGGGAAACACCTGAAGCCGGCCGCCTAACGAAACTTGCCGACTGAGGCGCGTCGCGCCTCAATCGATGTCCGCCAACAAAAAGCGCCTCGCGCAGAGCTCCGGGTAGCGCGCGCGTCCCGCCGCGACGAACTTTCGCCTGGCATTTATTTCATTGAGCCGTTTTAGCCCCGTCTCTGTGCCGCAAGGCTAGAAGTGTCCGCGAGTCCGTGCGAGCCAAGCGGTAAGGTTCTTTTCCTAAAATCGAATTCGTGAACCGGAGCGTCCCCGAGTTCGACCTTATGATTGAAAGCGATGAACCCGGACCCGAAACTAGTCCTGACAGAATTGCTCGTTCTCACGGCCCAGGGTGGGAGCGAGAGGGCGTTTCGAGATTTGTATGAACTGTGGACGGCCGATCTTCGTCGGATGGCGCTAATTCGGGTCGAACGGCCCGATGCCGCCGACGAAGTTCTCTCGGGATCTTGGTTGGCAATCGCGCGGGGGCTCTCGCGTCTCGACGATCCAGCCTGTTTTCCTCGCTGGGCCTTCCGCATCGTCGAGCGGCGGAGCGCTGATTGGATCCGCCGGACCGGCGTGGAGGGTCGCCGCGAGGCCGCTGCGATCAATGCCGCCGACGAGCTCGCCCCCGCGCCGCTCGCAGACCCGGCCGCGAGCGAGCCGCGCGATGACGTGCTCGCGCTCCACGGGGCGGTGGCCCGTCTGCCCGACGACTCGCGCAACCTTCTTCACCTTTTCTACGAACTGGGACGCTCCATTGCTGAGATCGCCGAAATTCTCGGCATCCCGACGGGCACCGTGAAGTCCCGCCTTTTTTCCATCCGCGAAATCCTAAAACACCAACTCGAGGCCAAATCCGTATGAACGACATCGACGAAAAAATCCAAGCCGCCCTGCGCCGCGATGGCGCCAGGCCCGACCTTCTAGAAGAACCGAACATTGCCGAGGAAGCGCTCACCGCCTTCCGCGGCCGAAACCGATTTATCTCCGCCTTCGCCTTCATCATCAGTTTTGCGTTTTTCGGCGGCGCGATCTGGGCGGGGTGGAGATTCTACGGGGCGGAGACATTGCAGACCCAGGTCCAGTGGGGCGCGCTGGCGTTTCTTTTCATCCTCATGGTCAGCTTTCTGAAGATCTGGTTCTGGCTAGAAATGCACACGAACCGCGTCCTGCGCGAACTGAAGCGCGTCGAGCTCCTGCTCGTCACGCGCCGCGTCGAGTAAACCGAAAGCTGAAACGTGGGGAACGTGCGCCGTGTCTCTGATCGCCTCCTACGGGCGATGTTGCCCTGCTGCTCGAGCCCGGCGCTCCACCGCAGAGAAAAGTTCGTTTCGGCGAGGACGCCGAAAACCAGCACGCGAGACGCGCGCGCTACCCGGAGGGAGCAGCGCGACTTGCAAGCTTATCGTTAGGGCTCGATCGGGGGCAGGTCGCGCTCGGTGTCGCCGGTATCGATCCCATGCCGCAGCCGGCTGTGGCGGACGCTGTAGAAGAAGTAGATCACCAACCCGATCGCGAGCCAGATGAAGAACCGAATCCAGGTCTCGATCGGCAGGCTGAGCATCAACGCGCCGCAAAAAAGCACCCCGAGGATCGGGAAGAGCGGCACGAACGGCACCCGAAAGGGCCGCGGCCGGCTCGGATCTTTTTTCCGTAGGACGATAACGCCAGCGCAAACCAGCGCGAAGGCGAAGAGCGTTCCGATATTGGTCAGATCGGCTAACGACCCGATGTCGGTAAACATCGCCACCCCGCCGACGACGATGCCGGTCCAAATGGTAGTGATATAAGGAGTGCGAAAGCGCGGGTGGATCCGGGCAAAATAATTCGGGAGCAATCCGTCGCGCGCCATCGCCATGAAAATCCGCGGCTGGCCCATTTGAAAGACGAGCAGGACCGAGGTGAGCCCGGCGAGCGCGCCGGCGCTGATCAGCGCCTGGGCCCAAGGCTTGGCGGCAAAGGCGGAAGCGACCGCAGCCGAGTCACCCAGATAGGAGGTGTATTTTTTCATCCCAGTAAGGACGAACGACATCATGACGTAAAGCAGGGTGCAGATGACGAGGCTGGCGATCATCCCGATCGGCAAATCGCGTCGCGGATTTTTCGTTTCCTCGGCGGTGGTTGAGATGGCGTCGAAACCGATAAAAGCGAAAAAGACAATCGCGGCCCCGCTCATGACGCCGCCAAAACCGCTCGGCATAAATGGATGCCAGTTTGTCGGATTGACCATGAAGGAACCGAACGCGATCACGAAAACGACGACCGCAAGTTTGATGATGACGATGACTGTGTTCGCGGTCGCACTTTCCCGGATGCCGTAGATCAGGAGCACCGTCACCGCCGCCACGATGACAAAGGCTGGCAGGTTCACCGCAATCGGATGCCCGAGGATGACGGGCAGGGTGGTGGAAGAATAGGCGCCGAGCGCAGCGCCGCCCTTCGCTATGAGGGTACCGGCGGTAGTGTGATCGACCATCAGCCAAAGCGGAAACTTGATGTTCAGATTCGCCAATAACTGCACAAAATATCCCGACCACCCGACGGCCACGGCCATGTTGCCGACCGCATATTCGAGGATCAAATCCCAGCCGATGATCCAGGCGATGATCTCGCCTAACGT
>JBDTVP010000045.1:0-18547 GCA_040007175.1 Spartobacteria bacterium
AACGAGATGATCATTTCGTTAAAAACGCGACCAAGATGCTGCAACTCGTCGCCCGTCCCGACGTCCACCTGGACTTCGTGGTCGCCCGATTGAAAGCGCCGGATGCCGAGCGAAAGCCTGTTCAGCACGCGCGTGATGCTGCGCGCGAGGAGGAGACCGGGTATCATCGCGATGAGCAACGCTCCGCCCCCGATAGCGAGCGAGAGCTTCGTAAATGTCACTGCTCATTGGCAGTTTCTTGGTCCAGGCCTCTTGGAAGGCGGCGCGATTGGCCGCGGGCACGGCGTAACGATTGCCGATGAAGGTCTTCTTCTGCAGCATGACCACAAACTCGGTCTCGAAAGGCGCGCCCGGGCCGAGCGGGCGCAAAACATACATCTCATTTTCCGCGAGATGATTGATCTGGCGGGACTTTTCCAGGATCTCGCGCGTCGCGCGGAAAGCGTCCGTCGTCTCATCGTTAGACAAACGGATCGTGATGATCGCATCCCCGTCGAGCGCCAGCGGTCGTGCCGGCTGCGCTCTGGACGAAGGCCTGGAATTCCTGCAGGAGTTGCACGCTGCGAATATGAAAATGAGTCCGACGATCGCAGCCACGATGAGCGCCGCCACGAGCGCCATGGAGAGGGCGATCTTGGTGCGGAGCGAGAATGAAACGACGGCCATAAACAAGGCACGAGCCCGTCGGAAAGAATGGCGTCGCCCGAGGCGGAGTCGAGCTCGAAGGGTGGCGCGGCCATTCGCGGCCGGATCATTTCTCCGCATCTTTCGGGAACACATCTTGATCGCGCAATATTCCCGCCTCTTCCGCTGGCACGTTCTCCGTTACCTCGGGCAGCATCCCCTGCTCGCGACACTCAATGTCGCGACCGTCGCGCTCGGGGTCTCTCTTTACCTCGCGATCCAGATTGCCAATCACAGTGCGAACCGCGCCTTCGAAGCGAGCGTCGACGTCGTCGCAGGCAAAGCCCAACTCGAAGTGCGCGCCCCGGCCGGCACCTTACGCAACGAGATTTTCCCGCGGGTCGCGCGTCATCCCGGCGTGAGCGCCGCCACTCCGATCGTTAGGGGAGTTGTCACCCTGCCGGCGTTCCCGGGCGAATATCTCGACCTCCTCGGGATCGATCTTCTGACCAATCAGCCCTTCAGCACTTTTGAGCTGACCGATTTCCAAGACCAGAAGTTCGATCTGCAACAATGGCTGCGCGGTCCGCGCACCGTGGCGGTGAGCGAAGAATTGGCCCGGCAACATCAGCTCCACGCCGGCGATCAAATCGACGCGCAGATCAACGGCGAGACCAAGCGCCTAACGATCGGATATCTCCTGCGGACTCGCGGGACGAGCGCCAACGCCAACCCTCACTTTGCCGCGATGGACATCGGCTGGGCCCAGGAACTCCTCGGTCACCGGGACACGCTGAGCTCCATCTCGCTCCGCCTGACGGAAGGGAACGATGCGGAAAAAATCGCGGCAGAACTGCGACGCCAACTTCCCGCCGATCTCACCGTCGCTGCCCCGGCCCAGCGCGGCGAACAGGTGGGCAAAATGCTTTCCGGGTTCCAACTCAACCTGCAGGCGATGAGCCTCGTCTCGCTTCTCGTCGGGATGTTTTTGATCTACAACACAATCGAGGCCTCGGTCATCCGGCGACGGAACGAGATCGGGATTCTGCGTTCGTTAGGCGTGACTCGCCTCGAAGTGCGGCTCTTGTTTCTCGGCGAAGCCGCGGTGCTCGGAGCGATCGGGATCGCGGTCGGCATGGCGGGCGGATATCTGCTCGCGCGCGCGCTCGTCGGGACCGTCGCGGAAACGATCTCTTCGCTCTACGTCCTGGTCAGCGTGCAACAGGTCGTGGTCGCGCCCTGGATTTGGATGAGTGCGGCAGCTCTCGGGTTCGCCTCCGTCCTGGCCGCGGCCTGGCTGCCCGCGCAAGCGGCAGCGGCGATGAATCCGGTAGAAACCTTGCACCACGGCGCGCGGATCGAGCAATCGGTGAAGCTCTCCCGCGGCTGGATTCTGGGCGGTGTGATCTCGCTTTTTCTCGCGGTAATTCTCGCCTTCCTCGCGTTGCAGACCGGCCCGCCCTGGCTCGGTTTCGGCGCGGCCTTTTTCGTCCTCGCTGGTTTTTCCTCGATCGCGCCGGAAGTCACAGCGCGTTTCAGCCGCGCGGTCACGGCGCTTGTGCACCGCAAAATCGAACCCCGACTCGCCGCGCAGAATCTCGGCCGCACGCTGCTGCGTAATTCGGTTACGATCGCTTCGCTCGCCGCGGCCGTGGCGATGACGGTGGGCGTGGCAGTCATGGTCTTCTCCTTTCGGCAGACGGTCGGCGATTGGATCAATCAAACCTTGATCGCAGATCTTTTCATCGGACCCGCGGCAAACGAGATCGCAGGCCCCACTTCTTTCATCCCGCCGGCCGCAATTCAGTATCTGGAAAAAAATCCGGCAGTCGAAGCAGTCGATACCTACCGCGCAGTCGAGCTTCCGTTTCGCGATCAAACCATCGCAGTCGGCGTGGTGCGCGGAAAGAATCGACGCAACCTGCGTTTCCTCCGCGGCGCGAACGACGAAATCATGCGGCGCTTCTACGGCGAGGAGTGCGTCCTTGTTTCGGAGAGTTTCGCGCGCCGCTATCACGTGACGGAAGGCGACGTCCTCGACCTTCCCGCCCCCGCGGGCCGCAAGTCTTTCCCGATCGCAGGAGTGTTTTACGACTACACCCGCGACCGGGGCACGGTCTTCTTGAGTGAAAAAACTTTCCTCAGATTCTGGCACGACGATCGGGTTAACAGCCTCGGAATCTACCTCAAGAACGGCGCGGATCCGGAAGCGGTGGCCGCGGCTTTCCGTAAACGTTTCAGCCCAGGCGGCGAGTTTTCGATCTACTCCAACCGTCTGCTCCGGACCCGCATTTTTGAAATCTTCGACCAGACTTTTGCGGTCACCTATGTCCTGCGGACGATCGCGGTAATGGTCGCGGTGATCGGCATCTTTCTCGGCCTAACGACGCTGGTGACGGAACGTTCCCGTGAGCTCGGGGTGATGCGCTCGATCGGAGCTTCGGCCGCGCAAATCCGGCGTCTCCTCCTCTGGGAAAGCGGCATGATCGGCGTGCTCGCGAGCGCGCTCGGGCTGGCCTCGGGACTTTGCCTTTCACTCGTCCTGACGGGCGTGATCAACCGCGCGTTTTTCGGTTGGACGATCCAGCTCGCTTTCCCGTGGGTCTCGCTCGCCTGGACGCCGGTATGGATCGTCACAGCGGCGGTGGTTGCGGGTTGGATTCCAGCGTGGCGGGCGGGCCGTCTCGATATCGCGGAGGCGGTCCGGAGCGAATGAAAAGGATTTCAAAACTCAAATCGCTGATTGCAAATTGGAGCGCGCTGCTGCTCGCGCTGAGCTGCGTGGCGGCCGACTGGCAGGCCGCGGAACCAGGCTGGCGTTACGAATTTCCGCGCGATCATCAGGTGCACGAGAATTTCAAGACGGAATGGTGGTATTTCACCGGTAACCTAACGAGTCGGGAGGGCCGCCGGCTTGGCTTTGAACTGACTTTTTTCCGCCAGGGAATCCGCCCCCCGGCCGAACGGGCCGGCACGAGTTCCCGCTTTGTCGTCGATGATTTGAAGTTTGCGCATTTCACGGTGACCGATGCCGCGGACGGGGCGTTCCTGGTGCAGCAGAAGACAAGTCGCGGCAGTTTTAGAGAAGCCGGTTTCTCCGCGAACGAACGCCTCGCCTGGATCGACGGGTGGAACTTGCAGATGAACGCCGACGGCTCTTTCGATCTCGCGGCCGACTCGAAAGATGCGCAGGTGCAATTGCATCTCCTGCCGTCGAAACCGCCGGTCGCGCACGGCGCCGACGGGATCAGCCAGAAAGCGGCCGGAGCCGGACACGCTTCACATTATTACTCGATCACCCGACTGGCGACTTCAGGGACGGTGCGGGTGCGCCAGGAAAAATTTTCCGTCACGGGCGAAAGCTGGTTCGACCATGAATGGGCGACCAACCAGCTCGCGCCGGGACAGGCGGGCTGGGATTGGGTTTCGGCGCAGTTCGACGATCGCAGCGAGCTGATGCTTTACCAGATGCGCCTAACGAACGGCAAGGTTGATCCGGCCTCGAGCGGGACGCTGGTCCGCGCCGATGGCAGCTCCGTCTCCCTAACGAGCGCAGATTTTCAGATGACAGCCGTGACTTTTTGGAGAAGCAAAACCACGGGCGCAAATTATCCGATCGGCTGGCGGATCAATGTCCCGCGGGAAAAACTCGAGTTCACAATCCAGCCGGTCAGGGAGAATCAGGAGCTCGCGCTGCCTCCGATTATCTATTGGGAGGGCGCTTTCGATTTAACCGGAACACGGGCCGGGAATCCGGTGCGAGGTCGCGGCTACCTCGAGCTGACGGGTTACGCAGCGCCGTTGCAGGAGCTGAATCGCTAGGCGGCCTAGGCCTGCGTGTGACGGGCGAAATGGATCTCTGCGCCCTTCGGCAAGAGGCGTTTACGGCCCCGTTGACGGCGCCGGGCGAGAGTGGCGCGGCCACCCTTGGTGCTCATGCGCGCGCGGAAACCGTGCTGCTGTTTCCGAGTCCGCTTCGATCGCTGTAAAGTGCGCTTCATAGAGAAAATCCCGCTGCCGGGGGTTAAGAGAGTCGCTACTTTAGGAGCACGAGGCGGTTTGTCAACGCCAGTGCGGTTCGACTGCGAGCGGCCTTGTTTTTGACGGCGACGCGCCTGACCGCTCGCCTGCGGCGGTTCCGGCGAGGGGCCGCCCGTGGAGTCCCGCATTGCCACCGGGAGCCGATTATGGAATAACCATCACGATGAACGATGTGGTCATCCAACCGGCAATCTCAGAAGACCTGGATGAACTGTCGAGTCTGCTCGGCGAATTGTTCAGCGAGGAGAGCGATTTCCGTCCGGATAAAGACAAACAACTGCGCGGGCTGCGGCTGATTTTCGAGGAACCCAATCGTGGGCGTGTCTTCGTCCTGCGGCGCGATCGCTCGATCGTGGGGATGATGAATCTACTCTTTACGATCAGCACCGCGGAAGGCGGTTTCGTCCTTCTGCTGGAGGATTTGGTCGTGCACAAAGAATATCGCGGCCACGGCTACGGTTCGATGCTGCTCGATTATGCGATCGAGTTTGCCCGCCAGAAAAATTTTCGGCGCATCACGCTTCTGACCGATCGACCGGAGTTGCGGTCGCAGAGTTTTTTCCGCAAGCATGGCTTCTACGAATCGCCGATGCTGCCGATGCGCCTCTTGCTCCCGGCGCAAATCGATCCCGGCGACGGGGGGCTCTGAACGGGCGCGGCGAGCCTTTTTTGTTCGCACGACGGTCGCAAAGGACACGAAGGAAATCCGAACGAAAGTGATTCTATGACTTCGTCCCGCGGCAGACTTTGTGAGAGATTTCGGCGCGTATGCCTGAAGACAGCACTTTTGTAGACCTCGGCTTCGCGCGCGTCGATGTGGACCGACGCCGACGGACCGGTTTCCCGGAGGTGATTTTCGGACAGGGTAAAACGCCCGCGGAAGTGGCGCGGATCGCGCAGGTGATTTTGGATCACGAGCCGGTTCTGCTCGCGACGCGGGTTTCGCAGGAGCAGTTCGACGCCGTGCGGGCGGAATTTCCGAGCGCGGTCTTCCACCAGCGAGCGCGTTGCCTAACGATCGAACGCGAGCCGCTGCCGAAATTGAGATGCGCCGTCGCGGTGGTCGCAGCCGGCACTTCGGATCTTCCGGTGGCCGAGGAAGCAGCCGTCACGCTCGAGATTTTCGGCAACAAAGTGGAGCGCATCTATGATGCGGGCGTCGCGGGATTGCACCGGCTGCTGATCGAAACCGACCGCCTGCGGGAGTGCGCGGCTCTCGTTGTCGTAGCTGGAATGGAAGGGGCGCTCCCGAGTGTGGTCGCGGGCCTGGTCGATAAACCGGTCATTGCCGTTCCCACCAGCACGGGCTACGGCGCGAGTTTTGGTGGGCTGGCCGCGCTCCTCGGGATGCTGAACAGCTGCGGGAGCGGCGTCACGGTGGTGAATATCGACAACGGCTTCGGGGCTGCCTACGCCGCGGCCACGATCAATCGCCTGATCGCTTGATGCGGCCCGCGGCGCCCCGCGCTATCTTCTCCGATGCCAACCCACGGAGGTTCAATTCGACTCTTCAAGGTCGCCGGGATCGAAGTATTTTTGCATTGGTCGTGGTTCCTGGTCGCCATCTACGAAGTGCAGGTTTGGCGTTCAATGTTCACTTCACCATTTTGGGCGGCGCTCCTCTATGTCGGGTTGTTCGTGCTCGTCACGATGCACGAATTCGGTCACGCCCTCGCCTGTCGGCAGGTCGGTGGCCAGGCCAACCGCATCGTTCTCTGGCCGCTTGGCGGTATCGCATTCGTTAGTCCACCGCCCCGCGCGGGCGCGATGCTTTGGAGCATCGCGGCGGGCCCGCTGATCAATCTCCTGCTCGTGCCCATCCTCACCTTCGCGGAGCACACCGCGGTTCGCGCCGGCTGGGCGGCAAGCAGCCCGGATGCGTTCCGCGTCCTGCACCTGCTCTGGCAGATTAATCTCGGGCTGCTTCTTTTTAACCTTCTGCCGATTTATCCGCTCGATGGCGGCCAGATCGTGCGGGCTCTGCTTTGGTTTCCGTTAGGGCAAATTCGGAGTTTGTTTATCGCGACCGCGATCGGTTTCGTCGGCGGTGCTCTCCTGATCGGGTTTGCCTTTTATCAGCGGTCCTTCTGGATCGGGATCATGGCCTTCTTCCTCCTCAGCCAGGCCGGGCTCGGCTGGCGGCAGGCGCAATATCTCAAGGCGGAAGCAAACGCGGTCCCGGTCGTGCCCGACGACACGCACCTGCCCGAGAAAAAAGCCGTCCTCTAGCCGCCTCGTTAGGTGGACGAAGGGTTACTCCGAAGTTTCCATCGCGGACTTTAACTGCGGCTCAAGCCGTATTTTCAGTTCCGCGCGAAAACCTATTTCATCGACCGTTTTCGCGACCGCCTTGTGGGCGGATGGCGGCAGGCTGGCCTTGGCGTAACTCTGCAAGGTCGAAGCGCCCTTCGGATCGGAATAGAAATTGAATAGACCCGCCGCAAAACCGTTGATCCCGAGCGCGTCCTGTTTGGCAAGAAGCTCTTTCATATGCTCCCGGGCAAACTCCCAAACCAACTCCGGATGTTCCCCTTGTCGCGCCGCGTAAGGCAGCAGATAAGCCGCCCGGCTCGTCGGCAATTCATCGGTCAACGCAATCGCCATCGTGCGCGGAAGAAGCCGCGGATCCAGCGCGCCGCTCAGCGCCTCGTAGTAGTATTGCTTCTCTTCCGTGCTCGTCGTTTTCAGGCCGAGCTTGTGCAGTTTTTCCCAGCTTTGGGAGTCAGCATAACGACCGACCACAGCGAGGACGGTGGGTCGCAGGTCGGGCGCGATCGCGCTCGGATCAGAGGCAAAGCGATCAAATCGCGATCGACATCCGGCGATGACATCCGAGTCGTTCAGCAGGCCCAGCCCGCGGATGAGCGACGCACGCAGGACCGCTCGCCGCGAGGGCTCGCCCGTTTTCGCTTCCCAGCCAACGCGATCAAAAGCCGGGCGCAAAAGCGTTCTCGCATATTGCTGAAAACGGGGCCGAAGCGGATCCCCGGCGAGCAAACGACTGAGCATCGTAAAGGTGTCGATGACCTGATCGTAGACGGCGAGTTGATCGTCCTTCAGCACTTCGTTAACGAGACCGAGGTAATGTGAAAGCGGTTTGCGATTCGCCTCGACCAGCGCCCAGGAATCGGCCAGCAGATTGACCCGGTCGGTTTCCGGAAGCTTCGCCAACTGCGCCATGATCAGTTGCCACGATGCGTCATCGTACTCGACCCGATAATAACCGGCATCTCCGACGTTGAACCTGATCGCCTGCTCAGGCGGCACTTCGTTAGGCAGGTCGGCCGCCGCTTCGCGCAGGAGAAAACCGTTCGAAGCCGCCAGGCCTTCCGTCACGTAGGTGAGAGGGATCTGCCAGAGGCGCGAGGGCGGATTGGCGAAATGGACCGTGAACGGCTCCTGCGTGAGTTTGATCACCGCCCCTTCGCGCGCGACTTTCACGAGCGGAAAACCAGGTTGCTGCGTCCAGCCGGGCGCGATCTCGCCGACTGGTTTGCCCGAGACTTCGGTCAATGCCTCCCACAAATCCGCCGTCGTCGTGTTCGAATATTTATGCGCGGCCATGTACTTGCGGATGCCGTCGCGGAAAACATTTTCGCCAAGAAAACTCTCCAGCATGCGAATGATGGCCTGGCCTTTTCGGTAGGTGATTTCATCGAAGGCGCTGCCCGCTTCCGCCTCGGTCGCGACCGGTTGCTGCACCGGGTGGGTCGTCGAGCGGGCGTCCGATTGCATCGCCGTGTCCTTGGAATATCCGATCCGCCGACTCGGGTCACGAGGCTCATTGCGACGCAGCCATTCGTTCCAATCCGGGTTAAAATGATCGGTGCACTTCGAACCCATCCAGGAAGCGAAGCCTTCGTTCAGCCAAAGATTATCCCACCACGCCATCGTGACCAGATCGCCGAACCATTGGTGCGCCATCTCGTGCGCGATGACTGCGAAAATCGACTGCTTCGTCTCGACCGAAGAATTCTTCGGATCAAATAGGAGGACTGACTCGTAATAAGTAATGCCGCCCCAGTTCTCCATCGCGCCGCCGAAACCGCCCGGCACCGCGATGAGGTCGAGCTTCGGAAGCGGATAAGGCACGCCGAAATATTCGTTGAAGTAGTGCATAATTTTGGCCTCGCTCTCGAGTGCGTAACGGCCCATCTCCGCTTTACCCTTCGTCGTCACGACACGCAGTTTGACGCCATCCTGTTCGCTCTCGATTGCGTCGAGCTCGCCCGCACAAAGCACGACGAGATAACTCGACATAGATGGCGTCTGGGCGAAGCGCACTTCCTTGCCGCCCTCGATTTTTTTCTCCTCCTCGATCGGCATGTTGGAGACGCCCATGAAATTTTCCGGGACGACGGTGGTCAGTTGAAAGCGCGCCCGGAAACTGGGCTCGTCCCAACAGGGAAACATGCGCCGCGCATCGGTCGCCTCGAACTGCGTCCCAAGCATGATCTTCTTCGCATTCGTCTCGTACTCCTGGTAGCGGGCGTAAAAAAGGCCCTGCCCCTGGGCGTTGATCTTGCCGCTGAACTTAAGCGCGACCTGATGCTCGCCCGCGGCCAGCTCGTTAGGCAAATTCAGGGTCAGCGTCTGTTCGGCCGCATTCAAAACGATTGCCTTGGCCGGCAACGCCTGGTCGTCGACTGAAGCGGAGGCAACCGCGATCTCGAACGCGTTGAGCACGATCTTCGTGACCGGTTTTTCCACCTTCAGCTTGACCGTTTCCGAGCCACTGAAGGTGAGTTTGTCGAGGTCCGGCGCGATCCGGATCGCGTATTCGAGCGGCACGACCTCCTTCGGCAGCTTGCCCGGCGTCGTTTGGAAATCGAATTTGGTTTCGGCGCGCAAAGGCGAGAGAAGAAGCAGGGAAAATCCGACCAGAGACAGGAAACGCATAGGAGAGTTAACGCGGTCGGCGCGGCTCCGCAATTTTTGCCCCGGAGCCGGAGCTCACTGCACGACGAGCAGGAGGAGCAATTGGCCCGCGCCGATCTGCGGCCCCTTGATCACGAGCGGCCCGTTCTTGCGCAAGGTCGCGTCCGTTTCGAGCAGGATCTGGCGATCCTGAAAGAGCTGCAAATTGAGCCGATAGCCGTCGTGCGACGCGCCGCGTGAATCAACATGGAGCGAGAAATGTTTGCTCGCGGCGAGCCAGTTTTCTTCTCCGGTCTGGAGCACTTTACGCGACTGCCCAATGAGCTCGAATTGATTATAGCCAAAGGTGCGCTGGAGCGTCCCGGCCAGCCGATGCATCTGCGGGGGCGGTGGCGTGGGGCGCGCGACGTTCGTGGCCACGACCAAGCCGCTCCAGACGTTCTCCCCGGCGCTCGCACTCGACCCGACGCCGCAGAAAGACAGACTGCAAACGAAGAGGGCGAGTAGACGACGGCGCATGATTATTTTGCGGCGTATTCTGCCGGCAAGGATTTCAATCCGTCAACCCAAAGCACGGTGACGCGGTCCTGCTTCGTTTGGAAAATCGAGACGGTCGCGTGCGGGCTGACGTTCGGATCGACTCGGGCGTTGAGAATCTGGGTCAAATATTGCGACTGATCCGGCGTCGGCTTTTCCCGCATCGCGAAAAACATCAGGACGGCGAAGACGGCGAGGGAGGTCGAACCGGTCCAGAGCAGGCGGCGAATTGTCCACCAGCCGGCGCGTAACTGCGAAGGGGCTGGCGCTGCCGGTTGCGGGCTTTCCGCGGCCATTCGATCGCGCAGTTGATGATGGAAAAATTCCTCGTTCCCCATCGCATGCGGCTGCAGCTGTGCTTTCAGGAACACACCCAGCTTGTGCGCCTCTTGCTTTTCCGCGGCGGCCAGCGCGCGGTCTTCGAGCGTGGCCTCAAACTCGGCCCGCTCCGTCTCGCTCATTTCGTCATCGACCCAGGCGGTCCATTTTTCTTCAAACGTTTTCATAAACATCCCGCAATAAATTCTGCAGTTTCTTCCGCGCGTAAAAGAGGCGCGACATGACCGTGCCGATGGAACAGCCTAACGACTCGGCGATTTCGTGATACTGCATGTCTTCGATTTCCTTCATCAAAATAACCGCTCGATGCTCGGGGGAGAGTTGCGCGATCGCCGCCTCGATCCGAGCCCGGATTTCCTTGTGCTGCATCCGCTCGTGCGGCAGCGCATCGGCATGCGGCACGGTCCGCGAGGCCGGGTCGATCTCTTTCAACTGAATCGCGTCGTCGAATTCCGCGCCTCCGCCTTTGACCTGCTTCTTGCGCAGCCAATCGATCGTCACGTTCATCACGATGCGATAGATCCAGGTGTAAAACGACGATTGCCCCCGGAAACGCGCGATCGATTTCCACGCTTTCAGGAAGCTATCCTGAGCAAGATCCCAGGCATCCTGCTCGTTATGCACCATGTTATAAATCATCGCGAAAACCCGGGTGCGAAACCGGCCGACCAGTTGGTCGAAGGCCTCGTTATCGCCGGCCTGGGCCCGTTTTACCAGGTCCAGCTCGGGGACATCGGCCTGAGCCGCAGTCGCTTCCGTGTCCATTTTTAGACGGGTGCGTCCCCGATTCATTCAAATGGCTAGAGGCTGCCGTAACGGCGCAGCCATTCGCCACGGAACTCCCCCATCAGGAGGACGATGCCGTCGCGCACCTGGAAGATGCGATGGCGCAGGGCGGCGTGTTGTTCGCTGGTGATGGATTTCGCGTTCTGGAGTTGGGCGGAAGCCTCCATTGCGACGGTGACTGCTTTAAGCGCCCGCTTCAGGTAGGCGATCGTCATTCCGAGTTCCTCGGCTTCTTCGTCGCTCAAGGCCGCGGCGAGTTTGGCAGCGGCGAGCGCAGCGTGCGTCGCCAGTTTGACCGCGGCCGGGTCGTTTTGCAGAGCCGACTCGGACTCGTAGAGCCGGTCGATCCACACGGTGAGGGCAAAGGCCGCGCGATAAAGCACGTGCTCCTCGAAACTTTCGACGCAGCCATTGAGAAAGCCGAGCTCGGGATCGTCGTCGTCCACCTCCTCGACATCACCGGCGAGCATCGCATCGGCCTCTTCATTCCAATCCTCGCCCTCGTTCTCGGTGAGATGGACCCAACCCATTTCGCGCGCGACGATTTCATCGCGCTGCGGGTCGTCGATATATTTCTCGAGGAGCTCCATGTATTTCTCCGTCTTCTGATCCTGCCGCTGGAGAAACCGTTCCCACTCGTATTCATCCCAAGCGCGGTCTGAGTCGTGCTCGGCCATGATTTTTACTTAGGCCAGCTTAACAAACAGCGCAAAAAAGTTTTGCACTTTGCGCCCGGCGAGAGCGCAAGGCTGGGCGCCGATTTTAACCCGACCAGGTGAACCTCAATCCGGCTCGTAGCGCCAAAACTCAGGCTGCTCCGGAGAAGGCTGGGGCCGCAGAACGGCGAGGCGCTGGTCAGGCGGGCGCCGGCCGGTCCGGAGCAACTGGCGAATGTCCTCCATCATCACCGGGTTGGAAGCGAAGACGTCGTGATTCAAGTTCTTCAAGCCAAGACTGCCGGCGGCGGAGACATCGATGCTCTGCAAACCGGGCAGAACCAACGGTCGACCAGCGACGATGTAACCCGCCAACACCTTGCCCCCCTCGCGGAAGCGGCCGGCCCAAAGCGCCTTGTCAAGCGCCGAGGCGTAAAGTGTAAAGCGCTCCATGCCAGCCTTCTAAAAACGGCCAAGACGTTCCCGAAATTCGGTCGCCGGCACCGCGGGTGCGGCAAAAATCACCTCGCCTAACTCCGGCGGCACGCCGCCTTCAAGCGCGACGACCTGTTCCAACCCGGCGAGCAGGACGCGATTTCCCATGCTGTGGGGCAAGATGTGCACCTTCTCGGCACCGGTCGCGCCCGCCACTCCCAAAAGGAAAGCGGCCAGCGCATCGTTCGCTTCATTCGCCGTCCGGCGATCGGAACCGTAGCGCAGGAAATCGCCTAACGAAGGCCAGGAAAAAAGGAAAGCAGCGCTGTCGTAATTGAGATCCCGGACCAATTGGGCAGCTCGGCGTCGAAAGGGACGTTGTAGCCATGGATGAAAACGAAGGCGGATTTGGGATAAAGCCGGGCCCGCGCGATCCGTTTCGCCGCCTGGGCGGAGAATTGTTTGAGCGCAAGCAGATCCTTCCGGCGAATGATGAGCGGCTCGGGATTGGTCGCGAAACCAACCGGGACCGACTCGGGCGGCGCCGTCGCCAGCCACGACTCCGGAGCAAATTCGCCTCCGGGCACAAAGACGACCGCTTCGCCTAACGAGATTCTTTTCGCGGCCTTTCCGCTGAATCCGCCTCGCTCCGGTCCCTTCTGCCGGCGGCGATTGGTCCCGAAGAGAACCGCCATCTCGGAGCCGGCCTCCTTCCGTTTCCGCAGCGCCTGCCGGTAGAAACGCAGCCCCTTTGTTTCGTTCCCGCTTTTTCGTTCGAGCTCGGCCAGCTTGAAAAGGACGTCGCTCCGTTCGCCGATTTGGGCCAGCGCCTGTTCGAGCGCGCTCCTCGCCAACACGAGGTCGTTCATTTCCAAGTAGAGCCCACCGAGCGAGAGGACTGCATTGCTCAGCACGCCAATGTCGAGCCGGTCGGGACCGATCAGATCAGCTTCCCGCTCGAAAACATCGATGACCTTATTCTGTTCGGCCACGGCAGCCGGCAGATCGCCCGTTTTCTGAAAAACGACGCTCAGCGCCGACGCCACCAGGCAATCTCTTTCCGCGGCCAAAAACCGATCGGGCAACGAAACCGCCCGCGCGTTTTCGGCAAACACGAGCGCCCTCTCTGGTTGCGCGTCCATTCCCACGAGACCGCAGCGCAGAATCAAGAGATGCGTTAGGCCGGCTCGGTTCTCTAGCCGGGCGGGATCGTGCGCAATCTCCTGCTCGAGATATTCCTGCGCGCGTTCCAGGTTTTTGCTCGCGTTCGCCCAGTCACTGAGGCCGATTTTGATGTTGCGCCAGCCGTTGGTAATCCATCGCCAAGCCACCGCGCGCGCCCTCCGGATTGACCTCGCGAATCCGAATCGCTCGCTGGAGCAGTTCAATTGCCCAATAAGGCCGGCCCCAACCCGACTGTACGTATTCTGCCTGTGCCTCCAGCTTGGCGGCTAGGCGCGGATCCTGCCGACCGAAAATTCGTTCCCAGACTTCGAGTTCCCTTCGCAACATCCCATCCGCCTCGGCGCTACGATCCGCTCCGAAGAGCGCCAGCGCGTGCGCGCCGAGAGCGAGCGCTAGAAATTCGTCCGGTTCGCTGCGTTCGCGGATGCGCAGTACCTCCGTCGTCACTGCGGCGGCGCCCGCGTAATCCCCAGCTTCGAGCCGCAGCCAGGCGAGCAACGCCAAGGCATCGCCCCGCCGCGGATCGTTGCTCCGCAATTCCGCCGCCTGCGTAGCGGCTTCCGCGGCGAGGAGGCGAGTGCCTGCCGGATCGGATTTCCGCAACTCGCGCAGCCGCTGCACGCGTTGGATATGTTCCTCGAGCCGGCTCGAGGCCATCGTTAGGCAGCGAGTTCGCGCTTCGTCTGCAAACGCAGTTGCCCGCAAGCCGCGTCGATGTCGTGCCCTTTCTCGCGCCGCAAAGTGGCAACGGCTCCGTGCTCGCGCAGGATGCGGAGGAAACTTTCCTGCCGGTTGCGCGATGGGCGTGACCATTCGAGCCCTTCGACGGTGTTGTAGGGAATCAGATTCGTCTTAGCCGAGAGCCGCAGCGCATGTCGTGCCAGCCGGTGCGCCTGCTCGTCGCTGTCGTTCACCCCGGCGATGAGGATGTATTCAAACATCAGGCGCTTCTTTTCCGCGACGTAGAAGTCGCAGGCTTCGAGCAGGGTCGAGAGCGGATATTTGCGGTTCACCGGCATGATCTGGTTGCGCACTTCATCGGTCGCGCCGTGGAGCGAGATGGCGAGGCGGAACTGGGTCGGCTCCAGCGCAAGCTTGCGAATCTGCGGGGCCAGACCGCTGGTCGAAATGGTGATGTGGCGGGCACCGATTTCCAGGCCCCATGGCGCGTTGATGATCCGGACCGCCTGCAGCAGATTCGTTAGGTTGGCGAGCGGTTCGCCCATGCCCATGAAGACAATGTTGTCGACCTTTTCTCCGCTCGCCGTTTCCACCGCGAGGACTTGCTCGACGATTTCGCCCGACTCTAGATTGCGCGTGAAACCATCAAGGCCGCTCGCGCAAAATTTGCAACCGTAGGCGCAGCCAACCTGGGTCGAAACGCAGAGCGTGCGGCGATCGGACGTTTCGCCGTAGAGCGCGGGCGAGGCCGGGATGAGGACCGACTCGATCAGGTTTCCATCGGCGAGCCGGAAGAGAAATTTGCGCGTCGTGTCCTTGGAACCGAGCGCACGGATAACTTCGGGCCGGTCGAAGGTGAATTCCTCCGTCAGCGCGGCGCGAGTCGCGGCGGGCAGATCGGTCATGGCCTCGAAACCGTCGACGCGTTTCTTGTAGAGCCAGTCGGTGATCTGCTTGGCGCGATAAGCAGGTGCGCCCACGGCGGCGAGATACTCGCTTAACTCGTCAAGAGTCTGAGATTTGATCGATCGCTTCGGCACGGGAGAACTTCGCCCTGCCGCGGCGAAATACAAAGGAGGCGGGGCGAGTTCTCTTAGCTTGTCCCTCCGATCCGACGCAGGACGGAGACGGACCTCGCAATTACAACCCGCGTTTCTGCGCCACGAGAGCGCGCGCTATTTGGTCGCGACCAGGATTCCGTCTGGCTGCTCTTTCGTATCAGGCTCGTCAACTTCGATTCGGTAGCCGTTCGCCCGCAGCATCTCGCGACATTCCTCGTGCAAAGTCAGCCCCTTGGCCCGCCCGTGAGTGCCGATGAGAAAAGCCCGCACCGCGCCAGTCCGCATCGTCTCGCTTCCACCTTTCAGCACTTCCACTTCCAATCCCTGCACGTCCATCTGCAGAAGGTCGATTGGCCGCCCGAGACTTTGCGTAAACAAGTCGAGCGTGATGGTGGAAATGGTGGTCGCATTCTTCGGCTGGCGCAGTCCGATCGTTTCCAGTAATCGCTTCCAGCGTGCGCTGAGCGAGAGCGGCAGCGCCCCCGCCTGCGCCAGCCGGCTGCTGTAGCCGCGATCGACGAAAGTTTCGCTCCCGGCCGTCGCGTTCAAGCCTTCGTGATGAATGATAAACCCGCTGCTCGTTAGGCCGTTGAGGCTCAAATTTTCCTGGAGGAAACGCCGATGCCGTTCGAGGGGCTCCATTCCGTGGATCGTTAGGCCCGGAGCCAGCCGGCGAGCCAGGATAAGATAATAACCGATCGCCGCCCCGACATCGACGTAGCAACCATCCGGCGGCAGGCGGCGAATCAGTTCGATAAAAATTTCTTCTTCCTCCGCCTCGTGCACGTTCCGCTCCCGGTAGCGCGCGCGCTGTTCGTCCAGAAGCTGGTCCTCAAAAACCCGAACCCCGTTGTCGAACGTGTGAATGGCGCGCGCCATGATGACCGGGTGTGCCTAACGATTCGCGCTGACTCGCCAGATCGTGCCGTGGCCATCCTCGCTGAAGAGCAGGCTGCCGTCTTTGGCCACCGCCACGCCGACGGGCCGGCCCCAGACGTTGCCTTCCGGCGTGACAAATCCGGTGACGAAATCCTCGTAGGCGCCGGTGGCCTTACCGTCCTTGAGCGGAACGCGCACGATTTTGTAGCCGGTGCGCCGGGTCCGATTCCAGGAGCCGTGGAAAGCCGCGAAGACATCGCCGCGAAATTCCTCGGGGAATTGTTTTCCATCGTAGAAACAGAGATTGAGCGTGGCGGAGTGTGCCTGCACGAGCACGTCGGGGACGAGGACTTTGCCCGCCAGCTCCGGATGCGCGCCCTTGTGCCGCGGATCCTGGTGATTCCCAAGATAAAACCAAGGCCAACCGTAGAAGCCGCCCGGCGTGACGTGGCTGATGTAGTCGGGCACGAGGTCGTCGCCCAGTTCGTCGCGCTCGTTCGTGCTCATCCAGAGCTCGTCGGTTCCCGGGCGGACGGCGAGGCCGACGGCGTTGCGAACTCCCCAGGCATACACTTTCTGGCCTGAACCATCGGGGTTGAACTCAAAGATGCGGGCGCGGTCCGCCTCCGCGGCACTGTCCGAGACATTGGAAAGTGAACCGATCGAGACATACATTTTCTTTCCGTTAGGCGAAAAGGCGAGCCCGCGCGTCCAATGACCCCCACCCCGCAGCAGGCCGCCCGCCGAAAGATGCGCGCCCAGCTTCTCGGCCGGTCCGCGCGTTTTTAAATCCCCGTTGCGATAGGGAAACCGAATCACCCCGTCGGTGTTTGCGACGTAGAGATATTGGGGCTCCGGTCCGGGCGGATAAAACGCGATCCCAAACGGTTTGTTCAGGTCTTTTACGGTAAACAGTTCGGTCTGATCCGGCTTCCCGTCGCCATCGCGGTCGCGCATGACCTTGACCTGGTTAGACCGGCTTTCAACGATGAAGAGGTCGCCGTTAGGCGCGGCCAGGAGGACGCGCGGATCCTTCAGACCAGCGGCGTATTCCTCGATCTTGAATCCTGCCGGGACGTGGAGCTGTGCGCCGGCCGGACGCGCCACGATATCGGGTCCGTTGTTGGCGGAACGGGTGTCGTTAGGGGGAGGAAGATCAGCCACGGTGATCTGCCGCCGCACGCCGGGGGCATCGCCGGTCCAGTCGCTCATCGCTGCCTTCCCGGTCAGCACTTTGCCGGCATGAGCGGGCGCGGCGAGAACGAAGCAGCCGACGGCCCCGAGCAAAAAGATTCTCCCGAGGCGGACCATGAGCAGGTTTTTAGCCTAACGAAAGATCGCGGAGCTTTTTTCCTTCGCCTTGGCCAGCTGCTGCTGCGCTTTGCGCTGGTTGAGGACGAAGGTGTTGTTGTCCCCCAGCTTCGCCCATGGGCCGGGCGGAACTTCACTGAAGTCGACAAATTTCCAGTCGGTCACATCGGTTTCCTGGATCCCGAGGTAGTCGCGCACCGCCGGAGAAACATCGAGCCCGGCGCCGCGGTTGAGATTCGGTTTGGGGCGCTCGTTCCCAAACACATACTCCCAATGGTCGGTGCGGAATGGACCGGCATCCTCCCACTGCGCATAAACGGTTCGATCGCCTTTGCGAATCGCCACCCAGCGGCCTTTGCAAACCGAAATCGCGGGTCCCTGATAGGCTTCCTTGAACCAAGGCACGACCTTTGGCGCCTCCGTCCGATGGCCTTCACGCGCCTTGTCGTTATAAGGCAGCGCGCAATAGAACGGGTTCTGCCTCGGGGTAAATTTCACCGGGGCGTAATTTTGACGGTGCGCTGGATTCGGGTCGTCGTAGCCGCCGTAGTTGCGGGTCCAGGCAGCGTCCCAACTGCTGGCCTGATTCGGGACTGGATTGTTCGCAGTAGGATTTTCACCAATCCAAAAAACGGTCGTGACGATTTCCTTCTTCCACGGAAAACGATCCGCGCCCTTGCCTTTGGCCGGTTGAAAAGAATTGGGCGGGCTATAAGCGATTGGGTCCACTTTCAAGAGGACGTCTTCGGTCAAGCGGTTCTGCTTTTTGCTGACCTTATATTTGGCGGCCGGCACCTGCGCCGGGACCGAGGGCGCGAAAAACGCGGAGATCGAGCCCACCACTGCGGCAATAGTATGTGTAAGAGTTCCTGGTTTCATCGAGCGGCGCCGGCAAAGAGCCGGAGAGAAAACGCACTAATTTAGATTCGGTCAGCGGACCGGAAATGCGCGTAAATTGAAGTCGCGGAACGTAACACAGCTCCCGCCTCGATCAACCGTCAGCGTCGAGAAATTTACCCGGATTGAGGATGTTAAGCGGGTCGAGAGCTTGTTTAAGGCGCGCGTGCAGGTCGCGCGTAACCGGGCTCGTCGCCTCGGGCCACCAGCGTTTTTTAGCCAGGCCGATGCCGTGTT
>JBDTVP010000046.1:0-18291 GCA_040007175.1 Spartobacteria bacterium
GGCACCGGCTATTTGATCGGGACGGCCATCTTCGGGGTCATTTTCGTGATCGCGGTCTTGGTGCAGATCAAGGCGGCAAAATTCCACCCTTTCCTCTATTGGCTAACGATCGTCGCGACGACGACGGTGGGGACAACGCTGGCGGATTATTGCACCCGCTCCCTTGGCATCGGCTACACCGGCGGCTCGACCATTTTGCTCATCCTTGTCATTGCGTCACTTCTGACCTGGCGTTGGTCGACCGGGAGCATCTCGGTCGACACCGTGAACACGCCGAAGGTCGAGATGTTTTACTGGCTCACGATCATGTTCTCGCAAACACTCGGCACTGCGCTCGGCGACTGGGTCGCGGACACAAATCAAATGGGCTACCTGGGGGCGGCCGCGATTTTTGGCGGTTTGCTGCTAGTGACCGCGCTTCTCTACTATTTCACGAGCGTTTCTCACGCGCTTCTGTTTTGGGCGGCCTTCATTTTAACCCGGCCGCTCGGAGCGGTCGTCGGCGACTTCCTCGATAAGCCTCACGCGAACGGCGGGCTGGCGCTGAGTCGTTATACCGCGTCATTCGCGCTCCTTGTGGTGATCGTGGCCCTGATCCTGATTTTCCCGCAGAAGCCCGCGCAAAAAGCGCATTGAGCCGTCGTCGCGGGGCGCGCGGCTCAGTAAAGTAACGGCACGCCGAAGTAGCCGACGAAGGCGAGCGCTTGGTCGTTAGGCGCGCGCAGGTCGTGGCCTAACGAAGTGATGAGAACGGCCGAGTCGGTCAGTTTTTGGCGAAGGCCAAAGTTCACGGTCAGGACGTCACGCGAGAAATCCGACGCGCAGCCCGTCGTCCGTCAATCCGCACCCAGCGCGCTCGTTAGGCGAACGCTACGCACCCGGCCCGAAGACCAGAAGCTTCATCGAATTCGGGATGATCGCCGGCCGATGCGGCGCGCCGGGTCCCGGCGTCGGTTCCGGCCCGAACTGCGCAGTCGGCAAATAGATCCGATGCGTGCGCGGATCGAGCGCGATCGTTCGGGCTCCGCGTTGCGCCTTCAGTGTTTGCAGGACGGTTAGCTTATCGGGGGCTTCTTCCTTCGCGATTGCGGTCGTGCCATCGCCGCAGGAGGCAAACGCGAGCTGCGTCGGCTCGTCGAAAGCGGCGCCGTCGACGCCTGATCCAATCGGGATATTCGCCACGACCTGACCACTTTCGGTATCGAGCATGACCATCATCTTGTTCTGGCAACCGGCGAAGAGGCGGTGATGCACGGCGTCGAAGGCGATCCCGCTTGGTTCTTCCCCCGGCGCGGTGGGCCAATGCGCGACGACTTCATGCTTCGCCGTGTCGATCGCCACGACCTCGCTCTTGTCTTCAATGTTGCAATAGACGCGCCCGGACGCCGGATCGGCGGCGGCGAATTCCGGACTGCCCCCGAGCGGAATGGTGCTCACGACTTTCGCGCTCTTCGCGTCGATCACGGTCGCGGAATTGCCGCTGTGATTGAAAATATAAACCTCTTTGCGTTGCGGTTCGTAAACCAGCGCGTCGGGATTTTCGCCGGTGTCGATTTTTGCAATCGTTTTGCGCGTCTTCAAATCGACCACGCTCGATTTGTTCTCCTTGCCGTTTGTCGAGAAGCCCCGACCGAACTCCGGCACCGCGATAAAACCATGCACCCCGGGCGTGTCAGTGATCTCGCCGGCGACGGTGTTCTTTTCCAAATCGATGACCACGATTTTGGTCGAGTGCGAGAGATAGAGACGATGCGCGGGCGCATCGACGGTCAAAATATCCCAGCCGCCTTCGCCGCCAATGGGAATCTCACGAAGAAATTTGTAAGGGCCCACGTCCGCGGCCGCCGCGTGTTGCAGAGCACCCGCACACACTGCCATGACCAACCAGGTTCGAATTTGCATCGGGTATTCTAGCAGGAGAAAAACGGGCCGAAAGCGCTCTTAGGATTGGGCCGCCTCACTCGACGCCTGCCGCCCGACTCCAAACGAAAAGAGAAGCACCGGCAGCACGATGAGAACGAGCGGCAGTTGCGCGACGAGGCCGGATATGATCGCGATCGCAAGCGGTTGCTGCATGGCGGAGCCCTGGCCGATCCCGAGCGCGAGCGGGAGGAGCGCGAGGATGGCGGCGAAACTGGTCATGGCGATCGGCCGCATTCGGTTGACGCCCGCCGCGATGAAACGCTTCCGTCGATCGCCGTCGCCAGCTAGGTCCTTAAACTCCGAGTAATAAAAAATCGCCACCTCGGTCACGATGCCGACGATCATGGTCATGCCCATGCGCGAGGTGATGTTGAACTCCGTCCCGGTAAGCCAAAGGCCGGTATAAACCGCGGCGACGGCGAGCAAGGGCATGGCGAGCATCGCGATCGCGACGCGAAAACTTTCGTAGAGAAAAAGGAGAAGGGTAAAGACAAGGAGGATCGCGGCGATCAGCACGATCGTCAGGCCTTTGAACGCGATCTGCTGCTGTTCGTAAAGCCCGCCTAACGTGTAAGGGACGGACGCGGGCAGGAATCCTTTCTGGTCGAGGACCTTGTTTCTGATTTCCTGCACCGTCGAGCCGAGGTCACGCCCGCTGATCCGGCCGGTGACTGCGACCATCCGCTTCAGGTTATCGCGCTGGATCTCGGGCTGACCGATCACGGGCACGATCTTCGCGACCCGTTTGAGCGGGAAAAGATGTCCGTCGGGCGCATGGAGCAGGAGCTCGCCTACCTCCAGCAGCGTCTGGCGCGAGCTTTGCGGAAGCCAGACCCGCACCCCGATGAGCTTGGGCCCGCGTTGAATGTAGGTGGTGACGCTGCCGCTGAGATAATTGTCGAGCGTGGTGGTGATCGAATCGGGATCCATGCCTTCGAGCGCGGCTTTGACGCGGTCGACCTCGATGTTCAAGGCATCGCCGGCGAGGACGACGCCATTCTTCACTTCGACGACGCCGCTAACTTTCTCGATCGCGCGCTGCACTTTGCTGGCTGTCTGTTTGAGTAGCTTTTCGTTATCGGAATAGAGCTTGATCTCGATCGGTTGCGGCACGGAGGTGAGGTCGCCGATCAGGTCTTCCATCAATTGCGCCGTCTCGATCTGAAGGCCGGGGATGTGTTGTTCAATGTGGGTGCGGACATCGTCCATCACCGTCTCGATCCCGCGGCGCGGTGGCGGTTTTAGCCTAACGAAGAAATCTCCGCTGTTCGCCTCCGTGATGCCACCGCCGAGTTGCAGGCCGGTTCGCCGCGAATAGCTCTGCACCTCGGGCGTTTGGCTCAGGACCGCTTCGACCTCGCGCAGGAGATGATCGGTTTCCGCGAGTGAGGTCCCGGGTTCGGTTTTGTAATCGAGAATAAAGCCGCCTTCGTCCATCGTCGGCATGAAACCGGAAGCGACCTGCCTGAAGGCGAACCAACCGAGAACGAGCAACGGAATGGTGACGAGGGTGAGGAAGAGCCACCCGCGTCTCAGCGCGCGCTGCATGATCCACTCATAGCCGCGGTTGATCCTTTGCATGAAAGGCGGCGGCTCGTCCGGCTCGGCGTCGTCCTTTCCGAGGACGCGCGCGCAAAGGATGGGCAGGGCGACCCAGGCGATGAGGAAGGAAACAAAAAGCGCGCAGGCCATCGTTAGGCTGAGCGCCTTGAAAAACGCGCCCGTCACGCCACTGAGGAAAGCGAGCGGGAGAAAGATGATGATCGTCGCGGCAGAGGAACCGACGAGCGGCCCGGTGAATTCGTCGCTCGCCCGCTGGACGCGTTCCGCCTCCGAGCCGGTGCCGTGGCCGAGCCGCCGCATGATGTGTTCCACCATCACGATCGCGTCGTCGATGATCAGGCCAACCGCGGCCGCCATTCCGCCGAGGGTCATGATGTTGAGACTCATGTGGGCGACGTCGAGCAGTAGCATGGTGGCGGCGAGCGACGCGGGCACGGCCATGATCGCGATCAGGGTGACCTTCCAATTGCGCAGGAAAATCAGGAGCACGATGGCGGCGAGGACGATGCCGATGAGGACGGCGTCGCGCGTGCTGTGCTCGGAGGCGATGATGAGTTCGCTCTGGTCGTACCAATTGCTGATCTGGAGATCCTTCGGGAGACGTTTTTCTTCCTCCTGGAGCTTTTGCTTGATGCCCTGCGCGATCTGGACCGTGTTACTGCCCGGTTGCTGGTAGACTTGGAAGAGGACGGCATCGCGGCCGTTGGCGGTGACGCGGATCCACTGCGGCTCGGTCGAGGGCTCGACCAGCGCGACATCTTCCAGCCTAACGACACCGTTGTTACCCGAGCGCAGGACGGTCTGCCCGATCCCGGCCACGTTCCGCACCCGCGTATCCGAGACGATGAGATAAAGTTTGTCGTGATCCTCGATCCGGCCAACGGCGACGAGGACGTTGGAGGCGGAGAGCGCCTTCGCGACATCGGCCAGCGTCATTTTGAAGGACTGGAGCTTGCCCGGGTCAACGACGACGCGGTATTCCTCGATCGCGCCGCCCTGCACGCCGACCTGGGCGACGCCGGGCACGGTCGAGAGAACCGGGCGCAATTGGTACATCGCGAGATCGTGCAATTCGCTCAGCGAATGCGTGCTCGAAGTGATGCTGTAGGCGATGACGGGAAAGACCGTCGGATCCATCCGCTGGACGTCGAAAGTGGTCCCGGGCGGGAGGCTGGACAGAATCTTGTTTACCTCCGATTCCACCTGAAGCATGGCGGAGATCATGTCCTCGCCCCAATCGAAGTTGACCGAAATCTCCGCGCTGCCCCGGCTGGTGGTGGAACGAACACCGCGCACGCCGGGGATGGCGCGGACCGCTTGCTCGACCTTGTATGTCACCTCGACCGCCATCCGTTCCGCTGGGCGATCGCCGGCATCGAGACTGATCCGCACCCGCGGGAAACTGACCTGGGGAAAGAGCGCCACAGGGAGCGCGAGGCCACCGAAAATTCCCGCGACGATCAGGACCACGAGGAGAAAAACGAGTGAGCGCGCGTGGCTGTGCAGCCAGCCGGTGAGGCTCATGATTTCTTTACCGTGGCGACCGCCATGCCGTCGCTCAGTTCATAGTTTCCCTTCACCACCACGGGATCGCCCGCCTTTAAATCCGGCGTGATGATTTCGGTTTCCCTGGCGGTTTGAATCCCAATCTTCACCTGATGTCGGACGGCGTGATTGTTCTGGACGGTGAAGAGAACGTGGGCGTCGCCATCCGGGAGAACCGCCGCGCGCGGCACGACGAGTGTCTCGTGGGCCCGGGTGTTTAGTTCTCCACGAAAATAAGAATCGAGCAGGAGGCCGTTGTCGTTAGGTAAAGTGACATAGACATCCACCATTCGCGTGTCGGGATCGATCCGTTGCGTGATCAGGCGCACCTTGCCCTGGATCGGTTTCGCCTGGGCGAGATGGACCTGGTGGAGCGTGACTGGCTGACCCGTTTCCAGGTGTTGCACATCCTCGGGCTCCACGCCCAGCTTCACTTCGATTTCGTTTTGCTGTACCAACTCGACGAGCGGATTTCCCGCCTGCACGATCTGGCCATCCTGGACGTCGACTTTGCCGACCAGCCCGGCCAGGTCTGATGTCACTTGTTGACCCGTCGCCGCGCCCTGTTTCTCCAGCGTCTGCCGCTGCAGTTGCGCGGTTTCCGCCGCCTTCCTCGCCGTCCCGAGATCCTGGTTCGTGACCAGCTTGAGATTGAACTTTTGCTGCGTTTGCTTCAGCGCCTGTTGCGCCGCCCGGGCCGCGTTGCGCGCCTCGGCCAACTGCAATTGCGTCTGCGGGCTCGGATCAATCTCGACCAGTGGCTGGCCGACCCTGACCGCTTCGCCCGGCGCGACCAGAACATGGCGAACGCGTGTTTCGTAGGCGGCCGAAACCGCGTGCGTTTTGCCCGGCTGCGTCAGCACGCTGCCAAAAGCCGTCACCGTCACCGCGATCGATTTGCGCTCGATCGGCGCCAGCGTGACGTGCGCCACCGGTCCTCCGGTTGAGTCGCCGCCGCTGGCCGCGGCGCCGCCGGCACCAGCACGATGACCCAGCCAATAGCCGAGGCCGATCGCGGCCAGGAGCAGGGCCGTCCACCAAATCCAGCGTTTCCAGTTCATTCGTTAGTCCGGCCCGGCAGGTAGCGCCCGGTCGCCAGTTCGAGCGCGATGCGCGTCTCGATCAGTTGCTGTTTCAGTTTGATAATCTGAATCGATTTCTGGTTCAGATTGTTTTGCGCCACGTAGAAATCGAAGGCGCTGAGATTGCCCTGCCCGGCGGCGACGCGAAAATCATCGACCATCTTTTGCAAAACCGGGATGGCTTCTTCCAAGGCGGCGATCTGTTTCTCCAGCGCACGGATGTCGGAGAGCGCGGTCGCGACATCGGAGCGCGCTTCGAAGATGCGGTTGAAATATTCATCCCGGAGCTGCTGCCGCGTGGCGCGCTCGAAGGCGATCGTGCCCTGGCCGCGATCGAAAATCGGCAGGTCGATGGTGAGGGCCGGGCCGATCGTGTGCACGTTGCTCGTGTCGCTGGCTTGATTGAGGCCGAGGCTGATTTTCGGGAACTGCGCGAGAATCGCGGAGCGCAATTTTGCCTCTTCGCTTTCATAGCCTTTCTTCAAGGCGAGGAGATCGAGCCGGCGGTCCTCGAGATTGGCCATCAACTCCGCGGAGGAAGGCGTGGAGACATGCGACGGCAGCGAGATGCCTTCACGTAAGCGGAGCTGCGCATCCGGCGGAAAGCCGATCGCTCTTTTCAGCGCGAGGCGTTGATGCGCGAGATCCTGCTCGAGCGCGAGGGCAACCGCGTGGGCATCCTGACTGGCGGCCTGCGCCGCGGCGAGATCGATCGCGGTCTGCTCGTGGGCGGAACTGGCGCGCCTAACGACGTCGAGGTTTTCCTGGAGCCGCGCATCCACCTGCCGGGCGCGGGAGAGTTGCTCCTGGTCGCTCAGGACGCGATAAAAAGCGAGCTTCGCGCCCTGGGCGATCTGCCATTCCGCCCACGCGATGTCGAGGTCGACCGCCTGCAGGTTGGCCCGAGCCGCGGCCCGTTTGGCGCCGAGTTGGACGAGCGCCTGGAAATCCCAGCTCGCGCCGACACCGTAGGCGGTCACAAGGCCGGGCGTAATCGTGCCGCCGCTAACGAAATCAACGCTGCCAGTAACCTGAGGATTCGGCAAAATGCCGGCTTGAAAAAGTTGCGCCGCAGCGACGCCGCTCCGGTCGCGCGTCGCGCGGAGCGAGGGGTTGATCAAGACGGCGAGGACGGCCGCTTGATCGGGAGTAAGACCGGCGCGCGAGGTGAACCGGACGGGGGCGAGGAGCGGATGCCTGATCTCGCCCGCCGCGACCTGCAATTTGCCTAACGACGGCGGCCGCAGGGCTCGCGCGACCGCGCCGTGATCTAGCGGCGCAGGATGATAAACCGCGCATCCGCCGAAGAGCAGACTAACGATAAGGGCGAATTGCCGGAAGGGCATTTGGCGGAAGGTGGCGTCGGTTGGCAAATTTCCCGAATTAAGTCTGCCGCGACCGCCGAAATGAAAAAGCCGGGGACATTGCTGTCCCCGGCTGAGGTTCTGAACCTACTTGCTCCCCTTCGCCTGATCAGCGGCGTGTTCTTTCGCCTGATCGCTCGGAGTTTCCTTCTGGACCGATGCGATCTGGCCGCTCTTCGCGTCCACTTGCACCTCGGTGATGTTCTTCGAGCCGGGCATCTCGATGTCGAAAGACCAGATTAATTTGCCATGTTCTTTCTCCAGCTCAGCGGCCTGGATTCTGCCGTGTGGCAATTTGGCGAGCGCGGTCGTTTCGGCCTGGGTCTTGGTGATTTTCGCCTCAGCCTGGAGTTGCGCGTCGGTCTCGTCCGCGGCGCGGAGAGTGGCTGTCGTTAGTCCAGTGAGGACGAGCGCCGTCGCCATGGTGACGCTTGTTAGTTTATTCTTCATGCAGCCAGAGTAAGCGCCACTGTTCTCGGCACTTCCTTTCCTGGCGTTACAACTTTGTTATCTGCGTTCCGCGCCTCGCATCGCGCAGTTCTTCGGTGAAGAATGGGGCCGATGCGAATCCTCGTGGTGGAAGATGATAAGAAACTCGCGAGCTTTCTGCGCAAAGGACTCGTCGAAGACAACCTGGTGGTCGACCTGCTGCACAATGGCGATGTCGCGCTCGCGCAGATTCTCACCCAGACCTTCGACGCGATCGTCCTCGATATCATGCTGCCGGGGCGCGATGGACTCAGCATTCTGCGCGAGATGCGTCGGCAGCATCTCAATACTCCGGTCCTGCTCCTTTCCGCCCGCGGGAACGTGAACGAACGGGTGGAAGGGCTAAACCTCGGCGCGGATGACTATCTGCCGAAGCCCTTCTCGATCAGTGAAGTCGTCGCCCGGGTGCGGGCGCTTTTGCGCCGGGCCTCGGGCGAACACGCAACGGTGATGCAGGTCGGCGATCTCTCGCTCAACATCATGACGCGCGAAGCGCTCCGGGCGGGAAAGAAGATCGAGCTCACGAATCGTGAGTTTGCCTTGCTCGAGTATCTCATGAGCCGGGCCGGCCGCGTCATCACCAAGACGACACTTTGCGAGCACGTCTGGGAACATCATTTCGATACCGGCACGAATGTGGTCGAGGTCTGCATTCAGAGATTGCGGCGCAAGATCGACGAAGGGCACGCGCACAAGCTCCTCCAGACCGTGCGAGGCGCGGGCTACGCCTTGCGAGGAGAAGGATGAAAGTAAAAACGCTGCGCGGCCGTGTGACTCTCTGGTCGGCCGGGGTCGTCACCGCCGCGCTGATTCTTTTCGGCGCGGTCGCCGCCTGGAATCTTCGCGCTGAACTCACAGAAAACCTCGACGATGAGATCACGACGGAGGCGCACGATTTTTTTACCGCGCTCCAGCAAGAGCCGGTCGACTGGCAGAATCCGCGCAGCGTGGAAGCGCTCTTCGATCAATCGAAGCGGTTCCATTACGTCGAGATTAACGATGCCGCCGGACGTTTGCTTTACCGTTCGGCTAATCTCAAGAACGAGGAGGTGTTCCCTAACCAGCCTGGAACGCAACTGCATAATCTGGTTTGGCGAGACCTCACTCTCCGCTTCGGAGTGTTTGCGGCCGGCGGAATCACTCTCGCGCTGGGGAAGGATACAGAGGAGACTAACGAGGTGCTGGGGCAGCTTGTCTCCGCCTATCTCCTGGCTCTGCCGTTGGTCGTCCTGGCCGTGGGACTCGGGAGCTGGTGGATCGCGCATCGGGCGGTCGCCCCGGTGCGAGCGATCGCCGCGCAGGCCGAAAAAATTTCCGCCTCCGACCTGCACCAGCGGATCGGCGCTTCCGCATCGCCGGATGAGATCAAGCATCTCACCCTCGTGCTCAATGCCATGTTCGAGCGGCTGCAAAACAGTTTCGAGCAGGTCACGCGCTTTACCTCCGACGCGTCGCATGAATTGAAAACGCCGCTCGCGCTCATGCGAGCGGAGGTGGAGACCGCGCTCGAAACTCCCGGGCTCGGGTCGCAACCGCGCGAGTTGTTATCGAACCTGATCGAGCAGTGCACGCAACTTTCGCAGATTGTAGACGGCCTGCTGTTTCTCTCTCGCGCCGATGATCGCAGCCTGGCGATCGAACGCAAACCGGTGGATCTGGTCGCGCTCGTCCATGATCTGGCCGAAGACGCGGAAATCCTGGCGGAACCCGGGAAGCTCGAGCTGCAATCGGAATTGGCCGCGG
The DNA here is from genome assembly GCA_040007175.1 of Spartobacteria bacterium. Classification (GTDB taxonomy): domain Bacteria; phylum Verrucomicrobiota; class Verrucomicrobiia; order Chthoniobacterales; family UBA10450; genus Palsa-1392. The sequence continues at coordinate 9,710 of JBDTVP010000046.1, forward strand.
AGCTCGTCGTTCCCGGCGATCGGCTCCTGCTGGCTCGCGCCGTGATGAACCTGATCGACAACGGCATCAAGTACAACGAGCCCGGCGGATCCGTCCTTCTCTCTGCCTCGATGAACGGCAAAAACGCGTCGCTTCGTGTCCGCAACACCGGGCCGGGCCTGACGCCCGAGCAGCGCGAGCGCGTCTTTGATCGCTTTTATCGCAGCGATCCAGCGCACGGCAAGGAGACCGGCGGCCACGGGCTGGGACTGAGCATTGCCCGGGAAATCGCCCGCGCCCATGGCGGCGATGTGCATCTCGTACATTCAGATTCAGATTGGACGGAATTCTCCATCGTGCTGCCCGTCGTTAGTCCAGGGATGATCGGATGAGCGCGTACGAAATGGATTTCAGGTGGCCGGAGGCGGAGGGCGGATCAGCGGGCCAGCCGGATCGCGATGCGAGAATAAGCGAGCTTTCGTTTTCCATGGTGGTTCCGTTTTTTAACGAAGAGCGGAACGTCACGGCCGTCTGCCGGGAATTGCGGGCGGTGCTGGAGGGTTTGCCCCACCCAAGCGAAGCGATCCTGATCGATGACGGCAGCAGCGACCTGACGGGCGCAAAACTGGACGCTATCGCCGCGGGCTGGCCCGGATGCCGGGCCCACCATCTGAAGAAGAACGAGGGGCAGTCGGCCGCGTTACTTTTTGGATTTGGCCTAACGAGCGCCCCGATCCTGGGGACGATGGATGGCGACGGGCAAAACGACCCTAACGACCTGCGGAAACTTCTCGCCCGGCTGGAGCAGGCCGACATGGTGGTGGGCGCCCGGGTTCATCGGCAGGATTCGTGGATGCGCCGCAAGATTTCCCGAATCGCTAATTCCATCCGATCCGAAGGGTTGGGGGACGGCGTTTCCGATTCCGGCTGCGCGCTGAAAGTTTTTCGTCGGGAAGTGGTGGGTGCCTTCATCCCGATTCGCACCCTCTACTCGTTCATGCCGGCGCTGGCGGTGGCGGCGGGCTTTCGCGTGGTGGAGGAGCCGGTTCATCATCGGCAGCGCCGGCACGGGACTTCCAAATACACGGTGCGCAGCTTTTTGCTTTTGCCGATCGTCGATTTTGTCGGTTTGCGCTGGTTCCGTGCGCGACGCTGCCAGGCTTCGGCGCCGCGCCGTGCAAGCGAAGAGCAAGCGGCGGGAACTTTGGGTGACGAACTTTACCGGCGTTTTCTGCAACGTTGGGCGAGAATTGTCGCGGCGAGTTTGGTCGTCGGGTTGATCGCTTTCCTGCTGTTGCTTCCACACCAGCGAGTGTCCGGCCCGACGGGGCGCAAGATCAGTCTCTCCCGTGCGGAGCGAATCGCTCTTCAGCGTGTGCCGAAGGGACAGCTCGGAGATGAAGAACTGCATATGGCCGAGGGCCAACTCACTTGGACGATTGACATTCAGCCCCCGGGAGCTCGCGACGTGAATGAGATCGACATCAGCGCGCTCGACGGCAAGGTCATCGCCATCCGAATCGAGACCGCGGAGGAAGAGGCGCTCGAGCTGGCGGTGCGAAGCGAAAGTTTCCAGGGGCGACCGCGCGTTCCGCGATGAACGCGCGGTTGGCCAGATTCCTGGTCGAGAAGACTTCGTTAGGGCAGTCGCCCGCGCGGCTCGAGTCAAATCAGGAACGAAGAGCGTGAGGGAGGCGATGCCTAACGCGCCGCTCAACGCGCCGCAGCCTTTCTATTTTCGCGCCGCGCTCGGCCTGATCGCGCTCGGCACGATTTTTCATCTCGTCTACAGCACGCATCTCGAGCTGGTCGGGGACGAAGCCTACTACTGGCTTTGGTCGCGCCATCCCGACATCAGCTATCTCGATAAAGGCCCGATGATCGCCTGGCTGATCTGGGCCGGGACGGCGCTCTTCGGGTCGACAGTTTTCGGGGTGCGCTTCTTTGCCGTGCTCCTCGCCGGCGGAACGGGGCTCGCGGTTTTGCTGCTCGCCCGGCGGCTTTTTTCCGATCGGGTCGGCTTCTGGGCCGTCGTGATCGCGACGGTGGTTCCGTTATTCGCGGTCGGCGCGTCGCTCATGACGATCGACACGGTTTATGTCTTTTTCTGGAGCTGGGCGGCGCTCGTTTTTTGGCGGGCCAAAGACGGGCCGCGTCTCTCCCTTTGGATTCTGGCCGGTGTGCTCGTCGGGCTCGGGTTACTCTCCAAATACACCGCCGCGCTCGAGTTGATTTCGTTCGCTCTGTTCTGTCTCTGGAATCGGCCGAGCCGGGTGCATCTGCGGCGCGCCACTTTCTGGTCGATGGTCGCGACCGCGCTTTTGTTTCTGCTCCCGGCGATCGTCTGGAACCAGCAACATCATTGGCCGACAAGCGACTGGCTGCTGCATCGCGGCGCGCTCGACCAGGGAGGAGCGGGCATTCACCCCGGTTACCTCCTCGCTTTTCTCGGTGAGCAAGCCGGGGTGTTTTCGCCGCTCTTTTTTCTTGGGTTGCTCTTCCTATTGTTCCGGCCGTCTCGTCTCGGTATGGCGCAGCCTGCGACCGCTTTCGCGGTGGCGCTTTTCCTCCCGCTCTTTGGTTTATATCTGGTCCTCAGCATCCATTACATGGGTCCGCCGAATTGGACCGCCGCGGCCTACATCGGCGGGATTATCCTGCTCGCGGCGAAATGGCTGGAGCTCGCCGCGACGCGCCGTTGGGCTCGACAGCTGGCGCTGGCGGCGCTCCTCCTCGCCGCGCTCGAGACCGCTATTCTTCTCGAAACCCGCTGGCTCCATCTCCCGCCGAAGGTGGACCCGCTCGATCGCGCCCGCGGTTCCCGCGTTCTCGCCGCCGAGGTGGCGCAACGCGAGAAATCAAGCGGCGCGCAATTTGTCATAGCCGACAATTACATGACAGCGGCGCTGCTTTCCTTTTATCTCCCCGGCCAACCGGAAACTTTTGTCCCGCGGGCGGACCGTCCGTTGAACCAAATGGAACTTTGGTCCACCTACGACGAGCAGTTTCCCACCGGCGACGCCCTGATCGTGGCCAAGCGCAGAAAGCTCGGCCGCTGGTTTCGCCAGGGCTTTGCCCAGTGCAAGGCGCTCGGCCCCTTTGAGGTTGTGGATGGCCAGCGGAAAATCGCGCGCTTCTACCTTTTCCTCGGAGTCCGCGCGCACCCATTTGGATCAGGCTCAACTCGTTAGGGACGCTTTCTCAGCAGCCTAACTGCCAGTTTCGACAAAATTCCGCTCGGTCGGTAAAAGGTTTGGCGCGGGCTGCCGTGCTGCTTTATCGAAATGGATGCCAACACAAAACACGCCATCTGTTAAATCGGTTGACCCGACCGGACTCACCGCCATCCGCCTCCGAAAAGCCGCCGCCCGCTTCTCGGTTATTGCCCTCGTTCTGCTCTCGATCACTACTGCCGCCGCCGCCGTTCCGGCTGTCCCGCGCGGTGTCTTCTCCCTTTCCCCCACCGGGAAAAAAGTGAGTGACACTGTGTTGGCCAACCCGAACGTCGTCGGCGTCAGCATTCGTCAGGACTGGGCCTCGCTCGAGGCGACCGAAGGAAAATTCGACTGGTCGTTCCTCGACTCCGAGGTCGCCCGCATCGCCGGCGCCGGCAAAAAAGTGATCCTGCGCATCAACACGCAGGGTGGCAAGCCGGCCTGGGTGACCGCGGCTGTGCAGGCAAAAAACGGGAAGTTCTACACCTTCGATAACGGCGGCGTCACGACCACCATCCCCGTCTTCTGGAATAACACCTACCTGAAGAAAAAGAAAAACATGATCGCCGCGCTCGGCGCCCATTTCACCGCCAACCCCGCCATCGTCATCGTCACCGCGAGCTTCGCCAACGCCGTGACCGAGGATTGGAATGTGCCGCATGAAGCGGACGAAATTCTCGATTGGTTCGCGGTCGGCTATACGACGGCAAGAATGTTGAGCGCGGGCAAGCAGATCATCGACGCCACGATGGCGGCGTTCCCGAACCAGCTCGTCACCATGGCGATCGGCGGCAACGGGCACACCGGCGGCACCGGCAACCTCGATCCGACCGCTGACTATGTGGCGGAGAACGCGATCGCGACCGCTCGCGCCTCGTGGCCGGGGCGCATGATTGCGCAGATCAACAGCCTTTCCACCTTCAACCCGCCCGCTCCCGGCGAGGTCGACTCCATTTGGAATCTGCTTTGGCTCAGCCGTCCCGACGTGGGAGCGCAAATGGTTTACTGGTGCTATGACGAGTCGACCTATCGCGTCAACGGCGGCGTGCCCGGCGATCCCACCACCGTCTTGAAGAAATGCGTTGATGCCGCCGCCAGCTACCAGCTGAAATACGTCGAGATCTATCAGAAAGACGTGGTCTACCTGCCGAGCGCCATCGTCTACGCGAAGTCCAAGCTTGCGCCCTAACGAGGGAGCGCGAAATCCTTCGGGCGCGCCAGGGCCGGGCGCCGCAGCAGCTTGCGCGCAGTGTCGCGCAGGCGGGCGGCGCCTTGCGCGGCGCGGCATTGCACGAGGCGCGAGCCGTAGCGTTCGGCGCCCGCGCTGAAGCAGCCGATGGTCGCACCGTAGGCCCGGCGCCGTCCATCCGTGGCCGGGGCCGGGCTCTGTTGCGAATCGAGCATCGCGTAGCGCTCGACCCAGCGCGGTTCGTCACTCAGGAGAGCCGAGCGGAGCGAGCGATCGACAAACACGCGCACCGGCGAGCCGAGCCAAAGATCGTGCACGAAAACTGCCGCCGGTTTCCGCTCGTCCAGCAGGCGGAGAGCCAGCTTGAGCGCGCGGAAATCCTTCGGTCCATCGATCAAGACCACGTCGCCCGGTTGCACTAACTCCGGCAGCAACTGCAGGGAATCGCCGAAGCGGCATTCGACGTTCGCGCAATCGCGCAACCGTTCCGCCGCGACCGCGACATCGGGAGAATCGGGATCCGATTCGAGACTAACGATCGCCGTTTCCGGAAAAAGCCGCGACAAAACCAGCGTGCTCTGCGCGCGCGCCCGGCCGGATTCAACGATCCGCGTTGGGTTCAATCCGGCCACGAGCGAGAAGAAGAAAAACATCTCGCTGCGGCGAATGCCCTTCGACTCATGCGAGACCCCGGCCATCGCTGCCTGATAGCGGGGCAGAAGGCGCTCCGCCTCGCCTAACAATCGCACCCAGCGGGCGTCGTTCGGAGCGACGTAAGCCAGCGGTGAAAGCGGAATCATAAAGGATTGGGTAGCGCACACGTCCACGGGTGCCGGCGACGGTTTTCGACCGTCGCGAACTTTCGTTCGACGAAGCGTCCGCGTCACGTCCCGCCTTCCGAGAAATTTAAGTGCCAAAAATTTCCCGCCATTCTCCCGCTCTCGCCCGACCAGCGGGCCGCATTCTTCTGTCATCCCGAGACGGCGCAGCGCGTCGAGGGACCTCCCAGTTGCAAAAGGCCCGCTCCTCTCAACCAGAACTCGAAGATTGCAGTAGAGAGGTCCATCATATTGCCACCCAGCGTTGACGCCGCCGCCCCCTCCCGATACACCCTTCGCCATGACCAAGCGCACCGCGAGCTACGGCCCCTGGCTGGTCGCGCTCGGCGCGGCCCTTTGGGGCACGGAGAGCGCCTGGCGCATCCCCCTTAACGACCTCTTCGCCGCCGAAGTCATCGTCTTCTGGGAACACGTCCTCATCCTCCTTATGTTCCTGCCGCTCCTCCTCGTTAGGCTGCACGAGATCCCGAAGATCGACGGGAAGACCTGGGCCTACCTCATCTTCTCCGGCTTCGCTGGCTCGGCTGTGGGCACGATCTTCTTCACTCTCGCGCTCAAGAACGGCAACCCCACGGTGGTCAACGTCGTCCTCAACATCCAGCCGGTCATTTCCACCACCGGCGCCTGCCTTCTCTTCGGCGACCGACTCGCGCGTCGCTTTTATCTTTTCGCCGGGATCGCGATCATCGCCGGCATTTTTGTTTCCGTGGCGCGACCGGACTTGATCGGCACCTCCTTCGCGCAAGCCGGCTTGAATCTCGGCACCGGCTACGCGCTCATTTGCGCGCTCTTTTGGGGACTCTCGACCGTCGCCGGCCGCGGCGTGATGACCGGCATGTCGCTCCGCCTCGCCGCCAGTTTGCGCGTCGTAGTCGGGCTCATTTGCATGACCCTCATCCTGCTCGTGCTCGGCAAACTCAACGGCGCAGCCCTCTGGCCGGGCGCCGCGCAAGCGCGCCCCACGACCGCGATCGGCGCGCTCGTCCTCCTCGCCACCATTTCCGGCGGCATCCCGCTCCTGATTTACTTCGAAGGCCTCCGCCTAACGAAAGCCTCCACCGCCGGCTATTTCGAAATGATGCAAACGCTCGCCGCGGTCTGCATTACCTGGGGATTTTTCCACGCCGCGCTCCGGCCCCATCAGGTGATAGCCGCGGTCGTTTTAATGGCGGCGGTCTCGGTGGTGCAAAAAGTCCAGTCACGCGTCGAAGCCGAATGATCGCGGCGCGAGATGGAAAAGAGTGTCCCGCCGGAGCGAACTGCTTTACGATCGGAGCCATGGTCTCGCCTGAGGTGCCCTCGTAAAATTGCGGATATGGGGAAGAATCATTCGCCCGCCTTTTTCACCGGGCTGAAGCGGCGCAGAACAGACAGGGTGGGGAGGGCGCTGGGCATCCCGTTCCGATGAATTCGGGAAATTTCTTTACCGAGCTTAAGCGGCGCAATGTCCTGCGGGCCGCCGCCTTTTACGCGGCCAGCGCCTGGCTCCTCGTGCAGGTAGCGACGCAGGTTTTTCCTTTCTTCCACATCGCCGAGGGCGTGGTGCGCGCGATCGTCGTCGCGGCCTGCATCGGGTTTCCCTTCGCCATGCTTTTTTCCTGGTTCTACGAGTGGACGCCGCAGGGGATCCAGCGCGAAAGCGAGGTCGCGCCTAACGAATCGGTCACGCGCCAGACCGGAAAGAAACTCGATCGCTGGATCATCGCCATCCTCATCCTCGCGGTCGTCCTCCTCCTGACGGACAAACTTGTTTTTCGCCCTAACGAAAAGCCGAGCCCTGATGCGGCGGCGTTCGCGGTGCCGGAAAAATCGATCGCCGTCCTGCCTTTCGACAACCTGAGTCGCGACCCGGAGAACGCCTATTTCAGCGAAGGCATCCAGGACGAAATCCTGACTCGTCTGGCCAAGATCGCCGAACTGAAAGTGATTTCGCGCACTTCCACCCAGCGGTTCAAAAGTTCGCCGGAAGACCTGCGCCAGATTGCGCAACAGCTCGGCGTCGCCCATATCCTCGAGGGGAGCGTGCAGAAATCGGGCGACCACGTGCGGGTCAACGTGCAGTTGATCAAGGCCGTGACCGACGCCCATCTCTGGGCCGACACCTACGATCGCAAACTGACCGACGTCTTCGCAGTCGAGAGCGAGATCGCGAAGACGGTAGCCGAAACCCTGCAAGCAAAGCTGACTGGTTCGGCGGCACAGGTGCTGGCTTCGCGCCCGACAGAAAACCCGGAAGCGCACCAGCTCTACTTGAAAGGCCGTTACTTCTGGAACAAGCGCAATGTCGAGAATCTGAAGAAGGCAATCAGTTATTTCCAGCAGGCGATCGACCTGGACCCGAACTACGCACTGGCTTATGCCGGCCTCGGAGATGCCCACGCCCTTCTGCCAATTTACGCCGGGACGGCTCCGAAAAATGACATCCCAAAAGCGCTCGCGGCTGCGCGCAAAGCGGTGGAATTGGATGACAGTCTGGCCGAAGCGCACACTTCTCTGGCCAATGCTCTCGTCTCGAATGTCCAGCTCGCTGCTTCCGAGCCGGAGTTTCGCCGAGCGATTGAATTGAATCCTAACTACGCCACGGCGCATCAATGGTTCGGCGAATGTTTGTTTGGGGAAGGTCGCTACCCCGAAGCCCTCTCCGAGATAGAGCGCGCTTACGATCTTGATCCGCTTTCGCCCATCATCAATGTCGACTACGGCATGGGCTTGGCTGGAGTCGGACGGACCAGTGATGCCATCGACCAGCTGCGCAAGACAATCGATCTCGAACCTGGCTTGCGTCCCGCGCACGAGATGCTTGGGCAGATGTTTGAAGACACGGGAAAACTCGACCAGGCAATCGCTGAATATGAGAAAAGTCGGCAACTTGGTGCTACCCCTTCGGTCCTGGCGATGATCGCCTATGCCTACGTCAAAGCCGGCAGGATTTCCGAGGCGCGCGAGATCCTGAATCACCTGACGAGTCGTTCTCTAAATGGCTATGTCGGGCCTTATTCGCTGGCGGTCGTTCATCTCGCTCTCGGCGACAAAGAAGAAGCCTTGCGCTTACTCGAGCAAAGTTTCGCCGAACGCGACCTCTTACTTCAGGGCTGGTACGGCAGCATCAAGACCGACAAGCGCCTCGATCCACTCCGCGGCGATCCGCGTTTTCAGAAGCTCGAGACGCGCTTTATGACCGGCCAACCGTGATGGACCTAACGAACTTCTTCGCCGAGCTGAAGCGGCGCAATGTCTACAAAGTGGCGGTCGCCTACGCGGTCGTCTCCTGGCTGCTCCTGCAGGCGGCCTCCATTTTCTTTCCCGCCTTCGAAGCTCCGCCCTGGGTCATGAAGGTGTTTATCGTCGTCATCCTGCTCG
>JBDTVP010000047.1:0-17500 GCA_040007175.1 Spartobacteria bacterium
TGATGTCGCTCCTGAGCATTCTCGGGATCGTGTTTGCGATCGCCGCCTGGATGCGCAAATAGCGGTTTCGCGTGCAGAAATTCCGTCTCAGGACGCTGCGATGGGTCGCGCTGGTGCTCTTTCTCGCGCTCTTTAGCGCGATCGTGCTCCGCTGGATTTCGCTCGAACGCCTGCGCCTGACGATGGAGCGGCTCGCCCCGCAGATCGTTTCGACCCCGACGCCCACTCCGGTCACGGCGTCGCGCCCGACCCGGCCGCCCGTCATTGGCGGCAAGCTCGACACGGCCAAGCTATGGAGCGGCATCACGGTGCACGCGGAGGTGGATCCCACGCCCGGCGGAGCCGCCTCGAGCGAGCGGCTCGATCCACAGAGTTATGTGCTCGATTTGAAATTAAAGGTGCGCGTGCCGACCCCGAACCGCACTTTGGAGGAATTAGCGCAGGTCACCCCGGAGCTGCCCAAACTGCTTCCGAAGCTGAGAGAATCGATCGGGGCCGATCCGGTCTCGCCGCTCTTCCAGCAGCTCTACGATCTGAAGGTCCAGACCCTGCGCCAGGACCTCGTTAGGCTGGATCAGCTCCTCTCCCGTCACAATTTTTACGATTGCCAGACGGTCCTGCAATTGCGCCATCCCGAAACCAAACGGAGCGCCGTCCTCCTCCAGTCCGAGATGGATGTGGATGCGGATGGATCGGATGCCGATCGCATGCCGGTGACGAATGGCGGCTCGACGAATTTCAAACCGTTCACCAGCTATCACTGGGCGAAGACCACCACCCAGCCGAACATGTTTCTCCCCCTGGCGGAGGCCACGCTGCGCCGCTATGAAACCGAGTTCGCGCAGAAAGGGCTGACCTCGGAGCGGAACCGCGATCTCCGGATCGGAATTGCGCGCGTGAAAACCGAGATCGATTCGCTCAAGCGTTTCAGTTACCTGATCGCGGAGACCGATCCCTACATCGTGCTCCCGGGAATCTTCGCGCGCGCTAAGGAAGCCGGGCGAGTGGGGGACTACGCAGTCGTGATTTTCGGGAATCAGATTTATCCGGCCCTCGTGGGAGACGTCGGCCCTAACGACAAGGTGGGCGAAGCATCCCTCCGGATCGCCAAGCAAATCAACGCCGCCGCTACCCCCTACAACCGTCCGGTCAGCGACCTGAAGGTGACTTATCTGATCTTTCCCGGCACGGCCGAGAAGCCGTTCGGCCCGCCCGACCTGGAAAAGATTCGGGCCCGCTGCGAGAAGCTGGTCGAGGAAATGGGTGGCGCGAGCGTACCGCTCCATCGCTGGGAAAACCTGATCCCGACGCCGACTCCGTCCCCCACGCCGACACCTGCGGCGAGTCCGAGCGCAACTCCCTCGCCTAACGACTCCGTGACGCCGACGCCGACCCCGCTGGTTGCGCCAACCTTTGCCTTCCCGACGCCGACGGAATCTCCGTCGGTTTCGCCGTCCGCCAGTGCGACGCCGAGTTTGATTCAGACCTCCCCGAGCCCATCAATCTGAGAGGTAGCCGAAGTGCGCCCGGCCGGACGATTTTGTCGTCTCAGCGCATCGCGTCGATGAACGATCGGACTTATCCGTTCTTGGGGTTGCGCTGAATCTTTACGCCCGCTTCCTTGAGCTTCTGCTGACCGCCTTTGGCCCGCTCCGCACTGTTCGTGAAGGAGCTTTCGGTGATCTCGCTCGCGTTCGCCGCGGTTTGCGCAACGGTCGCGATGCTCATCCCGTTGGCGCGCGCCAGTTCCGTCCAGCTTTTGCCTTTGGATTTGAGCGAAGCAATTTCGTGCACCTTGCCGCTGTTGCCGCGGGCTATGGTATTGATCGCGCAGAGCTCGCCGAAGCGGAGCTGGAGGGCGTCCTGTTGCGCCTGCAAATCGCGCTGACTCACCCCCGTGGTGCGAGAGACGGCCGCGAGCACGTAAGGCCGCTCGATTTTCGTGCCACCGGCGGCGTTGAGCTGAGCGATGCTCCCGACGAGGGCGGCCTCGTCGTTGCCCTGTACCTTGTTCGCCACCCGCACGTAACCTCCACCAAGCAGGCTTCCGGTGGGAGCCGGGACCCAGACCGTCCGATAACTGCCCTCTGGCTGTGCGGCCGTGCTGGCGCCGGTCGCGGCGCCGCCCGCGGAAGCGGTGGCCGAAGGGTGCGAAGCTGGCATGGCGCAACTGCCGAGGAATCCAGCGGAAACAAGAAGGACGGGGACGAGGAGGTTTTGCATGGCGAGAAGATTTTTACCCGAGAAGGTCGAAAACGGTCAAGCATCCTTTTCGTACACTTTGTGTTAGGTGGAAACGACGCGAAAACGTAACAAAAAATAGGGTTACCGCGGGCGATGGCGTTGATCGCGCAGAGCTCGCCGAAACGAAGTTGTAAAACATCCTGCTGCGACTGCAATTCTCGAGCGCTCACCCCGGTGACTTGCGCGACTGCGGCGAAATTCATTCTTGCTCCCGGCGCCGCGGTCTGAGGTGCTGCTTCCCGTGGAGATGCAGCACAACTCGCGAGCAGCCCTATGAGTGCGAGCGAGCCCGCGATCGCTTTTGATGCTGGAACTGGTTGACGGTGCGAGGATCAAGCCTGAACCGCCGCCATTTCACTGGTTAGCTCGACCAGTAAAACTCTAGCCGCCCGCTGGGACGCCCGGACGCGGCCGGCCGAAGTTTTTCAATTTTTGCGAACCGCCCTTGGCCCGGTCGGCCGAATTTGTATAGGAGGTTGCGGTCAACTCATTGGCGTTTTGCGCTACCTGCACAACCGTGCCGACACTCACGCCATTTGCCCTTGCCACGTCCGTCCATGAGGTGCCGCGGGACTTCATGCTGGCAATCTCCCGCGCCTTGGTGCGGTCGCCCCGAGCGATGGCGTTAATCGCACAGAGGTCGCCGAAACGCAGTTGCAAAGCATTCTGCTGGGCCAGCAGTTCCTGTTCCGTGACTCCTGTGACACGCGATACCGCAGCGACCACGTAAGGACGTTCGGCCGTCGTGCCCGCGGCTGCATTCAAGCGCCGAATGTTGCCGACCAGCGCTTTCTCGTCAGTCCCAACGATCTTTCTTTTCGCCACCCGCACGGAACCGCCGCCGAGCAGGCTGCCAGTGGGCGCGGGAACAAACACGGTTTCGTATTCGTCGTCGTTATCCGCCGGAGCGGTATTGATCGAGGCCGCGGAAGACGACCCACTAGCGGAAGCTTGGGTGGGTGCGGCTTGCGGCGGCATGGCGCAGCTCGCGAGCAAAGAGGAAATGGAAAGCAAACCGACGATTGGCTTTAACATAAGTAAAAGTGTTTTTAGACCTTGGCCCGTAAAGGTCAAGCCCCAAAATTTTACCGTTGTGGCCTGGGGGAATCCCGTCGCAGAAACGTAACAATTGGCCTTTTGCTCGTGGCCGCATCGTTGGTTAGAAAGGCGGCGTGGTGATCGATCGCACTAACGACGTCATCCAGAAAATTCTCCGCAAAGCGCGCCAAGGGACGCGAGTCATCTACATCCCGGGCAATCACGACGAGTTCCTCGCTCGTCACCTCGGCGCCTACGGCGCGATCACGATCCAGAAACACGCCATTTATTTAACCGCCGACGGCCGTCGCATCCTTGTCCTGCACGGCCACGAGCTCGACACCGTCGTACAAAACATCCGGTGGCTGGCGTTGTTAGGCGATCTTGGCTACCAATTCCTTCTCGCTCTTAACCCGATCGTGAATGCGGTGCGCCGGATCTTTGGCTTCGGCTACTGGTCGCTGAGCAAGGCGGTTAAGGCGCGGGTCAAGGACGCGGTCAGTTTCATCGGCGACTATGAGTCCGCCATTGTTCGTTATGCCGAGCGTTTCAACGTCCAGGGCGTCCTCTGCGGCCATATCCATAGCCCGGTCATCCGGCAGATCGGCCCGACCACTTATTATAACTGTGGCGACTGGGTGGAGAATTGCTCCGCCCTGGTCGAGGCGGCGGATGGGCAGATCGAACTGCTCACGCATCGGCCCGCACCGCAGCGCCGCTCGCTGCCGCCCAGGCCCGCGTTGCACGCCGCAGGCGTTGCTTGAGCGCGCCGGGCTTTTCAGCAAAGAAACGCGCCCCGAACTCGAGCGCGCTGGTCTCGAGTGCACCTTCGCGCAGGCAGAGGAGTCCGAGCAGCACGGCCCGTTCGGCCTCGTCGAAATCTTCTCCGCTCTCCAGCCGGGCCCGGAGGAAAGCGAGATCATGCAATTCGCCCAGCTGCCGGCTGAGTGTCCCGGCGTCCTCCGCCATTTTGCAGAACATCGGTGGATCGAGGTTTTGCAGGAGGCGCAATTGCGAACGGAGATCTTTCACTCGTTTGCGCCATTCGTGGAAGCTTTCCGGATCCGAGGCGGCACCGAGTTTGCGCCGGCATTTCCGGCCCCGCCGATAAGTCTGCCGGAGGGCGGTGCAAAGATCTTTTACCTTCAAATCCTCCAGCGGCCAGCCCTCGAGGCGGTCCCCGATCTGTTGCAGGATTGTTTCGGCCGCGCGCCGTTCCGGACCGAGATGATTCTTTAGGGCCGCGATCTCTTGTTCAAGCGTGGCTGTGGTCCGGGCAAAAGCCGTGCCTTCGAGATCAGCCTCCGCGCGCAACTTTTCCACGACCTGCAACTGAACGCGGGCATCGCGCGCGCCGGCCAGGGAACGCGCGACATCGCGCAGACGCCGGTTTTCCCCGCGGAAAATCGCGCCGCCAATTTCCGCCCGGACGAGACGGAGAAGCGCGCGAATTTTTTTGATGTGTTTGCGGGTCGCGTGGACCGCGGCTGCTTCCTCCTCGGCGGTCGCGCGGCTCAATTCGAGGCGCGCTTTATCTAATTGTTCACGCGCGACGCCGCGGATTTCGTCGGCGAGCGGAGGGTCGGGCTGGAGACAGTAAGACATGAAACGATCGCCGCGCCCTGGACTAGCCCGCATGGATTCGAACCACGAAATCACCCCGAAGAAATTCGGGGCTGTGTTTTCCTCGCATAGACATTTTTAGCACGCTACCCCGCATGGATTCGAACCATGAATAACGCCTCCAAAGGGCGCTGTGTTACCGTTACACCACGGGGTATCGCTGCGACCGCCAGTTCCAACCAGCGCTGCGCTACGAATCTTTAGAACGCAAATCGGAATTCGCAAATCGCCCGCCCTCCGGAGCGGCATTTCGCTCCGCGGCAAACGCAGGTAGTTTCCCGATCTCGTGAAACTAAATTCTGAAAAATTTCGCGTCGCGCCGGGCGACAAGCTCCAGCTCGACAAGTGTCCGACCGAACTAAAAGCGCTCTACAAATCGAAGTCCGATTACCGCAAACGGCTGGCTGCGCAGGTCGATGGCCTGAGCGAGTTGCAGACTCTGCTTTACGCGGATAACCGCTACGCTCTCCTCCTCATCTTCCAGGCGATGGACGCCGCCGGGAAGGACAGCGCGATCAAGCACGTCATGTCGGGGGTGAATCCGCAGGGCTGCGAAGTTTATAGTTTCAAACGCCCGAGCGCGGAGGAACTGCAGCATGATTTTCTCTGGCGAACGACGTGCCGCCTCCCGCAGCGTGGGCGGATCGGGATTTTCAATCGCTCTTATTATGAAGAGGTGCTGATCGTGCGGGTCCATCCCGAGATTCTGCTCGGCCAGTCTCTGCCCGGCGAGTTGGTGAACAAAAAGACCATCTGGGAAGAACGTTACCGTTCGATCAACGACCTCGAAAGTCATCTCCAGCGCAACGGCACGCGCATCCTGAAATTTTTCCTTCATGTTTCCAAGGAGGAGCAACGCAAACGCTTTCTCGACCGGCTCGATGAACCCGACAAGAACTGGAAATTCAGCGCCGACGACCTCAAGGAGCGGGCGCTCTGGAAAGAATACATGGCAGCCTACGAGGCCTGTCTCCACGCTACCAGCACAGAGGCCGCACCGTGGTTTGTGATCCCCGCGGATGACAAGAAAAACGCGCGTCTCCTCATTGCCGACGCAATCGTTGATGCCTTGGAAGATTTAAAGATGTCGTATCCCGAGCCCGACGCGGCGCATCGCAAAGAGCTCGAATCGATCCGCGAGACGCTGGCGAATGAGAAGTCGTAGCCGGATCCCCGAGCAAAGTGTTTGCAGGCAAAGCGGCCTCCAGAAAAGCGGCCGTGAGAAGCGCGCTTGTCATCCCGATCCGGCGAAGCGCGGCGAGGGATCTCGCAGTTGCAACCTGCGGGTTCTCATTTCGCGGGCGCGCGGATCGCAACTGCGAGATCCCTCGCCGTCTCCGCGGTTCGGGATGACAAACTTTTTCGGAAACGACAGCGATCAATGACGCCATCCCGTCTCAACTTTCGCCTCGACGCGGAGGCGCCGGGTTCGCGCGCTCGGGCCGCGACGTTTCGCACTTTGCATAACGAAGTGCAGACGCCGCTCTTCATGCCGGTCGGCACCCAAGCTACCGTAAAAGCGCAACTGACGCGCACGCTCGAGGAAGCCGGCTCGCAGATTCTGCTCGCCAATACTTATCACCTCCTGCTCCGGCCCGGCCCGGAGGTCTTCCGCCGGACCGGCGGGATTCACGGCTTCATGAGCTGGGATCGCGCGGTCCTGACCGATTCCGGCGGCTTCCAGATTTTCTCGCTTCCGCACTCGCGGTCGATGAGCGAGGAGGGCGCGGTTTTTCAAAGCTACCTCGACGGCCGCACCATCCTGCTCAGCCCGGAACTCAGCATCGAAACGCAAATCGCGATCGGGAGCGACATCATGATGGCGCTCGACCAATGCATCGCCTCGACCGCGGACGAAGCGAGCGCGCGGGCCGCGGTCGAGATCACGCAACGATGGGCGGCGCGCAGCCTGGCGGCGCGGGGCGATTCGCCGCAGTCGATCTTTGGGATCGTGCAGGGCGCGCTTTACCCGGCGCTCCGGCAGCAGAGTGTCGAGTCGTTAGGCGAAATGCCCTTCGACGGTTTCGCGATCGGCGGGCTCGCGGTCGGCGAGAGCAAGAGCGAGCGGGAAGACCTTTGCGAATTCACCGCGCCACTCCTCCCGGCGGACAAGCCGCGTTACCTGATGGGCGTCGGCACGCCGCTCGACATCCTTGAAGCGGTTCATCGCGGGGTCGACATGTTCGATTGCATCATGCCGACGCAACTGGCGCAGCGCGGTGCAGTTTTCACCTCGCGCGGCTTTCTCCAGATGCGCCGCGGGGTTTACAAATTTTCCAACGACAAACTCGATCCTGCCTGTGCCTGCCCGACCTGCGCCCGCTATTCCCGCGCTTATTTGCATCACCTGACCAAGACGAGCGAGACGCTCGGCTGGCAGCTCCTCGGGAAACACAACATCCATTTCTATCATCAGCTCATGCGCGAGATGCGGGCCCGCATCCTGGCCGGCGATTTCGCCCGATTTTACCGCGAGCAACGCGAAGTTCTGCAGGAATCGGATCGGGAATATCCCGCGCTCCAGTCGAAGCCGGGCCGGGTGCGCTCGAAGTCGTTAGGCAACTACGAGGTCCATATTGCGCAGGAAGGTTTCGCCAGTATCCGGCAGGTCACCTCGGGCGAGATCATGCACATGCGGACCCCGCCGATGGAGGAAGCGCGCAGCCTTTACGTCGAACAATCGCAGCTCGCCGCGCGGGTCCGCCTCGCGACCGAGGAGCCGCTCGTTATCTGGGATGTCGGTCTCGGCGCGGCGGCCAATGCAATGGCCGCGATCGAGTGCTACGAAGAGCAGGCATCGTTAGGCGCGGTCCGGCCGCTGCAGATCATCAGCTTCGAAAACGATCTCGATTCTCTCAAACTCGCGCTCCGTCATGACGACCGGTTTCCTTACCTGCGGCACGGCGGACCAGCTGGAATTCTGCGCAAGGGCGAGTGGCAATCGAAGCGCGATGCCGGCTTGAGCTGGCGGCTCGTGCCGGGCGATTTTCTCGCGACCGTGACCACGACCACGCCGCCGCCGGATCTGATTTTCTACGACATGTTCTCGAGCCGGACGCATGGCGAACAATGGACGATCGAAATATTTTGCCGGCTCTTCGCCGCCTGCGCGGCGCGCGCGACGGAGCTTTTCACCTACTCGCATTCGACTCCGGCGCGGGCCGCACTCCTCGCCGCCGGTTTCCATGTTGCGAAAGGCCGGAGCGCCGGGGTGAAAGAGGAGACGACGATCGCGCTCACACCGGCCGCGCTCGGTTCGCCGTTTTCGCGCGCCTACCAATTGCTGGCTGCGGAATGGATCGGGCGCTGGAATCGCTCGCAGGCAAAATTCCCGCCGGAACTCACGCTCGCGGAGCAACCGCCCTTCGAGCAACGGATTCGCGAGCACGCACAATTCCGGCAGGCAGGGTAGCGCAAGCTTCCAGCTTGCCGACTCGAATGCGCAAGCTGGAAGCTCGCGCTACCCTAACGAGCTGGCGGCTCCGCCTTTTCCGCGTAGGGGCCCGCTTCGAGCAGGTTGTCGATCCCGCCCTGGTTTTGCAGGAGCGCTTTCATGCTCCAGTGAATATGGCCGGGCGAGTTGGTCCCGCGCCGGGTCAACTCGATCTGGTCGACGATTTCACGCGCCGGTCGTTTCGCGCCGATGCGTTCCGTCGCGATCCCGGGCCAGACCGGTTTGCCGTGGCTTTGCGCGCGCCACCAATCGAGCAGGACCGGGAAACTTTGTTTGGCCGGTTTGATTCCCCAATAGAGTTGCGGCGCCAGATAATCGACCCAGCCTTCCGCGAGCCACTTGCGCGAGTCGGCGTAGAGCTGGCCGTAGGCGTCGAGCTGCGCCTCGATCGTCGGCGGCACACCCGGCCGCCAGATTCCGAAAGGACTAATTCCGACGCGGGCGCGGGGCCTAACGACCTTGACCGCGCGATACATCGAGCGCACGAAATCGTTGATGTTCTCGCGCCGCCAATCGGCGCGACTCAGCCCGCTCTTCGCGCCATAACGCTGCCAGCTCGCATCGTCCGGAAACGACGAGCTGCCGGAGGAGAGCGGATAAGGATAAAAATAATCGTCGAGATGAATGCCATCGACGCCGTAACGCCGCGCGATATCGGTGATCACGCGGATGACGTATTCGCGCGCTTCCGGTTCGCCCGGATCGATCCAGAGTTGTTTGCCGAAACGCCGGACCCATTCCGGATGTTGCTTTGCGACGTGGTTAGGCGGGAGCGACGCGCTTGCGCTGACCGCGGCGCGGAAAGGATTCACCCAGGCGTGCAACTCGAGCCCGCGTTTGTGCGCCTCGTCGATCGCGAACTCGAGCGGATCATAACTGGGCGAGACACCGGCTTTACCGCTGAGATATTGCGACCACGGCTCGGTCTTCGAAGCGTAGAGCGCGTCGCTCGCCGGACGCACCTGGAGAAGAATGGCGTTGAGCTTTAACGCGGCGGCGCGATCGAGGAGGGCGCGCAGTTGAGCTTTTTGCGTGGCGGCGGGCAGGCCCGGTTTGGAGGGCCAGTCGAGATTGTAAACCGTCGCCACCCAGGCGCCGCGGAATTCCGGTTCCGCCGCCCGTGCGGAAAGGATGAAAAGACCTAACGAAATCAGAAGTGCGCAAATGAATCGAAGCGGCAGCATTTGGGGCATTCTATCACTCAATTCGAACCCAAATGCCACGAGCCAGGTTGAAGGCGAAATGGATGGGTGCGCGATTTTTTTGGTAGCGCGAGCTTCCAGCTTGCGCGTTTCGGTCCTGCAAGCTGGAAGCTTGCCCTACCCTGCGCTGGCCATTGCCGCGTCCACCGCGGCCGGGAAGATTTGTCCGACTTCACCCTCTAGGCGGAGCGTGACGCCGGGATCGTGATCGTGCTCCGTCGCGCCGCGATTAATGATGACGTAGGACACGCCGCGCCGCGCCGCGAGGAGCGGGAAGGAGGCTGCCGGGTAAACCGAAAGGGTCGAGCCGAGCGCGATCACGAGGTCGGCTTCGAGGCTAGCCCGGCGCGCGCGCTCGAGTTCGGTCGCGTCGAGGTTTTGGCCAAAACTGATCGTGGCCGGTTTCAGAAATCCGCCGCAGGCGCAACGCGGCGGTTGCCGGGTGGCGCGGAAAGAATCGAAGTGCGGTTGCGGCGCGCTCCGCTCCCCGCAGCTTTGGCATTCGATCAGCGAGTTGGTCCCGTGCAATTCCACCAGCCGCTCCGCGCTCGTCCCGGCGAGGGAATGCAGGCCGTCGATATTTTGCGTCACAACCATTGCCAGTTTGCCGGCCTTTTCGAGCCGGACGATGGCGAGATGAGTCTCGTTAGGCCGAGCGTCCCGGAAAGATTCCGAGGCTTCGAGTTTGTAATCCCAATGCTCGATCCGGGCCGCTTCCGAGCTCATGAAATCCTCGTAGTAAATCGGCTGGCGCCGCGTCCAGACGCCTTGCGGTCCGCGGAAATCAGGAATGCCGCTGCCGGTCGAGATCCCGGCTCCGGTGAAGAGAAGCGCGCGCTCCGAAGCTTGGAGCAGAGCAATCAAATCCCGCACGGCTCGCAACCTGCACACGGAAGCGGGAGTTTGGCAACTCTCCGTTAGGCTGGGAGCCCGGACGCCGGAAGGCGAATCTCCACCGCGGTTCCGCTCCCCTGCACGCTCGCGATCGAAATTTTCCCCTGGTGCGCGGTGACGACTGACTTGGCGATCGCCATGCCGAGCCCGGTGCCGTGCGCTTTGCCGTGGGTGACGAACGGTTCAAAGAGTTTCGGGATCAGCTCCGGCGGAATCCCCACGCCGGTATCGGAAATGCGAATGATCGCTTCGTTGTCCGCGAGTTCGGTGGCGAAGGTGAGGATGCCGCCAGTCGGCATCGCTTCCCGCGCGTTTTTGATCAGGTTGCAAAGCACGCGGACGAAGCGAGCGAAATCGACGTGGATGCTGCCTTCGTATCGGATGTCCTTGGCCAGCTGAATGTTTTGCCCAGGAAGGAGACAGAGCGCCTGGGTGTTGAGCTCATCGAGCAGCCGCCAGATCGAGACTTCCTCGCAATTCACGGCGGAATGGCCGCGCGCGTAATCGAGCAATTCCTGCGTCATCGCGAGCATGCCGTCGACTGCTTTGTCCATCATCTGGGTCAGCTGCACCTGGCGCGGGTTGTTGCTTTCACCGGCGATCAGGTCGCAGCAACCGCGGATGATGCAGATCGGATTTTTGAGATCGTGAATGATGCTGTTGGCCATCGAGCCGACGAGACTGAGGCGCTCGGTTCGCATCACTTCGGTGATGAAATGCGAGTTGACGCTGCGCAGGCGCTCCGTGACCGAGCGCAGGAAATTCATGTGCAGTCGGCTCGGGGCGAGCTCGAGGATGTGCTGGAAAGTCGGCTCGTCGACCGTCCCGAGAAGAGTGGATTCGACCGCCGTCGCCATGGCCGAGCGGGGTTGCCCATCGAGCAAAGCCATTTCGCCGAAAAAATTACCGGGCTGGATGTAGCCGAGGGTTTCCTGTTCGCCGCCCCGGCCGGACTTGGAAATTTTGACCGAGCCCTGACTGACGAGATACATCAAATCACCGGCATCGCCTTCGCGGAAAATAATCTCCCCGGCGTCGAGTCGCACGACATGAACTCCCGGTGCGATCTCGGCGAGCAGATCCGGCTCGATGCCTTCGAAAAGGCGATTGTTTTCGAGACCGTTGAAAGCCTGGGATTGGAGTGCGTTCATACAACTTCGGCCGCGTGGGCGGGGAGGTCATCGGCCGGCATCGGAGCGATACGGGCGCGTCCGACGACGGCGACGGAACGGATCTGCGCGATGAGTTCGTCGGGCCGGTAGGGCCGGCGCAGGAATCCCGTTAGGCCAGCGGCCATCATGCGCTTGAGCCGGTGCTCTTCGATGAAGCCGGTATTGAGGATGACGGGCACCAAGGCATCGATCGCGCGCAAGAGGCCGAAAGTTTCCTCGCCATCCATGAACGGCATCGTGAGATCGAGCAGAACGAGATCGAAGCTGACCGGGCTCTTGCGAAAAAGATCGAGCGCGTCGAAGCCCGACTGTGCTGTGGTGACTTCGAAACTGGCTTGGGTGAGGACGTGTTTGGAAAGGGTCAACGCCATCGGTTCGTCATCGACGATCAGGATCGAGCGCTTCTTTTCGCGCGCGGACGCGGGCGGGTCGGAGGCCATGTCCTGCATCGCGGGATGAAGCAGGTTCTTTTGTTCGGTGCCGCCGGCCTGTTGCACGAGTTGCGCGGTTACCTTGGCCGCGCGATCCACGCTTACCCGGAGCATGTCGAAATATTTCTCGGACCCAGCGGCGCCTTCCCAAACGTTTTCCAGCATGGAGACGGTGCCGGCGACGATCTGGAGAAGATTGTTCAACTCGCTCGCAGCGGCCGGGCCAATGGGCCCGGGCGCAGCGCTTGCCTGGTTCGAATCATTTTCCATTATTTTAATATCCGGGCGCCTGTCGAGGCGGTAACCGGAGCGTTAATGGTCACGTTGCCGGCTATCGGATTCGCGGTCGTGCCAAGGTTGAGGGTGCCGCCGTCTCCGCCACCACCGAGCAAACTGTCGCCGCCATTGAGGGTGACTCCGTTGATCGCGTCGGGGCCGCTCGCAATGAGGACCCTAGCGGCATTGAGAGTGACGGTGCCACCGGCCGCGCCGTCTGCGCCGATGGCAGATAATCCGTTAGGCATGAAGATGCTGGAAGCCGAGAGCGTGAACGGAGTGATGCCGGCCGCCTCGGGCGGCCGTTGTAAAAGCCGGGCTTGGTCAATGGCGGAAGGGACGGCCTGTTGGGCCTGCGTGATCGAGGGAGGGACGGCGAGGAACAAGCTGAGGAGACAGCATTTCATGAGCGACACTATTCCCGAATTAGCAGGGTTTATGCCCGCCGCCGTTCCGGGTTGGCGCCGCTCAAGAACAAAAAGCAGGGGAAGAAAAGCAGCCTGCTCGCGCCGCGCAACGGGGGCACGGCGGTTGCTGATAATCGCGTGTGTTTCTCACAATTATAACTCTCCCGCCGGAACCTTCACCAGATGCAGGATAATTCACTCGTGCTCGGGGCGACTGAGTTAGCCATCCGCTTCTGGGGCGTGCGCGGCTCGATTCCTTCGCCCGGACCGGAAACGGTTCGTTATGGCGGCAACACTTCCTGCGTCGAAATTCGCCTGGGCGACGAGATCCTTATCCTCGATGCGGGGAGCGGTATCCGTCGGCTCGGCCTCGAACTGGCCAGCGAGCTCGAGGAGAAACCGCTCCGCACCACCCTGCTCATCTCGCACACGCACTGGGACCACATCCAAGGTTTGCCTTTCTTCCGTCCCGCCTACTTCCGGTCCAGCCAAATGCGCATCCTCGGTGCGCCCGGGACGCGTGCAAAGCTGCGCACTGCACTCGTTAGTCAAATGGATCCCATTCAGTTTCCCATCTCGATGGATCGCCTCGCGGGGATCGCCGCGATCGAGGAATTCGAAACGCCTAGCAAGACGATCGGTAGCTTCCTCGTGCGGACCACGCCGCTGAATCACCCCGGCGGCTGCACTGGTTTTCGGATCGAGGCCGAGGATGTCTCCGTCGCTTACCTGCCCGATCACGAGCCTTATGGTAGCTCAGCCGTTTCCTCCGGCTCCGTCTCGACTCGCCAGAACGAGAACGCGCTGATCGAATTCCTCGACGGATGCAACACTCTCATCCTCGATTCGCAATACGATCGGACGGAATATCCAGGACATATCGGCTGGGGCCACGGCTGTCTCGACGAAAGTGTCTCGCTGGCTCTGCGAGCGGGCGTGCGCAGCCTGGTTCTTTTTCATCACGATCCCGAGCACGACGACGCGAAGATCGACGCGATGCTCGATCAGGCGCGCCGCCAGGTGGCCGACGCCGGTTCGCGCATGCAAGTGCAGGCGGCACGGGAACGCGAGCGTCTCATCCCGCGCGCGCGGCGGAAATTGGCGGCCTGATTCGCTGGCCGGCGCAAGGCACGCTTTCCGCTCATTCCATTTTTATGTCGTCGCAGCGCCCTCTTCTTTTTAGCGGGCTTGCCGCGCTCTGTTTCGCCGGGCTCGCCTTGCAGGATCATCTGCAACCGCTTTTTCTCCTGCACCTGCGGGACGCCGCGGGCGACGCGATCGCGCGCGGGCCGGACCACGCCGGCCAGTCCGGATTTGGTTTTTCTGGCGATCGATTCCGATTCCGTTAGCCTCGACTCGACCACCGACGTCAAGGAGCTCTATGGCCTAACGAACGAAGGTTCGGCCGAAGCGCACGCCCTCAAGCTGATGAGCAAAGCCTGGCCCTGGCCGCGCGAAGTCTATGCCCTGGTCTTGCAACGCCTGGTGGACGCCGGCGCCAAAGTGGTGGCTTTCGATTTAACTTTCCCGACCGCGACGCCGGATGACCCGGCTTTTCAGAAAGCGCTCCAGCGTTACCAGCCGCACGCGATCGTCGGGAGCAACTTCATCTCGGCCTCCGCGCGCGGCCACGCGACGGTCGGCGCCAGCCTAACGAAGCCGCCGGAATCTCTCATTCCGGAGACGGAACCGTTGGATGATCGCGTGGCCTATACCAATTTCTGGCCGGACGAAGACGAAGTCGTCCGCCAGGCGCAGTTCCGCATCACTTTCGAACAAGTGCAGGGCAATGCGTCGGAGCCGGAATCTGAACAGTTTCTCTCCTTCGCCGCGCGCGCCCTGACCAAGGCCGGCCAGGCTGCCGCCATTCCCTCCGGCCTGGAGGCCCGGACTTTCCGCTACACCGCTCCACCGCGGGCCGGCTTTCCGCCCCATTCCCTCTTTGAAATCTTCGTCCCGGACTATTGGAAGAATAACTATCAGTCGGGCGAATTTTTCCGGAACAAGATCGTCGTCATCGGTGCGGAGGGAAACTGGCGGCACGACGAGCATCCGACGCCTTTCGGTTCCATGCCCGGGCCGGAGCTGCATCTGAACGCGATCAACGCCGCGCTCCACCACGAATTCCTCTCCGAGCTCTCGGCCCCGGCGGTTCTTAGCCTAACGATCATGGCCGGGTTGCTCGCGATTCTTCTTTCCGTTGCCCTCCGCTCGCCCTGGCTGCGCCTGATCGCGCTCCTCGCTCTCGACGCCGGCTGGGCCTGGCTCGCACTGTTCCTTTTCAATCACGCTTCCCTTTATCTGCCGGTGGCCGCGCCCGGGCTCCAGTTTAACCTCACCCTGCTCCTCAGCCTGGCCGCCGATTTCACTCTCGAGCGGGTCGAGAAAAAACGCGTGCGCCGCACTCTCGAACGCTACGTCTCGCGCGATGTCGTGCGCGAGATGCTCGATCATCCGAAGCTTTACGAGCAATCACTCGGCGGGGTGAGCAAACGCGTTACGATCCTCTTCTCCGATATCCGCGGCTACTCCCTGGTCAGCGCGAAAAGTGATCCGCACGTCCTCGTCGCCCAGCTTAATGAATACCTGACCGCGATGGTGGAATGCGTTTTCCGTTTTGGCGGCACGCTCGACAAGTTCATGGGCGACGCGGTCATGGCCGTCTGGGGAAATGTGCGCAGCGACGGGGCCGGCAACGACGCCGTCGCGGCCGTCCACGCCGCGCTCGCCATGCGCACGGAGCTGGCGCGCTTGAATCAAAAATGGCGTGCCGCGGGTTTGCCCGAGTTCCGGATCGGGATCGCGTTAAATCACGGCGCGGTTATCGCGGGCAATATCGGATCGCCCCAACGAATGGAATTCACCGTCATCGGCGACGCCGTCAACGTGACCTGGAAGATGCAGGAGCTGACCAAAAAAGTCGGCACGGAGTTCGTCGTGAGCAAAGCGGTCGAGTCCTTCATCGTGGAGCATTTTGAATTGGAGGCGCTCGGCTCCTTCACTCTCCACAGCGTGCCGGGAGAATGGGAGGTCTTTGCCGTTTCCCAACCGATTCCCGCCGGTCGCGATCCTTTCGCGAATTCTCTGCTCGATGATCGTCGTTAGGGGAGCTTGAGTTTCTCCAGTCCGGCGGAACCGAGTTGGGAATTGAGCGCCGCCGCTTCCTGCGCGAGCACGGCCCACTGTTCGACTGCGGTTTGCGCTCCGCTTTGCAGACCAGCCAACGCGGTTTCCTGTGCCGGAGTGGGCGCGGCATCCACCTCCTGCAGGCCGCTGAAAAGACTTTGCACCTTGTCCAAGACATCCAGTTTCAGTGAATCGCCCGCGCGCACATCCGCCGGGTTGGCCAGGCTCTCCATTTTCTTGCGCAGCGCTTCGAGCTGTCCTTTGATCGGGTTTTCCCCGACGCGCGTCTTGACCCGGTCCAGCTCCGCGGCGAGCGCGGCATACGGTTTGCCGATTGGTTGCAGGGTGGCGCGCAAGCCCGCGAGCGTCTTCGAGAGCTCGAACTGTTTCGTTAGGTCAGCGGCCGTGGCCTGGACTCGCGGATCCATTTTCACGACCAGCGGCTGCGTCAGCGTTTTACCTCCGGTCGTTAGGGAAACGGAATAAGCGCCGGGCACGACCCAGGGCGCGGTCGGTTGTGGCGCGGTTTTGTGCGCGATCGCCGTCATCGGGTAATCCGGCGTCACTTCCGGGAGCGGCTCGCCGTGCAGGTTCCAGAAAAAGCGGTGCAGGCCCGGCTTGTCCGACAAGGCCTGCGGCGGACGCACCCAGTAACGCGGAATTTTCAGTTTCGGGTCCGGCGAGGGCAGCGGATCGGTGCTCGCGTAACGCCGCACGATGTTGCCGCCGGCGTCCTTGATTTCGAGTGTGACCGGTCCGGAGACTTTTTCACCTAACGAGTAATCAATCATTGCGCCTTCCGGCGGATTTTCGCCGACCGGCTCGTCCGGTGGAAGCGGGGTGTCGGTGTTAAAATTCCAGCGCACCCGCAGGGCCGCCTGCGGTTTGAAGAGAAGCAAATCCGGCTGCTTCGCCTCGAGTTGGCGCAACGGCGTAATGTTGTCTAGAATCCAGAAGCCGCGTCCGTGGGTCGCGACCGCGATGTCGTCGTCTTTCACGATCAGGTCGCGGATCGAAGTCGCCGGCATGTTGAGCCGGAGCGACTGCCAGTTCGCGCCGTCGTCGAGCGAGAAGTGAACCGCGCGTTCCGTCCCGGCGAACAATAAACCGCGCCGGATCGGATCTTCGCGCACCGCGTTCACGTTCTCGTTAGGCGGAATTCC
The DNA here is from genome assembly GCA_040007175.1 of Spartobacteria bacterium. Classification (GTDB taxonomy): domain Bacteria; phylum Verrucomicrobiota; class Verrucomicrobiia; order Chthoniobacterales; family UBA10450; genus Palsa-1392. The sequence continues at coordinate 17,031 of JBDTVP010000047.1, forward strand.
TTGCACGATTTCCTGCCAGGTTTTGCCCGCGTCTTTGGTCCGGTAAATGTGCGGCCGCAGATCATCCAGTCGGATCGTATTCACCGCGGCGTAGGCGGTGTTCTTGTCGAAGTGGCTCGCCTCCAGCACCGAGATTTTCTGCCAGGCGGTAATCGCCGGCGGAGTGACGTCGCTCCAGTTTTTTCCGCCATCCGTCGTGAGATGAATCAATCCGTCATCGGTCCCGGCCCAGATGAAGTTCTGATCGAGCGGCGAGGGCGCGACGGCATAGATCACGCCTCGTTGGCGCGGTTGCGCGGTCGGTTGTTCGCGAAATTTCCCCACGCTCGCCGGGATTTCGAAAGTCTTGCGCGTCAGGTCCGGGCTGAGCTGCGTCCAGTTCTGCCCGCCGTCGCGCGTCTGCCAGAGATGGTTTGTCGCGAAGAAAAGCAGCTTCGGATCGAGCGGCGAAAAGAGGATCGGCTGCGTCC
>JBDTVP010000048.1:0-16995 GCA_040007175.1 Spartobacteria bacterium
ACCACATGCCCATCCACGGACGCAGGATCGACTCGAGCGCCGGGATCGGCGTGGTCGAGATCCAATGGGCCAACTGCATCTCCTGCGCCTGTTCGCCGACCATGACGAGCAGGACGCCGCCGAGCAGGATCCCGGTGGTGATCAACATCCGCCGATACGGCAAACGCTTTTGCAGGCCGAAAGTGAGGACCGCAATCATCCCGGAAAGAATGAGACCGACCGCCGCGCCTTCGAGCACAACACTGTTCCCAAATTTCAGACGGTAACTTTGCAGAAAGAGTACCACCTCGAAGCCTTCGCGATACATCGAGGTAAACCCGAGCAGGATTAATCCCCAGAGCAGCCGGCGCTGCGCCGTTCCGCTTTTGTCGGCTTCGGCGAGGAGACTTTTCTTCCGGCGATTATGCGCGCGGATCCAGCCACCCCAATAAATCTTGTGGAAGAACCAGTTCATGATCACGACCAGCACCACGACCGCGAGCAGCCCGGTCGCGGCCTGCAGATCCAGCGCCGGCACGCTGTCGATCAGTTGTTTCATGATCGTGATCGCGACCAGCCAGGTCGCGCCGGTCGCGACAAAGCCGAGCCCGGCCCCGAGCGCGACGGGACGGCGATGCACTGCGCGGCTCCCGGTCATGCTCGCAGTGATCGCTGCCAGGACCAGGATGCACTCGAGCCCTTCGCGAAAAACGAGCACGCCGATATCGAGAAACGCCATCGCCGGGCTGGTGCTCGGTTGCGCCGGATCGGGCGCGCCATGCGCGGTCACGCCCTGCCAGATGAGCACGCCGAGAACGCAGAGGATGGAAACGAGCACGCCGAAACCGAGCAACAGCTTCATGCCGCGCCGCGAGACCGGCTTGTGCAACGGGAGCTCGTTCGTCCGGTCGCTGGCGGGCCGGAGATCGGCAACGTTCGCGGTGGCCGTCATGACTTTCACGGCGTTACCCTAGGAGAAGCGGCGCCGGGCTGCTGCCGGTGGGTTGCGTTTTATTAGCGGTGAATTGCGCTACTGGCGGCACTCCTCGAATGCCGCCGGCACACCGCGCAGGAAAGCAAGCGCCTCGCCGGCGAAGTGCAACGAACCGCAAATCAGGATCGGTGCGGGATCGCGCTGCGCTTCCTCCCAGGCTGCCGCGAGCGAGGGAAGGGCCGCGACTGGCAAGCCCGGAAGTTGCGCGCAGATCGTTAGGCGAAGTGCGTTCGGCGGGAGGGCGCGTTCGCTCCGGATCGCCGGGAGCAGGACGCGATGGGCGATCGGCCCGAGGGCGGCGCAGATTCCCGCCACGTCTTTGTCGGCCAGGATAGCGAGCAAGATGGTCGCGCGCCGATCGCCGAAGACCTGCCGCCAGGTCTCGGCCAGGATGCTTGCGCCCGACGGATTGTGCGCGCCATCGATGACCGTGCGGCCGTCCCATTGCTGGAAACGCGCCGGCCAGACGACGTCGGCGAGACCGTGTTCGAGTGCGGCTTCGTCGACCGCGACATGTGCGGTATGCAGGGCGGAGAGGGCGAGCGCGGTATTTTCTTTCTGGTGCGTGCCGCGCAGCGCAATCGGGAAACGATCGAAGGGCTGGCTAACGAAATCGAGCGGCGCGCCGACTTCCGCGGCCCGCGCGCGAATCACCGCAGCGGCCTCTTCCGGTTGCTGAGCGGAGACGACCGGCACGCCGGGTTTGATAATCCCGGCCTTCTCGGCCGCGATCTCGGGGAGGGTTTCGCCGAGCCATTTTTGGTGGTCGTAAGCGATCGGGGTGAGGACGGAAACAATCGGCTGCGTTACATTGGTCGCGTCGAGCCGCCCGCCCATCCCGGTCTCGAGCACGACGATCTCGGCCTCGCGCTGGCGGAAGTGATCGAGCGCGAGCGCGGTCGTGATCTCGAAGAAAGTTGGGTGCGGTTCCCAGTCCGCGACCAGCGTCCGGATCTTCGTTAGGCCAGCGGCCACTTCTTCTTTAGAGATCATTTCGCCTGCTACCTGAATACGTTCGCGGAAAGTGACAAGATGGGGCGAGGTGAAGAGGGCGCTGCGCCGGCCGGCTGCGCGCAGGATCGAGTCGAGCAGTGCGCAAACCGAGCCTTTGCCGTTTGTCCCCGCGACGTGGATCACCTTGTCGTTAGGCGAAAGAACCCCGAGCGCGGCGAAAAGGCGCTCGCTGTTCTCGAGCCCGAGCTTGATCCCAAAACGTTGGGTGCCGAGGAGCCAGTCGAGCGCTTCCTCGTAGGATGACCTGCCGGCCGCGTCAGCCACAGCTAGTGCGTTGCGGAAAAGTAGGCGAGCAATTGCGCGAGCTGGGCGCGCAAGACCTTGCGATGGACGATCAGATCGATCAGACCGTGTTCCTCGAGGAACTCGGCCGTCTGGAAACGCTCGGGCAAATCCTGGTGGGTCGTTTCCTTGATCACGCGCGGCCCGGCGAAGCCGACCATCGCCTTCGGTTCGGCAATAATGACGTCGCCTAACGACGCGAAACTGGCCATCACCCCGGCGGTCGTCGGGTTGGTCAGGACGGAAATGAAAGGAAGATTTTCGTTCGCGTGCAACGCGAGCGCGCCGCTCGTTTTCGCCATCTGCATCAGGCTGAGCATGCCTTCATACATCCGCGCCCCGCCGGAGGCCGCGACGATGATGACCCCGGCGCGATGCTCGGTCGCATACTCGATCACCCGAGTGATCCGTTCGCCGACCACCGACCCCATGGTGGCGGCGAGGAAGCTGAAATCCATCACGGCGATTCCCACTTTGTAGCCTTCGATGAGCGCGTGGCCGCTCAGGACAGCGTCGATCAGGCCGGTCTGGTCCTGGTATTTGCGCAGGCGATCTTTGTAGCTCGCCATGCCTTGGAACTTGAGCGTGTCGATCGAAGTCAGGCCGCCGTCGAGTTCGACGAAACTGTCGGGATCGCAGAGGTTCGCGATCCGCTCCTTGGCCGTCTGCGCAAAATGATAGTCGCAGCGCGGGCAGACGCGGTCGTTTTCGACCAGCTCGATCTCATGCACGACTTCGCCACAGCCGGGGCATTTCTGCCAAAGGCCCTGCGGCATCTCGCGCTTCTTGCGGCTCTCAGTTTTGAGCGATGGTTTTTTAAAAATGGCCATGATCTAGCCGCGGGCGACGGTGGCCGCGTGGACGGAAAGTGCGCCGGCTTGTTTCAAAACCGAGGCGCATTCGCTCAAAGTCGAGCCGGTGGTCAGGACATCGTCGACTAACAACATGCGCAAATCTTGCACGGAGGAGCGCTGCCGTAAACGGAAGGCGCCTTTCAGATTTTCCATCCGCTCGCTCCGGTCGAATTGAGTCTGGGTCGTGGTGTAGCGGGTGCGTTGGAGAACGTCGCCCAGCGGGATCCGGCTCCGGCGTTTCAATTCGCGAGCGAGCAACGCCGCCTGGTTAAAACCGCGCTCCCGTTTTCGCGCGGGATGGAGCGGGACGGGCACGATGAGATCGAAGCGCCGGCCGGCCAGGCGAGGGTCGTGCAGTACCTCGGCCAGCCAACCACCGAGGAGATGGCGGAGATGAATCTGCCGGCCGTATTTGAAATCGAGCATCACCTTGCGGACCACGCCGCGGCTCCGATAAGCAGACACCGCAGCGTCAAAATGGAGAACGCGATCGGCACAATTGGCGCAGGTGAAGGATTCGGTGATCGCGCCCGGGAATGGCTGCGAACATTTCGCGCAAAAAGGCGGACGGATGGGCGGCGCTTTCCCGCTGCAATCCACGCAAAGATATTCCGCCGACCCGACTGGCCCCGAACAGACGGCGCAGAAGGGAGGATAAAAAAGACTAACGAGTCCGCGAAGCGGGTTGGGGAGTGCGAGCAGCGGCATATTTCACCCAGCCGCGCAGCAGTGCCCAGCTGATCAGCGCGATGATGAGAGGCACGATCCCGACGAGCAAGTCTTTCCCGATCCAGGGCAGGGCGAGCGCATCGCGATGGGCGGCTTTGCTAAAGGTGCCGTTGGCGAAAATCCAGCCGGCGTGCAGGCCGATCGGCAACCAGAGCGAGCGGGTCTGAATCCGCGCGTCGGCTAGGATACAGCCGACCGCGAAGAGGGTGAGGAAACCCGCGGCGAGCAGGAGCGGGTCGCCAAATTGCCAGAAAGAATGCGCGATCGAGACGAAGGCGGACGACCAGGTAACAGCGTCGTTAGGCGTAGTCAGGTCAGGCGCTTTCAGAAAATGCACGATGGAAAAAAGCGCCGACGTAAAGAAAAGCGCGCCGAGTCGGGAAAAACTGCGCAGCAGCACTCCGAGGATGAAACCGCGGAAAAGCAATTCCTCGAGAATCGGGACGATGCTGGCGGCGAAGAGCACGTCCGGCATCTTGTGCCAAAGAAAGCCGCGCCGCAGCGAATAGAAGTGCAGCGCGATGAGCGCCGCGCCGCAGCAGAGCAGGGGAACCGCCGCAATCCCGAAACCGGCGGCCACATCTTGCCCGGCCCGCGGATTTTTCTCCAGGCCGAGATCGCGCCAACTGCGCACCTGCACGGAGCGAAAGAGCGGCCAGAGCAAAGCCAGCGCAGCGATGAGCAGGGCGCGATGGAAGTAAGTTTCGAAATCGTAGCGCGCGAGACTGGGCAGAATTCCATGGCCGATGAGTGATTGCCCTAACCAAAAGAGAAGCGGCGCAACCAAGGCTCCCAGGATGACAACGCCGGCGAGATAAAGCAGTAGTCTGGCCGCGTCCTTCAAGGATGCTAATGTAAGGAGCTGAAGCTATGCGCAGTCAACACATATGGACCTCGCGGGACGAGGACGGACGAAAACGCGAGGTGCGCGTGACGAAATTCGGCGGGAACTGGAAGTTCCAATCGAAATTCCGCGACGAAGAGCGCTGGACCTACCACGACGTGCCGCCGCTCGAAGACCTGCGCGAGTTGTGCGACGTCATTTTCCGCAAATACCAACGGCGCCGCGCGTCGGCGGAAGATTTCGCGGCCGTCGAGAAAATGCTGCGCGACCAAACCCGCAATGCGTAGCTGGGATACGGCGCAGCTCGCGGCCGACGATAAACGCTACGTCTGGCATCCTTTTACCGCGATGGGCGATTGGTGCGCCGACGAGCACGAGCCGCTCATCCTCGTCGGCGGGGAGGGCGCGATCGTGCGCGACAGCCGAGGCCGCGAATACATCGACGGGAATTCGTCGATCTGGACCAATATCCACGGCCACAATCATCCGCGGATCAACGCCGCCATTCGGGAACAACTGGAGCGCATCGCGCACACCTCGTTTCTGGGCACGACGAACCCGCCGGCGATCGAATTGGCGCGGGAGATCGTGGCACTTTTCCCGCCCGGAAAATTCGGGCGGGTCTTCTATTCCGACGATGGCTCGACCGGGATGGAGGCTGCGTTGCGCATTGTGAGCCAGTATTGGCAGCTGAAGGGCTCGAAGCGGCGGACGTTTGTTGCCTTTCGCGATGCCTACCACGGCGACACGGCAGGCGCGGCCAGCTTGGGTGCCGCGGCGATGTTCGGCGGGGCGGTCACTGGATGGCAATTCCCGGTGGAACGGATCGAGAGCGTGGCGCAGCTCCCGCAGCTTCCAAAGCCGGAAGAAATCGCCGCAGTCGTGATCGAACCGATCATTCAAGGCGCGGCGGGGATGAAAATCTGGCCGTCAGGGACTCTGCGCCAACTGCGCGATTGGTGCGATTCCACGGGCACGCTCTTGATTGCCGATGAAGTGATGACCGGCTTCGGACGGACCGGCAAAATGTTCGCCTGCGAGCATGAAGAAGTTCAGCCCGATCTTTACGTTTTCGCCAAGGGGTTAACAGGCGGCTATTTGCCATTGGCTCTTACGCTTATTTCTGATGAAGTCTTTGAACCGTTTCGGTCCCTGAGTCCGGGATCGACGCTGTTCTACGGACACAGCTACACGGGCAACGCGCTTGGTTGCGCGGCTGCTTTGGCTAGTCTTGAGATATTCCGGACTGACAAAACTCTCTCCGAACTTCTTCCCAAAATCGCTCTCTTGCGCGCCGAATTCGAATCACTCGCGAGTTTGCCAAGTGTCGCATCAGTTAGGACTTGTGGCCTGATCGGCGCGTTCGATATGGAAGGCGACAAGCAGCTTGCCGCACAAGTCTGCCGCGCCGCTCGTGAGCGCGGACTACTCACGCGGAATATCCGTAACACTGTGACCCTGATGCCGCCGTTGACGGTTTCGATTCCTCAGCTAAAACAGGCGATAAACGCACTGAAAGAAAGTGTTGCAGATCTTCTTACGTCAAAAAGCGCAACGCGGCAGGCGACTATTCAAACGCCCTGAATCCATGCCCAAAGGGATCCGACTCGATCAGGCGCTCGTCCAGCGCGGCTTATTCCCTAGTCGGCACCAAGCCCAGGCCGCCATCATGGCCGGCGAAGTGCGAATAAACGGTCAAGCCGCGTCGAAAGCCTCCGATCTGGTCCTTGAGGCGCACGAGGTAACCGTCGCGGAACGCAGCCGATACGTCGGCCGGGGCGGCTTCAAGCTGGAAGGCGCCCTGCAGCATTTTGAAATCATGTGCGAAGGCAAGACTGGGCTCGATATCGGCGCCTCGACTGGCGGTTTCACCGATTGTCTGCTCCAAAATGGCGCCCGCAAAGTCTTCGCGGTGGATGTCGGCCACGGTCAGTTAGCTTGGAAAATTCGCGAAGATCCAAGGGTCGTAACGCTGGAGAAAACGAATGCGCGCCAACTCTCCAGAGCGGAGATTCCAGAGCCGATCGACCTTTGCGTCATCGATGTTTCGTTCATCTCACTGACTTTGATCTTGCCCAATGCCTTTCCATTGCTAACTCCAGACGGTGTGATTCTCGCGTTGATCAAACCGCAATTCGAACTCGCCCGCGCCGACGTCAGCCGCGGCGGCATCGTGCGATCCGCGGAATTGCACGAGAAGGCCCAGCAGAAAATCGTCACCTTCGCCGGAACGCTCGGGGCGCAGGCAGGGGGCCTGTTTCCCTCGAGTATCACCGGCGCGGATGGCAACCAAGAATTCTTCATATGTCTCCGAAAACCATTGGCCTGATCGCACATACCGGGAAAACCGGAGCCGCCGATCTGATACGCCAACTTCAAGGTGAATTCGAACGCGCCGGCGTCCAGGTCCTCGTGGAAACCGAGACCGCTGCCCTGACCAGCCAGAGCTCGAGCCGCACCGTGGCCCAGCTCGGAGTCGAGGCGGACCTCCTCGTCGTGCTCGGCGGCGACGGGACCATCCTGAACGTGGTCGGCGGGCTGGAGGACGTCATCAAGCCGATTTTTGGCATCAACATCGGGTCACTCGGCTTTCTGACTTGTTTGAATTCATCCGCTTATCTCGAAGCCGTCGATTCCATCGTTAGCGGGAAGTTTACCCTCAGCGAACGCGTCTTGTTAGCCGTTGAAATCCGCAAACCAGGCGCGCCGCCACAACAGATGATCGCGCTCAACGACGCGGTCATCAGTCGCGGCGAAATATCGCGCCTGATCCGTCTGCGCACGAGAATCAACGGCGATCCGCTGACCGAGTTTAACGCCGACGGACTGGTCGTTGCGACACCGACCGGGTCGACCGCTTATTCGCTCTCGGCCGGCGGCCCGATTCTCGATCCACAATCAGCCGTTTTCGTCATCACGCCGATCTGCCCGCACGTCCTGACCAATCGTTCCGTCATCGTCGGAGATCGGTCCGTGATCGAAGTCGAAGCGAGCGAGCCGGATCACCCGGTCTACCTGACTTTAGACGGGCGCAGCCCGTTGCCGTTGGAATTCGGCGCGACCGTTCACATCCGGCGCTCCGAAAAGACATTGCCGCTGGCTGTGCTGCCACATCTGTCCTTCTTCGCTGTGGTGCGGCAGAAGCTAAAGTGGAGCGGAAGCAACACGTAAGCGACGCAGTCTGGAAACAAGGGCTAATGGGCACTCTAAATCTTAATCTCCCAATTTTCGATACCTCGTTACTTTATATGACATACATTGTCTGATGTTATTTTTCGGGTAGTTTTGTTCGACGAATTTATATTAGAGCGGCCATTAGATGTTCGGCCTTGTGCTCGCTTCCCTCCGAGGGTCCGATATCTTGTCGAAATGGATCCGGCTGATTTCGCGCCCATTCCGGTCGCTCCCGAATCAGCTGGCGATTGGGAAACTTACTACGACCTCCGCTGGCGCGTTCTGCGCGCGCCTTGGGATCAGCCGCCGGGCTCAGAAAAGGACGAGCGCGAAACCGATAGCGATCATCTCATGATTCGCGGGGTCGACTCGCAGGTGCTCGCGGTCGGACGGCTGCATTTTAATTCAGCGACCGAAGCTCAAATTCGGTTCATGGCCGTCGCCCCGGAAGCTCAGGGCCGTGGGCTTGGCAGCATCATCTTACGGGAATTCGAGAGTCGCGCCCGAGCCGCGGGCGCGACCTCGATCGTTCTCAATGCCCGCGAGGACGCGCAGCGCTTCTATTACAAGCATGGCTTCGTCGTGACCGGCTCCGCGTCGACGATCTTCGCCGCCGTACAGCATCTCCGGATGCGGAAAGATCTGCCGCAGCGCCCCGCCGCCTAACGGAAACCGCTTTCCGCGCCCGCCCCAGCGTCCAATCATCCCCGCGACAACAAGGCAGCAACAATTGGCTCCACGCTTGACCGACTGTCCCCACTTGTTACGCTGCGGTACTTTCAGCGCTCGCACTCTCATGAAAAAAACCACCTGCCGATTTCTGCCGACCTTTCTCGTCCTTGCGCTTGCGTTTACCGTCTCGTTAGGCACGGCCTCAACCGCCTGGGCGCAGGACGAGGCCGCCGGCATCCAGCAAGCGATGACGCCCGAGGAATTCAAGAGCGCCGGCTTGGAAAAACTTTCCCCGGCCGAGCTGGCGAAGTTGAACGCCTGGCTGCAAGGCTACCGCGATAAAGCCGTCAAAAAAGCCGCCGACCGCCAGGCGCGGACCAAGATGCAGCTCATCGTGAGCCGGATCGACGGCGTCTATAATGGCGTGGCCAGCGGGGACGTCATCCGGCTCGAGGACGGCACGGCCTGGAAAGTGGCGAACAAAGGCGAACGCTACGGCGGCCACGCCGACCATCCTGCGGTCGCCATCTTCAAGAGCATCTTCGGCTGGAAAATGCGGATCGGCGGGATCGCCGAATTCTACGTCGAGCCGACGAAATAGCCCTCCTCGCGGACCAGCGTATCTCGTTAGGGAACCGGCGCGGCCGGGACAGCCCGCATCCGTGCGAGCCCGAAGGCCGCGTGCGTCGCCTGCGCCGCGCGTTCCACTTCGCCATCGTCGATCACGACCGCGATCTTGATTTCCGAGGTCGAGATCAACTGGATATTCACCCCCGCCTCGCCCAGACAGGCAAAAAGCCGCGCCGCCACGCCCGCATGCGAACGCATCCCGATCCCCACCACGCTGAGCTTCGCGACCCCCTTGGTCGCCGTCATCGCTGCCGCGCCGATTTCGGGCACCATCTGCGCGAGCAATTTCTCCGCCTGCGCGAAATCATCCTCATGCAGCGTGAACGACAGATCCGTCGTGCCCGTGCTCGAAGCATTCTGCACGATCATGTCCACGCTTAAGTTCGCGTTCGAGAGCGTCGTGAAAATCGCCCCCGCGCTTCCCGGCCGATCCGGCACGCCGCAGATCGTCACCTTCGCCTGCTTACGCTCGAGACTCACCCCGCGCACGACCACGTCCTCCATGTTCGGCGTCGCCTCCTTCGCCTGCGTTCCGGGCCCGTCCTTCTGGCTCGAGCGCACTTCAAATCCGACCCCGAATTTCTTCGCAAACTCTACCGCGCGCGACTGCATCACCTTGGAACCGGCGCCCGCCATTTCGAGCAGTTCGTCGTAGGCAATCTCATCGATCTTGCTCGCCTCCGGCACGACCCGCGGATCGCAGGTATGCACGCCGTCCACATCCGTGAAGATCTGGCAATCATCCGCCTTCAGCGCCGCGGCCAGCGCGATCGCCGTCAAATCCGAGCCGCCCCGGCCTAACGTCGTGATCGCGCCCTGCGGACTCTGCCCCTGGAACCCCGCCACGATCACGATGTAATCCTCCGCCAGCAATTCATTGATTTGCCGCGGAGAAATATGCGAAATCTTCGCCTTCGTATGCACACCGTCGGTCACAATCCCCGCGGCCGCTCCGCTCAGCGAGACCGCCTTGCCGCCGAGCGCGTTCACCGCCATCGCCGTTAACGCGCTCGCCCCCTGCTCGCCCGTCGCGAGCAGCGCATCCAGCTCCCGCTCACTCGGCTGCGGCGACATTTCGCGCGCCAGCTTGATCAACCCATCAGTCACCCCCGCCATCGCCGAGACCACCGCCACCACGTCGTGCCCGGCCTTCTGCGTCGCGATGAGACGCTCCGCCACCAGCCGGATGCGGTCCGCGTTCCCGACCGAAGTGCCCCCGTATTTCTGAACGATTAATCCCATGATGCAGCGCGCCGCCCCGTTTTCTCCATTCTCGGCGCGGTGTCAACTCCGCGCCATTTCCAGCGCCCGCAAAACTTCCGACTCGTTAGGCGCGACTGGCACGGGCGGCACCCTCGCGCCCGCGATCATCTCCGGATCTTTCAAACCATGTCCGGTTACCGTGCAAACGATCCGGCTCCCTTCGGGAATAGCCAGCGCGTCCCAGCGCGCTCCGCCCTCCGCCCGGGCCGCGCGGAGCAGACCCGCGATCGGCGCCGCGCTCGCCGGCTCCACGAAAATTCCCTCCGCGCTCGCCAGACAGCGTTGCGCCGCGAGAATCTCCTCATCCGTCACGATCTCGATCAGCCCGCCCGACTCCTCCACCGCGCGGTCCGCCTCCGTCCAGCTCGCCGGATTCCCGATCCGGATCGCCGTCGCGACCGTCTCCGGTTTCGCGATCACTTCCCTGCGAAAAATCGGCGCCGCCCCCGCCGCCTGGAAACCAATCATGCGCGGCCGCCGCGTCGCTTTCCCCGCGTCCGCGTATTCCCGATAGCCAGCCCAGTAAGCCGTGATATTGCCCGCGTTCCCGACCGGGAGCAGATGAAAATCCGGCGCGTCACCCAGCTCCTCCACCACCTCGAAAGCCGCCGTCTTCTGCCCCGCGATCCGATCCGGATTGATCGAGTTCACGATCGCGAAATCGTCCCGCGCCCCGAGCGCCCTAACGATCTCGAGCGCCTGATCGAAATTCCCCTCGATCGCCACGATCCGCGCCCCATAAGCAAACGCCTGCACCATCTTCCCACTCGCGATCTTCCCCGCCGGTAGCACCACCGCGCACTGCAGCCCGGCCCGCGCCGCGTAGGCCGCCGCCGAAGCCGAAGTATTCCCGGTCGAAGCGCAGATCAACGTCTGGGCCCCCTGCTCCAGCGCCTTCGACACCGCCACCGTCATCCCGCGATCCTTAAACGACCCGGTCGGATTAAGCCCCTCATACTTCACCCAGACCTCACACCCCCGCCCCACCAGCGCGCTCAATCGCGGCGAAAAAATAAGCGGCGTCCCGCCTTCCCCTAACGAGACCACCGGCGTCTTCTCCGAGACCGGCAGAAAACTTCGGTAACGCGCGATCACCCCAGCGCGCCCTCCCCTTTCATCCTTCATCCCTTCCCCCCATCGCATCCCAAGCCCCGCAGAGCGATCCGAAAGTTCTCCCACTTGTGGCGTTGGCGTTCCGCCTGCCGCGTTATCTCTCCGCTTGCTCATAGATCGCAGACCTCAGGCGCTGACCAATGAAAATCCCAAGAAATCGTAAAAAAGTTCTTGGCCCCGCGCCTTGGGAGCGATAAAAGACCTCGTCTGGACCCTCCACATAGCGAGCTCAGCAAAGGAACGCCTCCTCTTTCCCAGCCCATGACATCATCCAACCCACCTATGAAAAAAGTATCCCTCGTCCCATTACTCTTCAGCCTCGCGATCCTCTTCCTCGCCCCCCACCGGATCCAGGCGGCGCCCGGAGACCTCTACGTCGCCGATACCGATACGAACGTCATTTTCAAATTCACTCCCGATGGGAAAAAAACGACGTTCGCGAGCTTGCAATTCTCACCCTACGGCCTGGCCTTCAGCAGCGGGGGCGATCTTTTGGTCGGGGGTTTTGGAAGCCCTAATATCTTGGATTTTAATCGTGCTGGTCAGGCCAGCACCTTTGCCGATGACCTTCAATCCCCGTATGGGCTTGCCTTTGATGGAGCGGGTAACCTTTTCGCAGCCGATGCCGGGAATGGTTCCATCTTCAAGTTCACGCCGTCCGGCACGAAGACAGTATTTGCCAGCGGGCTAGCTTCATACGCGGTCGCCTTCGATCCTTTGGGTAACCTCTTCGCGTCCGATCACGATGCTGGCACTATCTATAAGTTTACCCCGGAAGGATCTCGCAGCACTTTCGCGAGCGGGCTGAACACTCCTGTAGGTCTGGCCTTCGATCGCGCGGGCAATCTCTTCGTTGCCGAGGAAGTTCCCGGGCACATATCCAAGTTTAGCCCCGCCGGCGTAAAGAGCTTCTTTACCACGGAATTTGCCTACAACCCTTTCGGGCTGGCCTTTGATGACTCAGGTAATCTCTTCGTCTCCGATGCCAACGGAATGATTTCCAAGTATACCCCTGAAGGAGTAAGAAACACCTTCGCCGCTGGCCTCAGCCAGCAAATGGCCTCCATGATCGCGATCGAGCCCGCCACGGATAAGTTACGAAACATCAGCACTCGTGGCTTTGTGCAGACGGGTGATAGCGTCTTGATCGGCGGATTCATCGTCGGCGGCAGTGCCCTGTTTAATAACGTCGTCTTGATCCGGGCGATCGGTCCTTCATTGGCTACCGTGAATGTATCGACACCGCTCCAGGATCCGATTCTCGAATTGCACGACGCGACCGGCGCCGTCATCGCTACGAATGATGATTGGCAGGACATCCAGAAGTCCCAGATCACCGCCACCGGTCTGGCACCGACGGATCCGAAAGAGTCCGCTATCTATGCGGTGCTTCCGACCGGTGCTTACACCGCCATTGTGCGCGGAGTGAGTGAGACGACGGGCAATGCACTGGTGGAAGTCTACGTCACCGAGTAAATGAGGGACTATCTCGGGAAACGCCAGCAGTTGTAAGCAATTTCTGCCGCGCTTCACGAGCGGCCGGTGCGTCGCTTTCCCGCGCCCGCATATTCCCGACACCCGGCCCAGTAAGCCGTCCCTTTAGCCCTTCATCGTTCCGCCTTTATCCTTTCTTCCATCTCCTTCATCCCACGCCTCCCCGCAGCAACCGCGAACCGACTCACTTCCACGAGATCACGGACGTTTAGTTTACATTTTGACTGCGAGCTGATTGGATCGACCGATGAAAATAGCCCACACGTTCCGCCATGCGGTAGCCGTTTCAGGCGTGGCTTTCTTGCTAGTAGCCGTCGAGACCATGTCCGCCGGTTCCGCTACCTGGAGTGCCAACCCGGTCAGCACTGATTGGAGCGTAGCCGGGAATTGGACGCCGGCGACGGTGCCAAATCGCCCCGCGGATGTGGCTACTTTCGGCGCGTCCGCTCTCCCGCAGGTCGAGTTGTTAGGGAACCACGACGGCACCTTCCTTACCGAGATGGTGTCGCGGGTCACCTTCAGCCCGGGCGCCAGCGCTTACACCATCACGGCCCACTCCCTCGGTGCGGTGGAGTTTGACGGCGCCGGCGTGATCAACCTTTCGGGCATCCCACAAAATTTTAAGACCGTTACCGAGGACGGCACTGTGGGTGTAGGGCAATTCTTCTTTAGCGGCACGTCCAGCGCCGGCAGTGAGCTGAACATCTTTACTAACGGTGAGGCCGTTTCGAATGGAGACACCGGCGGCGAGTGCCAATTTAACGCTAGCTCCACCGCCGGGAACGCCATGTTTGTGAATGAAGGCGGCTCACGCTTCAACGCGGCGGGCGGCGAGGTGAACTTCTACTTCAGCTCCACGGCCGGCAACGCGACGATTATCAACCACGGGGCTACCGCGCAAGGATTAACGGGGGGTAAAGTGTATTTTGATGCCCCTGCCACGGCGGGTGAGAGCGTGATCGTGAACGACGGCGCCGAGAATACAGGGAGCGGCGGCAGGATCCTTTTTTTCGGCGGTGACGCTGGCAGCGCACAGATAGCCAACAACGGAGGCACAGTGAGCGGCGCGGGCGGAGGCACAGTCGATTTCACCTCACTCTCGGGCGCCGGGACAGCCACCATCATCAATAACGGGGGCATCGTCGCGGGTGCCCAAGGAGGCGTTCTCACCTTCGTGGACTTTGCCGACGCCAAGCAGGCGATCCTCATAGCCAATGGAGGAACCAATGGGGGCGACGGTAGCCAGATCGTCTTCGGGGAAGCCGCGACGGCTTCGCAAGCGCAACTTAAGATCTACGGCAACGGATCGCTCGACCTCAGCGCCCGGGTTCGCCCGGGGCTCAGGGCCGGCTCACTCGAGGGCGATGGATTAGTCTTCCTCGGCGGGCAGAAACTCGCCCTCGGCTTCAATAATAGGAGCACCACCTTCTCCGGGACGATCATGGATGGCGGCATCGTGAACGGGGTCGGCGGCAGCTTGCTCAAACTCGGTCGCGGCTCCCTCGCACTGAGCGGCCTGAACACCTACACCGGAGGCACAATCGTCAAATCGGGAACTCTGCGCGTCACGAACACCACTGGCTCGGGCACTGGCACAGGACCGGTCACCGTAGAAGGCGGAATCCTCGCCGGCTCCGGCGTGATGAGCGGCGCGGTTACGATGGGAGTGAGCAGCGACTCCTTCGCCACCATTGCCCCCTCCAACGGCAAAGGCAGATCCTCTCTCCTAACGACTCAGGGGTCGCTGACCTTCCATTCCTTCAGCGGTTACAAATGGACGGTGAGAAACGACCAGGCCACGGCCGATGAGTTAGCCGCAAACGGCGTTACCATCGACGCGGGAGCAGTCTTCTCGGGCAGTGCACTCGGAAACGGAAGTCTCAGCCCAGGGACCGTCTTTACGGCGCTGAACAACACGTCTGCTCAGCCGATCAGCGGCACGTTCGACAATCTCGCCGACGGCGCAGTCATTACGGTGAATGGCACAAACCTGCAGGCCGACTACGAAGGCGGCGACGGCAACGACCTCACCCTCATCGTCGTGCCCTGACCACCCACCCTCCCCTTCCGCCTTCATCCTTTCTTCCCTATCCTTCATCCCACGTCTCCCCGCAGCAACCGCGACGATTCCCTCTCTGGCATTCTTTCGGCTTGCACAAGGCGGGCGAGCCGGATAAAACCCGAAACCATGCTTCCGCCCGCCACCCAAACCGCCGGATTAGACGGAATCATTCCGCCGAATACTCGTTAGGTCTTGAAGCCCACGCTTGTCATATTCGTCGCTCTCGGAGCCTGCGTCATTATCGCAGTGATCCTTTACTCCCGCGCCGTTCATCCTCGCCTGCTCGCGCCCGTCGGTCCGCTGACTTTTGACGCCCAAGGCAGCGTGGCGGAGTTTCCATCATCAGCCGCCATTGTCGCATCGATCCAGGCTTGGGTCGCAGCGCACCAGTCCGGCTGGCGGTTGTCGTTTGTCACCTATGCTGCACGCAGCCACTTCAGTTGCGACGCCTTCTCAGTCGAGGTCGGGGATCGATACATCGTCCTCAACTACGCGCGACGCCGCGGCGGCGTATTTACCGAGGTCGTACGCGATCTAACGCCAGACGAGCAGTCTTTCTGGCGCGACATCGTCGACACAGCGAACAGACCTAACCAAGCGATGCAGCCAACCGCTGGCCGGCGTACGTTCAAGCTTTCCATGACTCCAACCCCAACTCCCGCCACCACGCGCGCCCTCGCCAGCGGTGGCTGCTCTTGTTCTCGTTAGCCCCAATGTTCGCGCGCTTTCTCACTTGGCCAAAGCTGCTCGGCATGCTGGTCGCAACGCTCGGGGGCGGTGCTTCGCTGTCAGGTTTGTTGTTCTGCGGAACTGCTCGCTTCCGAGGCGAGTGGGTGGACTCACGGGTTTGGAGCTTAGTGATGTGTTTAATTCTATTTACAGGACTCGGCTACCCTCTTTATAGGGGGTATCAGTGGGCGCGCCGCACACTCCTCACTATTGCTGGTCTTTGCGCCGTTTCCGCCATTGTTCTTGCGGTGGTTAGAATCTACGATGGATACGCTGTAGACTATAGCTCCGCGCCTCTCGGCATTTGGCTCATGTTTGAAGCTCTCAGAGTCTTCGGTTTCCCGCTTTTCTTGGGCAGTCTACCAATGTTCTTCGTTTTTCTGTTGTTTCACCCAGATGTGGTCGCCACTTTCACACGCGCAGAGCGCCCCTAACGTCCGAGAGGCCTAACCAAGCGATTTCGTTAGGTCTTGACCGGTTGACACCGCTGAGCGTCTGCCGGTTTTACCCACGGATTCTTTGAAGAAGATCGTTTTACGATTGACAGTTTCGGTAGGCCCTGCAAAAACTAGCTCATGTACTCGCTCAGAACACTAGAAGACGCGCCGTATCGCTCAGGAACCAGAAGGGTCACGCTTTTGGTTTCCGCAACGCTGCTGCTCTTGACGAATACTTGTTTGGTTCTGCCAATCAGCGCCCAGCAACTTTACTCCCCCCAGTTAACTGAAACCTTCCCCGTCGGGCCCAACCCCTATGGTCTTGCTTTTGATGGAGCGAACATCTGGGTGACAAGTGCCTATTCTGATGAGGTGACTAAACTGCGAGCCAGTGATGGCGCCTTCCTCGGCACCTTTCCGGCTGGGGGCAAAACTCTCCTCGCAGCTTTCGACGGCACATTCATCTGGGTGACAAACTATCTCAATGATACCGTCTCTCGGCTCCGGGCGAGCGATGGTGCGCTGGAAGATACGTTTAACGTGGGATCGTACCCAACCGGGATCCTGTTTGATGGAACCAATATCTGGGTCTCGGCCCATTTCGGCAATACTGTGACCAAGCTGCGCGCCAGTGACGGCGCGGTCCTCGGGGTTTTTAACGTCTCCAGTCCCGGCTCCCTTGTTTCTGATGGTGCTAACGTGTGGATAACAAACTCTTCCGATGA
>JBDTVP010000049.1:0-16979 GCA_040007175.1 Spartobacteria bacterium
GTTTCGCCCTCGGCAAATTTCTCCCGGACCTCGCCGATCTCGCCGCTCGTCGCGTAGCTTTGGCCAAAGGGCGCGACCCCGCGGGCGCGGAGCGCCTCGACTTTCTGGCGCCGGAGCGCGATCAATTCATTTTCTTCTTCCATGTGTAGCGGCGGCCGTGTCGGTCGTCGGGCCAGGCGAAGCGAATGTAACCAGAAACCTCCGCCTGCACAGATTTTCCCTGAAAGCGGCGGCGGTTGGTCCCGACGAAATTTGCGCACTCCGGTTGAGCGGGCCGCGAGAGCATTTATGGTCGCGGTCTTCCGATGGTTTTGCCGACTCCTCTCCGCCCCGCGCGCCTGTCTTTTATCCTGGCAGTTGTGCTGGTCTGCGCTCTTCTCGTGGGCGCCACCACGGCGCGGGCTGATGACGCGAAATCGATCCGGCGTTTCACCGAAGCGCTGATCGCTCTTTCACCCACCGTCGATCCGGCCGAGGCCAAGGCCGTAGCAGAGACTTCGCATTTCACCGCGCGCCGTTTGCAAAAAAAATGGCGGGTCGTGCCGCCGGCGAATTTCATGAATTTCCTCATCCACATCGGGGCGCGGGACCGCGGATTTTGTTTCCATTGGGCGCACGACATCGGGGCGGAACTGAGGAAGTTGCCGCTCAAGACGCTCGAACTGCATTGGGCGGAGGCTTACGCGAACATGCGCCTCGAACACAATGTCGTCGTGGTGACAGTGCGCGGCGAGCCGCTCCGGACCGGCTACATCATCGATGGCTGGCGCGCCGCCGGGCGGTTGCTCTGGTGGCCGGTGCTGAAGGATGAATACCCGTGGAAAAACAACCCGGCGGAAACCGCCTGGATTCAGAATCGCGGAACGGATCCGCTCAAGGCGCTCGACGAGCCCGTGCAGGAAGCCGACGTGCGGAATCAGACGACGCGCAAATCGGCCGAGCACGCGTTGTAGCAATTTTTTCTACGCCCCGCGGACGAGCGGTTCGCTCGAATAACGTTCCGGGTCCTGGCGAAAATAACGTTGAAGCTCGCCGTATAACCGCGGGTGCTGCCGGCGCAAAGCGCGCGGGCGTTCGAAGAAGGCTTCGGTCGCAACGGCGAAGAACTCGGCCGGATTGCTCGCCCCGTAAGCGTCGAGCAAGGTCGGCAGACCGGTCTCTTCCGCAGCGCGCAAGGCCGCAAACTCCATCGTCATCACTTCGGCCCAGGAAAGCTGGTCTATCCGGGCGCCGATCGCCGGCACGCCGTCGGCCACGAAATCCTCGAAGTCGAGTTGATGGGCAAACTCGTGCACAACCAGGTTCTGGCCGTCGGAGGGATCGTGCGCGCCAGCCCGAGCCGCGTCCCAGGCCAGGACCATCGAGCCCATGTCGCGTCCGGTTTCGCCAAGCCGGCCTTCCTCGCCCTCTTCCCAGATGTGACCTTCCACGTGCCGTTCTCCGTCGACCACGAACCCGGAGGGATAAACCAGGATGGTGAGGAGCCGCGGAAAATAATCGGTCTTGCGATGGAGCAGAAGGAGGCAGGCCTGGGTGGCGATAGTGACCCGGATCTCTTCGCTCAATGGCAAACCGCCGCAGCCTTCGAAACGTTTCTCTTCCAGGAAAACCTGGACGTGACCGAGCAACTCGGTCTGCTCGTTAGGCGCGAGCCGTTCGAAAAACGGGAGGTTGCGCGCGATGATCGCGCGCCACGCGTCCGGCACCGGCTGCTGGCGGATTTGGCGGCGACGGCGCTCCTTCAGGAATCCCAACATGAGATTCCAAACCTAGCGCCGGGAAGCGGGATTGCTCCAGTCTCTTTGTCGGAAAAGTCAGCGCGAATCGGCGACGTAAATCGCGATCCCGGCGGCGCCGTTGCGCACGATCGGCGCGGCGCCACTGGCCGAGCCGCCACCCGCAACCACGCTGCGGCGCCCCGCGGAAATGCCCCCGCCACCGACGCCGACGCCGAGCGTGCCGCTCGGCCGATCGCCGACCTGCGTGAGAATAATGCCGTTCGCGCCGACCCGGGCCGCTTCGGCTTTCAAGCGTTCGATCGCGTCCGTTTCGCCCTCCGCGCTGCCATGGAAAAAGCGGGCGTTACTGGTCGCGTCGAGCACGGCGATTTCCTGGTAACGCGGCGGCGCGACGCGATAAATCCGCACCTGGGCGGGACTCAGGGCGGGCCGGGCCGAGCCAACGAGACGCGCGGAACTGCCGGCACAACCGGCGAACAAACCGACGGCAAGACCGGCGGCCAACAGAGGAGCAAACCATTTCATCTCTCTATTTACGCAAATGGTGAGGGCGTGGGATGCAGGAGAGTTTTCGGTGGCGCGCCGCGCTCCGGCAGTTAGGAGAGGCGATGCCGGAGGAGGTCGCAATCATCGGGGCCGGAGTGGCTGGCCTGACCTGCGGTGTCCAGTTCGCGGAACGCGGCCGGCCCACCCGCATCCTGGCGGAGGAGATTGGGACGCGCATCACTTCGGCGGCGGCGGGCGCGATCTGGTTTCCTTACGATGCGGAGCCGGCGGAGGCGGTCATCGCCTGGTCGCTCGAGACGTATGAAGTGCTGCGTGGATTATGCGATGTGCCCGGAAGCGGGGTCTCGATGATCGAGCTGCGCTCCTTCGCGCGGGCCGGCGAACTGGAAATTCCGGACTGGGCCGAATCGTTAGGCGCGGCCCGCTTGCCGCGCGCGCTCGTGCCGGGGTGTTTCATGAGCGGATACACGCTCGAGGTTCCGCTGACCGATACGACGCTCTATCTCGACTACCTGACGGCGCGCTTCCGCCAGGCCGGGGGCGAAATCGAGAGCGGGATTCATTTCGACGCGCTCGGAGAAGTGCCCGCTGACTTTTCGTTAGTCGTGAATTGCAGCGGGGTCGGGGCCGGACCGCTCGTGCCGGATCTGGCGGTGGAGCCGCATCGCGGGCAGGTCGTGGTGGTACCGCCGGTCGCGCAAAGTTACGCGGTGGTCTGCGATGATCCGCCGCTCATGTATGCGATCCCGCGCGCGAAGGATTGTGTCTTCGGGGGCACAAACGAGGTGAGCGACCAGCGGGAGCCCGACGCGGCGGAGACGGCCGCGATCGTGGCGGAATGCAGCCGGGTGCTGGGGATCGAGCCGCCGACGATTTTGCGGGAGCGAGTCGGGTTGCGGCCCTTCCGGCGCGGCGGGATCTGTTTGCGCGCCGATCGGTTAGGCGATGGCCGCAGCGTGATCCACAACTACGGCCACGGAGGCTCGGGGTTTACGCTGTCTTGGGGCTGCGCGCGGGCAGT
Organism: Spartobacteria bacterium; assembly: GCA_040007175.1. Taxonomy (GTDB): domain Bacteria; phylum Verrucomicrobiota; class Verrucomicrobiia; order Chthoniobacterales; family UBA10450; genus Palsa-1392. The sequence continues at coordinate 3,268 of JBDTVP010000049.1, forward strand.
GCTGGATTTGGCGGGGACGCTTCCGTTGTCGTGAAGCGGCGGTGCCGGGGCGCGGAATGCAAGCCACGCCGCGGAGCCGGGCTCGAGGCGCCGCACTCTCTTGTTTTTTGTCATCCCGATCCGGCGCAGTAGTGCGGGGTTGCACCCGTGCCGAGGCGCGGTGGTGCGAGTTGCGGCGACGCGGCGTAGCGGTGCGGGGTTGCAGCGGGGAACGCGCGCCCGGTTTTAGGTCAGGTGCTTCGCGACGAGCTTGCGGATGGTGGTCATGTTTCGCATCGACGAAGTCGGCAGGCGGAGCGCTTTCATCTCCGGCAACGTCCACACTTTCGAATCGGACGTTCGGATCCGGCAAAGCCAAAAATACTCCCGATCCCGCACCCGAAACGCGTCGGCCTCCGTCTGCACCGCTTCCAACTTGCGCGCCGCGGCGGGCGGGAGTGCAGCGTGCAGGAAGCCGACGTGCACGGTCGCTTGCTCGTCGAAAATTTCCGCGCGCCCCAGCGCCGCCACTTCCTCAGTCGTCCGGACGAAGGTGTCGACGGCGTAGCCTAACGAATCCTCCAGGCGCCGCCCGATTTTCTCCTCGAGCCGTCCCGCGTTTTTCTCCCCGCTCGAGAAGATGACGTTTCCGCTCGCGATGAAGGTTGCGACTTCCGTGAACTCGAGTTCCGCGAAGAGTGCGACCAGCCGGCTCATCGGCAGACGCCGTTTACCGAGGTTGATCCCGCGCAGGAAAGCAATGTAACGCGGCATCGTCGCGCAGTTTGCCTAACGACAACTAGGCCACGCCCAATTTTTGCGAGGCCATCTCGGTTCCCTTAACCCGCGAGGCGATTTTCTGGAACGCAATGTCGCGCGCCGCGTCAGGTGAGCCGTGTTTTGGTTTCAGGTCGATGCTGAAGGGCGAGAAGCCGCAGTCATCGGTCGAGCCAAGCCGTTCTTTCGGGATGTGTTTGGCCGCGGTGACGAGCGCATCGCAGACCTGCTCGGGTGTTTCGACGGTCGGATTGAGCGGGTCGATCACGCCGATGAAGCAAACCTGCGGGACGCCGTTGGCGTCGGCGCGGCTGTGTTCGCCGACCAACTTGTAGACGTGTTCCTTGTCCTTCTCGCTCGCCAGTTGCATGAGGAAATAACCGGCGTTCATCTTGAACATGCTCGGGAGCATGTCGGCGTAATCGACTTCGTCGCTGTGGGTCGAATCGCAATCGCCGCCGGGACAGGTGTGGATGCCGATGTTCTTGCGTTCCTCGGGCGAGAATCGATCGATCACGCGGTTATTCAGCGCGACGAATTGCTCGAGCATGTTGCGCCCGGTCCAGGGATTGCGGCAGGGACCCGACGTTCTCTGTGGGTAGAGGCATCTTTTTCCTTCGGTCGTAACGCACCCGGGCGCAATCGAAAGCGGCGCGCGCACTTATTCATTTGCCTTGCGTTGCACCACACCGGCATATTGTCCGGCTCTCCGGTTTTCGCTTTTTCTATGGCTATCGAATCCACTCAAACCACGTCCAAGCTCGGCGGTCCGCTGGTGCGGCAATTCTCTATTTTTCTTCCGAATAAAGTGGGCGCGCTGCTCGACATCGTGAAGCTGCTGAGCAGCCGCAACACGCACGTCGTCGCGCTCAGCATTTCGGAATCGACCGACTCGTCCATTGCCCGGATCGTGGTGAGCGATCCCGAAACGGTGGAGAATATTTTTCACGAACACGATGTGGCCTTTGGGGTTTGCGAAATGGTGGTGGTCGGGTTGCAGGAAGTGGCTACGGAGTTGGCCAAGCTGCTCGCGGCTCTGCTCATGGCGGAGGTGAATGTGCATTTCAGCTATCCGCTCCTGACCCGGCCGCATGGGGCCGCGGCGCTTGCCTTGCACGTGGACGACACGGAGTGCGCCTGCTCCGTGCTTCAGGGCGAGGGTTTTAAGATCCTCAGCCAGGCGGATATTTCGCGCTGATCCTCCGCTCTGCGCGGGAGTGAAACTGGATCGAGTCGGTGGATGTCGCATTGACACTTTCGGGCGGCTCTGTGTAGACAAGATCCTCCATGCGCGCCCTTTCCCTTCCCAACGGCAGCCGGGCACAGCGGACTTTTACCGTCGCGATGGCGCTGCTCGGCGCGGTCGCAACGGCGCAAATCCTCACCGCGCTCTATCTGTATACGCGGCAGGCGCGCAGCGCTCCGCCGACCGCGGCGCAGAAAACAGCCGAAGCCCGCCTTTTCCCAAAACCCAAACCCGCTGTCACCCCACGCGCCGCGCCCATCCAGGTCCCGGCTATGATCGGGGTCCCGAAAGCGACCGTCCACCGGACCGATACTCCGCCCAAGTCAGTCTCCGAAACGCTGGTGCGGGTGGCGAAAGGTTTCCGTGAACGGGGCGACACCACGAACGCGATCGCCAAGCTCCAGCAAGCAGCGGCGCTCGATCCCGGCGCTGCAGAAATCCTGGCCGAGCTCGCGTTAACCTACGAATCGATGCAGCTCTTCGATCGCTCAAACGAAGTCTGGCGCCGCGTCCAGTCGTTAGGCCCGGCGGTCGGGCCGCTCTACGAACTGGCGGACGTGAAATTACGGGTCGGCGTGCCCGCCCGCCACGATGCGGTCACGGCCAGCGGCGCGCCCTCCGCGCCCTCCGCGCCCGTGGGCGACGCGACCGGTGTGCCCGACGGTTCGAACTTCGGCATCTCCGAAGTCGCCCTGACGCGCGAGAAGGATCCCGAGGTGCAGACCCGACTGTTGCTCCGGGTCGACGTGAAAGCGCGGCCCGGGGTGGAGATCGATCACACCAAGGTGAAGCTCCAGGTTTTCTTCTACGACATGGTGAACAATGACCAGGTCGTGCTGACGGATGCGGAGGTCAGTTACGAATGGGTCACCCCCGGGCACGATTGGGCCGATACCGGCACCGAGGTGCTCGACGTGACCTACCTGCGCCGGAAGCGGACCGAGCCGGCGCCCGGCACCCCGCTCGCCAACCAACCGATGGACGTTCCGGATTCGGTCGAGAAAGCAAAACTCGCCGAGCGCAAACCCTCCGCCGCGGCCGCGATGTTGCCCGCCAGCGAGAGCGGTCCGCGCGAATATCTCGGTTACATCGTGCGCGTTTATTACAAGGACCAGCTCCAGGCCGTCCGGGCCGAGCCGACCCGGTTGCTCAATCTTTTCCCACCCCCTTTCACTGCCCCGCCGCAATAGATGCGACTGCTCGTCGTCCACCACGAGCCGGAGATCGGGCAGGCGCTCCTCGCGATGCTGCGGGATTACTCCACCCACGAGGCCGATTTCCTGGCCACGGAAAAGGACGCTCTCGCCTGGGCGGCGCAACACGACGAGTGCGACCTGCTCGTCACGCAGTTGGAAAGCGAAGGCGTGGACGGGCTCAGCCTGGCCGGCTCGTTAGGCGAAAAGTTTTCCCAACTCCACACTTTCTTTCTCCCCGCCTATCCCCTCGCCGCCCAGCGGCTCGAAGTTGCGAACACAAAAATTTTTCCCGAGCCGATCGATGGCGAACGCCTTCTGCAATCGGTCGAGCGGGTGGCCGCGGCGCCCGGCACCCGGGATCTTTTCCATGTCATCGATCTCCTCCAGATGTGTTGCCTGAGCGGCCGGAGCGGAGGCGTGCAACTGGTCGCCGGGGCGGAAGTGGGCGTGGTTTATTTGCGCAACGGCGAACTGCGCGACGCCGAAACCGCGCGGGCGCGCGGGCTGGAGGCGATCTCCGAAATGCTGCGCTGGGGCCACGCGGAATTTGCCTACGACGCCAACGCCAGCCCGGCCGAGCAGACGATCGACAGCGGCTGGGACGCGGCCCTGATCGAAGTGGTGATGCGCGAACGCGAAGAACAGGCGCTCCAGCCTGGCGCCGTCGAATCGGAAATCTCCGCCGCGTTCCTCCCGCCGGAACCCGACCTGACCGGACAGACCTTCGGCACTTACCGGGTCGGACGGAAGTTAACCGAAAGTTTTTGGGACAAGGTTTACGAGGCCGAGCAAACGTCGATCGGGCGTTCCGTCGTCCTCCACGTTCTGCGCAGCAGCCTGCGCGAGAGCCCGGAGCGCGCCCAGGAATTCCTCGATACCGCGAGCGCCAATGCCAACATCCGTCATCCTGCCATCCTGCCGGTTTACGAGGCGGGCGAATACGAGGGCACTTATTTTTATGCGCGCGAGTTTGTCGTGGGACGGACGCTTTATGAAATCAAGGCCAGCGGCCTAACGATCACGGAAGCAACCGCGCTCCACATCGTGCGCGCGATCGCCGATGCCCTCGCTCATCTCGACGCGCACGGCATCATGCACGCGCCGCTTCGGCTTTCCCGCATCTTTCTCACCCCTAACGACGAGGCAAAACTGGCCGACCTTGCGGTCGCGAGCCCGGCGATGGCTCAGCTCGCGCCCGCCCAGAGCGAAATCCAGATGGTCGGCCGCCTCCTCATCCCGATGACGAAAGCGACCGCCGTGCCCGGAAGCGGGCGTGTCCTCACTCTTATCCACCAGATGCAAACTTCCGGCGACGCCGCCATCACCGATTGGCAAGCGCTCGCTGAGGAAGCGAAGAAGCTCGCCCACATCGTCGCGCCGCCGGTTCTCGCCTCGCCCAGGAAAACCGGCGTGCTCGAGAAACTTTGGGGCAAACGCGGCTGATTTGCCGCCTCACCTTTCATCTCCCGCCACTTGCGGTATTTTACGCGTCCATGATCCGCGCTCTGGCATTCGCTCTGCTTTTACTGGCCACGGCTACGGCGCAGGCCCAGGTCCAGGTGGATCTGAAGTTCAAGCGTCGCCAATACATCGCCTACGAACCCGTGCTCGCGACCGTCACCATCACCAACCTCGCCGGGCGCGACATCGAGCTGCGCGACGACAACGACCAATCCTGGTACGGCTTCGAAGTGACCGGTAACGAAGGCCGCAGCCTCCCGCCTCTCGCGCACCCGCCGGAGTCGCCGCTCCAGATCGCGGCCGGCACTTCCGTCACCCGCAAAATCAATCTCACGCCACTCTTCCCGATCGGAGACACCGGCGTTTACCACATCCGCGCGAATGTCTTTTTTGCCGACCTGAATAAGTTCTTTTACGCGCAAGCCAAGGTCATCGAGGTGACCAACGCGCGCCCGATCTGGCAGCGCACCGTGGGCGACCCGCAGGGCAGCGGGGTTCGCACCTACTCGCTCCTGACCAATCGTTTTCCCGATCACAATTCGCTCTACGTCCGGGTCGAGGACAAGGAGAACAGCGTGGTTTACGCCACCTTTTCGTTAGGCCGACTCCTCTCCTTCGGCGAGCCGCAGGCCGAGGTGGACCGGCAAAATCAACTCCACGTCCTGCACTGTTCGTCGCCCCGCATCTGGTCCTACTCGGTCGTCGGATTGGATGGGCGGATGTTGAAACACGCCACCTATTCGGAAACCCGCAGCTCCCCGCGTCTCCGGCGCACGGAAGATGGCCGGATCGCGATCGCAGGGGGAACTCTTGACGTTCCGGTGGCTCCCGCAGCCGCGGGCAAGAGCGCGCCGAAATTATCCGAGCGTCCCGAAAATTTACCTCCGGAAGAATAAGCGGCGATGGCAGCGATCTTCTCACGTGCCGCTCGGCACGGTCTTCTCCTCTGCGCGCTCAGTGTCGCGTTCCTGATCTTTCAGCCGGCGCCGGCCTGGAGCCGGGATTTTACCACTGTCGTGATCGACGCCGGCCATGGCGGGTTTGATCGCGGCGGGATCCCGCACCAACGCGTGGCCGAAAAAGAGATGACCCTCGATGTCGCTCAGCGCCTCGCCAAGACACTGCGCAAAGCCGGCTATCGCGTGATCATGACGCGCGATAGCGATGTTTTCGTGACCTTGGGCAATCGGATCCGGGTCGCGAACCAAACCCGCAACGCGATCTTCGTCTGCGTGCATTTCAACTCGGCCACGCGCGAAGGCGCGAACGGGATCGAGACTTATTACTACAGTCGGGAAAGCGCCGGGCTGGCCGCGAATATTCACCGCCAGGTTGTGGCCGGAACGACGACCGAAAATCGCGGAATTCGGCGGCGCGGTTACTACGTCCTGCGGCGCGCTTCCGTGCCCGCCGTCCTGGTGGAATGCGGGTTCCTGACCAACTCGGACGAAGCCCGCCAGATCCTGCAAGCCAGTTACCGGGAAAAACTGGCCGACCGCATCGCCGACGGCATCATGGGCAAAAAAGCTTCGCACATCCGGCCGGTCGTCTCCGGTCTCGTCACCGTGCCACCGCCCATTTCACAACCGTTCAATTACAACGATTTTGTCCAGGCCGGAGCGGAGCGTTCCCGCGCGACCAAGAGTTCGCGCAAGACGACAAAAAAGAAGAGCAGCCGGAAATCTTCTGCTAGTGCGAAGAAGAAAAAGTCTTCCGCGAGCAGCAGCAAAAAGAAAAGCAGCAGCGCGAAGAAAAAGAGCAGCCCAACGAAGAAAAAGAAGGCAAGCTCCGACGAATAAATTGCACTCGCCCATCATCACTCCCGCGCAAATGCGCGCCGCCGAGGAAGCGGCTTTCGCGCGCGGCGTTTCGGCCGGGAAGTTGATGGAGCAGGCGGGGGAACGAATCGCGCGGGCGCTGACAAAATTTTTCCCGCAGCCGGGCCGCTGCCTTGTTTTCGCGGGGAAAGGGCACAACGCCGGCGACGCCTTCGTCGCTGCGCGGCACCTCGCGCAAGCCGGCTGGAGCATCGAAACCCGTCTTGTCTTTCCCGAGAAAGAGCTTGCCTCCCTAACAAAAAAGAAATTAGCGGAGTTCCGAAAACATGGGACGGACCTTGTCTCCCCGAGGGGAGGGAAGCCGGCCTTGCTCGGTCTCCAAAAAACTTTTTCACCTTCGCCCACCATCGTCCTCGACGGACTCCTCGGCCTCGGCGCCAAACCCCCGCTGCGCGAACCGATCCGAGCCGCCTGTCGCGAAATCAATTCGTTAGGTCAAGCCGGCGCTTTCCTCATCGCGCTCGATCTTCCAACCGGCCTCGACGGCGAGACCGGTGCGGCCGACGAAGATTGCGTCGTCGCCGATTTCACTCTCCCCATCGGCTACGCCAAAACCGGTCTCGTCGCCGATGCCGCGCTCGACTTCGTCGGCCGGCTCGAAGTCATCGCTCTCGACGACCTGCGGAGCGACGAGCTTCCGCTCGTCGAAGGTGAACTCGCCATTCCCGAATCCCTCCGCGCCCTCCTCCCGCGGCGAAAATATTCCGCCTACAAAAACCAATTCGGCCGCATCGGAATCGTCGCCGGCTCGCGCGGTTTCACCGGCGCCGCGCTGCTCTGTTCGTTAGGCGCACTCCGCGCCGGCGCCGGTCTGGTCGAGCTATTTGTCCCGCAAGATATCTACGAAATCATCGCCCCCGCGGCCGCACCAGAAGTGATGGTCAAGCCGGTGAAATCCTACGAGAATTTGCGCAAAGAACCGATCGACGTTTGGGCCGTAGGCCCCGGGCTCGGCGGCGCCCGCGCCACGGAAATCCTCCGACTCATCCGCGCGGCCAGTCAGCCGATGGTGCTCGATGCCGACGCGCTCAATCTCCTGGCCAAAAAAATGGCCACCCTGAAAAAAAGCAAAGGCCCGCGCCTGCTCACCCCACATCCGGGCGAAATGAAACGCCTCTTCCCGAGGGCCGAGAAGCTGTCGCGCGCCGAGACTGCGACCGCGTTCTGCGAGCAGCACGCCGTGACCCTGCTTCTAAAAGGCAGCCGCACCATCGTGGCCGAAGCGGGCCGGCCACTGAGCTATAATCCCACCGGCAACCCGGGGATGGCCACAGGCGGAATGGGCGACGTCCTGACCGGGGTCTGCGCCGCGCTTCTCGGCCAGAAACTTTTGCCTAACGACGCCGCGCGCCTCGGCGCCTGGGTCTGCGGACGCGCCGCGGAGATCGCCCTTGCCTCTGGAGGCGCCAGCGAAGAATCCCTTTTGCCGACCGATCTCCTCGGCCATCTCGGCGCCGCCTGCAACGACCTGCGAAGTTCCGCGTGAAGGTTCTTCCTCCGGGTAGAGCGCGCGTCCCGCGTGCTGGCGAATGCGTCCCGCATTTGCGAACTTTTGCAGCCAGTCCGCGGTCCATTCCCGGGTCGCCAGACCAGCGAAAGTCCGTCGTGGCGGGACGCCTCGACCAGCACGCAAGACACGCGCGCTACCCGGAGTTCAATCTCGTGCTTATTCCTCGATGAAGAACATCATCGTTGTCGGTTACCCGAAGAGCGGTTGCACCTGGGCAACGCGGCTCGTGGCCGAGCTAGTTGGTTGTCCGGTCGGCGGCTTCTGGTTGTCCGACAAAAAAGAAATCGCGATCGAGGGCAAGGAACGGATCTCCGCTTTCCGCTGCTACAAATCGCACCACCAGCTGGCTGAGCTGCGGGTCGAGCCTAACGATCCGGCCACCCGCCTGGTCTACATCCTGCGCGACCCGCGCGATATCGCGCTCTCGGCCGCGAACCATTTCACCTTCGATCGCGCCCCGCGGCTCGCCGCCCTCCTCCGGCAGGCGCGGCCGCTGGAAAAACTCTACCGCCACACGCTTTATCCGTTGCTCGTGAGGGAAAACTACCGGCTTAGGCGCATGACTGAGGCGCTTCTCCACGGCTCTGCCAGCGTGCACAACTGGGTCCGCGTTTCCTGGCGGGAACATTGGCTGCCCTATGAAAAGGCCGGCGTTCCGATTGTTCGTTACGAAGATCTCCTCACCCAACCAGAGGAGGAAGCGCGCCGCATTCTGCGTCATCTCGCACTCGAGCGATCGGACGAAGAGATCGCAAATGCGATCGAGAATCAATCGTTCGGGCGCAAGAAGGAGGTCTTGTTGCAAAGCGGCGAAACCGGCCGCGCGAAATTCCTTCGCGTGGGCAAAAGCGGTCAGTGGCGCGAAAAACTCCCGGCCGAATTACAGGCTCGCTTCACCCGCGAGTTGGGAGCCGACCTAACGAAATGGAATTACCCGTTAGGGTTGGGCGAGTAGTTTCTGAAAACGCGGGTCCTTCCTCAGGGCGTCCCATTCCCAGCGATATTTCAGGTCGTTCAGCGTCATGCTGTAATTTGCGCTGTCGACTGCGCCCGGGGTGGTCCGCAATTGCTCAAGCAAAGGAAAGGCCTGGTCGTTCTCGCCGGTCTGGGCGTAGATCACCGCCAGATAGCAAAGCATGATGGCACCGTCGACCGCGTCTTTCGAAATCGGTTTGAGCTCGACCGCGCGGCGCCCTTCGCGAATCGCTTCCTCTTTCCGCCCGAGAAAAGCGCTGGCCAACCCGAGGTTGGCGTGGACCTCGGCGATGAGGGGCGATTGTTCGACCGCTTCGGCAAACTGCGCCCGCGCCTGCTCGAGGAGCGGCTGGGCCGCGGCCCGGTCGCCGCGGGCCAGCTGGATGCAGCCGGCCAGGAAACTTTTCGGCGTGTTGCCCCCGTTGAGATAATCGATCGCCGTCCGCGGCGAAGCGCGCAGCGCGTTTTCAGCCCCGCCGAAATCCCGCTCGATCATCGCCACATCCCAGCGGGTCGCGGTCACGATCCCATCCGGATCGGTCCCAGACGGGATCTGCCCGAGCAGCCGCTGCAGGGTGCGGGTTTTGCCATTGGTGAAAAAGTCGAGATAGCCGGTTTGAATTTTCGCGACCAAGGAATCGGGCGCCATCGTCCGCCAGCGCTCGGCCGCGCGCCGCGCCTGCGGCCACTGCCGCAGGGCCGAGTAGGTGTAAACGAGGTTGCGCGCGATATTCGGATTCTGCGGATCGAGCCGGGCGACGCGTTCATATTCCGCGATCGCCTCTTGAAACTTCCCCGTTCGCCGCTTGATCGCTGCGCTCAGGGCGGCGGCATCGACGTCGTTAGGCGCAAGGCGCGCGGCGACCGCAAATTCCGCGGAAGCGGCTTCATAGCTGTCGTCGAACCAGTAAAGGCAAAGCCCGAGCGCGAAATGTCCCTCGGCCAGGTTCGGATCGAGGCGGAGGGCGGTGGCGGCTTCGACCCGGGCTTTGCTCGCCCATTCCTCGAGCGGCTCGTGGAAATGAAAAATCGCCGCACTCGTGCAGGCGAGCCGGGCGTGAGCCAGGGCGAAGCTGGGATCGAGCTCGATCGCCTGGCGGTAAAGCTGCTCCGCCAGTTTGTAATCCTGCAGAAGCGTGTCGGGTTTGTGCTCGAGCCCGAAGGCGCGCAGGTAAAGCGCGTAAGCGTCGGCGTTGGTCGTCGGCTTTTGCGTCACCCGCGCTTTTTCCTCGGGCGAGAGCGTGGCGTGAAGAGTGTTCGCTATTTCGGTCGCCAGTTCGCCCTGTAAACCGAGCGAGTCTTCCAGTTTCCGATCGTAATGTTCGGCCCAAACCTGCCGATCTTCGCGCGCGTTAATCAACTGCACGTTGACCACGAAATGGTTGCGCCCGCCGCGCACGCTGCCTTCGAGAAGATAGGCGACGCCGAGCGTCTGCCCGATCTCGCGCGTCTTGCGCGGACCGCCGCTCGCCTGGTAGGGCATGACGGAGGTCCGGCTGATCACCTTCAGGTCTCCGATTCGCGCCAGACTCGTTAGGATGTCGTCCTGGATGCCCTCGGCGAAAAAGGCGTTTTCCTTGTCGTTGCTCAGGTTTGAGAAAGGCAGAACCGCGACGCTTTTTTGCGGGATGACTTCCGCCGGCTCCCGCTGCCCGGGAGAGAAGCGGAGGTAGAGCAGGACGGCGATGGCGATCGCGAGAATCCCGATGATCGCGGTGTAAAAGCGATGAATCGCGGGCCAGCCGGTCGATTTCCCGGCCGGAAGCTCGTCCGTTTTCACGAGCCCTTCCGGGGTCAGCTCGTAGGCCCAGGCGAGCGCGACCGCGATCGGGAAACCGATCACGAGCAGGATGATGATCAGCCTAACGATCCAGTCGGAGATGCCGAAGAACGGAAAAACCTGGGTCGCGACCTGGATGAGGAGCCAGCTCGTCATGGTGTAGACGACGGCGGCGCGCCAAACATTTCGCCGTTGCAGTTCGGCAAAAAGCTTCCTCGGATCCACGCGGGAAGTTTCATGCGTTTCCTCCAGCTGTCGATGCCTTTAGGGACGAGGCAGAGTTTTCCGCGCCTCGAGCATCTCTTGCTCGAGAAAAATTGCCGAACTGGCGCGGGAACAGCTTACTTTATCCGGCGTGCAGACGCCGAGCCGTGGCAAATTCATCCTGCGACGAGCAGTCGTCGCGTGCCTTGTCGGCTGGTTGCTCCTGCCCGCGCCCGCCGGCGCGCGCACCCAGAAGCATCGCAAACCGAGCGTCGTTACCGTCGCGCTGCAACCGTTCCGCCTCGCGCGCGCCATTGTTCATACCGTCGCCGACCCGATCGTCGAACCGATCGTGGATCACGCCCCGCGCGCCATCGCCACCCTCGCCACCGCGCCCGTCCGGATCGCTTACCGCAGTGTGCGCGACCACCGCGACGAGGCGCTCCGCGGCGAACAGGGCGAAGAGCCCGTCATCCGACGCGCAGCACGAACCGATCAGTCGATCCCGGTCGCCTACATGGTCCCGCGCCCGCGCCAACCGGTCGAGCCCGACCCTGACCAGAGTGCGGACGTTGACCAGGAAATAGAACAGGTACCGGCGGTCGAGCCGGAGCCGGAAAGATTCACCCGCGGACCTACCGTGGCCGGGAGCCACGCCGTCCTGCGTGGCGGGATTGCCTATGCCCCGGCGCGCGCACCGCAGAGCGTGAAAAACGCGATCTGGGCCGCGAACACGCTGCGCCGTAAACCCTACGTTTGGGGCGGCGGGCACGGCTCCTTTTACGATCGCGGCTACGACTGTTCCGGCACTGTCTCTTTCGTCTTGCACGGCGCTGGTGCGATCGCGGCGCCGATGCCCTCGAGTGATCTGATGCGCTACGGCGAACGCGGCCGCGGCCGCTGGGTCACGATCTACGCCCGGTCCGGTCACACCTTCGCAGTCATCGCCGGGCTGCGGCTCGACACGACCGATTTTCAAAATGGCGGGAACACTGGCCCACGCTGGCACACCGACCAGCGCGACACCCGCGGTTACGCTGCGCGTCATCCCGCCGGGCTGTAAAGCCATGTTCTTGACCCACAAACTCAAACCGACCATGATAAGAAAGATGGAAGCTGAAACCGCCACCAAACCGGGCGAAACCGCTGACCAGGACAGCCAGGAAACAACTCAGCAGGTTCCGCTCTCCAAACTCCGCGATTTGCGCCCGGAGAAGGATCCGATGGGCGCCGGCCGCCCGGGTCTTTTTGGGAAACGCCCCTAACAATAAGCTGCTACCGCGCTTTCGTTAGGCGCGGAGTTTATTTCCGGCGTGCGATTGCTTTGCGACAACGCATCGCGGGGTCGAACTCTTTCCCCAGCATCTCCTCTGCGATTCGACGGAAATCCGCCGCGCTCACTTCCAGGTAGCCGCGCCGAAAGGGCAGGCCCCAGTATTGCTTATTCGTGATGAAGGCGAGCTTCGGGATGAACGGGCGGATGTCGCTCTCCCGCGCACGGCAAAACGCGACGTCCCGCCGGTAGGGACGGAAATTTTTCGCCATCGTGACCTGGTAAACTTCTTCGCCTACGATTTTGCCAAGCGCCGTGAAACGCTGGCAGAGCGTTTTGTTTTCCCACGATTCGCGCCCGGAATAGTAAACGATCCAGTCGCCGGGCGACATCTGGCGAAGCGCTTCGGGTCGCCCGTGGCTGAGCTGACAAAATCCGCCGGCCACGCCGGCTAGGACATGGTCGCGGGTTGCGCTTCCGATCCAAAAACGGGTAGTTTTTTTCATGCCTTTCTGTCCGGATCCCGTCTCCCTGTTCGTTGTCTTTCTGAAGCTACCAACCGGAAATTAAACAGAGGAACCAATCCCATGATTACCACGATAAATGAACCAAACACGACCAAGCCCCGGGCCATCCAGGAGGGCACGCACACCGTCACTCCACACCTGGTCTGCGCGGGCGCCAGCGCTGCGATCGAGTTTTATCAAAAAGCTTTCGGCGCGGTCGAGCTCAGCCGCCTGCTCAGTCCGGATGGAAACGTGATGCACGCCAGCGTCCGAATCGGCGACTCGATCATCATGCTGAATGACGAGATGCCGCAATGGGAATGCTACGGGCCGAAGCATCTCAAGGGTTCGCCGGTCACGATCCATCTCTCGGTCGAAAATGCCGACGCGGTTTTCGGGCAAGCGGTCGCGGCCGGCGCGAAGATCACGATGCTGCTCGACGATATGTTCTGGAGCGATCGCTACGGGAAATTGGAGGACCCGTTCGGTCATCAGTGGTCGATTGGCACTCACGTGCGCGACGTCTCGCCGGAGGAAATGCAAAAGGCGATGGAACAAATGTGCCCAGAGGGTACTGCCTAACGAGGAGAGGCTTACGACGGCAAGTGACCGCTGGAGGGACGGGCGCCCTCCCATCCCGTGTTTCTACAAGCCGCTGCGCAGCAGACACGGACGCCACGGCGGGAGTCCCTCCAGGCCGTGCCTTCCGAGCCGGAGAGTTCGCGTTGACGCAAGAGTTACAATCGTGTTTGCAATGCGACTACTCTCTCCTTTTCGCGCCATCCTGATCGGCGGTGCAATCGCCGGGATCCTCGATATCACTTACGCGATCGGCTTCTCAGCCTGGCGCGGGGTGGCGCCGCTTCGCCTTTTGCAATCGGTTGCGAGCGGCCTACTCGGTGCACCGGCTTTCGAGGGCGGCCTTCCCACGGCGGCGCTCGGTCTGTTCCTTCATTTCTGCATCGCG
>JBDTVP010000050.1:0-16950 GCA_040007175.1 Spartobacteria bacterium
GGGTCAAATTCTACGAGGACGTGATGGGATTCCGTAACATCCTGAGCTTCGACGATAAGGACATCTCAACCGAATATTCCGCGCTCATGAGCAAGGTGATGAGCAACGGCAACGGCTTCGTGAAGTTCCCGATCAACGAGCCGGCCGAGGGCAAAAAGAAATCGCAGGTCGAAGAGTATCTCGATTTTTACGACGGCGAAGGCGTGCAGCACGTCGCGATCGCGACCAAGGATATCGTTACGACCGTGACCGACTTGCAAACGCGCGGGGTCGAGTTTCTGAATATCCCGACGACCTACTACGACACGGTGCTCGATCGGGTCGGACCCATCGATGAAGACCTCGAGCCGCTCAAGCGCCTCGGCATTCTGGTCGATCGCGATAACGAAGGTTATCTCCTGCAGATTTTCACCAAACCAGTCGAGGACCGGCCGACGTTATTCTTTGAGATCATCCAGCGCAAAGGCGCGCAGAGCTTCGGCAAAGGCAACTTCAAGGCGCTCTTTGAAGCGCTGGAAAAGGAACAGGGACTGCGGGGCAACCTCTAAAAATTTACCATGCCGCAATATCAGAAGCTCGGAGAAATCCCGCGCAAGCACCACATTTGGTTCCACCGCAACGGCGCCTCCAACGGTGGCTACAAAAATGAGGGCATCGCCTACGAACACGTCATCACGACGGAAGGATTCAATGAGGCTTTCTCGATCATCTATCATATCCGCCCACCGACGCGTGTCCGGAAAGTCGAGTTGATCAAGTATTGGGAGCCGAAGAAAGCCGGCGACAGTCCGCTGCGCCATCATCATCTTAAGACTGCGGACATCCCGCGGCGCGGCGATCTTTATACCGGTCGCATCCCGATGGTCTTCAATGCCGACATGACCGCCTACCGGGTGCGCCCGGAGAAGGCTTACGGTGAGTTTGAGTATTACAAAAACGGCGGGGCCGACGAGATCATCTTCGTCTATCACGGCGCTGGAGTGCTTGAGACAGTCTTCGGGAATCTGCGTTACCGCCCCGAGGACTACATCGTTATCCCGCGCGGTGTGACTTATCGATTGGTTCCGGATAAGATTGAGGATGAAGATTACCTCATCCTCGAATCGACCGGTCCGGTCCGCATCCCGCAGCGTTACCTGAATCACGATGGACAAATCCGCATGGGCTCGCCCTACTCCGAGCGCGATTTTCATGGCCCTTCCGAACTCCTCACCGTCGATCGCGATGAGGATGTCGAGATCCTGGTGAAAGACGGCTCGCGCCTAACGAGAGTGGTCAACGCGCACCATCCCTTCGACGCGCTTGGTTGGGACGGCTATCTCTATCCTTACACGTTTAACGCGGCCGATTTCGAGCCGATCACCGGCACCGTGCATCAGCCGCCGCCGGTCCATCAAACCTTTGAGATTCGCGGCTATGTGGTCTGCACTTTTGCCCCGCGCATGCTCGATACCCATCCCGAAGCGGTCAAAATCCCGTGGGTCCACGACAACGTCGAAGCGGACGAAGTCCTCTTTTACGTCCGCGGCAATTTCGGTTCGCGTCGGGGCATCGAGAGCGGCTCGATCACCCTCCACCCGCGCGGGATTCCTCATGGTCCGCATCCCGGGACGATCATGGCGAGTAAAGATGCCGAGCGAACCGAAGAATTGGCCGTCATGTTCGACACCCACCATACGCTGGACCTGACCGAGCAAGCGCTCGCCTTGGACGATCCCAGTTACCCACTAAGCTGGCTCGACTAGATCGCTCCTATCCGTTAGGCGCAGCGTTAGCGTAAACTTTGTAATCCCGATCCGTCGCAGCGCGGAGAGGGATCTCACAATTGCAGTCCTCGCTTTCTTGTCTGGAAGCGGCCATCCTCCGCGCCCTAGCCGGCATTGAATTGCACCGCCGTCGTGGGCGGCGCGGTGGGGGCGACTCGCATCGCCCTGGTCGAAGCCTACGGTGACCGACCTCGCCCGGGCTGACCGGCTCGGCTTACTCTAGCGTGAAGCGGAGGGTGTTAGCTTCTACTCAGCCGGGCGGCGGGATTTATTAGCACGCTGTTTCGCGCGCTTGTCGTGTCGGCATCTTGGCAGGCACTGGTTTGGGCTTAGATCATTTCGAAGCTTGACCGAGTGCGGATAGGTCACGTAATTACAGTTATGCCGAAAATTCTTTTGGCTCCCTCAATCGCCCTGTTCTCCATCGCCCTCGTGGGTCAGGGGCGCGCTCAAACCTGGCAAACTCTGCAACCGCTGCCAGAGGCACGCGCGGAGATGGCGACCGCTGCGTTGAACGGGAAGGTCTACGTCCTGGGCGGGTTTGATAATAAGGGTTTTCCCACTGCCACGGTCGAGGTTTACGATCCGACGAACGACTCGTGGAGCTTTGCTCAACCTTTACCTGATCCAGTCGATCACAACGCTGCCGCGGTCGCGGCCGGCCGGCTCTATACCGCCAATGGATTGGTTTACGACGAAGCGCACGACGCATGGACCCCGGTTGCCGCGCCGAAATACTCTCACGGCCGAACGCCGGCGGTGGGGGTGTTGAATGATAAGATCTATCTGGCCGGAGGCGCCGCCGGCGAGACTGATATTGCGAATTGCGAAGTCTATGACCCAGCCACCGATACCTGGACCGAGGTCGCGCCGATGAGCCGGGCGCGCCAACACTTGGCAGGTGCTGTTCTGAACGGAAAGTTTTACACCGTTGGCGGACGCCCTGGGGATGTGCTTTCGCTCTCAATTCTCGAGATCTATGATCCACAGACAGACACCTGGACGACTGGCCCCCCGATGCCGACTGCCCGGTCGGGACTTGCGGCCGCCGCTGTCAATGGTGAGCTGTATGCTTTTGGCGGTGAGGTGCCCGGGCTTTTCGGGACCGAGATTTTGGGAGTGGTGGAAGCCTACAATCCGGTCAGCAACACCTGGCGAACTCTGCCCAGCATGCCAACCCCGCGACATGGCATTTGGGCTTCAGTCATTGGCAATAAGGTCTATCTGCCGGGTGGCGCGAGGGCCGTCGGAAGTGCCTCCGTGAACGAAGTCTTTACCGTCGAGGGTATGGCGATGACGACCCCGGCGACGTTCGCCAATATCTCGACTCGTTTAAGTGTCCAGACCGGCGATAACGTCCTCATCGGCGGATTCATCGTGACCGGCAACGTCTCGAAGCGAATTCTGCTCCGCGCGATCGGTCCTTCGTTGCCTCTTAGTGGAGCACTGGCCGACCCGGTGCTCGAGTTCTACGACAGCGCCGGGCGATCAATCGCTACGAATGACAACTGGCGTGACGCGCCTAATGAGCAAGAAATCGTCGACACGACCATCGCTCCGACCGAGGAGAGCGAAGCCGCCATCCTGACTCGGGTTGATCCCGGGACCTACACTGCCGTCGTCCGCGGTGCGAACGACTCGACTGGGGTTGGCCTTGTCGAAGTGTATGACCTCGAGGCGGGCTCCGCCTCCAAGCTGGCCAATATCTCGACCCGCGGCTTTGTCCAGACCGCCGATGATGTCATGATCGTGGGTCTTATTCTGACCGGGAGCGAACCGGTTAGCGTTCTGCTGCGCGCGATCGGTCCCTCTCTGCCTGTTACCGGTGCGCTGGCTGATCCTACCTTGGAATTGCGTGATGTGAACGGCGCTCTCCTCGCCAGCAACAACAATTGGCGCGACGTCCAGGAGGCGGAAATCACCGCGACTGGTCTGGCTCCTGTCAATAACCTGGAGTCGGCAATTCTCCGCCTACTTCCGGCCGCCTCCTATACCGCAGTTGTGCGTGGCGTGGGAGAAACGGAAGGGGTCGCTTTGGTCGAGGCCTACAGTTTTTAGCGGTTGGCCCGCTAACAAGCTGGGTAGACGAAGCGTCGTCCGACAATTCTCCTCTGGGAGGACCTTTGCGAAAGCCTGTGCTAAGCTTTGCCCGTGCAGGATAACCAATTCGATACCTCCGAACGCCTAACGAGAAGCGTTAATCGTCTCCCAGCTGAACGGGTCGGCAAGATGGAGCGCATTTTTGGCGACCTGCTCGACGCCGTCGGCGAGGATCGCGAGCGGCAGGGTTTGCTCAAGACACCGGGCCGCGCCGCGCGATCCTTTGAGTTCCTCACCCAGGGCTACCGCCAATCGGTCGATGAAGTCGTGAACGACGCCATCTTCGATTCCGACGCGAGCGAGATCGTGATGGTAAAAGACATCGAGCTCTACTCGATGTGCGAACATCATCTCCTGCCTTTCATCGGCAAAGCGCACGTCGCCTACATTCCGAACGGCAAAGTGATCGGACTCTCCAAGGTCGCGCGCATCGTCGACGTTTTTGCCCGCCGCCTTCAGATTCAGGAACAACTCACCACCCAGATTGCCGACGCCCTGATGCAGGCGCTTCATCCTTCGGGCGTCGCGGTCGTGATCGAGGCTAAGCATCTCTGTATGATGATGCGCGGAGTAGAAAAACAAAACTCCGTCATGAAAACCTCCTGCCTGCTCGGAACCTTCAAGGAAGACGCGCGCACTCGCGGAGAATTTCTCGCCCTTCTCAGCCAGTAACAGGTCGATGCTGCTCACCGTCAGCAAGCGCCTGGAGTTCTCCGCTTCGCGCCGGCTCTATCATCCGGCCAGGTCGGACGCGGAAAACCTGAGAGCCTTCGGCCCTGAGAGCGCGGCGCAGTATGGCACCGGGCGCAATTACGTCGCCTATTTTGTCTTCACCGGGGAGGTCAACCCGGACAACGGGATGCTGGTCAACATCAGCGAAATCAAAGCGCGGGTGGAGGAGGTCCTGCACGCGCGTTTCGATCACAAATTTCTGAATGAAGATCATCCGCACTTCGGCGATATCGCGCCGACGGCTGAGAATGTCGCGCGCCGACTCTTCATCGAGGTCGAGCCGCTCTTTCACGATCTCGAAGCACGTCTTGTCGCCTGCCATCTCGTCGAGACGCCAGAACGCAGCGCGACCGTTTATGCCGATGGGATGAGCGAGGCCAATTACTGGTTCGAGTTTTCCGCCGCCCGGCAAACGATGTCGCCGCAACTGAGCGCCCAGGAGAATGACGCGCTCTTCGGCACCGCGGCTTCGCCCCACGGCCACGGTCACCACTACCGCGCCCGCCTGACCTTTCGTGAGGAGACGCAGCAAGGCGAACTTGCGCACTGTCTCGCATCGCTTCGGGCCGAGCTCGATCACAAAAACCTTAATCACGAAGTTCCGGGCCTAACGAATCAGCCCAAGACGACGGAGAGCCTTGCGCAATACCTTCACGCTCGGGTGGCCGCGCAGTTGCCCGTCCATCGCGTCCGCCTTTATGAGCGCGATGATTTTTTCGCGGAGTATTGGACGGGCGGGAATTATTTCCTCGGGATGCAGCGCGCGTTCAGCGCCGCGCATCGCCTGCATGCCCCGGCCCTTTCCGAGGCGGAAAACGTGCAACTCTACGGCAAGTGCAACAACCCGCGTGGGCACGGACACCGTTACCTGATCGAGGCGACAATCGGCGGCCCTTACGACGAGCGCAGCGGCACGCTCTACGATTTCCTTGCCTTCCGCGACGGGATCGATCACGCGCTCGCGCCCTGGCAGGACAAACATCTTAATCTTGAGACGGAGGAGTTTCACGACCAGCCGTCGACCGGCGAAAACATCGTGCGCGCGCTCTGGCCAAAATTCAGTGCCCGGCTCGACGAACGCCTCACCCGCCTGCGTCTCTGGGAAACGCCGAACAATCGTTTTACTCTCCGGCGTTGACCGGTCCGTTAGAATTCGTTAGGCGCGCGCCAGCCGCATCCGGTAGAGGCCCTCGGTCACGGCCAGCGCGGCGACGCTGAGGGCCGCGTAGAGCGCGATCGTTCGCCCACCGCCGCTCCCATAGAAGCCGGCAAAATCCAGCGCCGGGTGCGCTCCGCGATCGTTCACCACGAGATACCAAAAGCTCAGGAAAATGACGATGAAGGTCTTGGAGTTCACCGTCAGGCAGCCTAACGAAGTCGCCAGTGCCGCAACGAAGACGATCCCGCCGAGCAGCGCGCAGGCCGGCACGACCCCAAGCGAAGCGGCCCGCGCGAGCGGCGCCACGCAGAGCGCGAGGCCGAGCAGCAGAGTCGAGCCGAACTTCCACCAGACAAAATCCTCCCGCAGCCGCGGCATCGCGCGGAGGCTGGCGAGCGTGTTCGCGCGCGCATCGCGGGTGGCGACATCTGAGATCACGAGGGCAAGGAGCGCGAAAACGATCGGCAGCAGTTTCGCGGGCGGCACGAAGCCACTTGCGATCGTGATGGCCACGAACGCAACCAGCACCAGCGGATGGAGGGTGAGAGTGAGCACGGCGTCGTTCCAGCAAGCTGCGCCTAACGAGCCGCCGCCGCGCCTGATCCGGAGCACCGCCGCGACTCGCCGGCTCAGTGGTTTGAAGAGATTCTGCAGGCGTCCGAGCCAGTTCCGCCGCGACTTCTCGGAGGTCTGTTTGGTGCGAACGGGATCGAACCGGTGGAAGTAAAACGCCGCGACCGGCAGGAGCAGGAGCGCCGTAAACGTCGAAACGAGCCGGGACAAAATCCAGTCGCCGGTCATCGTGAGCCCGGGAAAAATGATCGTCGGTTTTCCCGGATCGAAAGGGGACGCGCCGATCGCGACCGAGGTGGTGTGCAGCGTCCGCGTCATCTGATTAATCATGAATCCGAAACCGGTGAAATCGAGATAGTGCACCCAGCTGATCCCGCCTTGGTTCGCCTCGTTGGCGATCACCAGCCCGACGGCCGCGATCCAGAAGAAGAAATATAATACGTCGCCCAATTTCCCGGAGAGCCAGGGAATCGACTCGAAAAGCACCGCGACGGCCGAGACGAAAACGATCGTTGCGGGCGTGAGCAGAAAATATTGCACGAGAAATATGCCCGGCTCGATCCGCGCTTCACCACGCACGAGAAGCATCGCCATCGAACTGAGCATGAAGCCGGCGATGAACACGGTAAGGAAAACGACGTTGCCGAGAAATTTCCCGAACAGGTATTCGCCCGAGCGCATCGGGGTCGAGGCGACGACCAGCCCGCAGCGCGTAACGACGTCGCGGCGGATCGCATTGGAGATCACGTAAAAGCCGAAGAGGCCGACGAAAATCATCCCGAGCGACGCGGTGCCGAGGCCGATCGCGCCCGAGTTGTAGATCGCGCGCTGGCCGTTGATCTGGATCAGCGTGCGGCCGGTGGAAGGATCGGGAATCCAGACGTAGGCGAACGCGCTCAGGAGCAGAAACACGATCACGGTCGAGAGGCGCCGGAAGCGGATGAGGAAATCCGCGCGCACGATCGCGGCGATCCGCGTGAAGCTCGCGCTCATCGCACCGGCGCGGTCGCGGCGCCAAAGTTCATCAGAAAAAGAAAAGCGTCTTCAAGTTCGGGCTCTACCGGGGTCGCGCTGATCGCCGGCTCCGCTCCGACGAAACGGATATGCACGCCGTCGGGTTTGCGAATCGCGCTGGAGATTTTCAAGGTCCCGCGGAACCGATCGAATTCCTCCGAGGAAACAACCGCGCGCCAGACCTGCCCTGCGCAGGCGCGGAGTAATTCCTCCGGCGCGCCGACCGTAAGGAGCGAGCCCGCCTTCAGCACCGCAATCTCGGTCGCGATCGATTCGATATCCGACACGATGTGCGTCGAGAGAATAACGAGTTTCCCAAAACCGATCTCGGAAAGGACGTTGCGAAAACGCACGCGCTCTTCGGGGTCGAGGCCGGCGGTCGGCTCGTCCACGATGAGGAGCGCGGGATCATTGATCAAGGCCTGGGCGATGCCGAGGCGCTGTTTCATCCCGCCGGAGAACCCGCCGACCGCGCGATTGGCGGATTGGTGCAGGTTGACCTGTTCGAGCATTTCCAGGACGCGCGCTTTCTGACTGACTCCTTTCAGGGCGGCGAAGTAGGTGAGGAACTCGACCGCGGTCAGGTTGTCGTAGACGCCAAAATCCTGCGGAAGATAGCCGAGCTGGCGGCGGACATCGTTAGGGCGCTTCGTCACATCCACCCCCTGAAAAAGAATCTGGCCGCTCGTGGGCCGCGTGACCGTGGCGATCATCTGCAGGAGAGTGGTTTTGCCGGCGCCGTTAGGGCCGAGCAGGCCGATCACGCCCGATTTCAAGTCCAACGAAACATCGCGCACCCCATATTGGCCGCCGCGGAATTGTTTCGAAACGCCCTCCAGCTTCAGCATCACCTTTCCTTGGCTGGAACGGCGCGCTTTGTCGAGCGCGCGCGCCGGAGCGGCGCGTCTGATTGACCTTGAGCGGATCTTTTGTCAGTCTCACCTGCTCATCCCGATGCCGAAAGAAGATCCCAGAGTCGACGCTTACATCACGGCCGCGGCGCCTTTTGCGCAGCCGATCCTGCGGCATCTGCGCAAGGTGGTGCACGAAGGTTGTCCGGACGTGGAGGAAACGATCAAGTGGGGCCTCCCGCACTTCGAATACGAGGGGAACATCGGGGGGATGGCGGCTTTCAAAGAGCATTGCACCTTCGGCTTCTGGAAGGGCGATCTCCTTTTCGGCCCGGAGAAAGCGGAGGAGAGCGGTGCGATGGGCCAGTTCGGCCGGATTACGCAGCTCTCCGATTTGCCTAACGACGCGACTTTTCTTGGTTACGTGCGCAAGGCAGTCGAGTTGAACGAGGAAGGCGTCACGCTGACCCGTTCGCCGAAGCCGAAAGGGCCGAAGGTGCTGGTCGTGCCCGAGGACCTGACCGCGGCCTTGAAAAAAAACGCGAAAGCCCGCAAGACGTTCAAGGGTTTCAGCTATAGCAAGCGCAGGGATTACGTCGAATGGCTGACCGAGGCGAAGCGCGAGGAAACGCGGCGGCAACGGCTCGCGACCACGATCGAATGGCTGGCCGAAGGCAAATCGCGGATGTGGAAATACGAGCGGCCGCGCTGAGGTTGCGCCGGCACTTGCAAAGCCCGCCCCGTGCCGGAAACGTGGCAGACCATGTCTGATCTTACGACCGCGATCGAGAGCGCAGTGGCCGCAGGAAAATTGCGGGCCTCGAGCGCGGAGAACATTTCCCAGCGCCTGGCCGCAGCGAAAACGCCGATGGCGGAGCAATCGATCGCCGAGTTGACGAAGGCCGGCGAATGGACCGAACTGAACGACCGCTTCTATCGTTCGCTCGCTTTCGGGACGGGCGGAATCCGCGGACGCACCATCGGCAAAATTGTCACGACCGCGGAGCGCGGTCAGCCTAACGACATCGGCCGGCCGGAGTTTCCCTGCGTGGGAAGCAACGCGATGAACTTTGACGGCGTCGGCCGCGCCACGCAGGGGCTCTGCGATTACCTGCGCGATTGGTTTGCGCAGGAAAAACGGAGCGGCCGGCCGAAGCTGGTCATCGCGCACGACACCCGCTTTTTCTCGAATGAGTTCACGAGCCTGGCGGCAGAGATCGCGGCGGCGAACGGTTGCGATGCCTGCATTTTCGACGGGCCGCGGTCGACTCCCGAGCTTTCTTTTGCGGTGCGTTACCTGCGCGCGAGCGCCGGGGTCGTGGTGACGGCGAGCCACAACCCGCCGCACGATAACGGTTACAAAGTCTACTTCAGCGACGGCGCGCAAGTGGTCGAGCCGCACGCCAGCGGGATCATCGCGAAGGTCAACGCGGCGGGCGACCCTCCGCCTAACGAGTCCCCGGGCGAGGTCAGCACGCTGGGCGAAGAAATCGATGAGGCTTATATGGCGCGGCTCGAGACGCTCGTCCTCGACCCGGCGCTCGTCCGGGCGCAGCGCGCTTTGCGCATCGTCTTCACCCCGATTCACGGGACCGGTGGCATCATCATCAAGCCGATGCTGAAGCGGCTCGGCTTCACCTTCGACACGGTGGCGGAACAGGATCAGTTCGACGGCCGCTTCCCGACGGTTGAATCGCCCAATCCCGAGAATGCCGCCGCGCTTAAGCTCGCCACCGAACTGGCGCAAAAAGTGGGCGCCGATCTGGTCATCGCGACCGATCCGGATTGCGACCGAATGGGCGTCGCGGTGAAAACCGCGGCCGGCGAAATGAAATTGCTGACCGGCAACCAGATCGGTTCGCTCATTGCCTACTACCGCGCGAAAAAACTTTTCGAGCAGGGCGTGTTGAACGCGGAGAACGCGGCGCGGGGCGTGATTATCAAGACGTTTGTGACCACCGATCTCCAAAAAGCGATCGCGGAGAAGTTTGGTCTGCGCTGCGTCGAGACGCTGACCGGTTTCAAGTACATCGGGGCCAAGCTCGAGAAATACGAGCGCGCCGTACCGCTGGCGGAGGGGGAAGACTATCGCGATCTGACGGAGGAAGAGACGCGCCGGCGGCGGCTGGAACACTCGGCCTATTATCTTTTCGGCGGCGAAGAGAGTTACGGCTACAGCGGCGCGGATTTCGTCCGGGACAAGGATGCGAACGGCGCGGCGATCATGTTCTGCGAAGTCGCGGCCCACGCCAAATCGCTTGGGCTCACGCTCGATGAATTGCTGGACCAGGTTTACGCGAAATTTGGCTACTACTCGGAAAAGAACAGCGCGCTGACCTTCGAAGGCGCGGAAGGCGCGGCCAAGATCCAACGTTTGCTCGCGACCTACGTCGAGTCGCCGCCTAACGAGATGATGGGGGGCCAGGTGACGTCGGTGCGCAATTTCGAAACGGACACGCAGCACGACATTGAGGGGGACGAAATCCCGCGCGAAAAGATGCTTATCTTCGAGCTGGCGGACCGGACGCGGGTCGCGGTGCGTGGTTCGGGGACGGAGCCGAAGATCAAATACTACCTCTTCGCGCAACGGCGGCCGGAAAACGGGAATTTCAGTCAGCAAGAACTTGCCGAGATCAAGCCAGCCGTGTCGGAGAAGCTGGACGCGCTTTGGGATTGGCTGCAAAAGGACGCTGAGCAGAGAGTCGTCTCCTAGAAACCGGGCAGGCGGAGACGCGTCCCTCTTTTTTGTCATCCCTCGCCGCGCTACGCAGCTCGGGATGGCAAAATGGAGCGAGGACGTCTTCGGTTAACGTGTTCCGGCTAGCCTTCGAGACGCTCGGTTCGCCCGCCTCATTTCCCGCAAAATACCAGCTGCCGCTCGACATCCAGCCGCATGCAGCCACAATTCCTTCGTGAGCGATATCAAACTGAACGGGGGCGAGATCACGATCTTGAAAACGATCGGGCTGAGCGGCGGCTCGATGGCCGGTGCGCAAGTGATCGATCGAATGGATGACTTGGAGGGCGCGGAGTTTCTCGACACCCTCGATGGTCTGATGTCGTTAGGCTACGTCGTCGCCAACAAGGTGAACATCCGCACGATGGACGCGGTCAAGACCGCCACCTTCCGGGTTAACCCCTCTTTTGCCCGCGACTTGAAAGACGCGCTCTATCCGTCCCGGCAGAAGGCGGATACGGGGCGGCGGAAGCGCCGGTCCTGATTTTTCGAGTGAGCGACCATTCGTCGTCCCGAAGCTGGGGCAAGATTTGGCCGTGGCTTGCCGCGGTCGCGACGGGCGTGCTCACGACGATTTGTTTTGCGCCCTTCGAGCAATCTTGGGTCTGCTGGATCGCGCTCACGCCGCTCCTGACCGCGGTTTGGTTTTCCGGCGAGGGAACGAAGCGCCGCTGGTTGCGCGATCTTTTGCTCGGCTATGTCGCGGGCGTGATTTTTTTCTGGGGCGTTTTTTCCTGGCTCTACACCGTGACCGTTCCCGGGATGGTTATCGTCGGGCTTTACATGGGCGTTTACTTTGGCCTCTGGGCCTGGCTCGCGGGATTGGTCCGCCCGCGCAAGCCGTTGCCCGCGCCGACGCCGAATGCCTGGCCGACGGCTGCGCCTGACGAGTCGCCGCCGGAAGCGCATTCGCCCTGGCTCAATTCTTTTCGCAATCTCGGGCTCGCGCTCATTCTCGCGGCGGGCTGGACCGGGCTCGAATGGGTCCGGAGCTGGATGTTCAGCGGCTGGGGCTGGAACGGTCTCGGTGTGCCCTTGCACGACGTCCTTCCGATCATCCAGGTCGCGGAAATCACCGGCGTCGCCGGGCTGTCGTTTGTGGTCGCTTTTGCCAATGTGATCGGCACTGCGACGGTGCGGCGGTTCACGATCGAAAGCAGAATCCGGAAGCGGCGTCCGCATTATGATTTCACCCTCACCCTGGCCGGGATTGTCGGCCTCTGCGGTTTTGGGATCCGGCAGTTGCAGGTGCCGGTCGAGACGGAACCGCTCCGGGTCGCGGCAGTGCAGGCGAACATTCCGCGAGATGAAAAATTCAGCCGCGAGTTTCAGGCGAAAATCTTCGCGCAATTCGATCGACTGACCCGGGTCGGCCTCGCGATTCAGCCGCCGCCGGAGTTAATCATCTGGCCGGAGAGCTCCACCCCCGCGCCGGCATTACTGGACGAAGAGAACAACCGCTTCGTGATGGATCTGTCCGCCTCGATCAAAACCGATCTGCTTCTCGGGACGATCGATGCGGATCAAAACGGCGACTACAACGCGGCGCTTCTGATTTCCAATAGCGGGGCGAACGTGCAGATCTATCACAAACTGCATCTCGTGCCGTTCGGTGAATACGTGCCGGGGCGAAACACCGTGCCGTTCATTTCCGCGATCGTCGGCAACCAGGTGCCGGCCGATTTCACCCGCGGAAAAGACCCGGTGGTTTTCCAGCTCACGAATCCCAAAGTGAAAGTCGCGCCGTTGATTTGTTTCGAGGACACGCTCGGGGAGTTGACCCGGCAGTTTGTCCTGCGCGGAGCGAACCTGCTCGCGAATGTGACGAACGACGGCTGGTTTTTACAGTCTGCGGGCTCGCAGCAGCATCTAGCCAACGCGGTTTTCCGTTGTGTCGAGACGCGCCGGCCGATGGCGCGCGCGGCGAACACCGGCGTGACCTGCTTTGTGAATCGCTTCGGACGCGTCACGCAAGTGTTGCTCGATGCGAAAGGGAGCCAGTTTACCGAGGGTGTGCTGACCGGCACGCTCGAGATTCCGATTGAAGGCCAGATGACCTTTTACGTCCGGCACGGCGAGCTTTTTGCAAAGGCCTGCGGCGGATTGGCGCTTCTCTTTCTGCTCACGCAACTACCGCGGCTCGTTAGGCGGAAACCGGAGGCGGCCAGTTGAGACGTCGCGCGAAGATTTCCGGACCGGGTAGCGCGCGCGTCTCGCGTGCTGGTTTCGGCGTCCCGCCGAAACGAACTTTTCGACGACTGGCCGATGTCCGGTTGCGCCGCGCTTCAAGAAAAGTCCGCGCTGGCGAGGACGCCAGCGCCAGCACGCGAGACGCGCGCGCTACCCGGACTCTTTCGGTCGGAACAGTTGCACGAATATGAGCGACGAGGCCGTCATCTACGCGCGCGGCTTGCGCAAATCCTACGGACCGCTCGAGGCGGTCAAGGGGATCGATTTTGAAGTCGCCGCCGGCGAAGTATTCGGACTGCTTGGGCCGAACGGCGCGGGCAAGACGACGACGGTTGAGATCCTCGAGGGTCTGCGTCCGCGCAGTGGCGGCGAGGTGAAGGTGCTCGGGTTTGATCCTGACCGGCAGAAGCAGGCCCTGAAGGATCGGATCGGCGTTTGCCTCCAGGCGACGAATCTGCCGGACAAAATGAAAGTGCACGAAGCGCTCGATCTCTTCGCTTCTTTCTACACGAAGAATGTCGATGGTGACGCGCTCTTGCGCCGCTTGCAGCTCTGGGAAAAACGCGAGGCCGGTTACGCCACGCTTTCCGGCGGGCAGAAGCAGCGCCTCGCGCTCGCCCTCGCGTTGATCAACGATCCGCAGATGCTTTTTCTCGATGAGCCGACGACCGGGCTCGATCCGCAGGTGCGCCTGGAGATTCGTGATTTGATCGAGGAACTGCGGGCCGAGAAGCGCACCATTTTGATGACGACGCATTACATCGAGGAAGCAGAGCGGCTCTGCGACCGGGTCGCGATCATCGATAATGGCGTGATCATCGCAATCGGTTCGCCGCGGGAGTTGCAGGAGAAGAGCGCGACCCAGTCGGGCGTGGAGATTTCGTTAGGCCAACCGCTGCCTCCGCAGGAGTTGCCGGAGTGGCCGGGGGCAATTCGCACTCTCGTGAGCGAGGACCGGCGGAAAATTTCCGTCAGCTCGAGCCAGCCGGCGAAGACGCTGGTCGAGCTGATTCGCTGGATCGATGCGCAGGGCATTGAGCTCACCGATGTGCATCTGAAACGTCCGACGCTCGAAGACGTCTTCATCGAACTGACGGGGAAACGGCTGCGGGATTAGGAATGACGGCTTCAACATGGAACCGAGGCGGGAGGAAGGTAGCGCAAGCTTCCAGCTTGCAGGCTCATGAAACGCGCAAGCTGGAAGCTCGCGCTACCATTTAATGAAAGCGTTTCTCGCCCTGCTCAAAATCGACCTTAAGCTCGCGATGCGGAATCGGACGGTCCTGTTCTTCAATTACTTCTTCCCCCTGATGTTTTTCTTCGTCTTCGCCCAGATGTTCGATGCCAACCAGGGCTCGGCCATTCTCCAGGTGGTGACGATGGTGATCGTGCTCGGGATTCTCGGAAACGGACTTTTCGGCGCGGGCATGCGCGCGGTCCAGGAACGCGAGGAAAACGTGCTCCGCCGTTACAAGGTGACGCCGATCACGCCGGTGCCGCTGCTCGCCGCGTCGATGGTCACCGGGGTCGTCCTCTTCGGTCCGAGCGTGGTCTTAATTCTCTTTTTGGCCCACCAGTTTTACGGGATGCCGATTCCCGGGCAGCTCGTCTCGCTCCTCGTTTTCGTCTGCCTCGGTGCGATCGCTTTCCGTTCGTTAGGCTTGATCGTGGCCGCGGTCGTTAATTCCTCCCAGGAAAGCAATATCCTCATCCAGCCGATCTACATGGCGATGCTCTTCCTCAGCGGCGCGACCATCCCGATCACTTACATGCCGCATTGGCTGCAAAATATTACGCAGTTCATTCCCGCGACTTACCTGATGACCGGGATCGGCGGGATCATGCAACGCGGCGAAACGCTCTGGGCGAATTGGCTCTCCGTCGTGGCGCTGCTTCTCACCACCGCGGTCGGGACTTTTATTGCGACGAAACTTTTCCGCTGGGAGAAAGAGGAGAAGCTGCGCGCCTCGGCCAAGCTCTGGGTGCTGGTGGTGTTGCTGCCATTCATGTTGCTGGGCGCCTACCAGGCGTGGAGCCAGCACGATCTCGTGAAAGCGCGGATCCTCGCGCGCGATATGCGGCGCGGCCAGACCTGGCTGATCCAGAACGCGCGCATCTTTATCGGGAACGGCATGGTGATCGAGTCGGGTGCGATCCTCGTCAAAGGCGGCAAGATCGCCGAGGTCTATGACGGCACAATTCCCGACGCGAAAACGCTCAACGCCGAAGCGATCGATGGCGCGGGGAAGACCGTCCTGCCCGGGCTGATCGACATGCATGTCCATATCGGCGGCCCCGGCGGTTTCTATGATGATTGGTCGAAGTTCGATCCCGCGAAAGCGAACGAGCGCACGCTCGAAGCTTATCTCTACTGCGGCGTGACCGCGGTCCGGAGCGTCGGCGACAAGGTCGATGACATGATCAAGTTGCGGGATCGCTTTAACAGCGGCGAACGATTGGGGACCGAACTCTTCCTCTGCGGTCCACTCTTCACCGCGGAAGGCGGTCATGGCACCGAGTATGCGAAAGGCATGCCGGAAATGTCGCGCGCGGGTTTCGACGCCCAGTTCCTACGCATTCCGAAATCCCAGGAGGAAGCGCGCAAAGAGGTCGACGACTTGGCGGCCAAGGGCGTGAACGCGATCAAAGGCGTCCTCGAGGCTGGCGTCCCGGGTTACACCTTTAACCGGATGGACCTCGCACTGCTCGGCGCGGTGGTGCAGGAAGCGCACGCCAAGAAGTTGCCGGCCTCGATCCATACCGGCGACGCGCGCGACGTGACCGATGCGGTTTCGTTAGGCGCAGACTCGATCGAGCATGGATCTTTTCGCGATGCTATCCCCGACGCAACGATCGCGGAGATGAAGGCGAAGGGAATCGCTTTCGATCCCACCTTGAGCGTGGTGGAGGGGCTATCGGATTTCGCCAAGGGGAAAACCGACCTGCTCAAGCGGTCGTTAGTCCAGCAGGTCACGACCAAGGAGCTGATCACCGGCACCGAGCACGCCGCCAGTAACGCGGAGATGAAATCGATGCGCGACGGGCTGAGCCATTACCCGCTCTCGATGGAAATCGGCGGCCGCAACCTGCTCAAGGCCTGGCAGGCCGGCATTCTGCTCGTGACCGGCTCGGATGCGGGGAACTTCCTCGTCCTGCACGGACCGACCGTGCAGCGAGAGATCGAGCTCTGGGTCGCGGCGGGGATTCCGATCGAGGTCGCCCTGCAAGCCGCGACCTCGAACGCAGCCAGGTTGCTTCGCGCCGACCACCGCATCGGTACGATCGAGAAAGGCAAGGAGGCGTCGCTCCTCGTAGTGGATGGGAACCCGCTGCAAGATGTGCGGGCGCTCTCCGCGATCTCGGTCGTGTTCCTGAAAGGCGAGCGCGTGGCGCGGAGCACGCTTTTCGAACAAAAGTAGATCGACCGGAAGGCTCGCGAAGGCGGTACGAGATCAGCCGGTAACGGTCCAGTTTTTGCTTGGAGAGGAGGTTGCTTCTTCCATGCAGAACCCGATCTCAACACCCGAAGTGATCCCGTCGTTATCACCGACGCCGATCACTAGTGCACTGCACGCGTTTTTCCACTAAACCCGATCGCGGCGGACCGCGGAGATGGTTGATGCCTTCCTCTACGAGGAGTGCCACGCTGATCCGGAGCTGGTCCGGCGCGCTCGCCTGGTGAGTTGGTTTGGAGTTCTCGGTTTTGTCTCGGGCATGCTCTACGCCGCGTTTTACCTGCTGGTCGTTGCGAGATAGCCGAATTGATCGCGCAAAGCGTGCAGCAAAATCAAATGAACGCGCAGCGGAAAAGGGACGGAGATCCTGACT
>JBDTVP010000051.1:0-16745 GCA_040007175.1 Spartobacteria bacterium
GAAGATCGCCGGCGTATCAGCGAAGAAACCATCCTCTCGCGAACCGGCGAAAACAGTGAAGCCGGAAGAGAGATCGTAAACCGTCTGCGCGGTGTAGGAATCGAGGTTAGCCCGACTGGTCGCGCCGGAAATCGCCCGTCCGTCCGAGCCATTGTAAGAAGGCGTCGTATTCATGCCGACGTTAGGTGGCGGCACGAGCAGAGGGGACGAGTTTAAAACGACTGACTTATTCCCGCGCACTTTAGTGACGGAGTAAGTCTGAACGAAGTTCTGACGCGCGTCTCCCACCGTGACAATCGGACCGACCTCAGTCCCAAGGCCGTAACGCAGAATGGTGTTCGTGTTTTTGTAGGAACCATTCGCCGCGTCGACCGGGGAAAATTGGAAGTCATAGCGTTCGACTTCTTCGCCCGTGACCGGATTCGCGAGATGGATGCTGTAAAGAGCGTCGGAAGAGAATGCCTCATACATGACCCCATCTCCCGGTTCCGAAAACGGTCGCACACTGACTTCCACCACCAGCAGTTTCTGGCCACCGGCTTTTTGGTCGATGAATGCATAGACGTCGGTCAGGTTGGCTTGCGGGTCGAGTTTGATCAGAGGCGCGTCGCTGTGACTGGAAGCGATCGCTCCCGGGCTCAGCGCGAAACTGGCAACCGCCGCCATCGCTGCGCCTGCGAGCAGCACTGGAAAAGCGCGACCGGCTTTGTTCGCGAAGTTATTTTTTGTCTTATTCATAGGTATCTTTCTTGTTGGTTTCTAAAGACTCCGACCGTTTCGCTGTCGCGGATGCATTACGAAGGTTTATTTTCCGAAGAAATTTCTTCGTTGAATAAGAAGAAACTCCACTTTCATCCGGTTCCTTAGGGAACACTCCAAGCGGACGATTCACCTAACGAATCAGGTCTGTGCGGGAGTGAGAAAGAGACGCGAATTAGCAACAGGCGACAGGGGGTTGTCGAGGTCGAAACAGCCGCGATCGAAAAGTGATCCCCTCGCACCCGCATGCGCCGGAACGGCGCCCTTCCCGCGCGCGAATTTTAAACCGGACTTCTCGGACGACGACTGAGCGTGCAGCGAACCGATGCCGTCTAAAAAGGGCCAGCTCGCCTAACGATTCCGGTCGACTCGGGAAGCCAGGGGAGAATAGGTTCGGCCTTTCCAGTTCGCTGGACGTCCGCGCAAATATCGGATAAGACCGAACCACTGGATGCCGAGCAGAGCGACGACTCCCAGGGGATGCAAAACCACGCTCGCGAGCGGCTGCCGGAAACGGCGTGAGCCCAGCAAACGAGGCAGGAGAGCCAGTCCGCACCCCAACGCAGCGAGCAGGCGCACTTCCCACGTGCTGGCGAGGACGAGCAGGACAAACGGCGCAACCTGTCCCGCCAGGAGGAGGAAGGTCATTGGCAAAATCACCGCCGGCGCGCCCAGGCCTTCGTGCGTGTTTTTCGTTAGGCCACGCCAGACGTCCCGAGCGCGGCGATACATCCGGCAGCTGGCCAGCTCCGTCGGATCGAACAAATCCGTCCCATAGCCGTGCCGGCGAAATTGTTTCGGCAACTCCAGGCCTTCGTGAATCCGGCCGCGGATCGCGCCATGCCCGCCAGAAGCGCGATACGCGGCGGCGTCGGCCACGAAAAGTTGGCCACAGCCCGCACCGTAGGCCGGATGTCGCGAACGCCGCATGCGCTGGAGCGGGAGAAAACCGAGGAGCACGAAATGAATGAGCGGGAGGAGCAGTTGCTCCGAGAACGTCACCGTCACCTGGCGCGGCACGCCGCTCGCCAATTGCGCGCCCGACACCCCGAGGAAAGCCGCGAGCCGCGGCGCCGCGCCGGGCGCCAGTTGGACATCGGCGTCGACGAAAATCAGCACGGGCTGGTCCGTCGCCGCGGCGAGCTGAGCGCAGGCGAAGTTCTTCCCGCACCAACCAGCCGGCAATTTTTTCCCTTCGAGAAGCCGAACTGCCGGCACTTCGGCCGCGATCTGCCTAACGATCTCGGCCGTCCGATCGGTCGAGCCGTCGTCGAGGACAAGGATCTCATTCGCGCCGCTGGCGAGCGCGGCACGCAGCGTTTGCTCGATGTTCTCCTCTTCATCTCGCGCCGGGATGAGCACGGCCCCGCCGCGCGGCGCGGAGGGGGACGCGGGCGGTGCCGACAGCACTCGCAGATTTTGCACGAAGAGAAGAGCGGGACCGGCCGCGCAGAGTAGAAAGATTCCCGCAAGCCAGATCATAAGGGAGCATGATCGGCGCGAAACGCTTCTCCGCGCAACCGGGCCCGGGCCCAGCGCCAGAGATCATAGGGCCGACTCACTCCGCTGCGGGTCCGGAGAAGCATCTCCCATTCGTTAGGCTGGCGGCGCTGGACGGCGGTGGCCAACCCGGCCTGAGTCGCGGCCAACCGCTCGGTGAGGGAGGTCGCGGCGTCCGGCATTTCCCCTGCCCCGAACGCGAGCAACACCTCGGGTTTTCGCTCCTCCCAAAACGCATACTCAATTGCCAACGGCACGAAACGCGCCTGCGGCGCCCGCGCCGCGAGATGCTCAATCCCCGGCGCCAGGATGAGCGGCGCGCGCACATCCGCGAATTTCCCCTGCGGGGTTAGAAAAAGCGCACTTTCCGGTCGTTCGAGGATCGCGCTCGAGGTGCGCAAAAACTGGGCGGCGCCGCGGGTCGTCTCGGTCTCGACTGCAAAAAATCCGAGCCGCCGAAAAAAGCCGTAGCGTTCCAGCGCGGCCGCGTCCATCGGCCCGTAGGCGGCGCGCCCTGGAAAAACTTTCCGCGCCAGGAAAAGACAGACGAGCGGATCCCACCAGGCGGCGTGATTCAGGAAAACCACCAGCGGGCCTGGTTTTTCGTCAGGCGGAGGAGCCGCGGAAAGGACTCGGACGGAATGAAAATGTCGCCCGAGATAAGAGGTCGTATAGCGGGTGAAAAGGCTTAAAAGCGGCCGCGAAATTTGCGGAAGCGCGCCCGGCTTTTTCACACGTGCTCCGGTTCAGGAGAACGTTGCCGGGCCCCGGCAACGTCTTCGCGCTCGGCGACCGCGTTCCCACCGAAATCTTGATCGACCGAGTCGGCCGCGATCCAACCCGACATCAAAACCATCGGCATGCCCGGCCCGGGATGCGCCGCCCCGCCAGCCAAATAAAGACCGCGAAAATCCCGGCTCCGATTACTCGGCTTGAACGCGCCCGTCCAGCGACCATGACTCGCGATGCCATAGATCGCGCCATCGAGCACCGCATAACGATCGTGAATATCCTGCGGCGTCAGTGCCGCTTCGGTCACGATCTCAGGTTCGAGTTCGAGCCCCGCCGTGCGCCGCAGTTTGTCGAGAATGACCCGACGATATTCCGGGAACATTTTCTTCCAATCGTGATGCTTGCGCAGAAACGGCGTGTGAACCAAAACGTAAAGCGCTTCGCCTCCCTCCGGCGCGACGGTCGGATCGGTTGCCGCCGGGGCGCAAACATAACAGGTCGGGTCGGGCGCGGGTTCGCCTTTGCGGTAAATGAAATCGAATTCCTGGTGCGGATCGGCCGAGAAAACGAAATTGTGATGGAGCAGTTGTTTCATCCGGCGCTTCAAACCGAGATAAAGCACGACGCCGGAACAGGCCGGCTCGTAGCGTCGCCGGCGCTCGAATTTGCGCACCCCGCCGAGCAGTTCGCGATGCGTTCGGACTGCATCCGAATTAGAGACGACCGCATCCAACCTAACGAACTCTCCGTTTTCCAGATGCACCCCGGTGACCGCGCGCGCTTCTGTCGCGATCCGGCGCACTCCGCAGCTCGTTTGCAATTCGACCCCGAGCTCCGAGGCCAACTGCGCCAAGGCGCCAGGGATTTCCCGCGTCCCGCCGCGCGGATACGAAATGCCTTCCTCGGTCTGCATGTGGGCGATGCCGCAGAGAACCGCCGGCGAAGCATCGGGCGCGGAGCCGACATATTGGGTAAAATGATCCATCATCTGAGCGACCCGCTCGTCGGGAACGAAGCTGCGCACTGTCCCCGCCACGCTCCGGCCCATCCGCATCGCGAGGACGTCGCCTAACGTTCCCGCCTGGACCATGTTGCCCGCGTTAAACATGTCGCGCAGACCGCCCACCGGCCGATAGAAAAACCAATTCCGCGAAATCCGATGCAAGCGCTCGGAGAGCTCCAGGAAACGAACGTAACCGCCGGCGGCATCGGTTTCCGGCGAGAAACGAGCCAACACCTCACGCATCTTGCGGGTGTCGGAATGGAGATCGAGCGTGCTCCCGTCGCCGAAGAAGGAACGCCACTGCGGATCCAGCCTAACGAGATCGAGTGCGTCGTCGAGCTCCCGGCCCGCTTCCGCGAAAATCCGGCGCAAGACCGACGGCAAAGTGAGAATGGTCGGGCCCATGTCGAAGCGGAAGCCATCCTGCTCGAGCACGGCCGCCTTGCCGCCGAGCCAGTCGTTCTTCTCAAAAAGGACGACGGAGTAACCTCGCGCCGCGAGCGTGCAGGCAGCGGCCAGCCCGCCCAATCCGCCACCGATAATTCCCACTCTTTTCATTTTAAGCGCCGCGCTTTCTTCGCGGCCCCGAGCAATTGACCGAGCGCTTTAAGCCGTCGCCCGACTCCGGTTCCATAAGCCGTTTTCACATAAGCCTCGAAAATATCTTCGCTGCCGGCCGGCGTCTCGTCCAGATGCGGCAACCAGCGCGCCCGGCGCGTCGCGATGACATGCGGATAAGTCATTTCGAGCAAACCTTCCGCGCCGCGCGTCGTCCCGAACCCGCTCGCGCGAACCCCGCCAAACGGGAAACGCGGATCGGCCGTCGGCACGATCAGGTCGTTGATCGTGACGAAGCCGGTCGGCAATTGGCGCGCGAATGCATGAGCGGCACTTTCGTCGGCGGAAAAAATTGCGGCGCCAAGTCCGAACTCCATTTGCCGGGAAAGATCCAGAGCCGCGCGGTCGTCGGCGAACGTGCGCACTTCCAGTTCTCTAAAATCGAGCGCCCGCAAACACTCCGTTAGACGCGCGGCCACCGCCGAATGCGCGAGAATGATCTGCGGCGCCATGCAGGTCTCCCCGGCATTCAAGCGGCGACCGAAGGCGATCGCCCGCGCCGCGCGCTCGAGGTCGGCGTCTTGCCTAACGAAAACGCAATCGGCCCCCGAAAGCTCGAAGACGCCGGGCGTGTTGCGCTCGGCCATCAGCGCGAGCAAACGGCGGCCGTTCTCCGACGAGCCAGTGAAAATTACTTTCTCCACGCCGGCGCGAACCGCCTGCTGGGCCGAAGCCGGCGGCTCGGGCAGCAGTTGCAAAAGATCGCGCTCGACCAGATCCGCGGCGAAAAGTTGTTCCGCCAGCCAGCGAACCGGCGCGGAACAATTCTCGGCCGGCTTGAGCAGGACCGCGTTCCCCGCCACCATCGCCTGTAGCATCTGCACCGCCGGGAGGAAGAGCGGATAATTGCGCGGGCCGACGATCAGGATCACGCCAAAAGGCCGGCGTTCGACGGTGAAGGAACTCCCGCGCAGCCAGAAAGGCCGGCGCCGCTTTCCAAATTTTCGCGCGTGCAGAATCCGAGGCGCCTCCCGTTCCAGGAAACGGCAGGCATCCAGGAGCGGGATCACTTCCGAGACCATTTTCTCAGCTACTGGGCGGTCGTTAGGAGCGGCGGCCAGACGGGCGAGCTCCGCGGCGTGTTCCGCGATCATGGCGCGCAAGTGCGCGGCGACCGCGAGACGCCGGCGCAGGGAGACAGGCTCCCAGCGGCGCTGGGCCGCGCGCGCGGCGGCGACGGAAGTCATCACGCGACTGCTTCCTCCGTCGGCCGGCCGACCGGCGGCGCGCTCACGCCCAGGTCTTCCATGAGCAGGCGCGAGCTGATCCGGGCTGATTCGAAAATGACCGGCAACCCGCTGCCCGGATGGGTCCCGCCGCCGACAAGGTAGACGCCGTCGATATCTTCAAACCGGTTGTGCGGCCGAAGATGCAAGAGCTGCCCGAGATTATGCGCCAGGTTGAAAGTGGCTCCGCGATGGATCTCGTGTTGCTGCTCCCAATCATCGGGCGTGAGCACGCGCTCGAACCGAATACGCTGCTCGAGGTCGTGGAAACCCGCCTTCGCCGCCTGGCGCAGAACCAGCGCGCGAAAGCGTTCCCGTTCGCGCGACCAATCAACGTTAGGGTGCTGATGCGTTACAGGAGCGAGACAATAGATTGCGCTTTGGCCGGCCGGCGCGAGCGATGAATCGGTCACCGACGCATTCTGGATATAGAGCGAGGGATCATCGGAAAGGACATGCTGATTCTCGATCTCGTCCAGGTTCTTCCGGTAGTCGGCCGAGATATGGATGTTGTGGTGGGGGAGATCGTAGCTTCCGTCTATCCCGAGATAGAGCATGAAGGTGGAGCAAGAGAATTTCTTCTTCGCCATCCGGCGCTTGTTCCAACGGCGCAGTTTTTCATCCGGGAAAAGGCGGGTCATGGCGCGGGCGAAATCGGCGTTTAAGACGACCGCGTCCGCTGCGTAGGTGCCGCGGTTGGTCCGGACGCCGGTAGCGCGGCGACCTTCCAGCAGCACTTCCTCGACCGGCTCATCGAGTTGAATCTCGACTCCGAGCCGGCGCGCGACCCGGGCCAGCGCCTTCGTGACCGCACCGCATCCGCCTAACGGATGAAAGACACCATACTCATACTCGAGAAAGGAAAGAATCGAGAAAAGGCTCGGGCAGCGAAAGGGCGACATCCCGAGATATTTCGACTGAAAAGAAAAGGCCAGCCGGACGCGTTCGTCGGAAAAAAAACTTCGCAGGTAACCGTCGATCGATTGATGGGGACGCAGCATCGGGAGGAGTTTGAGGAGACGCGTCTGGAGAACGTCGCGCCAGCTCGAGAAGGAACTCTCGAGGCAGGGCTGCATGAGCGCGAGCTTGCGCCGGTTATCTTCCATGAACCGGTTGAACCCAGCCGCGTCGTTAGGCGCGAGGGCCCCGATTTGGCGTTCCATTTCCGCGCGCTGTGCGGTGCAATCGATCGATCCGCCGTTCCCGAAGGTGAGCCGATATTGAGGATCGAGCCGCACCATTTCCACCTCCGCTGCGAGTGAAGTGCCGGCGCTGCGCAGGATTTCATCGAGGATGCGCGGATAGAGAAAAAAAGTCGGCCCGAGATCGAACTTAAATCCTTCCGCCTCGATCGTGGAAGTGCGCCCGCCAACCAGCGGCAGCCGTTCCAAAATCCGCACCCGCACCCCGGCAGCGGCGAGAATAATGGCCGAGGCGAGCCCGCCCGGACCGGCCCCGATGACCACGACTTCGCGGGTCGCGGAAGAGGGAGAGTGGACGGTCGGAGAGTGGCGCATCATCGGGGTTCTTCGCGCAGCCACGGGAAACGGATTCATTTTCCAGACAACGCGAGAGTGTATTTTGAGCTCAGGCACCTTCGCCCGAGCTGGACGATAACGCTAACGACTATGGGAAGTTCGTCAGTTCTGGTCGGCGAATTCTACGCGCGTTGCAGGTTATCGAGGTGCGCCCAGACGCCCATGTCAGGATGGTCTGCGATCGGAGTCAGTGTAGGACGCAGGCGCACGCGTCTTCGAACTCAATTTCATGCCCGATGCGGAGTCGCCGCCCTGGTCCCGCGCTTAGGATTTCTTCCGCGGCCGCAGATACAGCGTGCCGTTGTTAAAATCAAAAATCGCTCCGTGCCGGCCGAGATAATCCGCGCCCAGAAGGCCAGCCGCCTTCGCTTTGCCCTGGCCGCTGAGCAGTTCAGGATCGAGTTCCGTGATCGTGACGCTGGCGTTCTGAATCATGAAGTCACCCACCTTGAATTCCGGAAACTGGGCCGTCCGAATGGGCCGCGCTTTCGTCCCTAAACCTCGCGCATAGACCCCGCTATTATATCCCCCGATGCGCGCCTCGCGCGCGAACCCTGCATCCAGCGTGGTCAGAAACGCGCCCGTATCCACGATCAGGCGGCACTTCATGCCGTTCACCACCGCATCAACCCAGAGATGGCTTGAGATGAAACTGAGGCCGACCCCGGTGTAGCCTTGTTTCGCCAGTAACGAGGCGATTCCCCCCGAAATTCCTTTCTGCGGACCGCCGGGATGGACGAGCAAAAGGTGATTTGCGACGTCGAGCACCGCGCCATACTTGACCATCTCCCGCAACCCGAATAGACCGTCGGATGCGCCATACGCCCGGTATAGTCCACCGCTCCCGAAGTCGGAAAGAACGGCTGCCTTGACGTTCAGCAGAGTGCAGTTCCCCATCGCGAGCTGGCGGATGGTGGTGAGGCCGATTTTCTCCTGCCCCTCACCGAAAGCGCCGTGCACTTTGTGCTTGGTTTCCTCCGTCGTGAGCCCATATTTTTTCAGGGCCGCCTTGAAGATGATCGAAGTGGGCGCGCCCGTGTCGATCGTTAGGTCGCCCGCCTGGCCGTTGACGTTAATCGGCAGGCGGTAGGTGTTCTGGATTTGGACAAACTGGGCGCCGCCATAACCGTGCGAGACGACAAACTGGTCCAACGCGCTTAACGCAACCGCGCCCTCCACCCTCGGCGCGAAGAGCGCGGCGCAGAGGCTGACCATGACGGAAACGACCGCGGGGAATTTGCGCATCGCGCAGGAGAACATCCCGCGCGCCTCCCGGTCAAATCGAAAATAAACGCAGGCTTCAAAAGCAGCGGCGACCCGGTATCCTGTCGCGATGAATCAGCACCATTTCCTGCGCGGCGCGCGCGTTTACCTTTCCGGGCCGATGGATTTCGTCGCCTCCCGCGCGGACGAAAAGAAGCTCGGCTGGCGCAACCGGGTGGGCGATTTCCTCCGCGCGCACGGTGCGATTGTTTTCGATCCGTGGTTCAAACCGGGGGTGCGCGGAGCCCAGCAATACGGACTGGAGGATCTCAATACGATCGACGTGCGCGATGAGTGGACCTTCGAGCAAGGCCAGGCAGGCGACGAAAAACGCGCGCGTTGCGCGGAGCAATTCTGGGAGACGCTCCACATCGATCTCCGGATGGTGGACACGAGCGATTTCACGATCGCCTTTGTCCCGACCAACATCTACAGCGTCGGCACGGTGCACGAGATCGTGCTCTCGCGGCTGCAATGGAAGCCTGTCCTTTTCGTTAGTCCGCCGGTCACCTTCCCCGCGCTCGAGGAATTGCGCAGCCACCTCGGCGCGCAAAAAGATGAGCGCGCCTTGCAGTTGCTGGAAAAGCTCGAGATGGATGTGCCGATCAAGCCCAACCCGCGCGCCATCCCGAGCCTTTGGTACATGCCGTTGGTCGGCGGCGGGAGTTTTTTCGACGGCTTCGGGTTCGCCGATTACCGGGAGAAATTCAGCTGGGGCGACATCCCGATGGACGCCCGCGAGCAGACGCAGCCGCCGCAAAACCCGCTCCTCCCGTTCCTCGAGCGCCTGACCCACGAGCTGCCGCAACGCTGGGATAACCGCCTGAAAAAATACGTGCCTAACGACGACTGGCTGCTCTGGGAATTGGAAGAGCCGAAGTTGTAGCCGGGCGCGGCGTTCCGGCGGCAAGATGCAATCCTACGATGTCATCGTGATCGGCGGCGGCGCGGCCGGTCTGATGTGCGCCTTCACCGCCGGCCGCCGCGGGCGCCGCGTCGTGCTGGTCGAGCATAACGAGCGGGTCGGCCTCAAGATCGCGATCTCCGGCGGCGGCCGCTGCAATTTTACCAACGCCTACGCGGCGCCGGAAAACTATCTCTCGGGCAACCCGCGCTTCTGCGCTTCGGCTCTGGCCCGTTACACGCCGCAGGATTTCATTAATCTGGTCGAGGAACACCAGATTCCGTTTCACGAAAAGAAACTGGGGCAGTTGTTTTGCGATTTTAGTTCGAAGCAGATCATCGAGCTCCTCCTGACGGAGTGCGCCCGCGCGCAAGTCGAGGTGCACTGTGGTTGCAGAGTCGAGTCGGTCGCGCGGCCGGGCCGCTTCTCGTTAGGGACAAATCGTGGGGAAATGGAGTGCGATTCGCTCGTCATCGCGACCGGTGGGTTGTCTTTCGCGAAATTGGGCGCGACCGATTTCGGGTATCGCATCGCGGTACAATTTGGTCTCGCAATCGTCGCCCCGCGTCCCGGGCTCGTTCCTCTGACCCTTGCGCCTAACGACTTTGCGGAACTGAGCGGCGTCTCCCTGCCGGTCCGCGCCCAAGCCGGCGGCGCCGCGTTCGAGGAAGCGATGCTACTGACGCATCGCGGCCTGAGCGGACCGGCGATTTTGCAGATTTCCTCTTTCTGGAACGCCGGGGATTCAATCACGCTCGATCTCCTCCCGCAGCGTCCAGGCGACGACTGGCTGCGCGCGGCCGGGACGGCTGGCGCGACTGCGCAGGAGTTGCTCGAGCGGTCATGGCCGGCGCGTTTTGCCGCGGCCTGGTGTGCGCGTCATGCCTCGCCGAAGCCGCTCGCCCAGTTGCGCAAGACCGAGCTGGCGCAGCTCGCGCAACTCGTCCATGCCTGGCCGGTTTCGCCCGCCGGCAGCGAAGGTTATCCGAAAGCCGAGGTCACAGTCGGGGGGGTTGAGACCGGGGAACTGTCCTCGAAAACGATGGAAGCGCGGCGGGTCCCGGGACTCTATTTCATCGGGGAAGTAGTGGACGTAACTGGCTGGCTGGGCGGCTACAATTTCCAGTGGGCCTGGGCCAGCGGCCACGCCGCCGGCGAAGTGGCCTAACGACTTCGCTAGCCGCGTGCACCCGCCAGGGGAAGTCGCCACCCCATCCACTCTCCCGCGTTGTTATCCCGTGCCCCGGCGCCTTGTCATCCCGAACCGGCGAAGCGCGGCGAGGGACCTCGCACTTCAATCCACGTTTTCACAAAGTGGTCCGCGTCTATGACACCTGCGAGGTCCCTCTCCGTCCTGCGGCGGTTCGGGATGACAAACGCGGAACGGGGCGGTGGCTCAGTTCTCCTTCTCAGTCTTCTTCCCCAGCGAACGGGCGTGCTCCTCTGGCTGAATCTGGCGCCCGTGTCGCCGGGCATAGACCTGGGTAAATTCCGCGCCGAAAAAACAGATCAAGGCCGAATAATAAATCCAGACGAGGAGA
This sequence comes from Spartobacteria bacterium, assembly GCA_040007175.1. Taxonomy (GTDB): domain Bacteria; phylum Verrucomicrobiota; class Verrucomicrobiia; order Chthoniobacterales; family UBA10450; genus Palsa-1392. Next base: position 11,085 of record JBDTVP010000051.1, read on the forward strand.
ACGGCGAAGGAACCCGCCGCCCCAAAAGCACTCCCGATCGCCGCGTGCCCGAGGTAAATCCCGATCAAATATTTCCCCCCATTAAAGAGAATCGAAGTCACGGCCGCGCCGATCCCGACATCGTGCCACTTGATCTGCACATCGGGCAGGTAGCGGTAAATCATCGCGAAGAGCACCGCCACGACAACGAGCGAAATGACTACGTTACCCGCCTGCCAAAGCCAGGGGACACTCGGCATCCAATTCGTCAGATAATCCTGCAGCGCACTGAGCGCGGCGCTGAGCACGAGCGAAACGAGGAGAAGAAAACCGACCCCGAGCGCGATCGAAAACGAGCGCACCCGATCGAGCACATAATCGAGCACGAAGCCGCGCCGGACGCGCACCTGCACGTTCCAGATCTGGTTTAGCGCCGACTGCAATTCCGCGAAAACCACCGAAGCGCCGAGGAAGAGCATGACCAATCCGACCGTGATCGCCCACGCCCCTTTTCCGAGACCGGCCGAGGACTCGAGCACCTGCCGAATCGCGTTCGCGCCCTGCGGCCCAACAAGGCGCTGCATCTCGTCGACGACGCGGTTGATCGCCGTCGCCCGGGCAAAAAAAAGACTCGCCCCGCCAACCGCGATGAGCAGGATCGGCGCGACCGAGAAGATGGTGTAAAAGGCGAGCGAAGCGGCGAGGCGAAAGGTGTTGTCGTTCCACCATTCCACCCCGGTCTTCTTCAAAAGCTGCCACCCGGCGGCGAGTTTGCTCTCGAGCTGCATCCCCTTTCCTATCGCAAATCGGGCGAAAAAGCGTCCCGTTTTATCCGGGAAAAGATTTCCCTAACGAGCGAACGGATTTGTCAGCCCTCATCCCCCGGCGCAGACTCCGGCTGGCAACCATGCGCACCTGGATCGGCACCTCCGGCTTTCAATACAAGGAGTGGAAAGGGACTTTCTACCCGGAAGACTTGGCCGCGGCCAAGATGCTGCCCTATTTCGCCGAGCGCCTCTGCACAACGGAGATCAATTACACTTTTCGCCGTATCCCCTCGCCCAGCACGATCGAAAAATGGAAACAGCTCACTCCGGAAAACTTCCGGTTCGCGCTCAAGGCGCCGCAGAAAATCACCCACTTCGCGAAGTTGCGCGATTGCCAGGACACGCTCGCGTATTTTTGCCAGATCGCCGCGCAACTCGGCGATCGACTCGGCCCGATCCTTTTCCAACTTCCGCCCAATTTCAAAAAAGACGCCGAAGTCCTGAGCTCGTTTCTGCGTGAATTGCCCGCAGTGCGCGCCGCCTTCGAATTCCGGCACGCATCGTGGCTCGAGGAGGAAATTTTCGCGCTCCTTCGGCAACACAACGTCGCGCTTTGCCTGGCCGACACGAAGGAGATGCCCGCACCGACCGCGATCACCGCCGACTACGGCTACCTGCGTTTGCGCCGCGAAGACTATACCGGGACGGATGTGACGCGCTGGAGCGAGTTCGTTAGGGAACAGGCCGCGCACTGGAAAGAAGTGTTCGTTTATTTCAAACACGAAGAGAGCGGGATGGGCCCAAAGCTCGCCACGCAAATGATGGAGGCGCTGGTTTGACCCTCGCAGAAGAAGTCGCAGCGAACCTCGCGCGCGTGCAAACAGAAGTGTCCGAGGCCGCGCGCCAAAGCGGACGCACTCCGGACAAGATCGAGTTGGTCGCCGTCTCGAAGACGCACGCGGCCAAAAAGGTGCAGGCCGCGGCGGAGGCCGGGCAGACGCTTTTCGGCGAAAGCCGGGTGCAGGAAGCGCGGGCCAAGATCCCGCTTCTGCCCTCGCGCCTGCGCTGGCATTTCATCGGGCACCTGCAGAAGAACAAGATCCGACACGCGCTCCCGCTCTTCGAATTGTTTCACGGAATCGATTCGCTCGCGCTCGCGCAAGACATCGAGAGGATCGCTGACGAAGCCGGCCTGCGGCCCCGCATTCTCCTCGAGGTGAATGTGGCCGGCGAAGCGAGTAAACATGGTTTTTCTCCGGAAGCGCTACGGCGCGATCTGGAGGCAGTTTTGTCGTTAGGCCGGTTGACCGTCGAGGGCCTGATGACCATCCCGCCGTTCTCACCAGAAGCGGAGGCGTCACGCCGCTATTTCGTGGCATTGCGCGAACTGCGCGATCAACTCGAAGCGGAGTTTGGTCTCAAGCTGCCGCAACTTTCGATGGGGATGAGCGGCGACTTCGCCGTCGCGATCGCGGAGGGGGCCACCCTCGTCCGGGTCGGGACCGCCATTTTCGGCGAACGTTCGCGGCCGCCACGTGAGTGACGGTTGCGAGGCCCCTCGGAAGCCTGTTACAATCTCCCGTGCGCTTGGAGCCAAAAACGATCGAGCAGATCGGTAACGAACTGGCCATCCAGTGGAATGACGAGAGCGAGACCTTCCTCCCGGTCCGCTTCCTCCGAACCGCCTGCCCCTGCGCCGCCTGTGGGGGCGAACCCGACGTGATGGGCCAGGTCGTTAGGCCAAACGTCAGCTACACCGACCAGAGCTTCGAGCTGCGCGGCTGGAAAATGGTGGGCGGTTACGCGCTCCAGCCGGAGTGGGGCGACGGCCACAACACCGGGCTTTACACCTACCAATACCTGCGCCGGATCGATCCGGCGCGCGCCGCCTAACAAATGAACCGGCTGGCCAAGAGCGCGCTCCTCCTTTTCTTCGTCGCTCTCTGCGGCGCGGCTTTCCTGGTGCACCATCTGGCCCGGAAAAGCCCGCCCGCTCCTGCTGCGCGCGAGCTTTATTCGGTGGTCAACCAGCAGCTTTCCGCGCTCCGAGCCGAAGATTTCGACAGCGCTTATCGGCACGCCGCCGCCGGGGTGCGGCAGAAGTTCTCCCGCCCTGACTTTGAGCTAATGATCCGGCGCGATTTTTCGGAACTAACCGAAGCGGAGCATGTCGAATTCGGCGAAGTGAGCGCCGCCGGCGCGACCGCGATCGTGCAGGTTTTCCTGACTGCGCCCGACCGCAGCGTGCGGTCCTTCCTTTACAGCTTCACCCCGGAGCCGGACGGCTGGAAAATTTATGGCGTCCAGCCGTTAGGCGCACGGCCGGTCCGCCGCCTGCCGGGATTACGCCTGTAGCTTGGGAGGAGAGCGGCTAACGCCTAACGAACCGGCAGAGTAATCCGCAGCAGGCTGGTCGCGGGCGCGGCGGGTTGCAATACAGTCGCCGCGGCGTTCGCTGGCACGAGAAAAAATTCGCCGGGAGCGAGGCATAGCCCGTTTGCCTCCAGTGCTCCACTCAGGCAGACGAAGAGCGCAAACGCACCCCGTTCTGAGGCCGGGCGCGGCCGGTCCAAGTCCCACTTCTCAACCTCAAAATAAGGGCAACGCACGAGCCTCGCGCCTTCCGGGCGAATCAACTCCGGCTCGAAATCATCGAAGTGAATCGACTGCAGCGCCTCACTGATCTGCAAAGGCCGCGGCGCGCCGTCGCGTGCTCCGCGGTTCCAATCGAAGAGACGAAAGGTGGTGTCGCTGTTTTGCTGGATCTCGATTAACAGATTGCCCGCGCCGATGGCGTGTAGGCGTCCGCTCGGGACGAAAAAGGCGTCCCCGGTCCGGGGCGCGATACGATGGACGAGATCCGCCCCCTCGCCATCCCGCACCGCCTGCTCGAGGCGCCCGCGCTCCACCCCGCGCCGCAGTCCCGCAAAAATCTCCGCACCGGGATCGGTCGCGGCGAAATACCACATCTCGGTTTTCGGTTCGCCCCCGAGACCGGCAGCGATCTCTGCGCCCGGATGCACCTGAAGCGAAAGTTTCTCCCGGGCATCGAGCAGCTTGGCCAGAATGGGAAATCGCGGCGCCTCCAGCAAACCGTCGCCAAAAATTTCCTGCCGCTGGTCGGACCACAATTCGTGCAGGGTGCGCCCGCGCCAGGATCCTTGCCTAACGACACTCTGCGCTTCCGGCCGGTCGACGATTTCCCAGGACTCCCCGATCTGCTTCCCGAGCGGCAGCTTTTTTCCAAAGGCGCTCTCCAGCCGCCGGCCACCCCAGGCCCGCTCTTGGAAGAGCGGCTCGAAAGTGAGCGGTGGCGGCAACGGCGACTTCATTCCGGCGCCGAGAGTAACCCGGGTCGACCGGTTTGTCAGACAACCTTAGAGGATTACACTGCCCGCTTGCGTTTCTCCGACCTGCTCAAGTTCTGGCTGCCGGTCATTTTCTGGATGGGACTGATCTTTCTCAACTCCACCGACCTGATGTCGGCCGAGCACACCTCGCGTTTTTTCGTGCCTTTCCTTCGCTGGCTAAACCCCGAGATTTCGCTCGCCGCACTGGCCCAAGCTCAATTCCTCCTGCGCAAGGCGGCCCATGTGACGGAGTATGCGATTCTGGCCGGCCTGCTCTTTCGCGCGCTGCGCAACTGGCGGAAAGATTTGTGGATCCGCGCGGCGGCCGCCTTCCTGCCGGCCCTGCTTTTCGCAATGACGGATGAATATCACCAATCGTTTGTCGCATCGCGAACCGAGTCGTTAGGCGATGTCGGCTTCGACGCCTTCGGCGCGATCGTCGGCATCCTCCTCTGCCATCTCGCGCACCGGGCCTTCCGGCGCTCCGTCCCTGCCACCTGATCTCAGCGTTGAAAAAAACCGACCTCGCTCGTCGCTCGAACGCGTCTTCGAACCGCAAAATTTGCCCCAGCCTTGACCAATCGCCGATCACCCACCACTGTTGCGTTCCTCCGGCGCACCGGGCCTGTAGCTCAGTTGGTTAGAGCATGCGCTTGATAAGCGCAGGGTCAAAGGTTCGAATCCTTTCAGGCCCATATCTTCCCCGACCTGCGTTTTCCGGCGCCGCGACGTAATCCATCGATTCGCCGCCTGCTGCATGGTCATCGGTGCGAACCCTCGTCCTTGGTTGGTGTGCAGCTCCCGGATTTCCGCCTTCTCGATCGTCTCGCGAGAGCAATTCACGGTTGTTTGCAACGGATCATCGTTCAAGGTGTCGAACCAACTGTGAAATTTTCTCTCGTTCTCTCGGCAATTCTGGGTGCCTCTCTTTCCTTTCTGCAGGCGGCTGAACCAGAGCCGAGCCCGCCGCCCACCGTAGCCGCCGTTTCCGTCCCCCCGCTCCAGTTCCAGCACGAGACTTTGCCTAACGGGTTGGAGGTTTATTCGGTGGAAGATCATTCCAGCCCGACGGTCGCGGTCCAGGTCTGGTATCACGTCGGCTCGAAGGATGACCCGAAGCAACGGAGCGGATTCGCGCATCTCTTTGAGCACATGATGTTCAAGGGTAACGAGCATCTCACCCCCGACGCGTTCGATAACCTGACGGAAAATATCGGCGGCGAAAATAACGCCTACACCGCCCCTGACGTCACCGTTTACCACGAAGTCGTGCCCTCGAATTATCTCAACCCGATCCTCTGGGCAGAGGCGGAGCGGATGTCGGCGCTGGCGCTAAACGACGCCAATTTTTCCTCCGAACGCGACGTGGTGAAAGAGGAATATCGCCAGCGAATTTCGGCCAATCCCTATGGCGACTTCTTTCTCGATACGGTCAAGAATTCCTACACGGCGCATCCCTACCAGCGTCCGGGGATCGGCAACATCGCCGAGCTCGACGCTTCCAAACTCGCGGAAGTGCGCGCTTTCCACTCCACCTTTTACCGGCCAGACAACGCGACCCTCGT
>JBDTVP010000052.1:0-16320 GCA_040007175.1 Spartobacteria bacterium
AATAGTGCGGCTGAAATTTCGACAAATCCCGCCGAATGGTGGCGGGCACGAGGGACGGAATTATAGGGCGGGTGCCGCGTGTGTCAACGCGCGAAGATTACGTGCAGCGAGGCCTTTCTACGGTCGTTGCCGCGCTAGAGATCGTAAACCTCGACCAGGCCGGTCCCGACGGAGCCGGCCGCACCGAAGACAACCGTCGTGTAGGCACCGGCCGGCAGATGGAGGATGGTGGCGGCCTCGGTTGGCTGCATCGGAGCGAGACCATTCTGCTCGATTTGCGGCGCGCTCGGGTCATCCTGCCAATTGTCGTTACTGGAAATGGCGCCACCGTTGCTGTCGTAAACCATAAGCGCGGGATCGGCGAGCGGGGCGCTTAACCCGGATGAGCCAAGTGAAGGTCCGAGCGCGCGAATCACGACAGTGCTGCTCGCAACGTCGCCGACGATGAAGCCACTGATCAACACCGAGTCGCCGCTTCCTACCAGTCCACGTGTGCTGAGATTCGCCAACCTCGAGGCGGTGAGTGGCGAGAGATCGTAGGCTTCCACGAGGCCAATTCCGGCCGTCGCGTCTTTTCCGGTTACCACAACCGTGTAGGAACCTGGCGAAAGGTTTTGGTGGGAAGCAGATTCGGACGGATCGCCCGGTGCGAGTCCGCTGGCCTCGATTAGCGCTGCACCAGGATCGCTTTGCCAGTCATCGTTCGTCGCTACCAAGGCCCCGGTGGAATCATAAATCGTGATGACGGGATCAGCGACCGTGCCGGCGAGACCGAGCGATGGCCCTAGCGCCCGAAGCACGATCGTCTTGGATTCCGTGCCTTCGACGATGAAGCCGCCGATAAGCGAATCATCTCCGCTCCCCACGAGTCCGCGGGTCGAGAGATTGAGAGCCTGCGGTCCGACGACTGGGAAGTTTGCTTTTTCCAAATGAATCGGAAGAGAGTTGTAGGCGGTGTTGCAGCCAACGGTTGGATACTCGTAGTGGAAGATCGTGCTCCCGGCAGCGTCCAATCCCAAAAGCTGGGCCGTCGGGTTTGGGTTGGCAAAGCCACCGACAATCGCATAGTCGACCAGATAGTTAAGGGGCGCGTCTTCATAGACGCTGCTGCAGAAAGGACTGAAGATGGATTGGCCCATCTCAAAATTCCAAACCTCGGTGGCCGTGCCCGCGTTCCCAGTGGCCGATGGGTTCAGATCGAGGCGATACTTCCGGGGGCTGGCATAGGTCCGAAACACTCCTGGCGGCGAGTGAAACAGGCCGTTAAATCCGTTGTCAAAGAGCAGCAATCCCTGATCGAACGCCACGGAAGTGGCATGCTGACCGATCGGAGGAAGGGTTCCCGGCGCGACGTCTAGCGCGAAAGCGGCCAACGAGGGAAACTGAAACCACTTTTTCGTCTTGTCTCCAAGAATCCACTTGATCGCGCTGGTCTCATAATCAATGCAGATCACAAAATTTTCCCGGCTGGAAACAATCAAGGAATCGTCCGCCCGGTTGTAACTGACGGCGTTGTTGTGGAACCAGTCATCCGGCGTGGGAAAAACGAACTGGCTGGGATCGTCGCCCCCAGCCGTCATCGCGGCGCTGATAATGTCGGCCATGTTCCACGTCCTCATGATCGCTCCGGTAAGAGAGTCAATTTCCATGAAGATGGATTCGTAATACCCACCGCCCGCGAAAGAGTCGTTGGTATCAGCTTCGATAATCAGACCGTTTTTACCTGGATCGATATTGTGATGGAGATGCGTCACTCCGCTGGCGCCATAATCGGCGATTGGGGTGACGGTCCCGTCGAGTTCTACCCGCGATAATGTAGCGCTCAAAGTCACGTAGGCTGCACCGTCGAAAAAAGTGGAGGCGGCAAAAAGAGCGCTCGGAGTGGCGAAAGTGCTAACCCAACGCAAATAGCGGTCGGTATCAACGATCACCGGTGAAAAATCGCCGCAACCAGACCGGATGAAAATGTAGTCGTAGCTCAGCGTTGCGCTTGGGATGCGGGCTTGCAGGATGGTGGGGTTTTTGTAGCCACAACCTTGGTCGTCAAACAAGGCGGTCGTGATGGTGGTCCCGTCCTCCGCCGAGGACCCGTCCAGAAAACGATAGGTCAGGGTGACGGTGTTCGCATAGTCGTCGTAGAGGCCAAAGATGGGCAAAAAGACCTGGCCGGTTCCAGGCAGGAGATATCCGCGGCTTTCGAGATAATCGTGCGAATAGGTGCCGGATAAGGGTCGGGTGACGGATCTGGGCCTGGGCGTAATTGTGAATTGAATGCTTTTGATAACGGTTGTGTCGCTGGCCGTCAGCGAGAGCTGACTGATGAACGGGGTGGCGCCCGCCGTCTGTCCAACGATCGTGACAGTGGTGTCATCGGCTTGGGTGGCGCCCGCGTGCCGACCGGCGAGAAGGCAGAGAGCGAGAGTGATTAAGGCGCATTTTGATCTCATAGAAAGTTCCGCTGTTGGTTTGTGTCCACCGAGAGTGAAGGACGCAAAATGAATGGCCAGAAAAAAGTTTTCAGAAAGACATTTTTCTCCCCGAGACCGCCGGGAGGATTTCTTCCCGGCTCGACTGATCCCGCGACAGCGGCTAGACCATCCCGAGCTTCATCCGCCCGGCTTCGCTGATCATGTTCTGATTCCAGGGCGGATCCCAAACGAGTTGCACGTCGGCTTCGTCGACCCCTTCGATACTCAGAATTTTACTCTGCGCGTCATTCGCGATCGCCGGACCCATCCCGCAACCAGGCGCGGTGAGGGTCATTTTCACTTCCACTTTGGAGCCGCCCTCTGGTTTTTGAATGAGCTGGCAGTCGTAGACCAGGCCCAGATCGACGATGTTGACCGGAATTTCCGGATCGAAACATTGCCGTAACTGATCCCAGACCGCTTTCTCGTCGGCCGGGCCGGCGTCACCGGCTGTTTTCTCTGGGCCTTCCTCGGCGGCGGTTTTTTCCAGTCCGATCGCGTCCAGATCCTTTTCGGCGATGCGCGAGAGGCCCTGGTAAGTCGCGATCGTGTAGCTGCCGCCTAACGTCTGGGTGACAACGCCCGGGGTGCCGGCGGGAATGGTCGTCTTGGTTCCGCTCGGGATTTGGATCGCCTCGACATCGCGTGAGGTGGTGAATTCAGTGTTTTCGTGCATGGGAAAATGTTCGTTAGGCTAGGAATCGAGGACAATCTTCAGTTTCTTCTGCGGGCTCGCGGTGGGTGCAAACGAATCGATCAAGGTGGGGGCCTGGGCGCCCTGCGGGAGAGGAGCCGGGGTGCCGCTCAGCGCGGAACGGAGCGCGCCTTCCACTAACTGCGCGCAATGAATTTTCACCGGAGGCAATGCGCCTAACGGCGCCGCCAGATCGTGGCCGGAGAGCGACATTGCTTCCTCGACCGTTTTCCCGGCGAGCATCTCAGTCGCGACGCTGGCCACGGCGATGGCGGTCTGGCAGCCGAAGGTCTGGAAAGTGGCGCGATCAATCACTTTGCGCCCGCCTTCTTCCTTGAACTTGACCCACATCCGCAGCATGTCGCCGCAATCGGCGCTCCCGACCGTGCCGATCGCATCGGCATTTTCCATTTCGCCGAGGTTTTGCGGATTCTTGACTGCCGCTTCGATCCGTTTTTCGAGTTCGTCGCTCATTGTTAGGCGTTCTCCAGATGGTAGCGGGGCAATTTCGAGTCGATCTCCGCGCTCCAGGCGTCGATTCCGCCGCGCAGGCTCTTGATTTTGGCGAAGCCGTGCCCTTGAAAATAAGCGGCTGCGTCCATACTCCGCGCGCCTTGGTGATCGTAAATCACGAGCAAATCGGTGCGCGACCAGTTGGCCAAAATCTCCTGTGTGAATTCTTGGGTAAAAAGCTGTGCGCCCGGCAATCTGACCGCGTCGAACTCCTCACGAGTCCGGATGTCGAGGAGGTGCACGGTTTCGCCGGTGGCGAGGCGATCCGCTAACTCGCGCGGCTCGATCTGCATCGCGCGATCGGCGGCATCGCTCACCGTGATATGTTCGGTGACTTCGTCGACATCGAGATTTTCATTCCGCTCGCAAACTCCGGCCAGCGTCTCCTCTGGGCTGAATCCACAGCTCGCGCAGCCGCCGATATGGTAACGGCGGAAAAGCGCGCGCTGAGCGCCGGGAAATTGCTCCAGGAGCTCGCGCATCGTGATCTTCGGGTCGATTGCGGCGGTGGAATCCATTGGGAAACCAAACCTAAGGGCGGGCCGCTTTTTCGCAAGACGCGCGGCGGCATCGCCTGGGTAGCGCATGCGTTTCGCGTGCTTTACCCGGAACTCGTGTGACGCGGCTAGAGCTTGTCGGGAGAGTTGAGCAGCTCGGTCACGCGCTGGAGCAAGCGCCCTGCTCCGCCGCCGTCGAGGCTGCGGTGATCGAAGCTGAGCGTGAGCTCGGCTTGCGTGGTCGGGACGAACTGCTTTTTTTCCTCGCTCCAGGTAGGCGCTTTTTTACCGGCGCCGAGGCCGAGGAGGAGCGTTTGGTCGGGCAGGGGAATTGGCGTTCCCCAGTCGAGACCAAAACTGCCGAAATTGGAAACGGACGCGATGCCGCCGGCAGTCATCTCCGAAGTGACGCGGCGTCGGCGGGCGAGGTCGACCAACTCGGTGTAGCGACTCGTTAGGTCGGCGAGCGAAGTTTTGTCCGCGCCGCGGATCACTGGGACCATGATCCCGTCCTGCGCTTCCACCGCGACGCCGATATCGATCGAGTCAGAGCGCAGCGCGCGACCGCCGATCAGGCGAGAGGCCGCGGCCGGCGTTTCCGCCAGAGCAAGGGCGAGCGCGCGCAGAACATACAAGGCCGGACCCGGCTTCGGATCGCGCTTTTTCCGATCCTCGAGCACGGGATCGAGGCAAACCGAAAGGCCGACTGTGGCCAGCGGCCGCGTCCAACTGCGTCGCATCGCATCGGCCACGCCGGTGCGGATCGCGCTCGCATCTTCGGCCGTCTGTTTTTCCAGCCCGCCGAGAAAGCTTTCAAGATCCTTAATCGTAACCCGGCCGGCGCTCCCGCTGCCCGGAATGGCCGCGAGATCCGTTTGCGATAATTTCAGCTCGGCCATGCGCGCTTTCACGCGCGGCGAAAAGTAACCTGCGCCTTTCGCACCGGCTGGCACGGGCAGGACGCCGGTTTGATCAACCTGGAAATGCGATCCGGCCGCGACCTGCGGCAGACTCGTTTCATCGACCTGGAAGTGCGAACCGCTGCCGTTCCCTGTCTTTGCGACGGGCGCGGATTCTTCCTCGCGGCCGGGCACTTCGTCCGCCACGGAGTCGTTAGGCGATTCCGGCGCATTCTTGGTGAACCGCGCCGCGTCCGCTTCGCTCGCCTCGACGTAGCCGAGGACGGCGCCGACGGGATAAACGCCCTTCACCTCGGCGTCGATCTGCGCGATCTCTCCCGGGCAAGGCGTGGTCACTCCCATGACGGCTTTGTCGGTCTCGACTTCGATGATTTCCTGGTCGGCCGCGACTTTTTCGCCGGGCTTGATCTTGATTGCGACGATCGTCGCCTCGGCCATCGATTCGCCGAGTTGCGGCATGGTGATTGGGACTTTCGGCATGAGAAGGTTGAGTGGTTGAGGAGTTGAGAGGTTAAGTTTACTCGCGCAGAACCTGGCGCGCTTTGGCGGCGATCGACTTCGCATTCGGGCGATGTTCGCTCCAGAGATTTGGGTGGTAGGGAATCGGGGTATCTTTGGCGTTGAGGCGGGCTGGCGCGGCGTCGAGTAGATGAAAACCTTCCGCCGCGACGCGGGCGATGACCTCGGCCGTGACGCCGCCCCAGGGGAACGCTTCACCGACGCAAAGCAGCCGGCCGGTCCGGGCGACGGAGGCGAGGACGGTATCGGTATCGAGCGGCTTGATGCTGCGCAGATCGACGACCTCGAGCTCGACGCCTTCGGCGCTGAATTGCTTCGCGACCGCGAGCGCTTCATGCACCATCGCGCTGTAGGTGACGATGGTGAGATCGCGACCCGGCCTAACGATTCGCGCTTTTCCGATCTGCAGACGTTCAGTCGGGAGGGCGTCGGCTTTGAGATGGTAATAAAGGTACTTGTGCTCGCAATAGATGACCGGGTCGTCGATCGCGACCGCGTCGATCAACATCGTGTAGGCATCCTCGACCGTCGCCGGCGTCATCACCACCAGCCCGGGATAATGCGAATAGATCGCTTCCATGCTCTGGCTATGAAACGGCCCGCTCCCTTTTGTCCCGCCGCTCGGTAACCGCACCGTGATCGGGCACGGCAGGTTCGTCCGCCAATACTGCGTCCCGGCGTTGTTCAAAATCTGGTTCAACGCGATGCTCGAGAAATCCGCAAACTGCATCTCCACGATTGGCCGCATCCCTTCCATCGCCGCGCCGATCGCCGTCCCGACCATCGCGTCCTCGCTGATCGGCGTATTCAGGACCCGGCCCGGAAACTTCTCCGCTAATCCCTTCGTCGCCTTGAACGCCCCGCCGAAATTTCCGGCAATATCCTGCCCGTAGAGATAGACGCGCTCATCCTCGCGCAAGAGATGCGCCTGCGCCTCACGGATCGCCTCGAGATAAGTGACGCTCACGAGATGTGGTCCATCAGTTCGCGCGTGGAGAGAGCGCACCATTCTTCCTCACTCCCGACCGGCCCCGCCTCGCGCTGCGCCGTCTCCACCGCTTTTTCCACTTCCGCGGAAATCTCCGCGCGCCATTGCTTCAGCGTCGCGGCATCGAGCCAGCCGTTCTCCGTGATCAACTTCTCCGTCGCCAGCACGCAATCCTGCGCCCACGGCTCCTGCTTCATCTCCGCCGGCACATAGCTCGCGTCGTCATGTTCGCCGTGACCGGCGAGGCGCAACAACGAAGCCACCACCAGCTGCGGCGGCCCACCTTGGCGCGCGCATTCTACCGCGCCACCGATCACCTCGAGGCAAGCCGCGAGATTTGTCCCATCCACCTCATGACCTTCGTAACCGTAAGCCTTGGCCCGATCGACCAGTTGCGCGCAGGCAAATTGTCGATCGTTAGGCGTGGAATAGGCGAAGTGATTATTCGACGCCACCAGCACGAACGGCGTTTTCTCGACCGACGCGATATTCATCCCCTCATGCGTCGCGCCCGTCTGCATCCCGCCTTCACCGATCGTCGTGAGACCGACGAAATTCTTTTCCCCTTTCATCCGTTTCGCCATCAGCTTGCCGACAACGACCGGGATGAGCGAACCGAGATGACTGATCATCGCGATTTGCCCCGTCTCCGGCCAGCCGCGATGGATGTTGCCGTCGCGACCGCGCATCGAGCCCTGCCGCGAACCGAGATAAGTGCGCGTCACATTCAGAAGCGGCTCACCCGCCGCCGCACGCCCGGCCTGATCGCGAATGAGCGGCCCAAAGACATCGCCCTTCTGCAAAAACAACCCGCACGCCGTGCTCACCGCCTCCTGTCCACGCCCGACGTAGACGCCTCCCGTGATCATGCCGCCGCGATAGAGCGCGGTCAGCTTCTCCTCAAACATCCGGGTCTGCAGCATCCAGCGGAAAGCTTCCAGGTAGCGTCCGTGTGGCGGATCCTTTTTCGAGGTCTTGGCGCCGGCACGAGTCGCTGTCTGAAGCATCGAAGGATCTTAGCCAGCAACGCCGCCTGCGCCAAAAAAGATTTTTTTTAGCGCGACGCTCTGGACCGCCGTGGGACGAAGAACAGCAGAGGAGCGACTGGAATGGATCGAAGCTCAGAGCGCCCGGACGTTCATCTCTCAACGTCCAGATCAGGTCGCCGCCTACTCGCGGAAGATCTCGGCCGAGTCAGTCTGCACGCCGGGTCCCACGCCACCGGCTATGAGGACGCTCCCGTCGAGCAGGAGCGTGGCAGTATGATAATTCCGGGCCTGCTGCATCTCGGGCAATTGCTGCCAGGTATTCAACACGGGATCGTAAAGATCTGCATAGGGTCGAGCTCCGCTCACCTTGGTGTTATTCCCGCCCACCAGCAGGGCACGACCGTCATTCAACAAAACGAGGCGCGCCAGCCAGCGCGAATGGACGAGCGCACCGGCAGGAACCCAGCGGTTCCTCTCCGGGATATAGCGATCCGCGGTCTTGAGGACACCGCCATTGAAGCTGAGGCCACCCACCACCAGCACACTGCCATCGGCCAGCGAAGCCGCCGCTGCCGACTTGCGGTCGGTCGACATTCGTCCCGCCCGACTCCAGGTCTCGGTGACAGGATCGAAAACTTCCGCTCCGCGCAGAGCGTAGACATTGTCGTTATCTCCGCCCGCCACCAGGACGCGGCCATCAGGAAGGGAAGCGTCGATCTGGTCGAAGGTGCCGACGCCCAAGTTGCCGGTGCGCGTCCAGGTACCGGTGGCGGGATCGTAAATCTCCGCTGTAGCCGAGGTTTCGAAGTATTGACCATGGGTGCCCGTCGCGGCCAGGACGCGGCCATCAGGCAAGAGTTGTAGGGTAACCGAGTCGCGCGCGCGTCTCATCGCGCCGGTCGTCGACCAAGTCTCAGTCGCCGGGTCATAGATTTGCGCAACGTTGGTGGGGATGGTTCCATTCCCGCCCTTCACCGACCCGCCGGCGATCAACACCCGGCCATCAGCCAGAGTCACCGCGCCATGGTTCAGTTGCGCGCTGACCAGACCGCCGGTGTAACTCCACGTCTCCGTGGCCGGATCATAAAGTTCGGCCGTCCGCAGGGGCGCGGAATAAAGGCCCCCGGCGACCAGCACGCGGCCATCCGCGAGCAGCGTGGCGGAATGATGCGAGCGGAGCTCATTCATGCGGCCGGTGAATGTGAAACTCTGCGCCTCGGCTGCACTTGGCCCGGCGAACTGCAAGAGCAAAGCGGCGAGGCAGGCGAGGGTGAGCGAATTCGTTAGGATAAAATGCGGGCGATTAGTTTTCATGGTGCTGAAGTCTTTACTCCCTTCATCCTACCCGACGGGCGGGACCCCGGTCAAAGCTTTACGGCCCAAAGCGCAGGCTCCCGCCACGAACGGCACCTTCTCCAAAGAGATGATATTTACGTCACATTTAGCTCGGCTTAATCGCGAGTGAGCGGGCCAAAGACATCGTAATCGATCCGGTCACAACCTGCGCGGCAGTTTGGCCGGAATCCTGCTAATGACGAGCCAGAAGTAAAAAGGCCAACCTGTCGCCGTCCGGCTCAACAGAAATGAAATCCACAACTGCAGCGGAGGCTGCATCTGCGCCCTACGCGGATGAACAATATCGGACCCTTTTCGACGCGAACCCGACGCCGATGTGGATTTACGATGTTGAAACGCTCTTCTTCCTTGAGGTAAATCCCGCGGCCATCGCGCAGTACGGCTACACGCGGGAAGAGTTCCTGGCACGGACCGCGCGCGACATTCGCCCGGCCCAGGAACGCTCCCAGGCGCCGGAATTGATTCTCCAACCCGATGGCGCCGGTTTCCGCGGCCGCTGGCGGCATCTGCGCAAAGACGGCGGGGCAATTTTTGTCTCGCTCTATTCCAGTCCGCTCACGTTTGCCGGCCGGGCCGCGCGCATGGTCGTCGCGACCGATGTCTCCGAGCAGCAACTGGCGGATGATACGATTCGCCAGAGCGAAGCCAACCTCGCCCTCGCCCAACGAGTCGCGCGCATGGGCAGCTGGGAAGTCGACCTAACGAACCGGGAAGACCGCGCCCATCATCCGCCGCGTTGGTCGGCCGAGACCTTCCGCATTTTCGGTGTCGACCCCGGGACCACGAAGGTGACGCACGACAGTTTCTTCCTTCTCCTTCATCCCGACGAACGGGCCCCGGCGCGCGCGGCCTTCATCGAACAACTCCGCACCGGCGCACCGTACAACATCGATCATCGCATCGTTCGCGCCGATGGTTCCGAGCGGATTGTCCATGTGCAATCGGACACCGTGCACGATGCCGCCGGGCGTCTCATAAAAATTGCGGGCACGGTGCAGGACATGACCAAACAACGACAGGCGGAGCGTCAACTGCGCGACCAGGCCAGCCTGATCAATCTCGCTTCCGATGCCATCATGGTGCGCGCTCTCGATGGGACGGTTCGGATGTGGAACCTGGGTGCGGAACGGCTTTACGGCTGGACGGCGGAGGAAGCGATCGGGAGAAGGACGATGGATATCATCCTGCTGGAACCGGATCGTTATCGTGCCGCTGAGGAAGAATTGATGCGAACCGGGGCTTGGCGCGGCGAATGGAACCACCATCGCAAGGACGGCCAAAAGATCATCGTCAATTCCCGCTGGACGCTGGTGCGCGATGAACGCGGCGAACCGGAATCGGTCCTCGTCACGCACACTGATGTGACCGAGCAGAAGAAACTCGAAGCGCAATTCCTGCGTTCGCAGCGCCTCGAAAGCATCGGCACGCTGGCCGCTGGGGTGGCGCACGACTTGAATAACATCCTCGCGCCGATCCTGCTCGTCGCCCCGATCCTGCGCGGTGAACTGCTCGATGAGGAAAAGGAAGCCATCCTCTCGCTGGTCGAAATCAACGCCGAACGCGGGGCCAATCTCGTTAGGCAAATGCTCACTTTCGCGCGCGGCGCGGATGGCGCGCGCGTCCTCCTCCAGTCGTCGCATCTCATCGAAGAAGTGGCCAAGATCGCCGGTCAGACCTTCCCCAAGACAATCACCATCCGGACCAAGTATCCGCAGGATCTCTGGTTGATCGAAGGCGATCCGACGCACCTGCAGCAGGTGCTGCTTAATCTCTGCGTCAACGCGCGCGACGCCATGGGCGAAGGCGGCACGCTTCGCCTCACGGCCGAGAACTTCGAGGTCGACGACCACTACGCGAGCATGACCTCCGGGGCGGTCGCCGGGCCGCACGTCATGATCCAAGTCTCGGATAACGGCGCCGGCATCCCGCGGCACGTGATCGATAAAATCTTCGATCCCTTTTTTACGACCAAGGAAATCGGACAGGGGACCGGGCTCGGGCTTTCCACCGTGATCGGAATTGTGAAAAGCTACGGTGGCTTCGTGAACGTCTACAGCGAACCGGGTCACACCAGCTTTAAGGTTTTTTTGCCGGCTAACAATGCGATCGACGCCGGAGTGATGTTGGTCGATCTCCCGCTCGCGCACGATGGACATGGCGAGCGCATCCTCTTTGTCGATGATGAACCCTGCATCCGGACGGCCGCGCAGGCCTTACTCGAACGCTCCGGTTACGAGACGGTCCTGGCCGAAGACGGCGTCTCCGCACTCGCGCTCTACGCCCAGCACCCGGACGATTTCGATCTGATCCTGACTGACCTGGTCATGCCACTGATGGATGGCTTCTCTCTCGTCCGGGCGGTGCGGAAATTGAATCCGCAACAGAAGATCATTCTCTCGACCGGTCGGGATGAGGATTTGCAGTCCGCGGAAATTCGATCGTTAGGCGTGGAAGCCTGCCTGATGAAACCGCATTCGCGCGAGAAGTTGCTCAGCACGCTCGAGGAAACCCTGGGTCGTCGGCCGGAAGTCGCGGTCTAGCGATCCCGGGCGCAATCGTTTTTGGAGGGACGGGCGCCGTCCCGTCCCCGCGGATGCCCCAGTTGAGGCCGTTGTGGGTGCGGCCGAAGATGTCGTTCCAGGTACTCGCGCTCGTCCTTAGTGCGGAAATGGGGATCACGGTCTAGCCGCGTTGCAGTCGCGGGGCGGTCGCCGGGAGGACCGCCGGGGCGACGCGGAGCTAGTAGGGAATCTTATCCGGCTTCGCGGTCCACTCGCGGAACAGGTCGAGCGAATGCTCGCGCTCGATCTGTTTCATGGGCAGGGAGCGGGCGGCGATCTCGAGCGGGAGCTGCTCGTAGATGAAGTCATCGTCGAAACCGATCTCTGCCGCGTCGTGCCGGGTGCAGGCGTAGAAAACGCGGTCGAGCCGGGCCCAGTAAATCGCGGCCAGGCACATCGGGCAGGGCTCGCAGCTCGTGTAAAGCTCGCAGCCTTTCAGGTCGAAGCGGCCTAACGAGCGGCAGGCCTCGCGGATCGCCATCACCTCGGCGTGCGCGGTCGGGTCGAGCAAGCTCGTGACCTGGTTATGGCCGCGGCCGACAATCTTTCCATCGCACACCACCACGGCACCGAACGGTCCGCCGCCGTCTTGCGCCATCCCGGCCCGCCCTAACGACACCGCCTCGTGCATCCATTGCGCGCGTTGTTGATCATTTGCCTCCGATTCCACTGCCATCGCGCCCGTGTTGTAGCGTGCGGCCGTCCGGCGCACCAGCAGGATGTTGCCGGAAAAGCGATTGATCCGTTTTGGGCCTCATTGGTGCGCGGAGAGTCCACGTGCGCGTTTACATTCTCCCGCAAGTATTGAAGAATTCGACCCTGCTCTGGGCCGCTGGCGGCTCTCCACCATGAACTTGCAAAGTGCGAGGCGGCTACACACCACGACCACCTTGAATCACGGAAGCCTGATCGTCGCCGGAGGCTTGGGCACCTCCTCCCTCATTCCAACAGCCAAGCTTTTCGTTCAGCCGCGGTAAACCGAGGTCCGCGGCGGCTTCCCCATCAGCCAGCTTCCAGTAAGGGCAGACTACGTCGACGAACGACTAGCCGAAGAGACGCGCGAGGGATGAAATTCGAATGTCTATAATCAAGCACCTGTCTCCCGTGGCATTTTCGAGAGTGGCCTCGGAATCTTCGAGCGTGCCGGAATCGTAGGCTTGTTCACCATGCACCGAGGCATCGAGCCCCAGGTCCTCCTCCCGCTTCCGAAACTTTGACGGTAGTGAAGAGATTGATCGCCGCCAGCATCACGTAAGTGAAGAGGAAGGCGTAGAGCGCAGAGCCGATGACGGCGGCGCATTGAACGAGGAAGAAGTGGCTGCCGCCCGCGAGCAGCCCGTCAGCACCGGCGGAGTTCATCGCTTTGGAGGCAAAGACGCCGAGGAGGATAACGCCGAGCGCGCCGCCGACTCCGTGCACGCCCCAGACGTCGAGGGCGTCGTCCCAGCCGAGCTTATTTTTCAAATGAACCGCGAGATAGCAAACCACTCCCGCAGCCATTCCAATGAAGGCCGCCGAGGGTAACGAAACAAAGCCGGCCGCCGGCGTGATCGTGGCCAGGCCCGCGACCGCGCCGTCATGAGCCCGACGAATTTCGGGCGGCGTTGCACCGTCCATTCGATCGTTAGCCAGACGATGGCCGCGAACGAGGCCGCGACGTCGGTGTTGAGAAAAGCCAGGCCGGTGATGGCGTTGACGTCCAGCTCGCTCCCGGCATTAAAGCCGCACCAGCCGAACCAAAGCAGGCCGGTGCCGATGGCAATAAGCGGGATGCTGTTCGGTGGCGATTCCCGGTCACGCCGACGCCCGACGTAGAAGACCGACGCGAGCGCGGCAAACCCGGCGGTGGTGTGGACGACGATCCCGCCCGCAAAATCGAGCACGCCCCAATGCGCGAGGAGCCCGCCACCCCAGACCATGTGCGCGAAAGGATAATAGACCAGCAGTTGCCAAAGAACGAGGAAAGCGAGATAAGCCTTGAAGGTGATTCGATTCACGAAAGCGCCGGTGATCAGCGCGGGGTGATGATGGCGAACATCATCTGGTAAGCCATGAAAACGAATTCGGGCAGTTTGTGGTTGCCGGGAAAAGGCGAATTCAAATCGACTCCGTGCATGAAGGCCTTGTCGAAATTACCAATCAGTCCACCTAACGAGTCGCCGCTGAAGCAAAGCGAGTAGCCGACAATAAGCCACATGATGGTGGTGATGCCCATCGAGACAAAACTCTGGATCATGATCCCGAGGATGTTTCGTTTCCCGGCGAGCCCGCCGTAGAAGAAGGCGAGCCCGGGCGTCATCAACATGACGAGGCTGGTGGCGAGAAGCATGAATCCGGTCGTTCCTGGTCGAACATAAGAATGGTTGGTTGGTTGACGCCGCTTAGATCGAATTTGTTCTAGTCATCCAAGCATCATTTATCTTTAGCCGGACGCGCGCCCGCAGCGCGACCTCGTCCCGTGTCCTCCGGCCTGAACTTTCACAGGATGCTTGCCCGGAGAATCCATAACCGCTTTTTTCTGTCGATCTGAACTGCACAGGCCAGCAGTGTTCGAAGCCGAAGCCGCGGATCACGCGGCGGAGTCGCCGACGGGCGCCCAAGCTTTCACTGTATATATACTAGAGAGCCAACGACCGACACGGCCCCGTTCTCCCTCTGTCCGTGAAAACGGGGCAAGACACTTTGACCCCGACTCTGTCTGACAATTCTAACAACAGGCTGGGGAGCACCGGATAATAAAGACAGGAAAACGGGTGGACGGACCACTTAATGCTTATATTACGGTATAATTCGGGTGCTAGCATCTTTGCTCGGGCCGCGAATTACGAGAGTTAGATCGTTCCGGCTTTGGATACAAAGGCCGCGGTGAGATCAGCTTCTTTTCGTGTCCTCCGAAGACCGTTCCCGCGTTGTGCCCAGTTGGGTCAGCCGGAGGATCACCGATAACAATTAGAAAACTACCCATGAAAACTCGCACTTACTTAGTTCGTCTCGGCCTCGTGCCCAGTCTTATACTTGCTTTCGCCGCCTTGGCGAGCTTCACCGCGCAGACCAGCGCACAATCCCTCGAATCCGCCGAGACCTTCGTCGCCTTGGGCGCTTCCACCCTTACCAATACCGGCGCCAGTACTCTTTCCGGCGACGTAGGTGTCAGCCCCGGCTCTGCCATCACCGGGTTCCCGCCGGGCGTCGTCATCAACGGCGCTCTCCACGCGGCTGATCCGACGGCGACACAGGCCCATGCGGACCTCGCCACCGCCTACACCGCCTTTGCCGGCTTGGTCTCTCCACCCGCCAATAACCTCAGCGGGACCGACCTCGGTGGCTTGATCCTTGCCCCGGGTGTTTATCGTTATAACACATCGGCAGTCTCCAGCGGCGCCCTGACATTTGACGCTCAGAATGATCCGACCGCACGCTTCGTCGTTCAGATTGGCACCACCCTGATTACATCCAGTAGCTCCTCGGTCGTGCTAATCAATGGCGCCGACGCCCGCAATGTCTATTTCCAGGTCGGCACCTCAGCCACTCTTGGCAGTGGCAGTAGTTTTACCGGGAATATTCTCGCTTATGCCGCCATCACTACGGTGAGCGGCACTACTGTGAACGGCCGGCTCCTGGCACTCACAGAGGCTGTGACCCTTGATTCAAACAACGTCTCCAGCCCAGGATTGTCCGACCCGCCAGCCCCGACTCCGACACCGAGTCCTGCGCAGTTGCTCAACATCTCCACTCGGCTAAACGTGCAGACCGGCGATAACGTCTCGATCGGCGGCTTCATCATCACGGGCAACGCCGCCAAGAAAGTGATCGTGCGTGGAATCGGGCCGTCGATGTCCGGTGTGAACCCCATTTTAGCTGACCCGGTGCTCGAGCTGCACGGAGCGAAAGGCTCGCTCATCACGAGCAATGATAACTGGAGAGATACCCAGGAGACGACAATTCAAGACAGCGCGTTCGCGCCAACCGAAGATCTGGAAGCGGCCATTGTCGCGACTCTCCCGCCGGATAGTTACACCGTTATCCTGAGCGGCAAAAACGGAACAGGCGGAATCGGGCTCGTCGAAGTGTATGACTTGGACGCGGCGTCCGACTCGAAGCTGGCCAATATCAGCACTCGCGGCTTTGTCCAGACGGGCGACGATGTCATGATCGGGGGCTTTATCTTCGGTAACGGAACTGCCAGTGAGAAAGTGATCATCCGCGCCCTCGGGCCTTCGCTCACCGGCATCGACAACGTCCTGGCTGATCCGACCCTGAGTCTCTTTAATAGCAACGGCACCATCCTTAGCTCCAATGACAACTGGCGGGATGACACGAGTCAAGCCGCCCTTATCCTTGCTACCGGCCTCTCACCGCAGAATGATCTCGAGTCAGCGATGGTCGTGACCCTCCCTCCGGGCGCCTACACCGCGATCGTCTCCGGCAATAATGGTGGCAGTGGTGTGTCCCTCGCAGAAGTGTATCACCTCGCCCCGTAAGTTAAGTTTCGTGTTTTACCCCAACGACCGCGCCCACGGCGGCTCCGTTGGGGTATTTGCGTACGACGGTATCGCTTGGAGCGAAAGGTAATCGCCCTCGCAAAGATGGTCTAGCTTCTTCTGGCTTCCAATGACCGGCGCCGAGGCCCGAGCTGCAAGTGTCCGTCGCTGGTTTCACAATTTCCGGAACGGGGGCTTCCGAGATCGGCTTTGTGCGGTACGAAGACAGTCGGCGAAAGTTCGGGCCAATGGACGAGTGAATTTTTGAGGAGGTCAGTCAAGGATGAAGGATGAAGGATGAAGGATGAAGGATGAAGGATGAAGGATGAAGGAT
>JBDTVP010000053.1:0-15968 GCA_040007175.1 Spartobacteria bacterium
CCGGTGTGCCGGCTTCGAGCGAGTTGTCGCCCTTCACGATCGACTCGTAGATCCGGGTGCGTCCTTGGACGTCGTCCGACTTCACGGTCAGGAGTTCCTGCAGGGTGTAAGCCGCGCCGTAAGCTTCGAGCGCCCACACTTCCATCTCGCCGAAACGCTGGCCGCCGTACTGCGCCTTACCACCGAGCGGTTGCTGGGTGACGAGCGAGTAAGGGCCGACCGCGCGGGCGTGGATCTTGTCCGCGACCAAGTGACCGAGCTTCAGCATGTAGATGTAGCCGACCACGACTTCCTGATCGAACGCGTCGCCCGTGCGACCGTCGAAGAGGCGAGCCTTGCCGTTTTCCTGCACCCAATGGAAGCCGTCGACTTTTTTGGCTTCGTTCAGATACTCACGGATTTTCGCTTCCGAGATGCCGTCGAAAACCGGCGTCGCGACTTTGAAGCCGAGGGCCTTGGCCGCAACCCCGAGGTGCGTTTCCAGGACCTGCCCGACGTTCATACGACTCGGCACGCCTAACGGATTGAGGCAGATCTCAACCGGCGTTCCGTCGGCCAGATAAGGCATGTCTTCTTCCGGCACGATGCGTGCGACGACACCCTTGTTGCCGTGGCGTCCCGCCATCTTGTCGCCCACGCTCAACTTGCGCTTGCTCGCGACGAACACTTTCACCTGCTTGATGATGCCCGGGTCGATGTCGTCGCCGCTTTCGACGCGATCCATCGAGCGTTCCCGGTCGAGCTCGAGCTCGGCGAACTTGTGTTCGTACTGGGAAATAATCTCGCGGATTTTGTTCCGGATCGGGCTCGGATCGATCTCGATGTGATCGTAGGCCACCGCCAGTTTGCGGAGGAGCGTCTTGGTGATCTTGCGATTGGCCGGGATGATGATTTCGCCGGTCTGCGCGTTGACCACGTCGAGCGGGATTTTTTCGCCTAACAAGACGTTGGAGAGAGCGTCCGTCAGTTGCTCGGTCAGCTCTTCCTTCTTCTTGCGGTTGTCTTCCGTGATCGTCTTGAGCTGGCGCTTCGTTTCGGCCGGGGTCAGTTTTTCCCGGGAAACTTCGTGGCGCGACGAGACTTTGACGTCCATCACGATCCCGTAGGTGCCCGACGGAACGGTCAGCGACGTGTCTTTCACATCGGCCGCTTTTTCACCGAAGATGGCGCGGAGAAGACGCTCTTCCGGCGCCAGTTCCGTCTCGCTTTTCGGAGTAATTTTTCCGACCAGGATGTCGCCCGGTTTCACTTCCGCGCCGACGCGAATGACGCCGTCGGAGCCGAGGTTGCGGAGCGCTTCTTCGCTCACGTTCGGGATGTCCCGCGTGATTTCTTCGGGGCCGAGCTTGGTGTCGCGGGCGCCGATTTCGAATTCGTCGATGTGAATGGAAGTGTAAATGTCTTCCTTCACGACCTTCTCCGAGATCATGATCGCGTCCTCGAAGTTGTAGCCGTTCCACGGCATGAAGGCGACGAGCACGTTGCGGCCGAGCGCGAGCTCGCCTTGTTCGGTGTTCGGGCCGTCGGCGATGACCTGGCCCTTCTTCACGTGCTGGCCTTTCTTCACGATCGGCTTCTGGTTCACGCAGGTGCCCGCGTTCGAGCGCATAAACTTGCGCAGCTCGTAAACGTGGATGCCGGCTTCTTCGT
The DNA here is from genome assembly GCA_040007175.1 of Spartobacteria bacterium. Taxonomy (GTDB): domain Bacteria; phylum Verrucomicrobiota; class Verrucomicrobiia; order Chthoniobacterales; family UBA10450; genus Palsa-1392. The sequence goes on from JBDTVP010000053.1 coordinate 1,651, forward strand.
CGGTCTTCAATTTTTTGCGGCCTTCCGGCATGTGGCCGTCCTTCGTCACGACGATCTGGTCGGCGGTAACGGAGGCGACTTTGCCGGCTTCGGTCGAAACCACGACGGCGCGGGAATCGCGCGCGACTTTGCCTTCGAGGCCGGTGCCGACGAGCGGCGATTCGGAAACGATCAGCGGCACACCCTGGCGCTGCATGTTCGAGCCCATGAGCGCGCGGTTCGCGTCATCGTGCTCGAGGAACGGGATCAATCCCGCGGCCACGGAGACGAGCTGCTTCGGCGAGACATCCATGTAGTGGACCTTGGCCGGCTCGACTTCGAGGAAGTCGCCGCGATAACGAACGGAAACTTTCTCTCCGCTGAAATGACCTTTCGCGTCCATCGGCGCATTCGCCTGCGCGACGATGAAAGCTTCTTCCCGATCGCCGGTCAGGTAATCAACTTGGTCGGTGACCCGGCCGTTCTCCACTTTGCGATAAGGCGTTTCGATGAAACCGAATTCGTTAATCCGCGCAAAGGTGCTCATCGAGCTGATGAGACCGATGTTCGGACCTTCCGGGGTCTCGATCGGACAAATGCGGCCGTAATGCGAAGGATGCACGTCGCGGACTTCGAAGCCGGCGCGATCGCGGCTCAGACCGCCTGGTCCGAGGGCGCTGAGACGACGCTTGTGCGTCAGCTCGGCGAGCGGGTTGGTCTGATCCATGAACTGCGAGAGCTGCGAGCGGCCGAAGAAATCACGCACGACCGCGCTGAGCGCTTTCGGGTTGATCAGCTTCTGCGGCGTCATGCCGTCGATGTTCACGTCGAACAAAGTCATGCGCTCTTTCACGAGACGCTCGGTGCGGGCGAGGCCGACGCGGCACTGGTTGGCGAGCAATTCGCCAACCGTCCGGACGCGACGGCTGCCCAAATGATCGATGTCATCAAGCGTGCCTTCACCGCGGCGGAGACTGATGAGATATTTGATCGCAGCAATGAAATCCTTGTCGGTCAGGATGCGCTCGCTGAGATCAACGTCGATGTTGAGCTTCTGGTTGAGTTTGTAGCGTCCGACGCGGCCGAGATCGTATTTTTTTGGGTCAAAGAAGAGGCGCTTGAGCAGGGCGCGAGCGTTCGCCACGGTGGGCGGATCGCCAGGGCGCAGCTTGCGGTAAATATCCTTGAGCGCTTCTTCCTGGTCGTGCGCGGGATCTTTTTTCAGCGCCTTCACGACGGTGTCGTCGTGGGTGATGTCGATCACTTTGACCGTCTTGTGCCCGAGCGCCATGATCTGCGGGATCGCGGCGAGAGTGAGCGGCTCAAAAGCGCGCGCGACCGTTACTTCCCCATCCAGCACGTCGGCAGTGAGGACCTTGGTGGCGAGGCTTTCCTCATCGAGTTTCTCGCTCAGTTTGAGATCCTCGATGGTATAGAAAAGTTTGATCACTTCTTCGTCCGGGCCGTAACCGAGCGCACGGAGGAAAGTGGTGGCGAGAAATTTCCGCCGGCGTTTACGACGGTCGAGGTAGATGTAGAGCAGGTCGCTGGTGTCGAACTGCACTTCGATCCATGAACCGCGATCCGGGATAATGCGGAAACTGTAGAGGACTTTTCCGTTGAGATGGATGCTCGACTCGAACGCGATGCCCGGGGAACGATGCAGCTGGCTCACAACGACGCGCTCCGCGCCATTGATCACGAACGTGCCCGACGGCGTCATGAGCGGGATCTCTCCCATGTAGACTTTTTCTTCCTTCGTCCCCTTTTCTTCCTTGAGCTGGAAAGTGACGTGGAGCGGCGCGCTGTAGGTTTGCCCTTCGCGCTGCGCTTCGAGGGCGCTCAATTTCGGTTCGCCGATTTCATATTGGCTGAAATCGAGGGTGGCTTTTTCGTCGTAGCTCTCGATCGGGAAGACTTCCTTGAAGACGGTCTGAAGACCGGTGTTCTTCCGCTTGCTCGGCGGCACGTCTTTTTGCAGAAAATCGACGTAGGAATTCAGCTGAACCTCGATCAGGTTCGGTGGCTCAATCGCCTCTTTGATTTTGCCGAAGTGGATACGTTCTATTGCAGTACGATCAGACATAACTGGTGCACCAATCTCCAATGGTTTAAAACCTGCAGCGACCCTGGATGCAGGTCGCGAGGAGTATGAGGGTTACGGTTTTTTCTGGAAATACCTGGCGAAAAAACTGGCAGCAAAACGGCGGTCGGTCCAAAAGACCTCCACCGTTTTGTTGCCAATCTTGGAATCTACCGTCGAGAGCGAGTTAAAAATACGTCGGGCGTCCTGAGTCAGAAAAAGGGGGACGTAAATATTCACATCCTGCCAGCGGGCGCAAGTGCTTTCTTTTGCACTCCGCCCGCCGCAGGATGGAAAATTATTGGATTTCGACTTTGGCGCCGGCCGCTTCGACCTTTTTCTTGATCTCTTCGGCTTCTTCCTTGGTCACGCCTTCCTTCATCGTCTTGGGCGCGCCCTCGACCAGAGCCTTGGCTTCCGCCAGGCCGAGTCCGGGCACGGCGGCGCGAACTTCCTTGATCACGCCGATTTTGTTCGAACCCATTTCCTTCAGGATGACATCGAAAGTGGTCTTCTCTTCAGCCGCCGGAGCTGCTGCACCGCCGCCGGCAGGAGCTGCCGCAGCCACGGGAGCCGCTGCGCTGACGCCCCACTTTTCTTCGAGTTCCTTCACCAATCCAGCAACCTCGAGAACGGTCATGCCGCTGAGTTGCTCCACAATTGCATTTGTATCTGCCATTTTTATTTCCTCATATTGCCGCTCCCGAAAGCCTCCGGGAAATTAAGATCGACAGCCATCGATCCGGACAGTGTTTGTTTTGTTTTCGTTGCTCGTCCCACCGGTGCAGGACAAAATTTGTTAGGCTGCGGCGGCCTCCGCCGGTTGACCGTCCTGTTGCGCCTTGGCGTTCAAGAGACGCGCCAGCGACGCGGCCGGTTCGTTCAAAGTCCGGACCAATTTGGTCGCCGGAGCGAGCAGCACGCCGAGCAACTGCGAAAGAAGCACATCGCGCGACGGCAAGTCGGCCAGAGACTCCACTTCGGCCGTCGAGAGCACGGCCTTGTCGACCACGCCCACCTTGAGAGTCGCGATCTTAAATTCCGCTGCGAAAGTCTTCAGCACCTTCGCCACCGGGGCCACGTCCGAATCGCCCGTCACCACCGCCGTTTGGCCGACCAACTGCTCGGACAAATCCGGCAGGCCGCTCGCCTCCAGCGCGCGGCGCAGGAAACTATTCTTGACCACGTGCACCTCCGCGCCGGTCGGCGCGAGGCGGTTCCGCAGTTCGCCGAACTGCTCGACTTTCATCCGCTGATAATCGGTCACCAACAGGAAAGGCGAACGACTCAGTTTCTCGGACAGGTCCGAAACGATGCTGGATTTTTCAGGTCTCATGGGTGTGAAAAAATTTAGGCTTTGAGATAAGGCGAAGGATCGACCGGCAACCCGGGCGACATCGTCGCCGCGAGCGTCATTCCCTCGACGAAACGGCCCTTGGCCGTCGCCGGCCGGGCTTTGACCACCGCTTCGATGATCGCCGTGCCGTTTTCGACCAACTGGTTTTCCGCGAAAGAAAATTTACCGACCGGCACCGCGATGTTGCCGTTTTTATCGAGCTTGAACTCGACCCGGCCGGCCTTCACTTCGGCGACCGCTTTCGCCGTGTCTTCAGTCACCGTGCCGATTTTCGGATTCGGCATCAGGCCGCGCGGTCCGAGCACCTTGCCGAGCTTGCGCACTTCCGACATCGTTCCCGGAGTCGCAATCGCGACATCGAAATCCTGGAAACCTTCCTGGCATTTCTTGATCAAATCTTCGTAGCCCACGTATTCGGCCCCGGCATCCTTCGCTGCCTGTGCCGCCGCGCCTTGCGCGAAAACGAGCACGCGGACCTGCTTGCCGCTGCCGTGCGGAAGCGGGCAAGTGCCGCGCACCATCTGGTCGGATTGCTTGGGATCAACCCCGAGCCGGAAAGACATCGTGACCGTTTGGTCAAACTTGGTCGGCGGGAGTTTCTTCAGCGTACTAACCGCGTCAGAGAAGCTGTAAGTTTTGTTGGGATCCACCTGCTCGGCGGCCGCGCGATAACGTTTTGAGCGATTTTTTTGCATATTGATTTCAGTTCCAACGAGCCGGGTGGCTCTCCTGATTCAGTTCCGTCTGCGGGGATGGAGGGACGGGAAAGTAGAAGCATTTCCCGGATTGTCAAAATCCAGAGCTCCCCGGCAGATTTACTCTGGTTCGACAACCAACAGCGCCTTCGCCTTCCCCGACTCACCATCCCGCAACTTGTCCGCACGGCCGGGTCCTTTCGCTGCGAGAATGATTCCTTCAGCGTTGATTAAGGGACCACCGTCAGGGTGAGATCGTTACCGTCGCCGCCAGTGTAGCTGACTTGAAATGTATTGCGGCCCGAGGTGAAAGCGGAACCATCGGGCAGGTTAGCGAAGGTGCCGATGATCGGCGCTCCGCTGGTGTTGCTCAGCGCGGTGAAGGTCGTACCTGCCGCCAGCGCGTGATTCGCGACCACAGCAAAGTCGAATTGCGCGCCTTTCGCGATCGTGACGCCGTTAGCCGAAACTTGATCGGCTGTGGCTTTTCTAGTGTTCACCTTCCAAGTGTAAGCCCCATCGGCCTTGAAGATGAGTGCGTGTTGGATGGTAAGGGCCTTTCCAGCGCCGGCGCCCTGCCCGGGGGCAAGGAAAGCTCCTTGGCCACTGCCGGTGCCGATCTCGACCGCTCCGGCGGTAGTTCCGCCACCAGCCAGGGTGCCTTCTTGAACCCCCACCCCGCCCGACCCGGTCGCTGAGCCAATCTGGTTGTCGATCGCCACCGTGCCTCCGGCAATTGTGACTCCCCCATTCTTAAACTTGTTGTTGTGACTCAGTCTCAAAGTTCCCCTCCCCACTTTCCTGAGGCCAGCATCACCGCCTTCCGTGTTGATCTGCTTGAGCACGCCCGAAAAAAGAGTGTTCTGGTCGTTACCGCCTGTTTCCAGCGTGAAATCGCCGAGATCGACGGTCCCGTCGCCGGCCAGCGAGCCGATGGTCACACCGCCGCTAATGCTGATGTCCAATAACGCATCGCCGTTCAGTTGGAAGTGAGCCCGGTTACCAGGGATATCTTGGAAAAATGTGAACACAGCGCCCGTGCCGCCATTGACTCCACCATTCCCAATGATGGTCGGCTCAGAAGGCAGGATAGCAAAAAAGGCCACCGAGCCGCCATGCGCACCTGCCACCGTGGCTCCATTTGCGATGATGGTGGCATCTCCGACTGACACCTGACCGTCGTCGAAGGCGATGCCACCGCCCGAAGCCCCGGCCACGGTCCCGGCTTCGACAATGATCGTAGCATCCGCAGCAGACGAGCTATCCCGGAAATCAGCTCCGCCCCCACCCTGTGCAACGCCGGCGCCGCTAAACACAAAAGTGCTTTTCCCGGCGCTCGAGGAATCATAGAAGTGAGTCGTGCCACTACAGGTGTAGAAGACTTTACTCCCAGCTGTCGCGCTATTTTGGAGGGTGATCGTCCCGCTCGTGACAAAATTCTGCTCCTGACCAGAGCTGTTAAGCACACCCGCTCCGCTCAGCGTGAGAGTCTTCTGGACAGGAGTCGTAATCGTAAACGCGCTGGCTCCGGCCTTAAACACGATGTCATTCACGGCGATGGCGCCTGAGAGCGAAACGTTGGTGATGCTGGAGGTATTAAAGATGGCTCTGGCGAAGGGCCCGTCCGGAACGGTGGGAGGCGTCCAATTGAGAGGATTATTCCAATCGCCGCTCACCGGATTCGTACTCCAAGTGGCGTTGATCGTCTGCAGGAAGGTCACGACCACCTCATTGGAGCAGGTCTGGCTGCCTGCTTCACACACTTTGTAGGTATAGTCGGCCTGGTTGCCATTGCCGATAGAATCTACATACAAACCATCGTTGGCCGTGGTTGCGATTACCCCGCCATCGCGATAAACGTCGAGTTCGGCCGAGTTCGCTCCACTCCAGGTAAGGCTGACGGTATTTTTTTCCCGCACTTTAGTTCCCTGGCCTTGCAGCGTGATCGGGACCGGCGTCGGGCTTGGCGTTGGCCCGATTTCCGCGCAATATCTCCCGCCCGTGTTGAAATACTGGAAAGACCCGGCGCTATCGAATCCGCCCCAAACGATCATTTGATTGCCCGTCCAGACCGCCGCGTGGTTACCGCGTTTTGAAGGGGTATTTACGGTGCTGGTAGCCGTCCAATTATCTGTAAACGGATTGTATCTGCCTCCCGTATTGAAAAAGTGGTTATTAAAAAATCCGCCCCAGACAATCATGTCACTGCCTGTCCAGACGAATGTGAGCCCGAATCGAGCAGAGGGTGCGTTTACCGTGCTGGTGGCTGTCCAACTATCGGTGAAGGGATCATACCGTCCGCCAGTGCTCCCGATCACGATGTTGCTACCTCCGCCCCAGACGACCATCTCAAAACCGCTCCAGACTGTCGCGTGCCCGGACCGGCCGGTGGGCGCGTTGCTGGTGGTGGTAGCCTGCCATATATCCGTCATCGGATCGTATCTTGCGCCGGTGTTGAAGTAATTGACGCTACTATTATCCGATCCGCCCCAAACGATCATTTCACTGCCCGACCAAACGGCGGTGTGTTGATAGCGGGCCGACGGTGCACCAGTAGCGCTGGTCTCCGTCCAACTATCGCTGTTCGGGTTGTATCTGCCGCCAGTGTTGAGGACGCTGTTTTGGAGTCCACCCCAAACAATCATCTCAGCACCAGTCCAGACAGCGGTGTGGTGGTCGCGTCCATCCGGCGCGTTGATGGCAGTGGTCGCTACCCAACTGTCTGTGCTCGGATTATATCTGCCGCCAGTATTCAGGTAAGTGAAATCAGCGCCCTTGTAGTCATTTCCGCCCCAGACAATCATTTCAGTGCCAGTCCAGACCGCTGTGTGCTGACTACGAGCGTCGGGTGCGCTGACGGTATTGGTAGGCGTCCAACTATCCGTGCTTGGATTATATCGCCCTCCGGTATCAAATGCCGTGTTGTTAGCGTCTCCTCCCCAGATGATCATCTCGGTGCCAGTCCAGACCGCTGTCTGATTAATACGAGCGCCGGGCGCATTGGTCACGCTGGTCGCAACCCAAGTGTCATCCGTGCAACCGTTTCCTTCGTCCGCTACTTTAGGAAGGGTATAGTTAGTAGTGGCTGCGGCCATTACGGGGATTAGCTTCACCTCCGGCTCTGACGATCCGGTCTTGCTCCGCGTCACGCCTAAGGCTCTGGTCATGCGCTCGGTCAGCACGGTCCTGGCGAGACACTCGGCGATAACGTAGGGGTCGTTGCCAAGCGCTTGAAAGAGATCCCGCAGCACCGCGGGCTGTTTGCTCTGACTGGCCATGCGCTCCATCTCTGCTTGCAACTGCGCGGGACGCAGCGGTGCCTTGGCGAATTTTTCCACTGCCTGTGAGTCGAGCAGGTAATTTTCGACTTCCTGTTCTAACTGCGCTTGAGACATCACGGCCGCGAGCGCTGGCTTGGCTCCCCGGTTTTCTACCGGCCAGATGCGGTGACGCCAGTAAACCTCTTCGATCGCCCGTTGATAAGAGACGCGCTCGGCAAAAGTAAGCGCTCGTCGCGAAACTGAGTTCGGCGCTTGGGGACCAAGAAAAGCCATCACTGTCCCGGCGACGATCAGGAGCAGGTAAGGCGCGCGTTTGAAAAGATGTGAGAAACCGAAGGATGCGAGCGCCGATGTTCGCTGGAGGAGACAAGAAGTTTTCATGGCCCCATTGCTACGCAAAACGGAGGCGGGAAGTCGAGCTATTCCTTCTCGCCCCACTCCCCCTTCGAGTAATCGCAAACTCGCGCACTCATCCATCTTCACTTCAATTTGCTTTCCGCGAGCAAATCACAGCAGGGAACCCTCATCTCAACTAGATCAACTTCTGCAACTGGCGCCGCCGGATTTCTCCCGGGAATGAAAAGAATATTTCGCGAGAAAGTGGACCACGGATTTCCACGCGAACGCTTTCACCGCAAAAGCGCGCTCCCTTGAGCCAAGCGCGAGCGAGCGGCGGGCGGCTCGAATGAGGGTTAGGGATTCGGGGGCGTTGGTGGTTTATCGGTTTGCTCGCTCGCCGCCGGAGGTCGTCAACGTGCCAGAGAGCGAACCAGGCGTCGCTGAATTGGCGGCCAAGGTCGTTCACTGAGGCGAACTGCGGCAGGTAGTCGTCGCACTCGTCGAATTTCGCTTCGATCGCTTGGACGTCGACCAGCAGCTCGCCGGTGAGGGCAAGGGCGAGACCGCGCGCGTTGGAGAGATTCGATAGGGTGAGATCAACTTTGGCGGCGTCTTCGGTGTTGCCCTTGGTGGTGAGGGCGCGGTCAATGGCGCGCGCCAAGGCCTGAAACTGCGTCAGGAAGCGGGGCCTTTGGTGCTGGCGCAGCCGCCTTACAGCCTAACGACGGTCAGCTCGGGACGGCAGTTGAAGCGCACCGGAAACATGTAGGTGCCGATCCCGACATTGACGTAGAGCGGGCCGCCTAACGACTCGTAGAGACCCTTCTGGTAACGGCCCACGCCGTAGGGCAAAACCGGCGCGCCGTAGAAGGGAAGCCGCACCTGCCCGCCGTGCGAGTGGCCGGCCAGGATGAGGTCGTAGCGGCGGCCGTCGAGCCGGTCAGCCTGGGTCGGGTAATGAATGAGGAGCAGGCGGCGCTGGGCCTTCTTTTCGCCCAGGACGTGCACGCCGCGCAATCCCATCCCGATGATTTCCAGACCGTGCTGCGGCAAGACGATGCTGCGATCCTCCAGCCATTCGCCGCCGGTCGCGCGGTAGGCTTTGGCGTATTCCTTGAAATCAGCCCCGCACCCGTAATCCCAGTTCCCGGGGCAGCCATAAACCGGCCGCTCGATCTGGCGGATGAAGTCGAGCGCGGCCGGCGCGTAACTTTTGTCCTCCACCAGGTCGCCGGTGAAACAGACGAAGTCGGGAGCGAGCTCGTTGATCCGGCCGATGACCTCTTCGGCATAATCGGCGTCGCCTTTGTAATGGAAATCGCTGAACTGGACGAAGCAGGAGGCCGGTTGCGGGTGGGCGTCGAGCTGGGTCACCCGCAGCCAGGTCGGCTCGGCGAAGCGGCCGTCGATCCCAGCCGCGGCGGGGAGCGCGACCAACCCCAGGCCGAGAAACTGGCGACGACTGAACTTGCGCACTTTTCGTTAGTCCGGAAACGTGAGGAGCCGAAGGAATGCTTTGCCGCTGTCGGTCAGGCGCGCGCTGCTCCCGCGGCCGGCGAGGTGGCGGGTTAGGAAACGCAGGTCGACCGGGCCCGGTTTGGCGTAGGAGACTTCCGGCGCGCTGAGCGCCCGGCTGCTCGGGACGAGCCGGAAAGGCAGGCCGGAACGGGCAAAGGAAATTTCCCAGGCGGCTGGCTTTTCGTTAGGCGAACCTTCCACCATCCAGGGATAGCGCCGGGGCAACTGGAAGTTGGGCGAATTGGGCACGATCACTTTGTAGAAGGCTTCTTCTTTCGCGAGAAAAGCCGGCAGAGTGAGCACGGAATCGCTCCGGAGTGCAAGGAAAAGTCGCGGCAGATCGAGCCCGCTCAGGTTGAGCCCGTTGTAGATGCCGTGCCGGTTTGGATCGCGCGGGAAAAATGTGTCGTGCCAGGCTTCAAAATGATCGTTCAGCAGCAGGTTCAGCTCGACGTGCACGTGGGACCGTTCGCGGTTAATCCCGTCGCCGGTGTGCCCCATCACGGCGAGCTTTTCCCCCTGCCCCACTGCGCGCCCCGCCTCGACCGCGATCGTGCTGAGATGCGCGTAGAGGCTGTAGTAGGGACAACCGCCCCAGCGATGCTCGACCACGACATAGCGGCCGTAATTCGACGCGCCGGCCGCCCGGCTCACGTAGACGACTTTGCCATCCGCGATGGCGCGCACTTCATCGAGCGGCTCGCCTTGCGCGTCGCGCCGCATCGGCTTGATGTCCATCCCTTCGTGGAAACGGGTGTAGACCGTGTCGCCGCCCAGTTCCTGCGGGTCGCGCACGAAACCGTACTGTCCGCCCTGCCACGGATGCGAAATCACCCCGCGCACGTTGCGTTCGATGACCTGGTAAAAAGCGTCGTTCTCGCCGCTCAGCAGCGCGTGGTTCTCCGTCGGCAAAGCGAGGTGGAGCGGCGCGTCGGCCGCTCGCGCACTGGCGATCATGGTAAGAAAAAATAGCGCCGCGACGCGTCTCCAGCCGTTCATTTCTTCTTCCGTTTCCCGAGCAGCTTCCAGTCCTTGTTCATCAATTTGATGTCGGCCTCGGTCAGGCCGCCCGGCAGATAAATCTTCCCATCCGAGACGCGTTTATCGACCTGCAGCTCGGGCAACGCGCGGCCATTCAGGAAAACGAACAGATACGAACCGCGGCGTTCCACGCTCAGCGTGTCGAGGACGGTGCGGCCGTGATCGTCCAGCTCGAGGAGCGCGGCGTAGCTGCCATCGGCCGCGCGGTACGGGTAGAACGCTTTCACATCCCGCTCCGTCAGCCAAGCCATCCGTTCAATGAAAACCTCGCGCCCGCTGAGCGACCGGATCGGTTTCGCGAAGACTTCGCCGTCGCGTTCGTTGCCCGCCACGTGGACCCGGAAAATGCAATGGCTCGAGGCCGCCTCGGCCTGTATCGCGCCAACGAAAAGAAGAGACGCCAGGAGCAGAGTCCGCATGCGCGATTGATAAAGGGTTTGACAGGTTTTGCAACGTTGGGCTCCTTGAGGCGCGATGCGACCCACGCCCATCCTTGCTCTGCTCCTTCTTCTCGCCGCCACCGCCCCTGCGCCGGCGGCGGAGGAACGCAGTTGGCTTGGCCGGCTTTTTCATCCCTTTGGTTCGTCCCAGAAAATCCCGGAATACAAAAACCCGAAGCTCCGCGGGTTGCTCCTCGAAGTGCAACTCCCGGGCGAACCGATCAAGCTTTCCGAAGTGCGCCAGCTTCCCGTCCGCATCACCCTCACCAATCGCGGCGAGCGCGCGGTCGAGCTCAGTTTCTCGAGCGAACAAAGGATCGAGATCCTGCTCCGCGACGCGACCGGCACGATCGTGAACCGCTGGTCCGACAATCGCGCCTTCGCCGACAAGCCGGGCACCATCCTGATTAACCCTAACGAACATCTTGAGTACGCCGAGACGATCGCGACCCGCGACCTGAACCCGGGCAAAGTCTTCACCGTCGAAGTCATGTTGCCGGCCTATCCGGAGCTCGACTCGCAGCGCAAATCGATCACGGCGCAGTGAAGGGGAGTGGTCAGTGATGGGTGACCAGTGACCAGTTAAATCCGCGGCAACGGCTCTCGTCACTGGTCACTTCTCAGCATGCGCCTCATCTCCGACTACCATCTTCATCCGCAGGGGCATCGGCTCCGGCCCTACACTCAGGAACTCCTCCAGCCTTGGGCGGATCATGCGCGCGAGATCGGGCTGCGCGATTTTGCCCTAACAGATCACGATCGCTACCACGAGGGCGTCGATTTCGATGCGATCGAACGGCTGCGCGCGGCCAATCCCGATCTCAAAATCCGGGCCGGGATCGAGCTCGATAACGATCCGGTGCATTCCGCGGCCGGGCGCGCCTGGGTGGAGAAGAATTGGGATCGGCTCGATTTCGTCCTCGGCTCCATCCATTTCCTGCGCGGCGATTGGGCCTTCGATCACGCCGGCGAGGAAGCCGAATTCGCGCGACGCGAGATCGATGAGGTCTACGCCGATTACTACGAGCGGATTCGCGCGATGGCGAAGAGCGGGCTGGTCGATTGCATGGCGCACCTCGACCTCGTGAAGATTTTTGGGTTCCGCCCGACGCGCGACCTGGGCGACCTGCTCGACGCCGTTCTTTCCGAAATCAGCGCGGCCAATCTCGCCATGGAATTCTCCACCGCTGGCTGGCGCAAACCGGTGGGCGAACTCTATCCGAGCGATGAAATCATTCGCCGCGCCCTGGCTTTGGGCATCCCATTCACGACCGCGTCGGACGGCCATTCGCACGTGCAACAAGGCGAAAACTTCGCGCGGCTGGCGGAAAAAATGGCAGCGCTCGGGGTCCGCGAGGTTTCGATCTTCGAGCGACACCAGCGTTCCGTCGTCGCGCTCTAGCGGCCGCCCGCCGCGGAGCTACGCCGCGCGGCGCCAGCCTAACAAACGCGCTGGCAGGAACAGAACCGAGCTGACCAGCGCGAGCAGCGCCTCGAAAGTCATCCCGAGCACCCGGAACGGCAGTGTCACCAGCCAGACAACCGGGAAGAGGACCAAAGCGAGCAGCGCGAGAGGCCAGGCCAGGACAAGCAGAATGCACCAGCCGACAAAAAGAATCAGCGTTTTCACAAGGTTAGCTTTTCACCCTTCCGGCTGCCGTCAACCGCGCCGGCCTTACTCTTTCCAGCGCGAATAGCTCTGAGATTACGAGTCACCACTCCACGCAGAAGCGCGGTTGGAAATTTGACGTTCGGCGGCGCGCTTCGGGTCGCCCGGAGATCGTTACGTTATTGGGAAGTCCCTCCCAATCGGCGCGGTCGGGATGACAAAATAAGCGCACGCCTAGGATCGGACGCGCGGTTTGGAACTGAATGCACGAAGAGATGCGCGGGGCGGCACGACGGCGGAGACGCGCCTCGCTCGACGTCAGTGCTAGAGCCCAAGGCCGGCGACGCCGAGGCCGCCGGTAATTTTGCCCATTTCGCTACTCGCCAATTCCTTGCCCTGGCTGATCGCTTGTTGCACGCCGCTCAGGATCATGTCTTCCAAAATCTCGACGTCCTCCGGGTCGACCACGTCTTTCGCGATCTTGATCGAGAGGACGTCGCCGGCGCCGTTCGCGACGACGGTGACTTTGCCGCCGCCGGCTGCGACTTCGACGGTTTTTTCCTCGAGCTCAGCCTGGGTCTTGGCCATTTGCTCCTGCATCTTCTGCGCTTGCTTCATTAACTTGTTTAGATTCATGGCTCAGGTGCTGACGGATTTGATTTCGCCCTTGAAGATCTCAAGGGCTTCTTTGATTAACGGATCGTTTTTGAAGGAGTCCAGGGTGTCCTCGGGCGGAGCGGAAGCAGGCTGAGCGACGACCGGGGCGGGCGGCGGGGGCGACGGCAGGCCTTCGGCCACACTCAGTTTTACCGTCCAATCGGCGCCGCTCAATTCCTTGAGCAGGCTTTCGAGGAAAGTGCGGTTGGCTGGGCGGGCAAGGGATTCCATCACCGTTTTGTTCTCGGGCGCGAATCCGAGGAGGACATTACGCCCCTCCGTGCCGAGGAGAGTGGCGGTGTCGATCCAGGTTTTGATCAAGGGGCGGCGGCTGTAGGCCATTTGGACGACTTGCGGCCAGATCGCGCTCATGTCGTGCGCGGCTGGAAGGTGAGAGGCGGCTGGGTGCGCCGATTCCCCGGCGACCGGCGAGTTCTTCGCCGCGGGCGCGCTCGGTTTCTCGGTCGTTAGGGGAGGATCCGGGGCAGGGTGACGAACAGGAGCGGGAGTTTTTGCGGCGGGCTTGGTCGAGAGAGGAGCGGGGATTTTGGGAGCGCTCGCGGCGGGCGGGGCGCCGCCGTCGCGGAGGGCGGCGAGGTTCTCGATCACTTCGCTGAGGGTGACCTGACCCAACGTCTGGATCGCTTTGATCACCGCCACCTCGAAATGCAGCTTCTTGTTAGGCGCCCATTTCATCCGGCCCTCGGCTTCGGCAAATTGCTCGATCAGATCAAGCAGCCGATCGGTCTCGATCAGGGCAGCTTCTTCACCTAACGACGATTGTATTTCCGGCGCGGCTTCGTCGGCCAGAGCGTCGGGTTTCACCTTGTAGATGAGGAGGTCGCGCAGGTGCGCGATCAGGTCGCTCATCAGCTTCATCATCTCTTTGCCGGCGGCGGATTGTTCGTCGAGGGCGCCGAGGGCCTCGGAGGTTTGGCCGCGCAGAATTTTCTCGGTAAATCCGGCGATGGTTTGCTCGCTCGTGAAACCGAAAATATTGAGCACGTCGCTCTCCGCGATCGTCTCGCCGCAGAAAGCGACGAGTTGGTCGAGCATCGATTCCGCGTCGCGCAGGCCGCCGTCGGCCCCGCGCGCGATGGCGTGGGCGGCGGCGGACTCGAGCTGCACCTTCTCGCTTTTCGCGATGAACTGAAGATGCTGCGCGATCAGGTTGGCCGGGATGCGGTGGAGATCGAAGCGCTGACAGCGGCTCAGAATGGTCGGGAGAACTTTTTGCGGCTCGGTCGTGGCGAAGATGAATTTCACGTGCTCGGGCGGTTCTTCGAGCGTCTTCAGGAGGGCGTTGAAGGCCTGCGAAG
>JBDTVP010000054.1:0-15886 GCA_040007175.1 Spartobacteria bacterium
GACCGGCGCTGGGACCGGACGAAGCTGGCCTGGGACGCGATCGTGCTCGGGCGCGGCGAGGTTTGCGCGGACGCGCCGGCCGACGCGGTCCGCCGGCATTACGCGGCGGGCAAGACGGACGAGTTCATGCCCGCGCTCATCCTGGCCGAGCCTAACGAGCAGCGGATTCGCGATGGCGACACTGTCGTTTTCTTTAATTTCCGCGCCGATCGCGCGCGGCAGCTTTCGCAGGCTTTTCTTCTCTCGGATTTCGACGGTTTCGACCGGGAAGCCTGGCCGCGGGTCCATTATGTCACCCTGACGGAATACGACTCGACCTACGATTGCCCGAGCGTTTTCAGTCCGCAATCGCTCAAGAACATTCTGGGCGACGTAGTCAGCGCGGCCGGGAAAACGCAACTCCGCATCGCCGAGACGGAGAAATATCCGCACGTCACTTATTTCTTTAACGGCGGGGTGGAGAAGCCGGCGCTGGGCGAGGAGCGAAAGATCATTCCCTCGCCCAAAGTGGCGACCTACGATTTGCAGCCCGAGATGAGTGCGCCAGTGGTGACCGACGAGGTGTTGAGCCGGCTTGATCAGTTCGATCTCATCATTCTGAATTTCGCGAATCCCGACATGGTCGGGCACACCGGGGTGGTGCCGGCCGGAGTGAAAGCAGTCGAGACAATCGATGCCGCGATCGCACGGCTCGTGCCGGCCGCCTTGTCGTTAGGCGGGAAACTTTTACTGACCGCCGACCATGGCAACTGTGAGCTGATGCGCAATCCGGATGGCTCGCCCAACACCGCGCACACCACCAACCTCGTGCACCTGATTTACGTCGCGGCTGACGCGAAAAATTTCCGACTCGAAAACGGCATCCTGGCCGACATCGCGCCGACCTTGCTCTTCCTGCTCGGCCTGCCGCAGCCCGCCGAGATGACCGGCCACTGCCTCCTTTCCCCAAGATGGGAAGTCAGGCTTCCAGCCTGACCTCCTAGCCCGCGGCGGCCGGCTCGCCCTCTCTTTTCTTTGGCGGCAGATTCGGTTCGAGGAAACCGAGCATGTGCGCGTGCTCGATCACTCGCACGCCTTCATTGCGCTGGAGTTCGGCGATTTGCGCGTGGAACGATTCCATCTTCGTCCAGTGCACCTTGGGCCGGAAATGATGCTCGGCGTGATAGCCATTGTAGAAGAAGAGCCAGTTGTAAATCCTGCCGTAACTGCTCACGCCCCAGGCGATCGGTTTCTCCGGGTCCGCGCCGTAGTGGCGGAAATAGCCGTTCAGGTAACTGAAGCAATGCCCGAGATAAAAGAAGGGCAGGAAATAAAAGACGACATAGCGCCAGTCAAAGAAAAACATCGTCAGGAGCGTCACCACCACGGTGGCCAGCTCGATGTTGCCCCAGCGCGCTTCGGTTTCGCCGCGCTTTCTTAGCTCGCGTTTGATCGCGGCGGGATTATCGCGGAAGAAACTCAGGAAAACATAACTCCACGGGTTTTCCGCTTCGTCGTCGTGCCCGCGCCGGTAGATCGAAAGCCAGTCGATCGTCTCGCCGTTGTCATCTTGTCTGTCGCTGTTCCCTTTATGGTGCTGGGTATGAACGACGTCGTAATAGGTTTGCGAAAAACAGCAGGCAACCGACTCGACCACGCCGAAGAGCCGGTTCAGGAGCGGGGCGCGGAAGAACGGGTTGTGAATGAAGTTGTGCGCCACGCCGTTAATGTTGGCGTTGACCATCAATGAATAAATGAACCCGAGAATCAGCATCAGCCAGAGCGGCGTGTGTTGATAAAGGAAGAAGAGGGCGAAAAAGAAGCTGAGGTGAAAGAGGGCCGCGAGCAATGGGATCGCGTCCCAGCGGGTGAAGGCAAAAATTCCCGAGTCCGTCGTGACCCGGTCGAATTTGATGGGGTCAGGCGCCATGCGAAGGAGATAAATTTGGCGAGCGTCCGCCGAATATCAAGCAGCGGCGACGCCGGGAAGACCCCCGGTAAATTCCTGAGACCTGGGTGTGAAATCGATTGTGCTCAGGGCGCCGACGCCGGCGCGGGGGTCGGGGCTGGCGGGAGCGGGGGCCGGCCAATGCCTTTGAGCACGTTACCGAAGTCGCTATTGGTCGAGATGACCGCGGTGGTGTCGTGCCCAAAAGCGTTCCGCGCTACCTCGAGTCGGCGCACGAAAGAATAAAGATCCCGCGCCTGCGGCGAGCTGTAAGCCGCGGTGTAAACCCGCGCTGCCTCGGCATCCGCTTCACCTTCGATCTTGAGCGCCGTGCGCGTCGCGGCCGATTGGATTGAGGCCACGTCGCTCTCCATTTGGCCATTGATATTGGCCGCTTCCCCGCGCCCTTCGGAGCGGAATTTCGAGGCGATCTGATGCCGCTCACTCGACATTCGTTCGATGATTTTCTCCGCCACCGCCGGGCTGTATTTGCTCCGTTTGAAACGCTCGTCGAGCAGCTCGATCCCGAATCCCTCGATCTTTTCGCGCGCGCGCTCGGTGATCTGACGTTCGATTTCGCCGCGGCCTTTCTCGATGTCGGGAATGTTGCTCGGGAGGATGGTGCCGGATTTCTCCAGCTCTTCATCGCGCAACGGCTCCCGGCCTTTTGTTACCCTAACGATCTCGACAAGGTCGTGCGAAGCGACTGCGGTCCGCGTCTCGCTCCCCAGGATGTCGTCGAGCCGGGAGAGCGCGCTCCGCTCGTCATTCAGGCGGTTGAAATAGAGGAGCGGATCGCTGATCCGCCAGCGCGCAAAGCCGTCGACGATCAAATAGAGCTTGTCCTTGGTCGGCGATTCCATGGGCGGGCCGTCCCAGGCGAGGATGCGATTATCGAACCGATGGATCGTGTCAATGAACGGCACCTTAAATTTCAAGCCCGGGGTCTGCTCGACTCGGATCGCTTTGCCGAAGCGGGTCACGATCGCGCTTTCATATTGGTGCACGGTGAAAAGCAGCGCGCCCCATTTGAGCGCGGTGAAAAGGAAGATGAGCCCGATGATCGCGAGCGCCGGATGTTGCAACAGGCCGACAAAACGGGTGGAAAATTGCGGACGATAAATGGAATTCAAAGGTCGTTCAGACATGATAAGGCCTCAGGGCTGGGGCGCCGGGCTGGGCGCGGATGAAGGCTGGAGTGAAAGGGTTTGCAGCACTCCCTGGATGCTGTCATCCACGATGATCTTGCGCTCGAGCGCGGGCAGGATGGTTTGCATCGATTCGAAATAAAGCCGCTGCCGGGTGATCTCCGGCGCCTTCGTATACTCGGCCAGCAGAAGAGAGAACTTTTCCGTGTCGCCCTTCGAGCCGTTGACCCGGCGAAACGCATACGCTTCCGCCTGCTTCTCGCGTTCCTTGGCCTGGCCGCGCGCTTTCGGCACGGCGTCGTTGTAAATCGCCCACGCTTGGTTGATCGCGGTCTGCTTTTCCTGCTGCGCCTGGTTCACTTCGTTAAACGCCGCCTGCACCGCGGGCGGCGGACGCACCGTGGCGAGTTGCACTTGTTGGATCTGCAACCCGAGACCGTAATCAGACGATAACTTCGCCAGCCGTCCGAGCGTGGCGGTCTCGATGTCGTGCCGCCCGATGGTCAGCACTTCATCCACCGTGCGATCGCCGATCACCTCGCGCATCACGCTTTCCGAGAGATCGCGCAAAGTCTTCTCCGGCTCGCGCGCTCCGAACAGATACTGCTTCGGATCAGTGATGCGATATTGCACCACCCACGGCACGAGCGCGGTATTGAGATCACCGGTGATCATGGTCTCCGTATCCTCCGGGTTGTTGTCGCCTTGGAACTCGTTCGTCGCCTGCGAAGTGGTGAAGCCAAACTCCATCTTCAACAGCCGCTGCGTCGGCACGATCCGGATTTCGTCGACGTAGGGAATGGCATAGGCCAGGCCAGGCGCTTCCGTGCTGTGATAAGCGCCGAACCGCAGTTTGATTCCGACCGAGTTAGTCGGGATGGAGACGAAACCGAAAAGGAGCGCGATCAGCGTGACCAGAATTCCAATCACCCCGATCACCCCGAGCAGAAAACGGAAAGGCCGGAATTGGAACCCGGGTGGAAAGGGCGAAGAGGGTGAGCCGGAAGAGGTAGTTATTTCCATCGTAAAGAAAAGAGTCTGGCTGCAAACCTAACACAGGATGCCAGTTTTGACGCGCACAGCGCGCTCAAACCTTCATCGGTTACCACCACGCAGGAGGGCAGAGACGCCACTAAATGGCCTACCGTCCGGCTGTCTGCGGCTTGGGGAATAGCGCCAGCTCAGTGCGGATTTCCCGGTAAAGTTCCTCCGTCCACCCGGGCGCCTCGGCTGGAGCGACAAACTCGCGCGTCCGAAAATCCACCGGACTGATGACCAGCGGGATCTCCCGCGTCTCGGTCAGCGCCGCGACGACGAACAAATCTTCCGCGCCTTCATCGCCCACCGCGAGGCAGCCCCGCGAACGCGCGCCGCCGTGGATCATGATGTCGGTTCCCGGTTCCGTCCGGCCTTCGCGCGCGGCCTGGGCGAGATCGAATTCGTTAGGGTAACTGACCCGCAGCGAAAGATGATAGCGGCTGTTCGGGTTCAAGAGCACGATTTGATAGACCCCTTCCGGCACCTGCCGGTCGCCTTCGCGCAACTTCGGGCCGAGCTGGCCGCTCGCCGCCAGCACCTCATATTCGCGGATGAAGCGCAGGTCTTCGCCTTCGTTGGCGGCCCAGAGTTCCAGCCGGCGCGCATCCTTGATCGCAACAAAAGCCAGCCGCGATGGCGGAAAGTGGACCCCGGCGCGGTCGAAGTGAGGCGTTAGGCGCGCCCGGACCGTTTCGCCGAATTCCACCAAACGATCCTGGATTGTCTTCAACATCGCGGGCTGCTCGCTCACCGTCGGTGCGCTTTTCCTTTCCCACGACCACAGGATCGCGGCCGTCACCAGACCACCGGCCAGGAGAAGGAGGAAAGTAATCTTGCGCATTTCGGGTGAGGCACTCTTTGCACGGGAAATTGCGCGCCCGAGATGTCAAGCCGGCGAAGCGTCGATTAGCAATCGACGAGGCTCCGATTGCAAATCGGAGCTACGAGCTTCGGAGCGGCGCGCCTTTGGAAAGCGGACGCGTTCGCAGCTAAGGTGGCGCCGATGAGTCCTTCGCCACAACATCTCGACCAACCGGTCAGCGATTTTATCCGAAAGGATTTCGCGCAGTTGCTCGAGGGAATGACCACGCGCGAGGCGCTCGCGGTCATTCGCGAGAAAGGTCTCGGCGAAAAGATCGTCTATTTCTATGTCGTGAACGAGGAGAACCGACTCGTCGGCGTCCTCCCGACCCGGCGTCTGCTCACCGCTGCGCTCGATCAGCGGATCGGCGATCTCATGATCAAGCGAATCGTCGCCATCCCGCAGACCGCGACGCTTCTGGAAGCGTGTGAATTTTTCGTGCTCCACAAATTTTTCGCCTTCCCGGTGGTCGACGCCGAACGGCGTATCCTTGGCTTGATCGATATCGGCGTTTTCACCGAAGAGGTCTTCGACATCGCGGAGCGCGGGCAGCACGAAGATGTCTTCGAGACGATCGGTTTCCATGTCGCGGAAGTGCGCGGAGCGAGCCCGTGGAAAGCTTTTCGTTACCGGTTTCCCTGGTTACTCGCGACGATCGGGAGCGGGACGGCCTGCGCGCTCCTGGCCAGCGCTTTCGCCCTCACGCTCGCGCAAAGCCTGGTCATCGCTTTTTTTCTCACGCTCGTGCTCGGGCTCGGGGAAAGCGTCAGCATTCAATCGATGGCGGTGACGATCCAGGCGCTGCGCGCGACCCGGCCGACCTTGCGTTGGTATGTGGATACGTTGCGCCGCGAAGTGACGACCGCGCTTTTGCTCGGCGCGGCTTGCGGCGGGCTGGTGGCGGCGATCGTTTGGCTCTGGCTCGGCGCGGGTTGGCCGGCGATAGTAATCGGCGCGAGCATATTGAGTTCGCTCGTGATGGCGTGTGTGCTGGGGTTGAGTATACCGTCGCTTCTGCATGCCTTGCGGCTCGACCCCAAGATCGCGGCCGGGCCGCTCACGCTCGCGCTGGCCGATCTGCTGACGCTGCTTTTTTATCTCTCGATCGCGAGCCTGCTCCTGCAGCCAGCCTAACGACGACGCCTTCCTCTTCGTTGTCATCCCGATCCGCCGTTAGGACGGAGAGGGATCTCGCAGTCGGCAGTCGGCGCGTTCTGAGGGCGAGGAACGTCTCTTGCAACTGCGAGATCCCTCGCCGCGCTGCGCCGGCTCGGGATGACAAATCAGGAGGGTGAGGGCTCCTGCTTCAGCCGATCTTTTTACGGAAACGCAACGAGCAGACGACGAAGAGGAGCGCGGCCATTAAGGTGAGAATGCCTAACGATGGCGCATACTCGAAAAAGGTCGCGCCGCGCAGGATGATGGCGCGCATCAGGGAGATGAAGTAGGTCGTGGGCAAACACGCCCCGAGCCAATAGAAAATCGCCGGCATCGTCTCGCGCGGGAAAATGAAGCCGGAGAAAAACACGCTCGGCAGAATAAACGCCATCGACATCTGCAAAGCCTGCATCTGGTTGTCCGCCTTCGTCGCAACGAGCAGTCCGAGACTGAGAAGAGCAAAGACGTAAATCAGCGTGGCCAGGATCATGGCCACGATGCTCCCGGCGATCGGGACGAAGAAGACGTAGTGCATGATTCCGAAAAGGAGAAAAGCCATCAGCATTCCGATGCAGAGATAAGGGATGAGTTTCCCGAGCATCAACGCCCAGCGGCTGAGTGGACTAACGAGAAGCTGTTCGAGTGTTCCGCGCTCCTTTTCGCGCACCACCGCCATCGCGGTCGCGAAAGTCGTCCCGATCTGGAGAACGATCCCGATCACGCCCGGGACGAAAAAGTTCGGGCTCCGCATCGTCGGGTTATAGAGCATCTGCGGCCGGATCTCGACCGGCGGAGCGCGGCGTCCGCTCTCCTTGAGCAGCATCTCGGTCGATTGAGTGAGCGCGATCGCGACCGCAGTATTGAGCGCCTGAAGGGCAGTGGTGGAATTGGAGCCGTCGATCACGATCTGCGCCTGGGCGGAGCGGCCGGCGCGCAGTTCGCGGGTGAAATGAGGTGGGATTTGCAGGCCGACATAGGCGCGGCCGGCACGGATCTCGCGCGCCATCGCGTCGGCGCTTCCGACTTCCCTAACGATGCGAAAAGTCTCGGTATTGACGAAGCGATCGAGCAACTGGCGGCTCTCGACGGTGCGGTCTTCGTTGAAGACGACCATCGCCATGTGTTTGACGTCGTTATCGAGCGCATAGCCGAAGGCGATCATCTCGATGAGCGGCGGGAAGAGCATGAAAAAAAGCGTCATCGGATCGCGCATGACGACGATGAACTCCTTGAAAAGGATGGCGCCAAGGCCGCGGAAGGGGCGTTTCATTTGGGAGCGCCTCTTCCTGAGTTGTCATCCCGAGCCGCCGAAGCGCGGCGACGGATCTCTCTTTGCGGATCAAGCGTTGGCGAAAGATCGAGCCATCTTGGATTAAGAGTTTCCACGAGCGTGTTCTTTTTGCTCGGGCGCCACGCTTTGATTTCTTTCTCCCGATCAATCGCCTGACGAATGTCGTGATAGGTCTCGTGGTAAACGAGGAGCGTTAGGCGATACCGCTTGGTGAAGCCTTTGACGGTGCCGTTCTGGTGTTCACAGACGCGCCGCGCCAGCTCGTTAGTCAGCCCGGTGTAGAGGACGACTCGGCTGCGGTTGGTCATCATAGAGACGTAGTCCGCGTTCACTTCGGTTGCGAGGTCCCTCGCCGTCCTGCGGCGGCTCGGGATGAAAAATTGGAAAGCAGTGCCGTCATCGTTAGGCTGCTTTCTCCTGCTTCCCGTTCCCGTATTTCGCGGTCAACGCGACGAAAACGTCTTCCAACGACGGGCCGATGACGTGAATCTCGGCGCTCTGGATGCCCATGCCCAGCAGCTTCTTTTCGATATCGGCGCGAGTGATGGAATCATCGACCAGCAGGTGCATCGATTGTCCGAAAACCGTCGCGCTCCGCACGCCTGCGACGGTCCGCATCGCCTGCAACGCCTGCGTGACGTGGTCGCAGGTCACGTCGAGTCGACGGGTGCCGGGTGGATTTACGTCGGGCATTTGCTTGAGATCGTCCGGTTGCCCGCAAACAATGAGCTTCGCCATGTGGATGTAGCCCACGTGCGAGCAGCGTTCGGCCTCGTCCATGTAGTGGGTGGTGACAAAAAGCGTCATGCCGCGTCCGGCAAACTCGAAGAGCAAATCCCAAAGCTCGCGCCGCGCGACCGGATCGATCCCGGCGGTTGGTTCATCGAGGAAAAGGACTGTCGGTTCGTGCATCAACGCGCAAGCCATGGCGAGGCGTTGGCGCCAACCGCCCGAGAGGAGCGCGGCGCGGCGGCCGAGGTAGGGCTCGAGGTGAGTGAGCGCGATCAATTCGTCGCGCCGCTGTTTCAGTTTTTTGTCGGGCAAACTGTAAAGCTTTCCGGAAAAAAGGAGGTTTTCGTTAACCGTCAGCTCGTCATAGAGCGAAAATTTCTGCGACATATAGCCGATCATTTCCTTGATCGACTCCCCGTCCCTAACGACGTCGCGGCCGCCGATGCGGGCGGTGCCTTCGCTCGGTGCGAGAATGCCGCAGAGCATCCGGATGACGGTCGATTTGCCGGAGCCGTTCGGGCCGAGGAAACCAAAAATGGAGCCGCGCCCGACGGAGAAGGTGACGTGATCGACCGCGGTGAAAGTGCCGAAGCGTTTCGTTAGGCCGTCGCACTCGATCATTGCGTCCATGGAGTGATGAATCAGGAAAGAAGGAAAGCCGGAAGGTCCCGGGACGGAGTCCTCACTTTTGTTCGCCGACCGTTAGTGGGCTGCAATGGCCCCTCCCTCAATCCTGCTTTCCTGCGTTCCTGATTCATTTCTTCTCCGGCACGTCGGGAAACTCCACGTCGGCCGCCATCCCGGCGCGCAGTTTATCGTCGCGATTTTGCAGCCGGATTTTTACCCCGAAAACCTGGCGGATGCGGTCCTCTACCGTTTGCACGTTGCGCGGGGTGAACTCGGCCTGGCGATTGATCTGCTCGATCGTCCCGTTGAATGCTTCGCCGCTGAAGGAATCGACCCGCGCCCGCACCGCCTGCCCGAGCCGAAGGTGACCGAGCCACGGCTCCGGGACGTAAACGCGGACCCACAACTTCTGCGGCAGGATAAGCGTGGCCACTTCCTGGTTAGGCGCGAGGACGTCGCCGACTTTGACGTTCAACACTTCGAGCACGCATTCGTTAGGCGCAACGACGTGCAACTCGCGCAACTCGGACTCGATCTCGGCCAACTGGGCCCGTGCCTGCACGATGCGCATCCGCGAGGCTTCCAGGCTTTTTTCCTCGGCCGAAGCGGCGCTTCGGGCGCGTTCGGCTTCGCTGGGCGAAACGGTTTTCGTCTTGAGCAAATCCTCCTGCCGGCGGGCGTCGGCCCGCATAAACTCGAGCTGCGCCTCGTGGGCATCGGCGTCGCGCATCGCGGTGTCGATCTGGGCCTGGGCGAGATCACGCCGGGCGTGCATCTCCGGAGCGACGAGCTGGGCGATCGGTTGCCCGGCCTGCAGCGCGTCGCCTTCCTGGGCGAAAAGTTTTTCCACCCGTCCGCCCGAGCGCGGGGCGACGTGCACCTGGTCGACTTCGATCGTGCCGGAGATGGGATCGGGGCGCGGTCGGCAGGCGAGGGGCGCAAAAAGGAGGACGCCCAACGCGGCGACGCACAAAAGATGCTTTGGCAATTGCAAGGCGACGGAAGATTACCAACTTCTTGAGGAAGCGAAAGGTTAGGGGAGCGAAGGCGAACACAAAGAAAAGGAAGATGAAAACACGGCGATTCGATCACATCGATTTGCGGGTCAAAGAAATGGCGGCGGCGCGGCGCTTTTATGCGCAGGTGCTGCCGGCGATCGGATTTACGATCGATTCGGGCGACGATAACTGGTGCATCTACCAGGCTGCCGGGGAGGGGCCGGTTGAGTTCTTTGGCTTTACCGAGGACGCGGGGCATCAGCCTAACGAAACCCGGATTGCCTTCTGGGCGGCCAGCCGCGCGGAGGTGGACCGCCTGGTCGAGGTCGTTAGGGAAGCGGGCGGTTTGAATCTCGAAGGTCCGGCGCTCTGGCGGGAATATTCTCCCGGATATTACGCGGTGTTTTTCGAAGACCCGAGCGGGAATAAGCTCGAGATTTGTTGCCGGGAAAGCCTCGTGGCTTGAGATCGGGAACGCATCTGCGACACATATCGAAATGAGTCCCGTCGCGCCGATCCCGAAAATGCTGCGGCCGCAACGGCGGGTTCGTTACCTCAAAATCATCGCGATTTTCAAGATCGTGCAGGGCGCGCTGCTCCTTAGCCTCGGCCTTTCCCTCCTCTTTCTGCACAGCCGGACGCATTGGCTCGATGGAATTGCCGACTGGGTGGACGGGGAGCTGATGGTGGTGCACAGCCGGGCGGTGCTTTACCTCCTAACCCGGTTGCAGGATGTGGTGGCGGGCGGACTGCTGCGGGTGACGGGATTTGTCTCGCTCTTTTACGCGGCGATTCTTTTCACGGAAGGGATCGGCGTTTACCTGCAGAAACGCTGGGCCGAGATGCTGATGGTGCTGGCGACGGGCGCGCTCATTCCGCTGGAAGCGCGGCACGCCTGGCTGAGCCCGAGCGTGGTCTCCATCCTTATCCTGGCGGTCAATTGCTTCATCGTCTGGTTCCTCTACCGCGTCCTTCAGCGCGAGAAGCGCGAGGAGAAGATGGCGGCGACGGAAGAAAGCGCGCTCCTTGAGACTCGTTAGGCGCGCGGGCGCCGTGGACGGATCTCGAAACGTGCCAGGACGGTGCGAGTTTTTTCCAGGGGCAGGCCGATGACGTTGCTCCGCGAACCGGCGAGGCGCGCGATGATCGTGCCGCCGTCGCCTTGCGCGGCGTAAGCGCCGGCTTTGTCGAGCGGGTCGATCCGGGTGAGATAATCGGCGATCATCCGGTCGCTCAATTCTTTAAAATAGACGCGGGAAGTGACAGAAAAACTTTCCGATCGGCCCCGGCTTAGGTGAGCGATAAAAACGGACGAGGCCACGACATGGGCGCGGCCGCTGAGCAGTCGGAGAATGCGCGCGGCCTCGGCGCGGTCGGCCGGTTTGCCGATGACCCGTTGCTCGAGCGCGACCAGCGTATCGGCCGCGAGCACGACTGCGTCGGGATGGGCCCGTGCGACGGGCAGGCCTTTGCGCAGGGCGTTCCAAGCGGTCGCCTCGCGGAGGGTAAATTCAGGGGAGGAAATCTCGTCGACTTCCGGCGCGACGACTTCGAAATCGTAGCCGGCCTCAGCAAGCAACTCGCTCCGGCGCGGGGAGAGGGAGGCAAGAAGAAAAGTTGGCCGCGAACGTTTCATGCGCGGCCCGGTTTCATTGGTCGCCGGAAGGTTTCTGGCCGCCGAGGAAATCGGGCATCTTCATTTCCGAATAACCGGCCGGAGTGGCAAAGTCGGAGTCCGGCAACGGAGCGACGCTGACCGATTCGATGGTGCTGGTAACGTCGCCTTGCCCGGGAATCTTGACCGTTGTCTTGAGAGGCAAACCGGGCAGCGCGTGATAATCGGGCATGCCTTTGGTGATGGCAGCGAAAGCGCCTTTCTGCAAAATCGCCATCTGGCTCAGGATTTTTTCGTAGTCGGGATACTTCGAAGCGACCCAGTAGCTGGCGTGAAATTTCGGCGAATCGGTCACATACTCGACGGTCTCGTAACCGTTGATCGTTTCCTTTTTGCCGGTCGCTTTGGGCGCGATCTGGGTCGGCCCTTCTTCCTTGACGAAGGATTTTGCCATTTCCGCCATCGCCTTCGCCTTCTCGCCGGAGATATGCATGACCGTTTTCTGGTCGTGCAACAAATTCGTTAGGGAGCCGGTCTTGGCGTCGATGATGGTGGTGATCTTCGGGGTGACTTCGACGCGCGCCTTGTCGCCTTTTACTTTCATCGTGATCTCGCGCAGGCCTTCGGTGCCTTCGATTTTTTGCACGATCGTGAGATCGGCGCGGGCGGTGGTGAGAAGAGCGAGAGCGATGATCCCGAAACAGGGCAGCGATTTCATAAGCAGTTGCTAGCCGGGCGTGGGGTGCTTGGCAAGCTGTAAGCCGGGCCGTCGGCTCGGGCCGGCGCAAAAAAACTTGGCAAGCCCGCGCGGTCGCGGCAACTTGGCCCCGCACGCGGGCATAGCTTAATGGTAAAGCTCCAGCCTTCCAAGCTGGCTATGAGGGTTCGATTCCCTTTGCCCGCTCTCCGATGCGCCCTAACGAATCGTAAACATGGCCGGCTTGAAACGCGGGAATTTTCCTCTCGGCCCTGAATTTTTGCGCCGGACTCTCGCGCTGGCCGGTCTGGGGGCGATTTTCTGCGTGCTCACGCTGCCGCCCGCGTTCGCGCGCGCGCTCACGCCAGCGGAGATGATCGAGAAGGCGTTGCCCGCCCGCAAAACGATGAAGAGCGCATCCAAGTCGGAGTTTCTCGTGGCGGTCTGCGAAGTGGCGCGCAAGAATCGGAAGACGGCCGCGGCGATTACCCCGGTGGCAATCGCGGCCCGGCGCGAGTATGCGGGCGAGATCGTCGGGATGATCTTGCGCTGCAGCGGTAAACTCGATTGTGGATTTGTGGTGACGATCGTGGCCGCGGCCGTGGGCGCCGATGGCAGCACGACGGAGATCAGCGATGCAGCGATCGCGCGGGCGCCGCAATGCGCGGAGGAGATTCAGGTCGCGGCCCGTCGCGGCGGTGCAGAAGCCGCCGGTGCGTCCAAGGGGCCGAGCCCGGGTGAGCCGGGTACGCGCACCGAGGTGGAGGAGAAATTCGATCCCCTTGAGCCACTCGCGCTCGTTTGCGACGACGGCACACAGCGCGCCATTCGCCAAGGCGAGGTAACGGAATTTCTCCGTGCGCATCCCGGATCTTCGCTCGGCTCCTGCCAACCGACGCCGACCGCCAGCGCTACGCCGGCCGCAGTGGCGCGCCCACAGAAATAGAGCCGGCCAGAAATTTCTCCTGTCGACGGCCATTTTCTGTAACTTCGCCGCCCTGTGGCCGTGCACGCCTGCAATTTCCCGGGCGGGCGACAATGGTCGCGGCAATCCTGCTCGGCCTGGCGATCGCCGGGATGCAGGTTTTTATCGGCGGGACCCGGCTGGTTTTCAGTCTGCCGATTGATGCGCTGCTCGCGCTGGCGGGTTTGCTACGGTCTTTTCTTTGCGCCGGGCGAAACCGTCGGCGTGGCGCATCTGTCTTTGGTCGTCGGCACTTTTCTTCGGCTACATTCTGCTCCGGGCCTGGCTCTCGCCCGTGCCGTCCGTCGCGCGCACGGATATTTTTTCGGTTCTGGGCGGGCTCGTGGTTTACCGCTCGGTCGCACTGATCTTTACCTCGGCGCGGCTTGGTCGTGTTCCTGACTCCGGTCGCGCGGCGCCCCGCGGGGCGCACGGTATTTTGGCGGACCGCGGCGGGCGGCGGCACGCTTTGCTTTATCGTCGGACGGGTAATTCGCGGTGTTCCGCCGTTCGCATCGCGCATGCCGAGAGGGCGCTCCCTTTTTTTGTCATCCCGAGTCGCGCAGACGACGAGGGATCTCCCAGTTGTAATCGACGCTGCCTTCTGGCCAAGGACGCGCGTCTTGCAACTGCGAGGTCCCTCTCCGCGCGTCGCCGGATCGGGATGACAACTCGGGCCTCCTCGCCCTAACGATGTCGCTTTCCGCCGCCGCTAACTCGCGTCTTTAGTGCGTCGTTAGGGCCGCAGCAACTCGCGGTGCCGCCAGAGATAACCCAGCCCCGAGTAAATCGTCAGGCCGATCGTGATCCAGAGGAGCGTATTCCCGCCGTAACGCCAGGCCAGTTGCCACCATGCGGTCTCGACGATGGCCGGTCGCAGTTCGCTCAACGTCAAAAGGAGCAGGAAGAAAACGACCGTCGTGATTTGCCACGTCGTCTTCTGTTTCCCCAACTTCTCCGCCGGGAGGACAATGCCCTCCGAGGAGGCGAGCAAGCGCAAACCGGTGATCAGAAAATCCCGCGCCACCACGATCGTCGCGACCCAGGCCGGGACCGCCCCGAGCGGCACGAGACAGATAAAAGCGGCCGCCATCATCACCTTGTCGACCAGCGGGTCCATCAACTTTCCGAACTTGGTCACGCTCCCGTAGCGCCGCGCGATTTCGCCGTCGAGATAATCGCTGATCCCGGCCAGGACGAAGAGCACGAGCGCGATCGTGCGGGCGTAAGTCCAGGCCGAGCCTAGGGAGAGAACGAAGAAAACGGTCAGGGCGAGCCGCCCGAGGGTGAGACGATTGGGCCAGTTCATTTCGCCGCCACTCCGCTTTTTTGCCTAACGAAAACAGGCCGCTTCCAGATCGGGACTTTCAGTTTCAACTCGGCCACGATCCAGGCGCTGCCCTGATAAGCGGCCGCCCGATGCGCGCTGCCCACCCGTAGAAAAAGAGACGCTTCGCCCGTTGCCACGAAACCGATCCGATGCTGGAGCACGATCTCTTCCAGCCCAAACTCCGCCTGCGCGGCGCGCGTGATCATTTCCATCTGATGTCGTGCCATCGCCTCGTGCGCCTCGTACTCAATCCCGGAAAGCTCGCGTCCATCCTCGAGGCCGCGCACCACTCCCCAGAAATCGACCGTCGCGCCCGTCGCGCCATCCCATTTATTCGGGCGCGATTGCAGTGGATCGGTTGTGATTAGGATTTCCGGATGCCAAGTTGCCATCTGCTTCAAGCGAGCCCGCCAGGATTATCGCCCGAGGACGGCGACGGGTTCAGGAGATACTGAAAATGAAAACGAATCAATGTGATATTGGCCTCATCGGCCTCGCGGTCATGGGCGAAAACCTCGTCCTCAACATGGAGTCGAAAGGCTTTCATGTCGCCGTCTTCAACCGCACCACCGCGGTCACGGAAAAGTTTGCCGCCAATCGCGCCAAGGGAAAAAACATCCAGCCGACGACCACGATGGAGGAGTTTGTCGGCGCCCTGCAACGGCCGCGCAAGGTGATGATCATGGTCAAGGCCGGCGCGCCGGTCGACGCGGTGATCGGCCAGCTCGTCCCGTTGCTCGAGAAAGGCGATGTCATTATCGACGGCGGCAATTCGCTCTTCACCGACACGCAACGGCGCTGCCAGGAATTAGAGGGACAGGGGATACATTTCGTCGGCTGCGGCGTTTCCGGCGGCGAAGAAGGCGCCCTCAAAGGCCCGTCGATGATGCCCGGCGGCGCGCGCGAAGCTTGGGAAATGATCGCGCCTATCTTCACCAAGATCGCGGCCGTGGTCGATGGCGAGCCCTGCGTGCGCTACATGGGACCGGATGGCGCCGGCCACTACGTCAAGATGGTGCATAACGGGATCGAGTACGGCGACATGCAGTTAATCTGCGAGGCCTATGCAATCCTCAGCGGAGTTCTTGGCCTAACGACGGACGAGCTGGCGGAGATTTTCAGCGAGTGGAACAAAGGCGATCTCGACAGCTACCTGATCGACATCACGGCCCAGATCTTTCGCAAAAAAGATCCGGAGACCGGCAAACCGATGGTTGACGTCATCCTCGACAAAGCCGGCCAGAAAGGGACCGGCATCTGGACCCTGCAATCGGCCATTCGCCAATCGGTCGTCATCTCCACGATCAACGCCGCGGTCGAGGCGCGCGTCATTTCCTCGCGCAAAGAGGAACGGGTGAATGCTTCCAAAATCCTGCCGGAACCGAAGGTCGAGAAGTTCCAAGGCGACCGGGACGAACTGATCGCTGCGGTCCGTGACGCGCTCTACGCCTCCAAAATTGTCTCCTATGCGCAGGGGATGGAGTTGTTAGGCGCGGCCA
>JBDTVP010000055.1:0-15881 GCA_040007175.1 Spartobacteria bacterium
AGCGGGCCATCGAGAGGACGCCGCGGAGATGCGGGCGATCGTTGAATTCGGCCGGGATTTTGTAGCCCGGGCCGCCGGTGCCGTAGCTGCTTTCCTTGCCCAGGTCTTTGGTGTTGGGATCGCCGCCCTGGATCATGAAGCCCTTGATGATGCGATGAAATGCGGTCCCATCGTAAAAGCCTTCGCGGGCCAGTTTCTTGAAATTTTCGACCGTCTTGGGAGCCACTTCGGGCCAAAATTCGACGACCATTTCGCCGTCACTCGTTTTGAGCACGGCTACTTCCTTTTGATTTGTTTCCATAGGTTTCTTTTCTTCGGATTTCGTTGCGTCCTGGCCGCGGACATTCGCCAAGCCAAGTGAGCAGACGAGCAGGCAGCAGAACAAGGTGAGTTTCATTTCAGACCTGTGACATGGATGGCGCGGCGTTGCATTCGATTTTTCGCCCGCTCCTCGTGCTCGCCTCGTCCTCGATTCTTTTCGATTACGAGCAGGAGGACGAGGACGAGTAGGAGGGAGAGCGACACGCAGACCCGCGCGTCCCAGAGGGACGCGTCTACAGCTTCAGGTAAAGCGTGCGGGTGCCGAAATCGATGATGGCGTGATTGCGGCGGAGGAATTCCGAGCCTAACAATCCCGCGACCGGCGGGCTGCCCTGGAGGAGATCGCCGTGGATCAACCCTTTCAAGTCCATCACGCCGACTTCTTTGCCTTTGACAAGGAAGGGGCCGATCGCGAAGCGCCGGATGGTGGCGAGTTGCAGGCCGCGCTGCTCGAGATTGACCGCGCCGGAAGCGTAGGGCGTGTCGCGCATCGGTAGCTTCATTTGGCGCACAAATGGCCGGTGAATGAGGGTGGTGAACGCGCCGGTATCGATCATGAGTTGCGCCGGTTTGCCGTTCAGCACGCTATCGACGTAGAGATTCCAGCCTTTGGTCACGCGGATCGGGACATTCTTCCAGCCGCGGTGGTTGATCCCGGGCACATTGCCGGGCTTCTCGGGATCGATTTTCATGTACAACACTTGTGCTTCGCAATCGATCACCGCCTGAGTCGGGAAGAGAATGTCGGCGCCGAGAATCCCATCGAGTTCCTGCTCGTTGAATTCCCGGGAGGCCTTGGCGGGAGCGCTGAGGTCAATCGCGACCATCGGTTCGTCGACCAGAGTGAGCGCGCCGATCCGGAGGCGCCGCGCGATCGTGACGCGATTGAAGCCGCCGTTTATTTTCAGGCGGGGTGGAAGTTTGGAAGTGCCCGGGATGGCCGACATCCCGAAATGAGTGCGACGCGAAGCGGAGATCGCGCTGACCGGCGCCCCGGAGTCGACCCCGAGCAAAGCCGGCTTGCCGTTGATCTCCGCGCGCACCAGAAGGTGATTCTGGCGCGAACGCTCGAGCGGCAGCGCTTGGAACGCTGGATTCTCGAGCGCCGGCTGCGGCCGGCGAGCCCCGTAGACCGTGCCAGCCAGAAGCAAGGCGGCACACGCCATGATCAGCGACCGCGATAAGGTGACGGTGCTTGCTCGAGAGTTCGGAATCTTCACGCGCCCGAGAGTAGCACGTCTCTAACGGGCGGAAAACGGTTAGTGGGCCTGATCGACCACTGGAGCGTGCTTCCGTACTCGGTGCGGATCGTCCGGATGCCACGGCCAGACGGCGAGCATAAAGAAGAACGAGATCACGTAGGCAACCGGGATGAGCCAGCCGTGCCGGACCCATTGCCAGACGGTGCGTGCCTCAGGGAAAAGATTGGTCAGGGCGACACCGGAGGAGGAACCAAACCAGACCATCGAGCCGCCGAACCCAACGGTGTAAGCGAGGTAACCCCAGTCATACCCGCCTTGCTTGAGGGCGAGCGCGGTGAGCGGGATGTTATCGAAAACCGCGGAGAGGAAGCCCAACCCGAAAGCCGAATGCCAGGACGGCGTTGGCAGTTTTTCCACCGGCATCATCGAGGCGCAGAGGACGAGGGCGAGCAGGAAAATAGACCCTTTGACCGCCTCCGGCAGCACTTCCCAATCCGGCCGGCGGATCACTACGGAAATTGCGATCGCGACCCAGACCGCCACACCGATGAACGGAAAATGGTCGGCGAACTGGGGAAACCGGAGATTCACAAAGACGTTCGTGCCGATCGCGAGGACGAGCATGAGAGCGACAATGCCGACCCGCGCCCAATCGACATGGGTGTGCTCGTGCGAGTGCGAGAGGATCGGCGAATACTTCTGTTGTTTGATCGCGGCCGGGATGCCGAAAATGAAAAGCGCGACGGAGGCGGCGATAATCGCCTCGGAAACGACGAGCGGCGAAACCCCATCGATCCACATCATAGTGGTGGTGGTATCGCCGACCACGCTCCAGGCGCCGCCGGCGTTGGATGCCGCTACGATCGCCGCGAGGTAACCGATGTGGACCTTGGCCCGGAAAAGCTGGTGCGCCATCGCGCCGCCGATTAGGGCCGAGGCGATGTTGTCGAGAAAGCCCGACATGATCCAGACCAGGACGAGCAGGGCGAAAGCGCCTTTCCAGTCGTTAGGCAAAAACTTCGGGAGCACGACCGGGACGTGGCTTTTCTCGAAGTGCCGGGCCAAAATCGCGAACCCGGTGAGGAGACAAAAGAGATTGAGCACAATGACCCATTCGTGGCCGAGGTGCACAACGAATCCGGACACGCCTGGACCGGTCTTGAACCCGGTGAAAATGATCTTGTAGAGCGTGATCGTGACCAACCCCGTAAGAGCGACCCGCATCGTGTGATGATGAAAGAGCGCAACGCCGAGCAGGGTCAGTCCGAACAAAATGAAGTCGACCGGCACCCCAAAAATGGTCGGGATGATGGGCGAGGCGGCGAGAGCGCTTGCGATCATTGGAGAAAAAAACCCCAGCGGGTCGAAAAACTAGAAATCAACCAGGACGGCTTCGTTTTCGCCATCCTCCGAACGCGGCGACTTTAGTCGTCTTCCGTCTGCTCCGGCGGCGGAGCGCTCAACAAACGGGCGTAGGCCCAGATCGTGGTCCCCCAGACGAGGATGAGCGAAGACAACATAAATATCCAGCCGCCGGTGGTCATGACTTGTTAATCTCTCCTCTTCCTTCCGGAGTGTCGAGCGCCAACTCCATCGCTTTCCAGCGGCGCTCGCCGATCGCCACCATCACGACGAGCAGAGCGATGACCAGACCGATCACTCCCACCGTCCACAAGGCGACCGGATTACCGCGCAGACCGGCGGCTTCCGCCCGCCCGTTGAAGTAAATAAAGCCGCAGAGCACGATCAGCAGATAAGCTGGCGCGACATATTTCATGATGAAGAAGAAAGGCCGCGGGATTTTCATTAGCGCCCCTTGGTCGAGCTCGGCCGCGCCTTTATCGATGCCCCAGACCCAGCCGAAACAGATGATCTGAACGGTAGCAAGAAGGAAGATGCAGAAAGTGCCGACCCAGAAATCCATCGTGTTGAGCGCGACCATGTCTTTGCTGAACCACATCACCCAGAACGAACCGAGACCGCAAATGACCGAGACGGCCGCGATCGCTTTCCCGGAAGAAATGGCGAGCGCCTCTTCGAAGAACGTCTTCACCGGCTGAAGCATCGAGATCGAACTGGTGATAGCGGCGAGGAAGAGCAGGAAAAACCAGGCGAATCCAACCCAGCGTCCGATCCCGCCCATCTGCGCAAACACGACCGGCAACGTCTGAAAGCCCAGACCAAAACCGCCGCCCACGCCGCTGGCGCCGAGAAAAACAAAAGCCGCCGTGATCGTGATCAACCCGCCGAAACCGACTTCGAAGAGTTCGTTCGTCGCGCTGGCGGTGAAACCGGAAAGCGCGATGTCGTCTTTCTTCTTCAGGTAGGAGGCGTAGTTCAGGATCACGCCGAATCCGACCGAAAGACTAAAGAAAACCTGCCCGGCCGCGGCCAGCCAGGTCTCGAAATCAGTCAGCTTGGAAAAATCCGGGTTCCATAAAAATCCGAGCCCATTCAGGACATTCTGGTCCGGGTGATCCGGATGCGGCGTGCCTAACGTCAGCACGCGGATGAGCACAATCACCGCCAGAATAGCCATCGCCGGAAGTGCGATCTGGCAGAATTTCTCGATCCCGCCGCTCAGGCCGCGATAGACCAGGATGATGTTGATCGTCACCACGATGAGCCAGAAAGCCGCGCTCATATTGAGAACGCCATCGGTGTTGGTCCCGGTGGCATGGCCGAAAAAGACGGCGGCGCTTTGCACCTGCTCGTTGATCGGGCCGGTCAAATTAATGCCGCCGATAAAATATTCCCAGGCATAACGAAGGCACCACGCCTCGATGTAGACGTAGTACATGTAGACCACCATCGGCACCAGGACCGCGATGATGCCGAAGTAACGCGCGATCCGGCCGCGCCCGACGAAGCCAAGAATCGCCGGCCCGCTATGAAACCCGCGCGCGCCGCCATGGCGCGCCATCGCCCACTCGGCCCAGCCGATCGGCAAGGCGAGGAGAAGAAGCGCACAGATATAGGGGATCATGAACGCGCCGCCACCGTGCGCCGCGGCCTGGCCGGGAAAACGCAGAAAATTTCCGAGGCCCACCGCTGAGCCCGAGACCGCGAGGATCACTCCCACGCGCGTGCCCCATTCCATTGGTTTCTTTTCCTTGCTCATATGCGGGATTTCCTAGCGACGGTCAGGTAAGTTTGCAGTCGACGCCGAAGCGTTGATTCTTTCGATCCGCCCTCTCTTTAGCGGCAATCGCGGCGCGCTGGCAACGAGTTTTCTTCGCCGGGCGAGAATTGCTGGTTTCGTAGAACGCGCCCACGCCTGCGCAGGGGAGGACCGACTCGTTAGGCCGGACTGCTTCCGCCGAAGTCGTTCTCGCTTGCGCCGCCCCAGCTCGCCCCGCCCAGGCGTTCCCCGAGCTCGCGCCATTGCCTGCGTTGATCCGGAGTCAGGCCGGGTCGCGGATTCTTTAAAGCCGCTTGCAGGAGCGCCGCGAGCCCGGCGGCGTCAGCTCCATTCCCGTTGGATCCCGGCGCGATGGCGTCCGGAGAGACACGCGCTTTCTCCTGCAGTTTCGCCACCGAGTTGGCGAGCGTGTCACGCGCGCCGTTCCTGGCATGGAAAAGATCGAGCATCCGCTGAAAACTAAGATGGATCGGGAGCGTCGCGAACTCGGCAGAGAAGTCGTCCGATACTTTCCCCTCGGGCGTAAACGTCTTGCCCGAGCGCACAAGATTTCTCCAGATCTCGCCGTCGAAACACCCGAGCTCGCAATGATATTGCTGGCCGGCCGCGGAGACCTCGACATAGCAGTGGCCGCGGAACGGGTTGATCTCCTGCGTCTTTTCGATCGAGCCATCCGCGCGGAAAACGCGAAGGTTAATTTCCCGCGCGGAAAGGCCCGCCTGCGCGAAGAGCCGGGTCCAGTTCGCTTCCCAGTAGAGAAAAAGCGAGGTCGGATCCCGTGCGATAACGTAGAGCAAATCCGCGTCGACGGCACTGGGTAGGCCCGCGGATTGCCCTTCATTTAGTCCCAAGGGCTCTCCCGCTGTCCGCACCACCGGTTGGTCGGAAACCTGGAAGCCGGCGTTAGGCGGGGCGTCTTGCTCGGATAAGTTTTCGGCTTCTCTCACGGTGTGGTTGGCGGCAGCGGGTCCATTAATACCCGGGTGATTCCGCACGACAAGTAGAAATTCGCCATGACATGCATCGCTCCGTCCGGTCTGCGCGCGTTCGTTAGTCATGCTTCAACTGGCGCGCTCGCGTTCCATGGCTAAGTTCCGCCGATGCCTTCTGAGACGATCGAATTGCGCGGCCACATCATCGATTCCCTGATTTTACCCAAGGTTCTCGACGAGATCATCGCCCGCGAGAGCACTTTCAAAATCGGCGAAATCAAGATCGGCGAGAACCGCATCGATCAGAGTTTCGCCCGGATCGAGGTCACAGCGCCCTCGGCCGAAGCGCTCGACGAGCTGATCATGCGGCTGCGCCAGCACGGCGCTGAAGTGCAGGAAAAAAAGAGCGCCCAACTCGCGCCGTCGCCCGCGGACGGCGTTTACCCGCAGGGCTTTTACGTCACCACCAACCAGCAGACATTCGTCCGGGTCGACGACAATGAGATCGAAGTGAAACCGGCGTTGATGGATAGCGCCATCGTGGTCGACCGCGCCGCAAAGACGGCGACCGCGACGAAATTCTACGCGGTCAAAAAAGGCATGGAGGTGGTGACGGGCCACCACGGCATCCGGGTCGTGCCGCTGCAACGCTCGACCGCGCGGGCCGATGTTTTCGAGTTCATGGGCAGCAACGTTTCGGTTGAAAAACCGAAGAGCGCGGTCATCCGCGAGATGGCGCGGGAATTCAAACGTTCCCGGGAAGAGAATGGGAAAATTCTCGTCGTCGGCGGGCCCGCCATCGTCCATACCGGCGCGGCCGAGCATTTCGAGAAACTGATCGAGTGGGGCTACATCCAGCTCCTTTTTGCCGGGAACGCGCTCGCCGCGCACGACATCGAGAACGCGCTTTTCGGGACGTCGTTAGGCGTGAACCTGGAGCACGGCGCGCTCGCGCAACACGGAACGCAGAATCACATGCGCGCGATCAACACGATCCGCGGTGCGGGCGGGATCAAGCCGGCGGTCGAGAGCGGCCTCCTGAAGAGCGGCATCATGTATACCTGCGTCAAGAACAACGTGGATTTCGTTCTGGCCGGTTCAATCCGCGACGACGGCCCGCTCCCCGACGTCATCACCGACGCGCTCGAGGCGCAAAAAGCGATGCGGGCGAAGATCGACGGCGTCACCATCGCGATGATGATGGGCACGATGTTGCACTCGATCGCGGTCGGAAACATTCTCCCGGCGAACGTGAAAACCCTCTGCGTCGACATCAATCCGGGGGTGGTAACGAAATTGGCCGATCGCGGCACGTTCCAGGCCGTCGGGTTGGTCACCGACATCGAGCCGTTCCTGCGCGAGCTGACCGATTGCATCGAAGCCGATCGTTAGGCAAATTTTATGCGCAAACTTCTGCTCTGTCCGCCGGATCACTACAGCATCCAGTACGAGATCAATCCTTGGATGAGCCGCGCGCGCGGCGCCGATACCCCGCTCGTCCAGTCGCAATGGCGCGGGTTGCACGAGAAGCTCCTCAGCCTCGGCTGCGAAGTCCATCTCGTCCCGCCGGTGCCGAAGCTGCCGGACATGGTCTTCACCGCCAACGCCGGCCTCGCCGTAGGCAATAAATTCGTCCCGAGCAATTTTCGCCACAAGGAACGCGCGCCGGAAGGGCCGCTTTTCGGGCAATGGATGGAAGAGCACGGTTTCGAAGTCATCTGGCTGCCGGAAGACCAGTTTTTCGAAGGCGAGGGCGACGCGCTTTTTGCCGGCGACGCGCTTTTTTGCGGCTACAAATTCCGCACCGACGTGAGCGCGCATCGGAGTGTCGGCGAGATTTTCAACTGCCTCGTCATCTCGGTCGAGTTGGTCGATCCGCGGTTCTATCATATCGACACCTGCTTCTGTCCGCTGACCGATGGCGGCGCGGTTTGGTTCCCGGCCGCATTCGATGAATACGGCCAGCGCGCGATTCGCGATCGCATCCCGAACCTGATCGATGTGGTCGAAGAAGAAGCGGCTCATTTCTCCTGCAACGCGGTGGTTTTGGAACGCGAAGTGGTCCTGCCCGAAGGCACCCCCAAACTGCAGACGGCGCTGAAAGATCGCGGCTTCAATTGTCATCCACTGCCGATGACGGAGTTCCTGAAAGCAGGCGGAGCGTGCAAATGCCTAACGATGTTAATGCCGCAGCGCGAAACGGTCGATTTACCCTGGACCCCGCCTGCGTCCGGAGGGGCTCAGTGAAACCGGACACGACCAGCGGTCCGCTTTGCCGGTGACGGTGTGACTGGCGCGTTACTCTTTTGAGTTAGTTCTCCTTTGGTCCGGATTCAGGACATCACATCGAAGGGTCTTGGGGCAGTTAAAAGCTTGACTCGCACTGAAGAGGCGAAAGATCATTCGGCCATGCCCCTCATTGCCCGCCAGTTTCCCATTGCGGCGTCACTTGGTCGACGCGCTCTGGTTCCATCGAACGAACCGCACGGCCTCCCATGAACAGGAAATTTCTCTCCCACTCGAACTTCAAATTCAATTCGCCCATGAACAACTTCCGCCCCTGTCTTCTTCCTCTGATTCTCTCAACGGTCTTGTGCCTACTGGGTGCGCGACCCGCTCAAGCCGGGAGCGCTACCTGGCAACTTGATCCTACGAACGGCGATTGGACCTTCCCCGCCAATTGGATGCCAGACACGGTGCCTAACGACCCCGCCGATACCGCAACTTTTGCGATTTCCAACCAGCGCGCTGTGTCTGTCCGCGGGGAAATTGAAGTGGATAAAATCCGCTTCGAACCCGGCGCCAGCGTTTTCACTCTCGACGCCGTGGGAAATGGGAGAATGACTCTTAGCGGGGACGGTATCGCGAACAACTCCGGATCGGTGCAAAGTTTCCGAACCGTGGGCGAGGTAGAAGGTGACTATCCTTCTATCCGTTTTCTGAATAGCGCGACCGCGGGAACCGACCTCGAGATCACCAATACAGCAACGGGTTCCGGTCCGCAGACGGGCTTTTTCGATGATTCGAACGCTGGTGAAGCGGTGATCGTGAACGAAGGCGCTACGGGACGAAATGGCGGAGCAGGCCTGGTTGATTTCAATGATAATGCCTCCGCTGCAAATTCCACGATCATGAATTTCGGTGCGGGTCTTACCTTTGGCTCTCCGGGCGTTTGCATTTTCGATGGCAACTCGACAGCGGGTAATAGCACCATCATCAATCTGCCTGGAGTGGGCGGGGGAATTAATCAGACGGACTTTCGCGCCAGCGCAAACGCGGGGAACGCCACGATCTTAACTTTCGGCTCGGACAGTAGAGCTGGGACCGGAAGTCAGACCACCTTTCATGTGAATAGCGCGGCCAACGCGATCATGATCAACGACGGCGGCACGGCACCCAATGCCGGCGGGGGAACGACGATTTTTTTCGGCGGAACGGCCGAGAATGGCACGCTGATCGCGAATCCAGGGACGGATGGAGGGCTCGGCGGCAGGATTTCTTTCTTCTATAAGTCGAGCAGCGGAGGAACGGCGCGGGCCCAACTGTTTGGCAATGGCACGCTCGATTTCACAGGACGGGAAGGTCCCAGCCTAACGATCGGCTCGATCGAAGGAGACGGCATCGTTCTTCTTGGCTCGAACACCTTGAAGGTGGGTGGCAACGGCTTGAGCACTGAGTTTAGTGGAGTGGTGAAGGGCGATGGCGCGCTCGTCAAGACCGGCCCTGGCACCCTGACACTTAGCGGAGCGAACACTTATGTCGGCGGCACTAAGGTCAGACAGGGCATTCTGATCTTGGATAGCAAGGTCGGATTCGCTACGGGCACTGGCTCCGTCGCAGTGGACTCCAAGGGGATACTCACGGGTCGTGGTGACATCGCCGGCGCGCTAACTGTTGGTCTTGGCACTGGCGGAAGGCCCGGTCTACGACCCGGAATTAAAGGGATCGGCCGGCTCAACGTTCAGGGCGACCTCACGATGGGCGTTAATGGTGTCTACTTCTGGAGTCCAAGCCCGAGTGCCATGCAGCCCGGCGAAATCGCTGCTCTTGGAGTAACGATTGAAAACGGTGCCATCTTCTCCGCTTCAATTCACC
The DNA here is from genome assembly GCA_040007175.1 of Spartobacteria bacterium. GTDB lineage: Bacteria > Verrucomicrobiota > Verrucomicrobiia > Chthoniobacterales > UBA10450 > Palsa-1392. The sequence goes on from JBDTVP010000055.1 coordinate 9,693, forward strand.
CTGACTTGGCGCTCCCTTTGGGCGCGGTTTTTACTGCGATCAGAAATACCGCCACGACCTCCATCGCAGGGGAGTTCGCGAACCTGCCAGATGGTTCAACTCTTACCGTCGGTCTGAACAAGTTTCTCGTCGATTACGGAGGTGGCGACGGGAACGATCTCACTCTCACGGTTGTGCCCTAGACGTGCTGCGTCAGCGGCTCAGCGGATAAACTTCAAGACACACGCTGGCGCATGCCAATAACTCGAGGTTCGCGAGATGACGTGCCTAACGACTCCGCTTGCTTTGCAGCGCGTCTTCGATTTTGCCTAACGGCAGGGTGTTCATCACGTCGCTTTTCGTGAGCCAGCCTTTGCGCGCCACGCCGACGCCGAACCAAAGTTCCTGCAACTTCTCGACGCCGTGCGCGTCGGGGTTGATCACGCATTTCACCCCTTTTTCTTTGGCCAGCGGCCACCAGCGCCAGTCGAGGTCGAGCCGTTTCGGCGCGGCGTTGATTTCAATCCAAGTGCCGGTCGCCGCGGCCGCATCGAGGATGGCGGGGATATCGATGGCGTAAGGCTCGCGTCGCAAGAGCAGCCGTCCGGTCGGATGCGCGAGGAAAGTGACGTGCGGGTTGCTCATCGCGCGAATAATCCGCTCCGTCATTTCTGCCTCGGGCAATTGAAAAGCGGAATGGACCGAGGCGACGACGTAATCAAGTTCGCCTAACGTTTCGTCGTCGAAGTCGAGCGAGCCGTCGCGCAGGATGTCGCACTCGACTCCGGCAAAAAGCCGGAAGCCGTCGAAAGTTTTGTTGAGCTCCCGGATTCTTGCGACCTGCGCCAGGAGCCGCGCGCGGTCGAGCCCGCCGGCCTGGATCGAGCTGCGGCTGTGATCGGCGATCCCAAGATATTGCAGCCCGAGTTCCTGAGCCGCGGCCGCCATTTCCTCGAGCGAATTACGCCCGTCGCTCGCGCTCGTGTGGCAATGAAAAGTTCCGCGCAAATTCTCTGGCTCGAGCAGGCGCGGGAGTCGGCCTGCCACGGCCGCCTCGATCTCACCGGAATTCTCGCGCAGCTCGGGCGGCACGAAATCGAGCTCGAGCGCGCGGTAGAGTTCGGCCTCGTCCCGGATTTCGGGAATTTTCTGCGCCGGTTTTTTCTTCTTCGCCGACGAAGTCTCGGCCGGCGCGAGACGGTATTCGTTCAGGGTCCAGCCGCGCTGCAGGGCGTGATTGCGCAGGACGATGTTGTGCTCCTTGCTCCCGGTGAAATAACCGAGGGCGAAAGGATATTCCGCGCTCGTCACGACCCGTAAATCCGCCTGGATGCCGGAACGCAGGCGCACGCTCGTCTTGGTCGAGCCCCGCGCGATGACATTCTCGACGAGCACGTGCCTAACGAAATAGTCCGTGATCGCCTCGGGCGTTTTCGTGGCCACGATGAAATCCAAATCGCGCACGATTTCTTTCCGACGCCGATAACTGCCGGCGATGCTGACCTGGGAGGCGTCGGGATGCTGCTGCAAATCCTCCTGCAACTGCACCGCCTCGGCCGCCACTTGCCCTAACGAAAAGATGCCGGCGTGCCGAGCCCGGTCGGCGATCGTCTGGGCCAGTTTCGTCTGGGTGGTCTTACCAAACCCGGGCAGCTCCGCGACTTTTCCGGCGGCACAAGCGGCGGCCAGTTGGGCGATCGAGCTGACCCCCAGTTTCTCGAGCAAGGCCTTGATCTTCTTCGCGCCGAGCCCGGGCAGGGAGAACAATTCGAGAATGTCCGGAGGAAATTGCGCGCGCAGTTCGTCGTAGAATTTCGAGGATCCGGTCAGGACCAGGTCGGTAATTTTCCCGGCAATCGCTTTGCCCACGCCGGGGATTTCTTCGAGACGATTTTCTGCCGCCAACTCGCGCAAATTTCCGCCCCAGGTTTCGATCGAACGCGCCGCGTTGGTGTAGGCGCGGATCTTGAATGAGTTCTCCTCCTGCAGTTCGAGCAGGGTCGCGATCGTCTCGAGAACCTCGACGATTTGTTCTTTTTTCATCTCCGCCACAGGAAAGTGTTGCGTGAAAAAACCTAGTCGTCGATAGGGATGGAGCGGGATGCGTTGCGCCGGGCGTCTTCGGCCGGGCAGCAACCACCACGATATTGATTTACGGATCACGTCTCGCAATTTTTTTTAGCTTTCTTTTCTTAGGGACCAATCCGTCCGGATTGGCCAACCCATTCCCCGCACAAGGCCCGACCGTCTCGGGCAAGGTGGCGCGCCTCTTGCGCGGTGTTGCCTATGCGCCAAGCGCGGCGCCGCTCCCGGTGAAGCGCGCAATCTGGGCTGGAAACAGGCTGCGGGCGAAGCCCTACCGATGGGGTGGAGGGCACGCGTCGTTTTTTGATTACGGCTATGATTGTTCCGGGACCGTTTCCTACGCGCTCCGTGCTGCCGGCGTTCTTCGGATGCCGATGAGTTCGAACGAGCTGACTCGATTCGGGCATCGCGGGCGCGGGAAATGGATCACGATTTATGCTCGCAACGGCCATGCCTTCGCCATGATCGCCGGTCTGCGGCTCGACACGACGGCCTGGAACAAGCGGAGCGACCGGGAAGCACCGCGCTGGCAGACGACCCTGCGCCCGGCGCGCGGATTCCAGCCGCGCCATCCGGAAGGGCTATGATCCCCAAAAACAAATCACCCGGCCGCAGCCGGGTGAAGTATTCTAACCTAACGAAAAGTGAAAACGCCCCAGCGGGATCGGACCGCGGGACGTTTTGGCCGGGGTTGCCTAGCGCACCGTGCGACCTGCGACCGCGCGGCGATTGGTGGCGCCGGCAGTAGAGCTACCCGCATTGCTGCGGCCATTCAACTGCTTCTGACGGGATCCACCCTTCGCGTCTTTCGACGGTTTCATGTCACTGACCTTGACGTTTTTTTTCTTGGTTGTTGCCATATTAGTTGTCTTTCTTTTTTCGGTTGTGGCCGGTTCAGACCGGTCGATTCAGGTCGCCTGGTGCCGCTTAGAGGGAGGTGCGACCGGCAGTGGACGAACGGTTGGTCGCCGAACGGTTGGTGGCTGAGCGATTAGTCGCCGAGCGATTCGTCGAGCCAGCGTTCCGGGCAGCGCCGCCCTTGGCGTCTTTTGAGGGTTTCAGATCGCGAACTTGCACTTCTTTTTTCTTCTTATCAGTAGCCATACTATCTATCTCCTTGTTTTGTTTTTTGTTGTTGTTGTTTGGTTAATGTCAGTCGCGCCGAAGAGCAGTTGACGGCCGCCCGAGACATTCCCTTTCGGGATGAGGTCATCGAGCTTGATCAATTTTTCTTTCGATCGCGTCTGCCTGGGTGATCCACCAGCCGGCGTATTTTTTTTATCCTTCGGTGTGCTCACTTCGACATCCTATTATCATCATTCATGCCAACCCCATTTTGAGACCGGGAATCCGGGCTGCCCAGAAGCAAATTCTGCGTCGGTTTTCCCTCGTAAAAACGGAATCTCATTGGTTTAAAAAATTTCCCTAACGAGTCACGCAAAGGCCGGACTGGTGCTTCGGTGCGCGGCCCCGATGCGAGGCTAAGTGGTGTCGTCCTGCCCCCAGCCCGGCTCATTTCTGACGCTTCCCCCGGAGATGCCGCGCGAGGGTGGCGCGCGAGATGCCAAGTAACCGCGCGGTGCGCCGCTGATTGCGTCCGGCCTGGTCGTAAACCAGAGTAACGTGCCGGGCGACGGCACCAGCCAACGTGAGATCGCGCAGGACCGCCTCGCCGTTAGGCGAAGCCTCTCGGTCGGCCGGTTCTTCCGGCGCGGGCGAGTGCGATCTCAGGTCGGGCGGAAAGACGACGTGCTCCGGCAGGATGACGCGGCCGTCGCAGAAGAGAGTCATCGTGCGCACGGTGTGATTGAGCTCGCGCAGGTTGCCCGGCCACGGGTAGGCGATCAGTTTATCCATCGCAGCCGGATGGATCGCGTTGATATTCTTACCCTCGTTAGCCGCGGAGGATTTCAGTTCGGCCGCGATGAGGGCGGGGAGTTCTTCCATCCGTTCGCGCAAGGGCGGGATGAGGAGGGTGAGGCCGTTCAGACGGTGATAGAGATCCTCGCGGAATTTCCCCTGGCGGACGCGCTCGAGGAGCGAGCAATTGGTCGCACAAACGATCCGCACGTTGCAGTGCAGCATCTGCTCGGAGCCGAGCCGCTCGAATTCGCCGTACTCGAGCACGCGAAGGATTTTCACCTGCGCGAGCGGGCTCATATCCGCGATCTCGTCGAGGAAAAGCGTGCCGTCGTTGGCCAGCTCGAACTTTCCTTTCACGGTGTGCTGCGCGCCGGTGAAAGCGCCGCGTTCGTGTCCGAAAAGCTGGCTCTCGATCAGCGTGTCGCTCATCGCGGAAGCGTTGAAGGCGACGAAGGAACGTTGGGCGCGCTCCGAGGAATTGTGGATGGCGTGCGCGAGCAGCGTCTTGCCGGTGCCGGTTTCGCCGAGCAGGACGACTGGGACATCGGAGCTGGCCGCGAGCGTGGCGAGGCGCAGGCAACGGGCCATTGCTTCGTTAGCGGTGGTCAGCTCTTCGACTTTGAGACGGGAAAGGGCGCGTTGCATGATCGTTAGTTGCTCATGTTTTCGCGCAGTTGGCGGAGCGGTTCAAAGGCGTATTCAATCATCGTGCGCTGCCCGACGACGATCCTTGCCTCGCCGCCCATCCCGACGCGCAGCCCGAGTGCCTTTGGCTTGGTCCGTTCCGTCTCGTCAAGCGAGCCGAGCGCGACGAAGTGCGGACCGTCGGGTGCAGCGACGGCCGACGGGCTGATCCAGTCGAGCCGGGCGTTGACCACGCCGTAGCGTTGATATGGAAAGGCGTCGAAGAAAAGACGCACGCGTTGTCCGTTGGCGAGCTTGGGCAGACCCGCTTCGCCAATCTGAAAACGCGCCCGCGGTTTCGCGTCGATCGCGGCGAGCTGGCAAAGTTCCTGGCCGTTCTGGACCACGCTGCCGGCGTTTTGTTGCGCCTGGGCGATGACCACGCCCGCATAAGGCGCGCGAATCGTGAGCAAATTCTCCTGCGAATTTTCGAGGTCGCCCTGGAGCGCGGCGAGGCGAAACTTGAGTTTCTCGATCTCGGCGACGTTCTCGGCGCGGGTCCGTGCGTGTTCCGCTTCCATCTGCTGACGCTCGAGCTGCACTTGCTGCTGGGTGCGCTCGGCCACGCTCAGATCCTTCTCTGATTCCGCGGTGTCGAGCCGATGCTGGATCACCTCGACAAGCGAAATCCCGCCGGTCTTGGTCAATTTCTCCAGGCGCTCCAGGAGCTCGCGGCTGCTCGAGGCGTGTTTCTGGCGAAACTTCACTTCGCTTTCCGCCTGCGCGATTTCCGCAGTCTTAATCTCGACCTGCGAGGCGTAGGCGGTGTCGGCTTTCCCGAGACCGTCCTCATGCGTGCGCAAATCGGCGCTCAAGGTGTGCAGATCGGTGCCCCAGCCCCGGATCTCATCCGAGCGCAAAATGTAGAGCGGGTCGCGCGCCTGGACCGTTTGTCCGACCTGGACGCAGACCTTTGAAATGGTCGAGAGCCGGGGCGACTGAATCGGATCGGCGCCACCGGCGGAGACGAGCACAAACGGACAGGAAACCGTTTCCGGGAGTTTGACCACGATGGCGGCGAGGAGCGCGACGCCAAACATCGAGATAAGGAGCCAGGCGGTCGCGCGGACGAACCAAGGCGGCGGATCCTGCGGCAGCATGGCCGAGTCGCTCTCGGTCGTGCCGCGTTGTTGCATCAGTTCGGTAGGCATGGTTAGGCGGAAATCAGATTCCCAGTTGCTGGCTGGAGAGATAAAAATAGAGCCCGCGTTGCGCCATCAGCTGGTCGTGGTTACCGACTTCGGCGACCATCCCTTTTTCCAGGACAACGATCGCGTCGGCCTCACGAATCGTGCTTAACCGATGCGCGATCACGATGGTGGTGCGGCCCGCGGTGAGCCGGCCGAGGTTATCCTGGATAGCGCGCTCCGATTCGGTGTCGAGCGCGCTGGTCGCTTCGTCGAAAATGAGGACCGGCGGGTTGTTATAAATGGCGCGGGCGATCGCGATGCGCTGTTTTTGTCCACCGGAAAGGGAGAGACCGGATTCGCCAATCTTGGTTTCGTAGCCTAACGGGAGGCGCATGATGAAATCGTGGGCGGAGGCGGTCTGGGCCGCGGCCAGGACGCGATCGAGATC
>JBDTVP010000056.1:0-15699 GCA_040007175.1 Spartobacteria bacterium
TGAGCAACGAGCCCGATCCCGCGCACCCCGATTGGGAAGTGCTCCCGCACGAGAACCTCCCGCGCCCAAATTATTTCCCGGCCGGTCTGGCCATGGGAACGGCGTTTTTCTTTTGGGGCTTTGTCACCTCCTGGGTCATCGTCGCGGTCGGTGCCGGACTCTTCATCGCGTCGCTCGCGGGTTGGATCAGCGAAATTCGTCGTGGACGGAAACATGACTAACGAACACAGCCCTGTCCTTCAAGCCACGCCGGAGGAGATAAACCGCCGGCGCTTTCTCGAAAAGATTTGTCTCGGCCTGGGGGGCGTGTGCGCGGCCCTTCTTGGAATCCCAGTGGTTGGATTTGTCCTGGCCCCGCTCTTTCGCAAAGCGCCTTCGGAGTGGGTCCCGGTCGGCAAGGTTAGTAATTTCGCGATCGGGACGACGGTAAACGTCACCATCGTCGACCCTTCGTCGTTGCCCTGGGCGGGCATCACCGCCAAGACGGCGGCGTGGTTACGTCGCGTGGACGAGCAGCACTTCATCGCTTTCGCGGTTAACTGCACGCATATGGGTTGCCCCGTGCGCTGGCTGGGCGACGCGAAGTTATTCATGTGCCCGTGTCATGGCGGCGTCTATTATGATGATGGCACTGTCGCCGCGGGTCCGCCGCCAAAGCCGTTGCATCGCCATGAGGTCCGAATCGCCAATGGCGAGGTGGAAATCAAAACCTCTCCCATCCCGATCATCCGCACGCTATGAAGCGTGTCTTCGTCGCCGCCTGGAAGTGGCTCGATAACCGGCTCGGCATCGCGGACCTCATCGTCCCGTCCGCCAAACACCTCGTGCCGCACGACGCGCGCTGGTGGTACGTCTTCGGCAGCGCGACCATGATCGCTTTCATTGTCCAGGTTGTGACCGGAGTCGCGCTCGCCTTTTCCTACGTCCCCTCGGCCTCGCAAGCTTATGAGACGCTGAAGTTCATCACTAACGACGCGCCCTTCGGAAACTTTCTCCGCGCCCTGCACTACTTTGGCGCCTCGGCCATGGTGCTGATGGTCGGCGCGCACATGGCGCAGACCTTTCTCTTCGGCTCCTATAAATTCCCGCGCGAGATGAATTGGACGACGGGCGTGTTACTCCTCGCATTCACCTTGGTCATGGGATTTACCGGGCAGCTTTTGCGCTGGGACCAAAACGCCACCTGGTCGGTGGTGGTCGCAGCCGAACAGGCCGGGCGCGTTCCTTTTATCGGGAACTGGCTCGCCCAATTCATTCTCGGCGGTTCAACGATCGGCGGCGCGACCTTGAGCCGTTTTTTCGCCATCCATGTTTTTCTTGTGCCGGCTCTGCTCATCGCTTTCATCGCGCTCCATCTCCGATTGGTCTTGCGCCACGGCATCGCCGAACCGCCCACCGCCGGCAGGCCCGTCCATCCCGAGACCTACGAAAAGGAATACCACGAGCTACTCGAAAAAACGGGTCATCCATTTTGGCCGGAAGGCGCCTGGAGAGATTTCGTTTTTGGCACGGCCTTGCTCATCGCGCTCGTCCTGCTCGCGATCTATGTGGGCCCGCCCGCGCTCGACAAACCGCCCGATCCCAGCGTCCTGCAAGCCGATCCGCGCCCTGACTGGTATTTGCTCTGGTATTTCGCGGTCCTCGCACTCATCCCGCCGCAATTGGAAGGCTACGTCATGATCCTGGCTCCGGTCGTGATCGGCCTGCTCTTGCTCGTCGTTCCCATCCTCAACAATCGCGGTGAACGCGCACCTTCCCGGCGTCCGTGGTCGATCGCCGTCGTTCTTCTAAGTGTGATCATGATTGGTTCGCTTTGGATTGCTGGCGCTCGATCTCCCTGGTCACCAAACTTCGATCCGCAGCCGTTGACTCCGGCAATCATCGGCGCCACGAGCGGCCCAGTGTTTGAAGGCGCGCGCTTGTTTGAAGCAAAATCCTGTCTCAACTGCCACCTCATCCAAGGTCACGGCGGCCGGCGCGGTCCGGACCTCACTTACGCCGGAGACCGGCTCAGCCATAGTGACATAGTGATTCGGATCGTAAACGGCGGAGTCAACATGCCTGCGTTTGGCAAGTCGCTGAAGCCGGATGAGCTAGCCAAGATCACTGCCTTTCTGGAATCGAGGAAGAAGCCTGTCTTGTCAGCAGGCTCAGGCGGGAGATAGATGTCGGCGTTGATATTGTTCGGATCGGTTCGCTGACGCGCTCTACTTCCAGTAGATCCCGAATTCGCACTTCCGCCGGATTTTTGATCGGGAAGCGCATAAGATAAACGCGCGCGCCACCAATATCGTCTTGCCATCCCCAGTCACAACTTCGCCTCCCGCTAAACGTGTTGAAAGCAATTTTGCCGATGAAGCAAATAACCTTTGGCCGATAAGTTCTGATCGCCTTCAAGAGCCGGCGAATACCGGCCTGTTCTTCGCCCTTCTTGAGTAGAGTAGCTTCAACCGTTGGACGGTCCACAAGGTTAAGAAAGTTCAGGCCGGATATCGGGTGGAACTTTCGCTCATAGATACTTTGAGCGATTCATCGTTTCTTAGATCACTTTCAATTACCCGTAACAATCCGGCGCGGTTCAGCAGATACCAAAACATCTTGCTATTGGAAAAGGGCGCCACGCCGAAATGAGCCGGGAAGTGCGGCCTAGTCGGGCGCAGCGGCCACATTCCCGTCGCCACCACGAGTTTACGCCGATCCGGCAGGGGTGGTTTGGCGTTTGATTGAACGAGGAGATTTGCGATGCTGGATAGGCGGCGCCCCGCGGGGTGACGCCTGAGCCCAAAACGGCAGACTATGGAGCGATTTCTTTCCGAGTTGAAGCGCCGCAACGTGCTACGCGTGGCTGCCTTCTACGCGGCCGCTGGATGGCTGCTCGTCCAGATCGCAACCCAGGTCCTGCCGATCTTCGATGTCTCTGCTTGGACGCTCCGCGTCATCGTCGTCGCGATCCTCCTCGGTTTTCCTTTTGCGCTAATTTTTGCCTGGCTTTACGAGCTGACGCCAGAGGGGCTGAAGCGCGAAAATGAAATCGATCGCGCGCAATCGATCGCCCGAAGCACCGGGCGAAAACTGGATCGCTTGATCATCGGCGTCCTGGCTCTGGCTGTGGTCGCTTTGCTTGCGAATCAATTTGTTACCCACAAAGGTCGCGATGAGTCTGCTCTGGGCAAAGCGATCGCCGTGCTTCCACTGGCCAACGACACCGGCGATCCGAAGAACGAATATTTTTCTGACGGGCTTTCCGAGGAATTGATTAGCGCGTTGGCCCAGATCAAAGAACTCAAGGTCATCGGCAGGACTTCGTCGTTTCATTTTAAAAACAAGAACGAGGAGAGCAAAGTGATCGGTGCCGCGCTCGGTGTCGGCTACCTGCTCGAAGGCAGTGTGCGCGGGTCCGGCGGGCATATGCGCATTGCTGTAAGCCTAGTGAAAGCCTTGGATGGCACGAACGTCTGGTCGCAGATCTACGACCGTAGCCTGTCGGATATCTTCGCCGTGCAGGCGGAGATCGCGCATTCCGTGGCCGGCGTTCTGAAGGTCGCGTTGCTGGGCGATAACGATGAAAACCCGGACGCGCCGTCAAATCAAAACGTCGATGCCTACACGGCCTACCTGCAAGGTCGCTACTACGAGCAGCGCTACACAGCGGCCGATTTGCGCAAAGCGATCGGCTTCTACGAGACGGCGACCCGGAGCGATCCGCATTACGCCCTGGCCTATTCTGCTTTGTCGAAAAGTTGGTGGGCTCTGGGCGATATGACCGGCGAGGGGGTGGCTGAGGCCAATCATCTGGCGCGGGCTGCCGCGGAGCGCGCCGTTGCCGAAGATCCTAAATCTGCGGAAGCGCATGCCGCGCTCGGTCAAATCCTCGTCAGCGTGGATCGGAATGCAAAAGGGGCCGAGGCCGAATATCGACGAGCTGCGGAGCTCGCGCCCGCGTCCCCGGAGCCGAAGATTGGCCTTGCTTCGTTGCTCGCAAATTTTGGCCAGATCGAGGAAGCGGTCGCGCTTTTGCAGCAGGCGGTCCGGCTTGACCCCTTGGCCACCAACGCTCATTTCGATCTCGCCAGATTGCTCACCTCCCTTGGCCGCTACGACGATGCCGTGCGCTCGGCGCGCCAGGCGATCGTCCTGCAACCCGGTGGCGCAGGGACCTGGGAAATGCTCGCGCTGGTCGAAGCGAAACGGGGAGATGGCGAAGCGGCCCTGAAAGCCGCGGCGCAGGAAACGGATCCGGATTGGCGCGCCTACGCCATCGCCCTGGCTCAGCAGGCTCGAGGGGACCGGGCGGCCGCAGATGCGGCCCTCGACGCGCTGATCGCCGGCCACAGCGACGATATGTCATTTCAAATAGCGACGGTCTATGCGTTCCGCGGCGACGCCGACAAAACATTCGAGTGGCTCGATCGCGCGTACGAGAAAGAGGACCCCGGTGTCATGGCGATCAACGACAATCCCTTTACCCGTGAGCTGCGAGCGGACCCGCGTTTTATGGCCTTCCGCAAAAAAGTCGGCCTGCCTTGATCTCGTCGTCGACGGGCTCGACACCGTCCATACCGGCGCGTTCGGGCATTTCGAGAGATTATCACGTCGGAGACAAGGACGCCTTTAAGTGGTCTCGCCGGATGACCGGACTGCGCAAGCACACCCCACAAAGCCGGGTCTCGTGCACAGATCCTGCTTTTCTGGAAATTCTGGTTTCTATCGATAGTCACGATTTGTATGATTTTTCGCTCTTTACGCCTCGCTCTGCCGGTGGTGATCTTCGGATCAGCCGCCGCTTTGGTGGCTCCCGGCAGCTTCGGTTACGCCCTTGAGAAAGTTTTCTGGCCCTCGGGCTCCGTAATCACGATGCAGATGGAAATGGGGCCGCTTGACCAGAGTCTGCAGGATGGCAGCTCTTCCTGGAACGGAGCGATCGTCCCGGCCATCGACACTTGGAATACGGCGATGGCGAATGTGCAGTTCGTCACTGTTCTCGAATCGACCAAGCCGATCTCATCAGGCGACGGGATAAACTCCACCTCCTTTGCCTCCACAGTTTTCGGCGATTCGTTTGGAAGCGGCGTACTCGCGGTCACCTATTACCGGACCCAGGGCGGAGCGATCACCGAAGCCGATGTGCTCTTCAATAAGGCGCAAACGTTCGATTCCTATCGAGGCATTCTCCAGTTCAACTCCCAGGGTAAATGTATCTGCGATATTCAGCGCGTTTATTTGCACGAGCTCGGGCACGCTCTCGGCCTCGGTCATCCGGATGCTGCCACGCCGAAGCAGAACGTCGAAGCGGTCATGAATTCGATTGCCAGCAATCGCAGCCTGCTCTCGAGCGACGACCTCGCGGGCATCCATTTCCTCTACGGCACCGCGTCTCCCACGCCCACCCCGGGTCCTAGCGCCACGCCCGGGCCTACGCCGGAGCCGCCGAGCCGTCTTGTAAACATCTCGACCCGGATGCGAGTGGGGATTGGCCCTGAGGTTTTGATCGGCGGGTTCATCATCCAGGGTGACGTGCAGAAGAAAGTTATTCTGCGCGCGATTGGCCCTTCGCTCGGCGCGGCGGGCGTGGCCGGGGCGCTGCAGAATCCTCAGATCGAGTTGCGTGATGGCGCCGGCGCATTATTGGGGAGCAACGACGACTGGCAGGAAAGCCTCGATGCCGGTGAGATTGTCGCGAGCACGCTCGCGCCCTCTGACCCGAAAGAGGCGGCGATCATCGCCCGTCTCGCTCCCGGGAATTACACCGTCGTCGTCTCCGGCGTGAATAACAGCAGCGGAGTCGGTTTGGTCGAAAGCTATACCCTCGACGCGGGCTCGGCCCACGCCGGGAACATCTCGACACGCGGCCGCGTTGGCACGGGTGACGAAGTTTTGATTGGCGGGTTCATTGTCGGAGGGAAAACCTCGAAATCGATTATCATCCGGGCGCTCGGTCCATCGTTAGGCTTGAGCGGCATTGACGGCGCCCTGGCTAATCCATTGATTGAGTTGCACGACAGCGACGGCCAGCTCGTTGCCCTGAACGACGATTGGCAGAATAGCCCGCAAGCCGCCGAAATCACGGCCGCCGGATTCATGCCTAACGATTCGCGCGAAGCTGCGCTCATCGCTACGCTCCCGCCGGGGGGCTACACCGCCCTGGTCCGCGGGGCGGATGGTGGCGAAGGCATCGGGCTGGTTGAGATCTACGATTTGGATCCCTAAACGGAAGATTGAAAATGAACATTCTTGCCCTAAACTCGTCAAAAGTAGCCCATCCCCTTGCTCTAAAATGAAAAAGCCGCTCGGTATCCTCGTTTTCCCGATCCTCTTCTCGCTTGGTTTCATCGCCAACGCCACGACCGTCATCCCGCCAACCTTTGACGATCTCGTTAGTCGCGCGGAAGTCATCTTCGAAGGCGAAGTGACCGGTGTGCAATCGCAATGGATTGGCGAAGGCTCGGAGCATCGGATTGTCACTTACGTCACGTTCAAGGTGGCCGACGCCTATAAGGGCAGCCCCGGCACGAGCTACTCGATTCGTATGCTCGGCGGGACAATCGATGGCCAGACGATGGAGGTGACCGATTCGCCGAAGTTCAAGGTGGGCGATCATGATGTGCTTTTCGTGGAAAATAACGGCCACCAGTTCATCCCGCTGGTGGGCATCCAGCATGGACGTTTCCGAGTGCAGAATGACCAGTCCGGTCGCGTCACGCTTCTGACCGGGGAAGGGCAGACGCTGACCGATGTGAACCAGCTCGGCGGTGATGAAAAGACTCTCGCGCGGAGTAAAGCCGCGCTTTCCCTGAACGATTTCAAGACGGCCGTTCAGAACCGCATGCACCAGCAAGGGCCGGCGAGTGCGAAGATTCAATAAGGCCCTCTTCACGTTCGGCGTTTGTGGTCTGAGCCTCGCGTTCTTGACCTCAGCCTCGGCCTACTCGCTGCTCGGTTGGAGCTGGCAGTCTCCGACCATCCCGATCCGGGTTCAGCTCGGCCCGAGTACGGTCGTGCTGGCTGACGGGAGCACCTCCTGGAATGCCTCCTACGAAAACGGGCTCGCGCTTTGGAATGAGCAGATGGGGCGCTCACAGTTGATCTGGACGGAAGCGCCCCCTGGGACGGCGGCGGCCTCCAACGACGGCATCAATTCGGTGCAGTTCAGCGACAAGGTTTACGGAGATAATTTCGGCACGGGCGTCCTCGCCGTCACCCTGACCAACGCTTCCGGCGGCCAGACGAATGAGACCGACGTTCTCTTTAACACGGCCAATAAATTCAACTCCTATCGCGGCTCTGCCTATTCCGCCGGGGTGGTGGGAAATTTCGATCTCCATCGCATTGCGGTCCACGAGCTGGGCCACGTCATCGGGCTCGATCATCCTGACGAACATAGCCAGACCGTGGACGCGATCATGAACGCGCACGTTAGCACGCTTGATCAATTGCAGACCGATGATGTCAACGGGGCGTTTGCGCTTTACGGCGCGCCGCCCAACGCGCCGGCTCCGACTGGGAATGGCCGCCTCGCGCAGATTTCCACCCGTGGCCGGGTCGGGTTGGACGATGCGGTCATGATAGGCGGTTTCATCATCCCCGGTCCGGGCGTGAAGAAGCTGATCGTGCGCGCGATTGGCCCGTCGTTAGGCGCGTTTGGTGTCTCAGGCGCGCTGGTCGATCCCGTCCTCGAGTTGCGCAATAGCGCGGGCGCGCTCGTCCTTTCGAATGATGATTGGCGCGACACACAGGCGCAGGAGATTCTCGATACCGGGCTGGCACCGAGCAATGACCGCGAAGCGGCGATCGTCGCGGAGCTCAATCCCGGGAGCTACACCGCGATCATTCGCGGCGCCGCCGACGGCGTGGGCGTGGCGCTGGTCGAGGTCTACGATCTCGCCTCGACGGGCGGGAAACTGGGTAACATCTCGACCAGAGCGCGGGTCGACGTGGGCGACGATGTCCTGATCGGCGGCTTTATCGTGACCGGCCCGCAGTCGGAAAAACTGGTGGTGCGTGCGCTCGGGCCATCGTTAGGCGCAGCCGGGGTGAAGGATGCGCTCGCCAATCCGACGCTCGAAATTTACAACAGCAACGGCGCACTGCTTAGTTCGAACGACAACTACACCACCAGCGTCAACGCCGGCATCATCGCCGGCTACCATCTCATCCCGGGCAATGGTCTCGAGTCCGCCATCTATTTTGAAGGCGCTCCCGGCCGCTACACCGCGATCGTGCGCGGGGTCAACGGCTCGACCGGAGTTGGCTTGATCGAAGTTTACGGCGTCAATTAGCATTCTCTCATGAAAAACATCGCCTCCAGAATATCGCTCGCTTGCTTCCTCGCCGTGGTCGCGCTGACCTTCAGCATGCTCGGGTCGGCCTCCGCTTATGTATTCGAGAGATCCTCCTGGCCATTCGGCACTGTCCCGATGCGGGTGCAGGTGGGCCCGGCCAGCATCGCGCTGGCCGATGGAAGCAAGGATTGGAATTCCGTGGTCGTAAACGCGCTCGCCCTTTGGAACGAACAGATGGCCGGGATGCAATTTACCTCGACTGTGGTTCCCGCTGGCACCGCAGCTGCCGCCGGCGATGGCATTAATTCCATTCAGTTCAGCTCGACCGTTTATGGCGAACCCTTCGGTTCCTCCGTCCTCGCCATCACTTTGGTAAACTACGCCGGCAGCGAGTCGATCGAGAGCGACGTTCTTTTTAATACCGCCAACCGCTTCAATTCCTATCGTGGCTCTTATGCCGTCTTCAACGGCATCTCCTATTTTGATCTGCACCGCATCGCCTTGCACGAGCTCGGGCATGTTCTCGGACTCGATCACCCCGACGAAGGAGGGCAGACCGTCACTGCCCTGATGAACGCTTACGTCAGTGCCATCGACTCGATCCAGGCGGATGATATCGCGGGCGCGGCCGCGCTTTACGGCGCCCCGCCCAATCCTCCCGCTCCCACAGGCAACGGGCAGATTTTGCAGATTTCCACCCGCGGCAGCGTCGGGACCGGACCTAACGTCATGATCGGCGGTTTCATCATTCAAGACGCGACCAAGCGAGTGATCGTGCGCGCTATCGGGCCGTCGTTAGGCGCGTTCGGCGTCGCTAATGCGCTGGCCAATCCGGTCCTTGAGTTACACGACAGCACCGGCGCGGTCATCTCGACGAATGACGACTGGCGCGCCACCCAGGAGCAGGAAATTAGCGACACCAAACTCGCGCCGACGAACAATCTCGAATCGGCGATCGTGGCCGATCTCGCGCCCGGCAGCTACACCGCCATCGTGACCGGCGCGGCCGGCGGCAGTGGTGTCGCGCTGGTCGAAGTCTACGACCTCGAGGCGGCGAGTGGGAAGCTGGGCAACATCTCCACCCGCGCTCACATCGGAGCGGCCGACGACGTGATGATCGGCGGTTTCATCATCAGCGGGCCGCAGACCCAGAAAAACGTCATCCGCGCACTCGGGCCGTCGTTAGGCGCAGTCGGCGTGCAAGGGCCCTTGGCCAATCCATTGCTCGAGCTCTACAACAGTAACGGCCAACTGCTGCAATCGAACGACGACTTCAGCACCAATCGCGACGCCGGGGTCATCTACGGTTATGGTCTCGGACCGACCAACGGTTTCGAATCTGGCCTCTACTTCGAGGGCGCGCCTGGGAACTTCACCGTCATTATGCGTGGCGTGGGGGGAGCAACCGGGGTCGGTTTAATCGAAGTCTACGCGGTCAAATAACGCCGACCCTTAATCTATGGCGACTCGTTAGGCCGCTGCCGCCAGAGGAAATAAGCGGGGAAACCGCTCAACACAATGGCAAAGCCGATCCCGCAGGTCGCCGGCGCGAGGATCGCGAGATCGACGATCAGGAAGAGGGCCAGCGCGATGGCGATGAGCGGCACGATGGGATAACCCCAGGCGCGATACGGTCGGGGCGCATCCGGAATTGTTCGGCGGAGAACCATCACCGCCGCCACCAGCAAGACGTAGAAAACGAGGTCGGCGGCGACTATGTATTCGAGCAACTGCGTGTAGACATTGCCATGGCGCACCGCCCCCGTGGCGTCCGTTGTCACCGTGCGCGGCAGGGTGAGTAGTGCCGCCCAAACGCCCTGCGCCACGAGGGCCGCAGCCGGAACATGTCTGGAGTTGGTCCGCGCGATCCCACGGAAAAACAACTGATCGCGCGCCATCGCGTAATAGACCCGCGCCCCGGCCAGGATAAGCCCGTTGTTGCAACCGAAAGTGGAAACAAGGATCGCCCCCGCCATCGCGCTCGCCCCCGCCGGACCGAGCGCCGCGCCGAGCGCCGCGACCGCGACGCGATTCTGCGGTGCGTGCGCGATTTCACCTAACGACAGGGTCGCGACGTAAGCGAGGTTAGCCAGGACGTAAAGGCTCACGACCAGCCCGCATCCGATCAGAAGCGCGCGCGGGAGGGTGCGGCCGGGATCGCGCACTTCGCTTCCGGTGAAGGTCACGTTGGTCCAGGCCGTCTGGGCAAAGAGCGGGCCGACCATCGCTTTGCCGAAAATCACGACGAGCGCGAGCGTGCCCGCCATCGTGAAACCGGGCTGGGCAAGTTGCGGCGTCCAGCCATTCAGCCACGGGTTCCACCAATCCGCCGCGCGCGCCGCGCTGGTCGCTTTCCAGCCTAACGAAAGGCCGACGACGATCAATCCCAGCAGCGCGGCCGTCTTGGCAAAGGTAAAAGTGTTCTGGATCAACTTGCCCAGCTCCAGACCGCGCGTGTTGATCCAGGTGAGAAAGAGAATCAGCAAAATTGCGGTTAGTTGTTCCGTCGAAAGACTGATCGCGTAGGCGCCGAAGAGCGGGACCGGGCGGAGGAGATAATGTTCCGTCGCGATGGCCGGCCAAAAGACCCCGGCGAATTTCGCGAACGCGATCGCGACCGCGGCGATCGTGCCCGTCTGGATAACGAGAAAAAGCGTCCAGCCAAAAAGAAATCCGATCGACGGTCCGTAGGCTTGGCGGAGAAAAACATACTGGCCGCCCGCGCGCGGCATCATCGCGGCCAACTCCGCGCAACAGAGCGCGCCGGTGATGGTCAGCACCCCGGCCATCGTCCAGGCCAGAAGAAGCAAGCCAGGCGCGCCAAGCAAGCGGGTCGATTCGGCCGAAGTGATAAAAATGCCCGAACCGATCATCGAGCCGATCACGATCATCGTCGCGTCGAGCGGGCCGAGGCCGCGGACCAGTTTGTCGTTAGGCTCGTTCTTCTTCATTTGCGATCAGGCGCAGCCAACTTAATTCCGTTCTCGGCCAATTCCTGGCGGAGTTTCCGCGCAAATTCCACCGCTTCCGCGTTATCGCCATGCAGGCAGATCGTATCCGCCACCACCGGGATATCGCTGCCGTCGATCGCGCGCACGACCTTCTCCCGCAGTATTCGCAGCACTCGCGCCGACGCCCTCGCGGGATCGCGCAGGATCGCGTCCGGTTGGGAGCGCGGAACGAGCGCGCCGTCCGGCTGATAATTTCGATCGGCGAAAACCTCCCGGACAACGCGCAACTCAAGTGCCGCGCCCGCTTGGACGAGCGCGCTGCCGCCGGGGGCGAAAAGGAGGAGCGAGCGATCCACCGACAGGATCGCGTGGGCGACCGCCTCGGCCAACGCGGGATCGCGCGCCGCCATGTTATAGAGCGCGCCGTGCGGCTTGACGTGGTTCGGCTGCACGCCCAACGAATGCGCGAGAGCCTGAAAGGCGCCTACCTGGTAGGCGACAAGGGCAAAGACGTCGTTAGGCGTAACCGCAAGTTCCGTTCGGCCAAAGTTCGCCCGGTCCGCCAGGCTCGGATGCGCCCCGACCGCTACCCCGGCCTCGCGCGCCGCGAGGATCGAGGCCGTCATGCTGTTCGGATCCCCGGCGTGAAAACCGCAGGCAATACTTCCGGAACTGACCAGGCCAAGCAACTCCCGCTCGCTCGCCGCGCCTTCCCCGAGATCGGCATTTAGGTCGACCACGAGTTTCATCCGGAACGCAATTGCAGGCCGACCCGAAAGAGGCGCAGGTCGTTTTCGCGCGCGAGGAAAAGCGCGGTCGCTTCAGCCAGGCCGACTTCGCGGAAGCGAACCTTGTCGTTAGGCCGGAGTTGCGCAGCCTGCGGCAAATCGACGGTGATGACGTGGGCGAGCTTTGGGTAACCGCCGATCGTTTGGCAATCCCCGAGCAGAATCACCGGGCTCCCGTCATGCGCGACCTGGATCGTTCCGGGCGTGACCGCTTCAGAGGGCATTTCCCACGCGTTCGTGCGCTCCAGCTTCGCCCCTTCCAGCCGCGCTCCCATCCGGTCAGCCTGCGCGCTGACTTGGAACGGCGTCTCCCGAAATGATTTCTGCGCTTCCGGGACGAATTCGTCCCAAGCCGAGCCGCGCACCACGCGAAGAACCGGGGTGCGCGCGGCGGGCTGGGACCATTCCGTCGGGGCACTCCAATTTGCCACGCGCGGTAGATTAGCGGGCTGGGCGGTTGACTGGCCTAACGAAAGCTCGTCTCCGTCTTGTAACGCGCGCCCCTCATGGCCGCCGAAGCCGGCGCGAAGATCCGTCGCCCTGCTGCCGAGAACGAGCGGAAAATCGAGCCCACCGGCCACCGCCAGCCAGGCCCGGGCTCCGCGTTCCGACTGGCCGAACTCTACTTCCTCTCCTTGCCTAACGACGGCTCTTCGCCCCGCTGGGATGTCGATCTCCGTGCTCCGGACCGCGAAAGCGCCGCCGCACCAGGCGACGACGCGGTCCTCGTCAAAACGCAGGCGCACCCCGCCCAGCGTGATCTCGAGAAGCGCCGCGCCTTCCGGATTACCGACAAGCAGATTCGCGACGCGGGCCGCGAAAAGATCAAGCGCGCCTCCGACCGAAACGCCTTCGCGCTGTTGCCGGGCGCGGCCAAGGTCCTGGACGGTCGTGAGGGGGCCGGCGCGGAGAACGGTTATTTTTCCCATCGCTCAAATTCCTCCCGCGCGATCGCGACAAAACGGACCCGGTCGCCGGGCTGGAAAAGCGCAGGTGGCGTGCGCTCGACGTCGAAGAGTCGCAAAGGCGTTCGTCCGATCAGGTTCCACCCGCCGGGCGAACGTAGCGGATAAATTCCAGTCTGCGCGCCGCCGATTCCGACCGATCCCGGCGGCACCGCCGTCCGCGGAGAAGCCCGCCGCGGAGTGGCCAGGACAGGCGGCAACCCGCTGAGATAGGGAAACCCGGGAACAAAACCGACACAGCGCACGCGATAGGGAGCGGCGGCGTGCCGGGTCGCGATCTCGTTAGGCGAGAATCCGCAATGTTGCGCGACGTAATCCAGGTCGGGCGCAAACTCCGGCTCGTAGCAGACCGGGACTTCGATCGTACGCGGCTTGTGCGAGCTTTTCGGGACGCGTTTGGTTCCGAGAAGAACGGCGTGCAGCGTTTCCGCGCTGCTCTCGAAAAATTCGGGCGAGGCGAGGAAGACGGTCACACTGGCAAAGGCCGGCGCGATGTCGACCACGCCGGGAAGATTCGCCGCTTCCAGTTTCCTGATCGTATCCAGAATGTCGTCGAGCGAATCCCCGACCCGGATGAGGAAGGCCGAATCGCCCAGTGGCAAGAGTTCCGACGGCACGCGCGAGTCTGCTTTCGGAGCGGCGCGATTGCAAAGCTCGATTCGCGCGTTCCTGCCGGGGCGAAAATCAGAGGTGGAACTTGCGCCTGACGACGAGGTGATGGGTGAGCGGGGTCACCTCAGCGCGGCAGGGGCTGTTCGAGGTTGGCGAGAGCGTAGGCCAGAACGGCGTTGATCGCGGCATTCTCGGCTAGTTCGCGCGGCACGATTTTATCGAGCGTGTCCGCCGCGGTGTGGTGGAAATAAAAGTAGAAACGGTTGTCCTGGATCGGGCTGAAATTTGGCACGCCGAGCTTCGCGAGAGGATCGATATCGGCTCCGACTTCGTCTTTTCTTTCGAGCAGGCCTGCGCCGGAAGACTCCAGGACTTTGGCGACCGGCCCGAGCGTTGCCTCCAGCTCCGGTTTGCCCGCATAGTAAATCCCGAGTGGATGACCCGCGCCGCCGTCGGTCTCGATCGCGGCGAAATGATTCGCGACCTCGGAGCGATGTTCGTGCGCATAGGTTTTGCCGCCGCGGAGCCCGTTTTCTTCGTTCATCCAGGCGATGACGCGGATGGTGCGGCGCGGATGAAGACCGAGCTGCCTAACGAGTTGGGCGGCCTGCATCGCCACGGCCACGCCGGCCCCGTCGTCGATCGCGCCGGTGCCGAGATCCCAGGAATCGAGATGGCCGGAAACGATCACGATTTGCTCGGGATGTTCGGTTCCCTTCAAGTCGCCGACGACGTTGAAACTCTCGACGTCGGGCAGGGTCTGCGGGGTAAGAAGAAGATGCAACTTGATCGGGCCTTGAGGCGCGAGAGCAGCGATCAGCTCGGCGTCTTCCTCGGTCACGGCGGCGGCGGGAATTTTCGGCGCATCCTCGGCATACTTCGTCATCCCGGTGTGCGGCAGCCGGTAAGCAGCGCCGCCAACGGAACGAACGAGCGCGGCGACCGCGCCGAGCCGGGCAGCGGCGCTGGGTGCGTCGGCGCGGTAGACGACCGCCTGGCCGTAGGCTTCCCCGCCGTGACCCTGAGCCGCCATTTGTTTGTCGAAAGCGTGATTGAAGAGAACGATCCGGCCGCGGACTTTGTCTTTGCCTAACGACTTCAATTCCTCGAAGTCGCGCACGACCACGACTTCGGCGGTCAGACCATCGGCTGCGGTGGCCACGCTGCCGCCGAGCGCGGTCAGGATAATCTTTTGCGTCGTGTCCGGAGCTTGCCCGGGGAATTGGACGAGTGCGGCTGATTCGTCTCCGCGAACCCAATGCGGGACCATCACTTTCTCGAGCCGCACATCGAGCCCGAGCGCTTTTAATTCGCCCGCGACATACTCGACCGCCTTCGCTGCCTGGGCTGAACCGCTCAGGCGCGGGCCGATGTTGTTCGAAAGATGTGCGACCTGTCGATAGGCGTAGTCGCTCGCGAGTGCGGCCTCCTGCAGCTTCTTCATTTCCATCAGAGTCTGCGGCGAATAGAGAACCGGCGTGGGGGAGGGCGACGGCGAAGGGGATTCCGCGGCCTCCGGCGTGGCAGGATCAGGCGAAGGTGCCGCGGTCACGACCGACAGACTGAAAAAGAAGATGAGACCGCTCAGGGCGCAGCGGCAGAGGCGTGAAGACATCCGCCACTTTCCCGAGAAACCACGGAAGCTCAATCTCGTCCTTGCTTCGCGTGAGGATTGGCAAAGAGGGCGAATTCGCGCTTATCTTGCCAGCGACCCGCCGCTCCATGCCTAACGACACGCTTGTTTCACTCGAATTGCCCGAGGTGCGCAAACTCCGCAGCGGGAAAGTGCGCGAAGTTTTCGATCTGGGCGAAACCGTCCTCTTCGTCGCGACTGACCGTCTCTCGGCTTTCGATGTTATCCTGCCCGATCCCATCCCCGACAAAGGCGCGGTGCTGAATCAGATTTCTGCCTTTTGGTTCGAGAAATTTTCCGCGCAGAAGAATCATTTGATCACCGCGGATTTCGCGAAATTCCCTACCGAGCTGCAACCGTTTCGTAGCCAACTTGCGGGGCGTTCCATGATCGTGCGCAAGACGAAGCCGTTGCCGATCGAGTGTGTGGTGCGCGGTTATCTGGCCGGTTCCGGCTGGAAAGATTACCAGG
>JBDTVP010000057.1:0-15407 GCA_040007175.1 Spartobacteria bacterium
GCTTTTTCGCCAGACGCTTCTCTTCCTCCGGCGCGAGTTTCGCCTGGAGGGCCGCAGCGATCTCGGAGGCCAATTCGCCCTCAAGACCGATCGCATCCGCACCGGTCCGGTCGTAACGCTCCGCCCAGAGATGGCGATCGCTCACGGCGTCGATCAATTGAACGTTGAGGAGCACCCGATCACCTTCGCGCCGCACGCTGCCTTCGAGCACATTCTCCACCCCGAGCGCCCGGCCGATCTCGCGCATGTTACGCGAACCGGGCTTCTCATAGCTCATCACGCTCGTGCGGCTGATCACCCGCAACTCGTGAATCTTGGCCAGACTCGTCAGCACGTCGTCTTGAATCCCAGCGGCGAAAAAAGCATTCGCATCGTCTTTGCTCAGATTTTCAAACGGCAGGACCGCGATCGACTTTTCCGGCGGCGGAGTTTCGTCCGATTTCTGCCTGGAGAGGTAACTCGTTAGGCTAAGCACGCCCGCAAACAAAATCGCGAGGACGATCGCGGCCCGCCGTCTCGACAACGCTGCCCGGCAGGCCTCCATCTCACTTAACAACGCCCGGGCGGATTGCGGCCTCCCCCCGGGATCGGTCGCGAGGGTGCGACGGAGCAGCCTGAGCAAAGGAGCCGGAACTTTGCGCGCCACCAACTCTTTGATAGGGAGCGTGGCTTCCTCCAGGCTGCTTCGAATCTCTTCGATCGTCTTCCCACGATAGGGTACTTCACCGCTGAGCGCATACCAGAGCGTCACGCCTAACGAATAGATGTCAGAACGCGCGTCTGCTGCTTTGCCGGCGAATTGTTCCGGGCTGGCGAAGCTCGGCGTCCCGACGAAAGCGCCGTGGGTCAAATCCATTTCATCGGCTACTTCCGCCGTGACCTTGGCCAGCCCAAAGTCGATCACCTTCACTTCCACTTCGGCCGTGCCGGTCTCGTTAGGCACGAGCATGATGTTGGCCGGCTTCAGGTCGCGATGGACGAGCCCGTGGTCGGCCGCGGCGACCAGGGCGCGGGCCACTTGGATGACGACCTCCAGCGCCGCGCCCGGCGCCAGCGGACCCTCTCGCCTGACGTGCGCTTCGAGAGTTTCTCCCTCGACCAACTCCATCGCGTAATAGCAGCGATCGGCCGCACCGAATTGAAAAACGCCCGCGACATTCGGATGCCGCAGCACGGCCGCGGCCCGGGCCTCGCGCAGGAAGCGCTCACGCGCGGTGCGGGCATCATCCGGCGCCGTCGGCAGGTCGATCACCTTCAACGCGACTTCGCGCTGCAGAACCGTGTCGCGCGCGCGATAGGTCACGCCCATCGCCCCGCGACCCAACTCCCGCAGAGAACCATCCAGTTGCCGTTCGATCTCGAAGTCCCCCAGGACTAACGAACCCGCGAGAGCTGCCTCGTCATCGGGCGAATCGAGTCCGCCGCGGAGCAGACAGGCGATGCAATCGCGCGTCCCCAGCAGCGGCGCACCACAGATCGCGCAGGTCGTGGAGGAAAAAGTGGGTGCGGGCATGCGACGCTTCCTCTTTCATCGGCCGGTCAAGACCCGGAGCAGCTCGCGCAATTCATCTTCGACTTCGCTCTCCCGTTCCACCGTCGAGCGCACCTCGACCCGCAAAGCTTCGCGGTAACGCGCTCGCAACCGGGTGACATCGCTGCGCAGAGTGGAGGCGGGAGTTGCGAGCCGGGCGGCCAGCTCCGCATAAGTCGGGAGTGGATCAGCTCCGCCGGAGAGGAAAATTCTTAACGTCGCGAAAAGCTCTCCTTTGCCCTCGGCCATATACTCCGCGGCCAGGCGCGCGAGCGCTCCGGCGACGAGCGTTTCCGCCCAGCTTCGCTCATACACCCGGTCTTCGTTAGGCGATTCTTCCGCCCCGCCATGGGTTTGGAAAAGAGATTCCGCCTTCTCAACCTGCTCTTCGTTCAAAGGCAGGAAATCCAGGCCGCCACCGCGTTTGAGGGTTTGCGCGCGGTCGTGCGCGTCGGCGAGGAGATTCTTTAATGAAGCGAGCAGGAAAGAACGGAACTTTCCTTTCTGCCGGTCGACCCGTGCGTAGAGCTTGTGTTCGATCAGGTAGGCGAAAAAACTCTGCGTCAGATCCTGCGCGTCATGGACGGCGTAACCCTGGCTGCGCACAAAAGTATAAAGGGGCGTCCAGTAGGTTTGGCAAAGTTGCGCGAGCGCGGTGCGGGCTGCTTCCGGTGCTGACTGACTTTCCCCGGCCGCGAGTACAACGCTCCAGTGAGTCGGGGCGAACGGGTCGCCCTGGCCACGGAACGCCCCTGGCAGAGGTTGCACGCAACCGGTCTAACAGGAACGCGGGAAAAGACAAGCCAAGAGAAAGTTGCCGAATTGTTGCAGCGCCGTCTCGGAAATCCCTTTGGAAAGGGAAAGCGATCATCGCTTGCAACAACAACTAACCATCCATCCATATGAATACAGCATCTTCTCATGTTTCAGCCCAACGGACCGGCCGCTGGCTATTGCTCCTCGCTCTTCTGATCATCCCTCAAATGGTGCAGGCGCAGTGGACCGCAACCGTCGGCGCCCAGAGTAACGACAAAGGATTTCAGGCTCTGGCCTTTCTTCCCAATGAAATCTGGATTCACGCCGGCGACAGTATTACGTGGACATTCGATGCGGACGAGATCCATACCCTGACCTTTCTCAAGGCCGACCAGACACGGCCATTCTTTCTCGAAGGGTGCCCGGGCTTTTCGACCGATCCAGCCAGCTTCGATGGTTCGACCTGCGTGACCACTCCGCCAATGGTGAAGGGACAGATCTTTACCGTCATCTTTCCGGCGGCCGGCAATTTCAAGCTGTCATGCCTCGTCCATGAGAACATGGACGGAAGAATTCATGTGCTCGCTGCGTCCGAGCCACTGCCGCACACTCAGGCCTTCTACGATAAGCAGGCGGCGAGTCAGCGCACTGAGTTACTTTCCGATGCCCGCGATGACGCTCACGCGGCTCACGCGCTCGCTAACTCCCGCCACAGCGTCACGGCGGGCGCAGGAGAGGTGATGGCAAACGCTGGCGGCTCGAGCACCGTCTCGGCCCTGCGCTTTTCCCACGACAATATCAGAATCCGCGCCGGGCAAACGGTCGAATGGGATAACCAGGATCCGGTCGTTCCGCATACCATTACTTTCGGGACTGAGCCGGAGGATCTCCTAGATCCTTCGGCCGATGTGACCGTGGATACGGATGGAGCCCGCCATGCGATTATCGATTCCACTTCCGACACCACGCACTCGGGATTCATCGTGGCAGCGCCGCAAGAACGCCTTGGGCTCACCCAGGCGCCGCTTGGCGTGACACGCTTCCGGGTCACCTTCCCAAATGCCGGCACTTTCCCCTACATCTGTGCACTTCATGATGGGCTGGGAATGGTGGGTCAGGTGACTGTCAGCCCGTGATAAGTTGCGGAAAATCGACGGAGCGACCAGAACTTTTCTCCCGAACCGACGGCGACTTGGCAACAGTTCGCCGTCGTCTGTGCCGAGGCTGAGGAATTAGGACAAGACGGATCCTCCTCAATCGCAGGCGGCAGAACGCCTGCTCGCCGCGGGCTCTTCGTCGCCTGTCGGCGCGCGGATCAGAATGCAAAACCGAAACTGAAATGGAAAGCCCCGAAGGCTTCCCCGTTACGCGGGCTCGGGTTCACTCCGTAATCGAGCCGGATCGGTCCGATCGGAAGGTTGTAGCGCAAACCGGCGCCGACGCCGTAACGCAGGTCGCTCAAGCCCGGGTTGCGCGCGTCGGGCAGAAGGTTCCCGGCATCGACGAAGACCGCGCCTAACAATTCGCCATAGACCGGGAAAGTGTACTCGACATTAAAGATGCTGTAATACTCACCGCCGATCGGGTCGCCCCGGGGATCGTGCGGGCCGAGATCGCGTTCCGCGAAGCTCCGCACCGTCGTGCTGCCGCCGGTGAAAAAGCGTTCGTCGATCGGAATCGCGAAAGCCGCGCTCGTGCCGGCCGTGTCGAGCGGATAGACGATCCCGGCGCGCGCGCCGAAGGCGAGCAGGCTACGCTCAAACCATTTCTGGAAAGAGGACTTTTGCAGATCCTCCCCGGCGAGGAGCAGCGGGTCGGGCGCGAAGGAAAGATAATAGCTGACTCGTCCCGTCGCGCGGAGCAGATCGACGTCGCTCGCAAACGCGCTCGAGGCAAAGTCGACCGTGTTATCGAGCACGAAACCGCGCGGGGCGACGAGCGGATTCTTGCGCAGATCGAGCGTCTGGGTGAAGCCGATCGAGTTGATAAAATAACTCGTTTTGCCTAACAAAGCGTCGGGAATCGTCGCGTCGGTGATCTCCACATGCCGCGAGCCGAGGACGAAGCCGATCGAATATTTGTCGGTGATCTGCCGGCTGAGCGTGACCCGCCCCCCGAGCTCAAATTTCGAATAACCGTCGTAGTCGAAAGTCAGTGCGGAAACCCGGACCTTGAGGCCGAAGCCGGTGTTAAAGAGATACGGATCTTCAAACTGGATGTCGGCCTTGTAACTGCGCTGCGTGTATTCGATCGAAGTCGTCACCGGCCGGCCATAGCCGAAGAGGTTGCGATTGGCATAGGAGACGCCAGCGATCGCGCCCTCATACGTGCCGTAGCCGAGCGAGAACCCAAACTCCTGCGGCTTCGCTTCTTCGACGTTGATATCGAGCCGCAGCTCGTTGCCATTCACCGGCGTCGGATTGATCCGGACGATGTTGAATAAACCTGTCCGGGTCAGCTCACGGAATTTCTTGTCGAGCACCTCCGGGCTGTAAGGCTGGCCGCGGAATGGTTTGAAGCGATTGACCAGGTAACTCGGTCGCAACTGGCGCGTACCCGAGACGGTGATCCCGTCAAAGTAATAGACCGGTCCCGGCTCGATACTAATGCGGATCGGCACCTTGCCGTTGACGGCCAGAGTCGGATCCCCGACCGCGTCGATTTGGACCCCAAAATACCCGCGGGTTTTGTAATAGGACTGAAGCCGTCGCGGGATATCGGCCAGCCGCGCTTCGGTGTAGGGCTGCCGGAGCAAATCGAGGAACTGTCCGCGCAACGCTTCGCCGCCGTAGATCGTCGTCCCGACAAAGTTGACGTTGCCGAAAGAATATTTCCGTCCTTCATGGATGACGACCTGCGCCTGGACGAGATCGGGCTGCACATAACGAAAAGTGGGCGGCTCGACGACGGCCTCGACGAAACCTTCCGAGACGTAAAAGCGCTGCACGAGGTCGGCGCCTTCGTTCAGGTCGCCGGGAACGAACGGGAGCAGGCCTTTCCCGGCCGGGTCCCCCGCCCTCGTCGGACTCACGCCGTACTCGAAGAGTTTGTCGGTCGGGAGCTGGCGATTACCGACGAACTGGAGGGTGCCGAGACGAACGAGCGGTCCTTCCGAAATGTTGAGTCGCAGCCGATTCCCGGAGACGATCGTGTAACTGACGATGACCTTCGCGTAGCCCTTTTTCTTATAGTAAAGCTCGAGGAAAAAGGCGGCGTCATCAGCCCGCGCGGCCGTTAGGCCATTTTCCGCGATGAAAGTGAGCTGTTCCTTGAGCTGGGAGCGGAGAGTCTTTACGTCGAAGGCGACGTTCCCGCGCAATTCGAGATTGGCTTCCTGCGCCACTTTTTCCTGCGCTTGGCCGACGGCTTTCTTTTCCTTTTCCTTTTCCGCCTGCTCCGGGAGCTTGACCGCGCCCTGGCCGAAGATGGAGCTGCTCGTTAGGCCAAAAAGCAGCACGAAAACAAGCGGCGCTCTCAAACTGGCTCGATTTTGCTTCACTGGTCTCATGGCCTAACGAAATCGAATCACGTATTTGACCAGCCCACGAAACGATCCGGACACGCCGATGTCGCCGATCAAAAGGACGTTGTCGCTCACCTTGTATTTCGCGGTCGCGGTCTGCTCGCCCGTCCGGGTATCAGCGCCGCTGTATTCCACGCTCAAACGGCTGAAGATCGAGTCGCTTTTCGGCGCCTCATCATTCCCTTTCTTGAAAACCTTGCGGTAAAGTTCTTTCCCCAGGAGCAAGAGCGCGCGGCTCGCCAGCACGTTGCCCCCGGAGAGATTTTCCCGCGTCACGCCGGTGGCGAGGAGCGAGATAATATCCTCCTGCGGAAGCGGCGGCTCACTGCTAAAAACGGCCTGCGGCGCATTCGCCGTCCCGTAAACATAAACGTGCACGGTGTAATCCTGGATGAGCGAGGTCCCTTGCAGCTCGATCTTCGGATTGAGCGGATCGTCCGGGTCAAAATACAAAAACCCGAGTCTGATCGTGAGCGTACTGAAGGGCAGCGTGGCCTCGAAATTTTCCAGCCGCACCTGTCCCTGGAGCAGCGGATGCAACCCGGTCCCGGCCATGCGCATGTCGATGTTGGCCGCGCCGGCCGCGAGATTGCCGCGGATCAAAAACGGATCCTTGCTCTTGATCACGATGTCGAATTTCCAATCGCGCAGCGGCGGGTTAGGAAAAGTAAGCGCCGGCGCGGCGGACGGAGGATCGGGCAGCGGCGCGGGTCGGCCGGGCAGACTGATCGGGACAATGTCAATGTTCTTGAGGAAGCGGCTGTTCGTGGTCAGCACCTGCCCGCTCACGCTCGCGCTGTTGAGTGGCCCTTCGACCTTGATGTCGGCGTCGACGCGCGCCGTCAGGTCGTCGTTCCGAGCGACCAGGACGCTGTTCGCTTTCAGGCGCAGATCGAAAACCGGCTCGGTCAATTTCGGGAGCGCGATGCTGCCGGAAAGGGTGAACGGACCGCCCGCGAGATCGCCGCCGAAACGATCGAAACTCAGCCGGTTTTCGCGAAAATTGAGCAGTGCTTTGAAGTTCGTTAGGGCGGGCAGCGTCGCGTTTTCGAACCGCGCGACGTTGACGTTCATGTCGGCCGCACCGCTGAAAGCTGGCTTCGCGATGGTCCCGCCAACGTCCACGTTTAAGGCCAGGCTGCCATCGAGCTGGCGCAGCGCCGGCACAAATTCGCGAACGAAATTAATCGAGCTACGCGGCATCTGCACCTTGGCTCTGATCGGCGTTTTCTCATCGAGCTTTTTCTGCGCAAGCACCTCCGCGAGGTTGAGCGGCAACTGCGCGCTGATCTGCACCGGCTGAATGAGCGGTTGCTGAATTTTCCCGTCCGCGCGGAGTTGATTGTTCTGGAGCCGGAGCGCGAGGTCGATATCGGTCGGCTTTAATTGCTTGGCCGCATCGGCGCGCAGGCTCTGCAACTTGAGATCGAGATTTGCCTGGAGTTGATCGAGCGGGCCTTGCGCGTCCAGCTTCAGGCTGAGTTGGCCGGCCACCGGCGGCTCTTTCCCGAGATCCTTGAAGAGCTTGGCCAGGTCGAGCTTCTCCGATTGAAAATGGATGTTCACCTTTCCGTTAGGCGGAAAAATTTTCCGATCCGTCCCGAGATTCTTCCAGACAAACGGCAACGCGAGGTAGGCATTCCCATATCTCGACGCGCCCTGGTCGATTTGGATTTTGCTGATCTCCAGCGTCTCTCCCTTGGCCGTCAGGCTTGAAGTGATATTCAGCGGATCGCTCCCGAAAAACACGAGCGGCACATTCAGTTCGTCCGGCGTGTAATGCACCTCGACGTCGGCCCGGAGATTGGTCAGGTCGGCGTAGCGTCCCTGCTCGAGCTTGAGGGTGAGGTCGCCGTTATTCTTGAACGTGCTCGCTTCGCCTTTCCCGCTCCAGTTTGCGACTAACGAGCCAGCCAGCGGCGTCTTCTTCTCCTCCGTCGCAAGCAAGGGCTCGAAGGTCGAGAGATCCGCCAGATTGGCCGTCACTGCGCCGGTGTATTTATACGGCTTCTGCAACTCCACCGTGCCGTGCGCGCCGACGTAATCCTTCTCGTTCAGGGTCGCAGTCAGGTCGTTCAGGTAGGCGACGTTCTGCGCGATCGCGACCTGCGCGCTGAGCTGTTTCACGAGAAGCTTTTGGGCCGCGATTTGCTGCCCAGAGAGATTGATCTGGCCCGCCGCCACACCCTTGCGAATACGGACACCGCCATCGGCCTGGAGTTCGCCCGTCACTTTGTTCGAGGCTTCATCCCGCCAGTAATCGGCCAACTGCGGCGCTCGAAACGAGAGCTGCAAATCGGCCGGCTGCTCGAGCGCTTTTCCTCCCGGCGGCGGGAGCTGATAGCTTCCCCTAACGACAAGCAAATTAGCCTTCCGCTGCAGCGAAACCGGCTCGAGCGAGACGAGCGCGTCCTTGCTTTTGATCGCCGCGCGCAGGTTATCGACCACGTAGTCGTCGTAACGCACATCATTCAGTTGCGCCTCGATGGAGGAATTCAAATTCGCGTAAAACGGCTCCACCGTCGCGCCGGTCGCGGGCAGTTTCTTCGTCGCGGAAATCTTTGCGCTCATCGTGTTCACAGCCGCTTTGTCGTAACCGATGAGGTCGCCCTTCGCGGTCAACTCGACGCGCGCGATCGACTGGTCCGTGATGATCGAGCCGTTCGCCTGTAGGCTCCCGGTCACCGGTTGGGGAAGGAACGCGGTCAACTGTTTTAAGTCCGGCGCATTCACGACCAACTGCAAATTTCCCGGCGCGCGGCGAAAACCTTCCGTCGTCTTCGGCAACTGCACCGTGCCGCGAACCAGCACGTGATTCGTCCCCGAGTCGACCCGCGCCGTGCGCACCGTCGCCGTGCCTTTGTCCGCCACCACATCGAGCGCGACGTGATCGAGCGAGATGCCACTTTGCTTCACGTCATCAAGCTGCGCGGTGATCGTTCCGGCCCAGGTCTGCGGCGCGTCGAGCGTGCCTTTCCAGTCCATTTTGAAATCCTTCACGTCGCCCGCCAGCGCGCCCGCCGGTCGTCCGAAATATTCGCTTAACTGGCCTAACGAAATCCCGGCGGCCTTCACTTTCGTTGTCGTCTCGAAGGAAGACTTCGTCGTGCTCAGGCCGACATTCCCCTCGATTGTCCCCTCGCCCACCGAGCCGGTTACCTGCAATTCCAGTTTTCCGCCGCCCGCCTTCGACGCGTCGATGTTGATCGTCTGGAAGTGGTGGCCCTCGTCAAAGGTCAGGTTGCGCAGAAACAGGTTTTTGTTCGCATAGGTCGTCGTGGCGGTGATGGCTTTCCAATCGTGGACATTCGGGATTTGGAGTTGATCGATCCGCAGCGCCCCTTCCTTGTCCGGGTAAAGCCCGACATTAAAATTGCGCAAGACTGTGTCCTTCTCCGCGCCGCGCACCGTGAGGTTCACGTTGCTGATCTGGAGCCGCTCCGGAAAATACGTCGGCAGACTGATCTTCTGGTCCTGCGGCGGCGGCGTGGGTGTGGCCAGCGGCGCCTTCGAGGGATCGATCACCGCGGTCACGTTGCGCACCTCGATGTCCTTGAGGAAATCCGACATTCCGTGGAAAGCGAGATCCGCCAGGCTGTATTGCGCGCGAATCAGATCCGCATCGAGTGACTGCACCGCGCTCGGGCCGGTCGGAGTGGCATGCACGTTGCGCAGCGTAATCCCGCCGAGCACGCTGCCTTCGACCCGGAAATCGAGTTTCAGATTCTGCCCGGCAGCCAGTTTGACGGCAGCAGTATGCAAAACCGATCGCAAGATCGGTCTATGAAAAACCGTTAACAGCAAAAGAAAGGCGGCAAGCCCAATGAGGGTCCAGCGAATCCAACTTCTCCTGCGGCGCGGTTGGACGACGCTGTCTCCATCTTCTGCCACGAGACGCCTAACCTACCGTCCGAGGTGGAAATCTCAACCCGCTCGTCCCCTCGCGAAGCCTAAGTGTTCCGCCAGTTGAGCTTGCCGTCACAAAGCAATTTGGTGACCGCGGTTTTAGTCAACGTTGTGACCACGATGGGTGCAGTTTTCTCGACCGGGCAATGCCTGGCAGCCTGAAAAGAGGCCTCGATGAAACGAGCGTTCGGCAATCGTTGCGCGAAAACGCTCGGTCTTCATGCTTAGTTCCCTGCTCCGCGTCACACGCGGTCCAAGAAAGCCAAACCGCGATGACGCCCGAGAAATTTTTCGATTACCTTGAAGGCAAGCTGCCACCCGCGGAAAAGGAGCGCTTGGAACGCGCGCTCGTGACTGATCCGGAATTGCAACAACAGCTCGCCAGCGCGCGGCAAATCCATCGCGGCATGCAGCGTCCAGCCGGCGAAAGCGCGACCGTTACGCGAGCTGGTTCGCGCGGCCGCCAGCTCGCCGCCGCCTTTGCGGTCCTCGTGGCGATGAACGTGGCGCTCGGGTTGGTTTATATTTTCCGCGCCAACAAACCGTCCGAGGAAGTGACCCAGGCGAAGAACGACGCCCTCCGGCACCAGCTCCAAAGCTCCGTCGAGAAAGCCGCGGCGGCCACTTTCACTCCGCCGACCATCGGGATGGAACAGATCACGATCGCCACCCCGCGCGAGCAGCAGGAGCAAGCGGCCCGAACGATCATCGCCGCGGCCGAACGGGCGGGTGGTTCCGCGACGAAAGAGTTGCCGAACGAAAACGGTTTTAACGTCCTGGTGCTCGTCCCAGCCTCCGCCGAGCCGGAATTCCGCGAAGTGCTTCGCGCCCTCGGCGCGCCGGCGCCGGCGACCGCGTCCGCCCGGCCGGCGGCCTCGCCTAACGACATTGTCCGGCTCCAGATTATTCTGGCCAGCCCGCGCTGAGCACGCTCGCGCGATGAGCGATGTTCTAATCCGAAGATCCATCGCTCTGGCTTAACGAACCCGCATGCAAGAACCCGACGCGCCGTCCATCGCGGTCACCTTTGCCCTGCCGAGCGAAAGCCGGGATTTCCAACGCCGGATCGGCGAGGACGGAGGACGAATCGCGATCTTGCATACCGGCGTGGGCGAAAAAATCTCCCGCCAGCGGATCGAGCCATTTCTCGACTCCCATTCTTTTGCCTGCGTGATCAGCAGCGGCTTCGCCGGCGGCGTCGATCCGTCGTTAGGCGTGGGCGACCTGCTGCTGGCGGAAAACTTTTCCGATCCCGCTCTGCTCGCGCGCGCGGGAGAGTTGCTCATCTGCCGGGTCGCGAAACTTGCCACCGTCGATCGCATCTTGGAAAGCGTGGCCGAGCGCGCCGCTTTCGCGCGCCAGCACAAAGCCGCCGCGGTTGACATGGAAACGCAGTGGATCGCCGAGGCCTGCGCCAGCCGGAAGATCCCGTTCCTCTCGCTCCGGGTCATCAGCGATACTGCCGCCGCTCCCTTCCCGGCTCCGCCGCAGGTTCTTTTCGACCTCGAGCGGCAACGCACGTCCCCGACGCGTCTGCTCGGCTATCTGCTCCGGCATCCGAGCGGGATCGTCCGGCTCATCCGCTTCGCGCGGCAGGTCGGGAACGCACGCGCGAAGCTGGCCACTGCGCTCGAAATAGTGCTTCGCGAGCTGGACTTTCAGCCCTTTGCGTAAAGCGATTTACTGGGGCGAGTCTTTCCCATCCTGCACGAAATTCTTCCCACGGAATACGACCGTCTCACCCGGTTTCATCTCATGAAACGGAATGCTCATCGTTTTGAGCGCAGCGGCAAAGCTGTCGCTCTTCGCGACGATCCCGGAAAACGTTCCGTAGTGCTGCGGGATGGCCAATTTCGCGCCGACCGACTTGGCCGCTCTCGCCGCCATCTTCGGTTCCATTCCGAAATGTCCGCCGATGTTGAGCAGCGCCAGGTCGATCTGATACTCTTCGCCGATCGTTTCCATGTCCTTAAAGTAGGCCGTGTCGCCGGAGTCGTAGATCGTGGGGCCATCCTTGATGATCAGGACGAAGCCGGCGGGATTTCCGCCGTAAGCCCGCTCCGCTTCGGTGGCGGTCGCCTTGGGATTGAAGACGCTGCTCGAATGCACCGCCGGAGTCATCGCCACGGTCACCTCGCCGTTGGCAATCTGGATTTCACCGCCGATCCCCATGATCGCGTCGGTCTCGGCCTGCTTCTTCGGGAAGTCTGCGAGTTTGACCAGGTTTCCCGCCAACTCCGGGTTGCAGAGCAAGGCCGCGCCGGTTTTTTTCGCGATCTCGACCGCGTCGCCCACGTGATCACGGTGCCCGTGGGTCAGAAGGATGCAATCGACCTTCGGGACAGCGGCGAAAGGATCCTTGCCCTCATTCGCTTCCGGATTGAGCGGATTGGTTAGCCACGGATCGATCAACAGGATTTTTCCCTTCGGCGTGGTGATCGAAAAGGCGGCATGGCCAAACCACTTGATTTTCGTTTCCTGCGCTCCGGCCTGACCGGCCAGCAGACAGGCCATCGTTAGGGCTAAGAGAATTCCCTGGTAGAACATGGGTGCCTTCCGGTTATACAATATGTCTCTCGTTAGGCGGGCTCGATGTGCACCAGCACGTCGGCGATCCGCGGATTAGTTTGCTTGATTGCGTCTTTTACCTGATGCGCCAGTTCGTGCCCGGCGCGGACGGACATCGCTTCATCCACCCCGACATGGAGATCGACGTAGAATTCCAAACCCATCTTGCGCACAAAACACTTGTCGAGCTTGAGCACACCCGGCACCGCCGCCGCCGCGGTCCGCACCACTTCGATGATCTCGCCGCGCGGCGCGGTGTCGAGCACTTCGTGCAGGGCCGGGTAAAAGAGTCGCCAGCCATTGGCCGCGATCAGGACGCAGGCGAAGAGCGCGGCCCAGGCATCGGCGCTTTGCCAGCGCGGTCCGCCGAGGAGCGCGATCGAGATGCCGATGAAAGCCGCGATCGAAGTCAGCGCGTCGGTCCGATGATGCCAGGCATCGGTCTGGATGGCGGTGCTCTCGGCGGATTGACCGAGGCGATTGACGCTCCGGAAAAGAAGCTCTTTCACCACCACCACCGCGACGAGCACGATGAGCGTGAACGGCGCCGGGGCGTGGTGCGGCTGGAAAATTTCCTGCACGCTGCGCGCCGCGATAATGAGCGCGGCGGCGAGCACGCCTAACGACACGATAATCGCCGCGACCGGCTCGGCTTTGCCGTGGCCGTAGGGATGCGTTTCGTCCGGCGGACGCGCGGCAAATTTCAACCCGCCCCAGATGATGGCCGAGCCCGCGATGTCGAGCGCGGATTCGATCCCGTCCGCGATCAGGACATAGGAATGGCCGAGCGCGCCGGCCAGGATCTTGGCGGTGGCGAGAACGACATTGGCGGCCATCCCGATGAGAGCGACGCGGGCGCCGGATTGGAGATTGCCGGCCGGAGTGTTCGCGTTAGGGTGCGGGGCCATCGAATGAGCGAAAGTATTAAGGCCATTGTCTACGAGGCGCACGGAAAACCGGAGGAGGTTTTGCGGCTGGGCGAGCAACCGCTGCGCGCGGTCGGAGCGCAGGAAGCCCGGGTCCGCATCCTGGCTGCGCCGATCAATCCGGCGGACCTCAATCAAATCGAAGGCAAATATCCGATCCGCGCTCCCCTGCCGGCCACGCCTGGATTTGAAGGCGCGGGCGTCATCGAGGAAATCGGTGCAGAAGTCAAAGACCTGCCGGTCGGCGCGCAAGTCATCCTGCCGCACGATCTCGGCACCTGGCGAGAAGCGGCCGTGATCGAGGCGGCCAAACTAACAGTCGTGCCTAACGACATCGCACCGGAACAGGCGGCGATGTTGAAGATCAACCCGATCACCGCCTGGCGGATGCTGCACGATTTCGTCCCGCTAAACAAAGGCGATTGGGTGATCCAGAACGCGGCCAACTCTGCGGTCGGCCGCGCGGTCATCGTGCTCGCGCGCGAGCTCGGGTTCCGCACCGTCAACGTCGTGAGGCGACCGGAACTGATCGAGGAATTGCGCGCCGCGGGCGGCGATGTCGTGCTCCTCGATGACGACAACCTGCGGGCCGCGGTGGCGAAAGCGACGGAGAGCGCGCCGATCCGGCTCGGTTTCAACTCCGTCGGCGGGGAAAGTGCGCTGCGCCAGGCCAAGATCGTGGCGGCCGAAGCGACCATCGTCACCTTCGGCGCGATGAGCCTGCAGCCGTTGCGCGTGCCTAACGGATTGCTGATTTTCAAGAATCTCCATTTCACCGGGTTCTGGGTGAACAAGTGGTATGAGCAGGCCAGCGCGGAAGCGCGTCGGGAGACCTACGCGCCGCTCTTCGAGTTGACCCAACGCGGCCTACTCGAGACAAAAATCGAGAGCGCCTATTCGTTAGGCGAGTATGCTGCGGCGGTGCAGCGCGCTGGCGAGGGAAAGCGCGAAGGAAAAGTTATCTTCCGCATCTAGGACACCGTTTCGGCCAGACTGGATTCGCGAAAACGCGTTCTGGTTGCCGAGCGCGCCGAGCAGCGTTCAGTAAGAACTATGAAACTTCGTGCGCTCGCAATCTCTCTTGTGATGATGTCGTTAGGCAGTGGAATCGCTTTCGCCCAGGATTGGGCGAAGGAGAAGCTCAATAAATCGCCGCGCCACAGCGAGTGGGTCGACCTGAAACATGACGGCCGCACGGTTAAAGCATTCGTCGTTTATCCGGAAGTGAAAGCGAAGGCGCCGGCGGTGCTCGTCATCCATGAGATTTTTGGCCTGACGGATTGGGCGAAATGTCTGGCCGATGAAATCGCCGCCGCCGGTTACATCGCGATCGCGCCCGATTTGCTGACCGAGCCGGGCAAGGACACGAGCAGTTATCCCGACCAGGGCGCGGCGATCAAGGCGGTCTCGGCGCTAAAGTCGGATCGGGTTTTCCCTGATCTCGATGCCGCGGCCGATTACGTGACGAAGCTGCCGGCCGCCGATGGCACTCTCGCAGTGACCGGTTTCTGCTGGGGCGGTGGCTGGTCGTTTGGCTACGCTAATCACAATCCGAAGCTGAAAGCGGCCTATGTTTTCTACGGGCCCGGCCCGGAGTCGAAGGAAGATGCGGCCAATATCAAATGCCCGGTCTACGGTTTCTACGCCGAGGACGACGCGCGGATCGGTGCGACGATTGCGCCCACCACAGAGATCATGAAATCGTTAGGCAAAACCTACGAACCAGAGACTTATGCCGGGGCGGGCCACGGTTTCATGCGGGCGGGCGAGGCGCCGGACGCGTCGGAAGCGAATCGCAAGGCGCATGACGCGGCCTGGGAACGCTGGAAGGGCTTGTTGAAAAAGCTGGGGAGCTGAGCAAACCCGGACGAGACGGAGCCCGTCCCTCCAATGTTAGGCGCGGCCCTTCCAGAGGGCGGCGTCAAGGATCGACCAGAGGTGGATAAGCCACCCGAGGAGGACAATCCAGAGAACCGCCGCGAGGACGAATTGCACGATCGCCATCAGCAATCTGCCTTGAATCAATTGCCCGAGCCCCGGGATGAAGAAACTACAGAGAGCCGCGACGACGTTGCCAGTGGAACCTTGACCTGCCATGAAAGAATTTCTCCGACAGGTCGGGATGTGCAACCCGCGAGAAATAAAAGTGCGCCCGTGAAGATTCGAACTTCAAACCTTCTGATCCGTAGTCAGATGC
>JBDTVP010000058.1:0-15308 GCA_040007175.1 Spartobacteria bacterium
CTGCGACCTCCTGGTCCCAAACCAGGCGCTCTACCAAGCTAAGCTACACCCCGGATGCAAAGGCTGCCGCGATGTCTACCACGCGACATCCCCCGGCGCACCTGGAAATCTGCTTTCATCCCGAATTCGAGCTGCGCTCCGTGCCAAAATTGCCTTGCCCCGCAAGGCGTGGGAGCCGAAAGTGTGCCTTCTTCGACGGCCGGCACTCTGCTGAAGCCCCTGTTATGTTCAAAAACGAAAAGTTCAACATCGCTATTTTCACGATCCTCGTCGTGCTGCAACTCCTCGGGGTCGCGGCCGTTTGGACCCGTTTTCAACCCTTCTTCCTGCCGATCATGTTTGGGGTTTATCTGTGGATCGGGCTCGGCACGACGCTTTATCTGCATCGCTATCTGACTCATCGCGGCTTTGAGATGCCGGCTTGGTTGAAATTTCTCTTCGCCACCGGATCGGCGATCGGTCTTTCTGGCGACCCGGTCACCTGGGTGGGCGACCACCGTTATCACCACCTCAAATCCGATACCGAGGAAGACATTCACAGCCCGCGCCACGGCTTCCCCTACGCGCACATGATGTGGCTGATCCGTAAGCCGGCTTCGTTCCGCGAACGTTCGCTTCGTTATGCCGCCGATGTGCGCAAAATCTGGTATTGCAAACTGTGGGAGAACTCCGCGCTCTACGTCATCCCGCATCTCATCGTCGCCGCGACTCTCTACGCCACGCTCGGCCTCGCCGGGATGCTTTGGTGTCTCTACGTGCCGATGCTCTTCGTTTACAACTGCACCTGGGCGGTGAACTCCATTTGTCACATGAAGCAGTTCGGCTATCGCACTTTCGAGACGTCGGATGAGAGCAAGAACAACTTCTGGGTCGGCCTCGGCGCGCTCGGCGAAGGCTACCACAACAACCATCACGCCAAGCCGCGTTGCGCGGCGCATGGGTTGAAATGGTGGGAGTTCGATCTCACCCGCTACACCATCTGGACACTGGAAAAGCTGCACCTCGCCTG
Organism: Spartobacteria bacterium; assembly: GCA_040007175.1. Taxonomy (GTDB): domain Bacteria; phylum Verrucomicrobiota; class Verrucomicrobiia; order Chthoniobacterales; family UBA10450; genus Palsa-1392. The sequence continues at coordinate 1,010 of JBDTVP010000058.1, forward strand.
GAACGTCGTTTGGCCCGAGCCGCAGGCCGTCGAGCCCGAGGAAATATCGGCCGATGAAGCTGGCACGATGCTCATCTCGAACGCCGAAACAAATTCCGTTTCGTAGACGTTTCGCTTCACGCCGCGCGGTTCTGCGCCTCGCCTGAGTTTTCTGAGGTTCCGGAAAACTCCGTGCCAAATCTGAATCCTCAGGTTTAGTGGCAGGCATCCGTGTCATTCTTCGCCCGGCAATTCCAGCGCCTCCCCGAATCGAGCCGCTCGATTCTTCTTACCGGGATCTACGGCCTGGTCGGCGGACTCGCCGCCGTCACTTTCGAGCTCGGGATCAACTGGCTTTATCTCTCCACCTTCGTCGCGCTTTCGCACCGGACCCTGAGCGTCTTTCTCCTCGGCTCGTTCGCGGTCGTGGTCGGCTGTTCGTTAGGCGGAGGCTGGCTCATGTCCCGGGTCGACCCGGGCGCGGCCGGAAGCGGCATTCCGCAGCTCAAGTTCGCTTTCTGGCAGGATTTCGGATTCGTTAGGCTGCGAACCGTCCTGGTGAAGTTTTTGGCCGGCCTCCTGCATGTCGGCGGCGGGATGAGCCTCGGCCGGGAAGGACCCTCGGTCTTCATCGCGGGCGGTGTCGCCTCCGAGTTGAGCAGTAAATTGGGTGTGCCTAAACAACGCCGGCGCCGGCCCGCGGCGGCCGGCGCGGCGGCCGGCCTGGCCGCGGCTTTTAACACTCCGTTGGCCGCGATCACCTTCGTGCTCGAGGAAATCGTGCAGGATCTGAACAGCCCGCTTGTCGGGAGCGTGATTCTCGCCTCGGTTCTCGGCGCGTTTACGGTCCACGCGATCATCGGTCAGAACCCGGCTTTTGTTTTGCCGCAGATCGAAGGAGCGACTTGGCGGGCTTATCTCGGCGTGCCGCTCGCTTCCGCGCTCGCTTCGCTCGTCGGAATCGGTTTTCAGCGCGCCACCCTCCGCTTGCGCGCTTTTTCGAAGAACTGGACGACGCTCCCGCGCTGGATCCATCCGCTTTTTGGCGGTCTCACCGTTTGGATGTTCGGCGCCGCGATTTTCATCTGGTCGGGTCATCTCGGGGTCTTCGGGCTCGGCTACGATGACCTCTCGGCCATGCTCCACGGCCAGCTCCCCTGGCTCCTGATCGCGGCCTTTCTTGTCGCGAAATGGATCTCGACTGTCGCCTGCTATGGCTGGGGCGGGTGTGGCGGCATTTTTGCCCCCGTGCTTTTTCTCGGCGCGGCCGCTGGCGGGACGGTCGCGGGTCTCTTTAATTACCTCCTCCCCTTGACCCCAGATGGCGGAATCTTGCTCGCCATTATCGGGATGAGCGCCTGTCTCAGCGCGGTCGTTAGGGCGCCGTTCACTTCCATCCTGATCGTTTTCGAAATGACCCACCAGTTCTCGCTCGTTCCCGCGCTCATGCTCGGCGCGCTGGTCAGTGAAGCGATCTCCCGTGGCCTAACGACACACAACTTCTACGACGAAGTCCTGGCCCAGGATGGCAACGTCCTCGTCCACGTCATTCCCCCACGCGACCTGCGCAGCTGGCAGGCCTATCCGGTTTCCGCGATTGCGAATTTCCGGCCGGTCACAGTCGACAATCTCGCCCCAGAAAACCTCGCAGCCGTCCTCGCGAAAAATCAATTCAAGCGTTTCCCGGTTGTCGAAGGGGAAAAGCTGATCGGTTGCCTCGCCCGGGTCGAAGCGGAGTCCGCGCTCGCGGAAGGTCGCGCGCCGCGGCTGGAGAAAGCGACGGTTTGCAAGCGCAACCAGACCATCTCCGAAGTGGCACGCCTTTTGATTGAAGCGCCGGGCGGCTTCGCTGTCCTCGAAGCAGGCGACAAACCGGCTGGCATCGTCACCCTGCACGACCTCTTGCGCGCGCAGGAAACGCTCGCCAGCCGGGGCGCGCATTAGTTCACCGAATCAACGCGCGGCAAAGCTTTTTTCCGCCGCCCCGCCTAACGGCGTTCCGGCTCGTAATTCAAATTCGGCGAGAGCCACTTTTCCACTTCGCCTAACGAAAGGCCTTTTCGCTCCGCGTAAGCCGCCGCCTGGTCCCGCTGGATTTTTCCAACCGCGAAATACCGCGAATCCGGGTGCGAAAAATATAGCCCGCTCACGCTCGCGCCCGGATGCATCGCAAACGATTCCGTCAGGTGAATTCCCGCCCTTTTCTCCGCGCCGAGGAGATCGAACAGGGTCCGTTTCTCGACATGATCGGGCGAGGCCGGATAACCAGGCGCCGGCCGGATCCCGCGATAACGTTCCCGGATGAAATCCTCCTGCGCGAGACTTTCCCCGTCGCCGAAACCCCAGGCAATCCGCGCTTCGCGATGGAGATATTCCGCAAACGCTTCGGCCAGCCGATCGGCCAGGGCCTTGGTCATGATGGCGTTGTAATCGTCCTGCTCGGCCTGGTACGTTTTCGCCAGTTCGTCCGCGCCGATCCCGGCCGTGACCGCAAACGCGCCCAGGTAATCGTGCCGCCCGGAACTTTTCGGCGCAACAAAATCTGCCAGGCAATAGTTTGTCTGGCCGGCCGGCTTTTGCATTTGCTGACGCAGGAAATGGAAACGCGTGAGCACCTCAGAACGCGTGTCGTCGCGATAGATTTCGACATCGTCACCTAACGAGTTGGCCGGCCAAAAGCCGTAAACCCCGCGCGCGGTCAGATGCTTTTCGGCCACGATCCGCTGCAGGAGTTCCTGCGCGTCGGCAAAAAGTTCTCGCGCCTGCGCACCCACCACCGCGTCCTCGAAGATCGCGGGGTAACGACCGCGCAATTCCCAAGTGTGGAAGAAGGGCGACCAATCGACGAACTGGACCAGGGTCGAGAGCGAAATTTCCCTAACGACATCGCCCGGCAGCGTGGCCACCGTGCGCACGCCCAGGAACTCCGGCACGGGCGGCTCGTAGTTGCTCCAGTCGATCGTTAGGCGATTGGCCTGGGCCTGCTCGAGGGTGAGCATTTTCTTCTCCCGCGTGCGGTCGGCGTGCTCGGTCCGCAGTCGCTCGTAATCCGCGCGCGTGGTGACGTCGAATTTCAGTTTTGCATCCGGATTTAGGAGCGCGTTGACCACTCCGACGGCGCGCGAGGCGTCGAGAACGTGCGCCACCGTTTCCCGATAATGCGGCGCGATTTTGACCGCGGTATGCGCCCGGCTCGTCGTCGCGCCGCCGATCAACAACGGCAACTGAATCTGCCGGCGCTCCATTTCCTGCGCGACGTGCACCATTTCGTCGAGCGAAGGCGTGATCAGACCGCTCAGGCCGATGATATCCGCCTTTTTTTCGAGCGCGGTCTCGAGGATTTTTTCCGTCGGGACCATCACTCCGAGGTCGATCACTTCGTAGTTGTTACATTGCAGCACGACCCCAACGATGTTCTTGCCGATGTCGTGCACGTCGCCCTTTACCGTCGCCATCACGATCTTGCCCTGCGGTTTGGAATCCGCCTGTTTTTCTGCCTCCATGTAGGGCATGAGATAGGCGACGGCTTTCTTCATGACGCGGGCGCTTTTTACGACTTGCGGCAAAAACATTTTGCCCGCGCCGAAGAGGTCGCCCACCACGCTCATGCCCGCCATGAGCGGTCCTTCGATCACGTCGAGCGGGCGCTTGGCCTTGGCCCGCGCTTCTTCGGTGTCGGACTCGATGTGCTCGACGATGCCCTTAACGAGGGCGTGCGAGAGCCGCTCTTCGACCGGCGCGCTGCGCCAGGCTTCGTCCTTTGCTGAAACTTTCCCCTTCGATTTTACCCGCTCGGCGTAATCGACCAACCGTTCGGTGGCCTCGGGACGGCGATTGAAAAGCACATCCTCCACCAGCTCGCGCAGGTCCGGCTCGATCTCTTCGTAAACCGCGAGCTGCCCGGCGTTGACGATTGCCATGTCGAGCCCGGCTCGGATGGCGTGATACAAAAAGGCCGAGTGCATCGCTTCGCGCACGGTGTTGTTCCCGCGGAAAGAGAAGGAAATGTTACTCACCCCGCCGCTGACCCGCGCGCCGGGGAGATTGGCTTTGATCCAGCGCGTCGCCTCGATGAAGGCGATCGCGTAATTGTTATGCTCCTCGATCCCAGTCGCGATCGTGAGGATGTTGGGGTCGAAAATGATGTCGTTAGGGGGGAAGCCGATCTGTTCCGTGAGCAGCCGGTAGGCACGAGTGCAGATCTCGGTTTTGCGTTCCGAAGTATCGGCCTGGCCCTTTTCGTCGAAGGCCATCACGATGACCGCCGCGCCATACCGCCTAACGAGCTGAGCCTGGCGGAGAAATTCTTCCTCGCCCGCCTTGAGCGAGATGGAATTCACGACCCCTTTGCCTTGCACGCATTGCAGGCCGGCCTCGATCACGGTCCATTTCGAGGAGTCGATCATGATCGGAATGCGCGAGATGTCGGGCTCGCTCCCGATGAGATGAAGGAAGCGGGTCATGGCCGCTTCAGAATCGATCATTCCTTCGTCCATGTTGACGTCGAGAATGTTCGCGCCGCCTTCGACCTGCTGCCGCGCGACCACGAGCGCGCCCTCGAAATCATCGGCTAGGACGAGCTTCGAAAATTTCGGCGAGCCCGTGATGTTGGTTCGTTCGCCGACGACGACGAAACCGAAATCAGGCGTGACATCGAGCGCCTCGAGTCCGGAGAGATGCAAAGTGGGAGGGGTCTCTGTGCCCCGATCTTCGACGTCGCGACCATCGGGACGCGCAGGCCCTTCCCACGTTTTCACAACTCGAGGCGGAAATTCGCGGACCGCTTCAGCGATCGCGCGGATGTGATCTGGCGTCGTGCCGCAGCAGCCGCCGACGATGTTAAGCCAGCCGCTCTGCGCCCAGTCGCGCAGTTGCGGCGCAATCGATTCGGGTGTTTCCGGAAAACCGGTCTCCGAGAGCGGATCGGGCAAACCGGCGTTCGGGTAAACGATCGTGGGGCAGGGCGCGAGCCGCGCCATCTCTTCGACGTGCGCCCGCATTTCAGCGGGGCCGAGCGCGCAGTTTAATCCCACCACCAGCGGGTCGGCGTGCAGAATGGAAGTGAGAAAAGCGCCGACCGTCTGTCCGGTCAGGGTGCGCCCGGAGAGATCGGTAATCGTCCCGGAAACCAGGACGGGCACCTTGCGGCCCAGCTCAACGAATGTTTCCGCGATCGCGAAAATCGCCGCCTTCGCATTGAGCGTGTCGAAGATCGTCTCGACCAGGAGCACGTCGACTCCGCCTTCGAGTAACGCGCGCACCTGCTCGCGGTAGGCGCGGCGGATTTGATCGAAAGTGACGGCGCGGAAAGCCGGATCATTGACGTCGGGCGAAAGGGAGGCCGTGACAGGGAGCGGGCCTAACGAGCCGGCGACGAAGCGCGGCGTGCCGGTTTGGTTCGAGACACGTTCGGCGGCGGCGCGCGCGATTTTCGCCGCCGCGACGTTCATTTCCTGCACGAGCGCGCTGAGCGCGGAATCTTCGATCACCCGTTCGAAAAAGGCGGCATCCTTGCGTCCGCTTTCCGGCACACCGTCGAAGAGGAAATCGTGCTGCCCGATGGTGGTGGCGCTGAAGGTGTTCGTCTCAATGAGATCCGCGCCGGCTTCGAGATACTGGGTGTGAATCTCGTCGACCACCTCCGGGTGCGAGAGCTGAAGGAGCTCGAGGTTGCCCTTCAGATGTTTCGCGGGGTAATCGGCAAAGCGCGCCCCGCGGAATTGATCCTCCGACAATTTATAGCGTTGCACCATCGTGCCCATCGCGCCGTCGAGGATGACGATGCGCTGGCGGAGAAGCGCAGCGAGCGGATGAAGAGGAGCGGCGTGCACGGCGAAGGGTCAATAAACGGCAGTCGCTCTCAATCGGCAACTAACAAATTGACGTATCATGATGCGTCAATGCGTAGTAAATCCTTATCCTGCTCCGACAGCTTCCGGAAAGGAGCGGGAGCAGGAGGAAACGAGAGAGAGCTTCCCTTGGCGTGGAGACGCGGTTAAAAGGCGCCGTGGAAGCGATCCGCCTTTACCGCTCACTGAATTCCGTCCAGCGGAAAACTTTCCTCGCCTGCTTCCTCGGCTGGACGCTCGACGCGCTCGACTTTTTTCTCCTCACTTTTGTGGTCAAGGAAGTCGCGGCCGAGTTCTCAGTCTCGCTCGTGAAAGTGGTTTTCGCGATCACCCTCACCCTGATGATGCGGCCGATCGGCGCACTTATTTTCGGAATGTTAGGCGATCGCTTTGGCCGGCGCGTGCCCCTCATGGTCGACATCATTTTCTATTCGTTGATGGAATTGCTGACTGCCTTTTCGCCTAACTACACCGTCTTCCTCATCTTCCGCGCGCTCTACGGAGTGGGGATGGGCGGCGAGTGGGGTCTGGGCGCATCGCTCGCGATGGAGAGCCTGCCGGCGAAGGCGCGCGGACTGGCTTCGGGGATTTTGCAGCAGGGTTATTCCTTCGGTTTCCTGCTCGCGGCGGTTGTCTACTGGCTTGTCTTTCCGCACTTTGGCTGGCGCGCCTTGTTTATCGTGGGCGCGCTCCCGGCTCTTCTCGTCCTCTACATCCGGGCGCACGTGCCGGAGTCGCCGGTCTGGGAACGGCAACGCCAGAACACAAAGGAGAGGTCGTTAGGCGTGGGCCGGATGATCCGGGAAAACTGGCGGCTCCTGATCTACGCGGTGCTTCTGATGACGGCCTTCAATTATATGTCGCATGGGACGCAGGATCTTTACCCGACCTTCCTGAAGGAGCAGCGGGGACTTTCCGTGAACCAGATCGCGCCGATCGCGATCGTCTACAATCTCGGCGCGATCTGCGGCGGAACGATCCTCGGCTTTTATTCGCAACGCTGGGGACGACGGCGCACCATCATGATCGCAGCGGGGCTCGGCATTCTGCTCATCCCCGCCTGGATTTTCTCGCCCACCCTACCGCTCCTCATCGCGGGCGGATTTTTCATGCAGTTCATGGTGCAGGGCGCGTGGGGCGTGGTCCCGGTGCACCTGAACGAGCTGTCGCCGCCGGCCTGGCGCGGGACTTTTCCGGGCGTGGTTTATCAACTCGGAAATTTTCTTTCGGCCAATGCCGCCATGCTCCAGGCGCAGCTCGCGGAACATTTCGTTAGGGAAAATGGCCGGCCGGATTTCGCCCTCACCATGGCCTGCGTGGTCCTGGTGGTTTTTCTCGTCCTCATCCTGCTCGCCGCGGTCGGCCGGGAAGCGCGCGGGATCGAGTTTTAGCGGAAGCTGGGCAGGAACGCTGCGCCGCCGCCACCGGCGCGTGCGAAGGCCGTCTGCCGACGATACATCCCGGGGCCAAAACGATAATCGACGATCGCTTCGGCGATTTTATCGGCCAGCATTTCGCGATAAGTGGCGCTGGCCACGTCGCGCGCTTCGGAGCGATTGCTCAGGTAGCCGCACTCGACCAGGACCGACGGATATTGCGCGTTGCGCAGGACGCGGAAACGGGCCGGATGCACGCCGCGATTCACCGTTCCCGGCAGGGTGGACAGGTTCCGCTCGATCGCCGAAGCCAGGTCGAAGGCGTAGGGTGAATGATAATAGGTCTCGATTCCCTCCACGCCCTGCCGTCGCGAGTCGTTGAAATGGATGCTGAGGAAGATAGAGTTTTTCTGCTGGTTGCCGAAGGCGACCCGGTTGTCCAGTGGAACGAAAGTATCGTTACTCCGGGTCAGAGCGGTCTTGAGTTGCGACTCGCGCAGTTTGCGATCGACCCGCAGCGCGACGTCGAGCGCGACTACCTTTTCGGGCGGCGAATGGCGCCGGGCCGCGCCGCTGTCCTTGCCGCCGTGGCCCGCATCCACCACCACAGTCTCGAAAGACTGGCTGGTATTGGTCGCGACGGTCGCACAACCTCCCAGGATAAAAGCGGCCGCCGAGAAGAGGGCAAGGAAGCCAATCGAGCGTCGCATTATGACAAATAGAGCGGATCGCGTGCCGGGCCAAGAGAAAGCCGCTCTTTCGGGGCAAAACTACCCAGGAAATCGCGAAAACCGCTTGTGTTTTCGGCGGGGGCACCCGATGGCTACCTTCGATTTATGCGCAACCGTTTGACGATTTTTTTACTGCTTTGCGGGCTCGCTTTTAGCGGCTGCAAAAAAGGAAGCCAGGCCGGCAAAGCGAAGCCGACCTCCAATCCGAGCCCGGCCGCCACCGCCGTCGCCGCGGCGCCCACAGCCACCCCGGCTCCGGCCAAGCCACCGATCGACCAGGCCGCCCAAGTCGTCGTCTTTGGCTACCACCGGTTTGAGAATAAAGTCCGGCGCCCGGACACGGAGATCACGCCAGAAGCCTTCGAGGCTCAAATGCAGCAGTTGCAGGATGAAAAAATTCCGGTGATCAAGATGCAGGATTTTCTCGCCTGGAAACGCGGAGAAAAAGCCATCCCCTCACGCGCCGCCATCATCACGATCGACGACGGCTATAAGTCCGGTTTCGAGGTCGCCTGGCCGATCCTGAAAAAATACAATTACCCGTTCACCCTCTTCATTTACACCGAGGGAATCAAAGGCGGGAAATACGGCGGGGGCGAAGCGATGAGTTGGGAGCAACTGGCTGAGTTGCGGGACGCGGGTGTGGACATCCAGGCGCACAGCGCGACCCACCAGGATCTGCGCAAGCCCTACGACAAATCGACCAAGCGCAAACTCAACCCCGAGGAATACACCGTGTGGCTCGACAGCGAAGTGGGCGGCTCGAAAACGACCCTCGAGCAAAAGCTCGGCATTCGGGTGAACTGTTTCGCGGTCCCGTTCGGTTATTACAACGATCGGGTTAAGGAAGCGGCCAAGAAAGGGCGCTTCGAGGCAGTTTTCACCGTTTACGGGCAGAAGCTGACCTATGGCTCGCCTAACGACTCGTTAGGCCGCTACATGATGGAGGCGAACAAGCCGAAGGTGTTTGAGGATGCGATCAAATTTGGCGGGTCCGCGGCCGGCGGGAGCGCACCAGTCGAGGAAATGCCGTTGACCAGCATCAACCCGCAACCGGCCGACGGCGCGACCGCCAGCTCGAAGCCGTTGATCAAGGCGAACCTCGGCGCGATCGGCGGGATCGAGCCCGGCTCGGTAAAGATGCGCGTGAGCGGACTCGGCCTCGTCCCAGCCAAATATGATCCGGCGAGCAAGATGGTTACCTACCAGGTCACGCAGCCGCTGCACGGCGATTCCTGTTCGGTTATCGTCGAGGCCAAGATCGGGCAGCGCAAAGCGGAGGCCCAGTGGTCATTCACTTTGAGCGAGGCGGGCGTGAAAGCGAAAGACGCACCCGCTTCCGCGATGTCGCCAGCCGCGACTCCGAAGAAATAGGAGTCCGGCGGCGCCGTAAATTCCGCGTTTTCACTCGCGGGGTATTTGCATGTAGAGTCGCGCAATGACGCTGAATCTCGAAGTTCTCTCACGTGCGGCCGACCAGGCCCGCGGTCTTGCCATCGACGCGGTCCACGCCTCGCAATCCGGCCACCTCGGCTTGCCGTTAGGCTGCGCCGAGATGGGCGCCGTCCTCTACGGCGCGGTGCTGAAATACAACCCCGACAAACCGCGCTGGATCGGGCGCGACTATTTCGTTCTCTCGGCCGGGCACGGCAGCATGTTCTACTACGCCTGGCTGCACATGAGCGGCTACGATTTGCCGATGTCGGAGATCAGGAATTTCCGGCAAATGCACAGCAAGACACCGGGCCACCCGGAGTTTTTTGAAACTCCGGGCGTCGAATGCACCACGGGCCCGTTAGGCCAGGGCGTCGGCAACGCCGTCGGCATCGCGATGGCCGCGAAAATGTCGGCTGCGCATTTCAACACCGACGAGCACTGCATCTTCGACCAGCACATCTTCTGCCTGGCGGGCGATGGCTGCCTGCAGGAGGGCGTCTCGGCTGAAGCGAGCGCGTTTGCCGGACATTTCGGGCTCGATAATCTGATCCTGATCTACGACTCCAACGCCGTCACGCTCGATGCGATGGCGAAGGAAACGCAAAGCGAAGACACCGGGATGCGCTACCGCGCCTACGGCTTCGACGTGCAGGAAATCGACGGCCAGGACATGCCGGCCTTCCTCGACGCGCTCCGCATTGCGAAGGAATCCGACAACGGGAAACCGAAACTGATCATCGCCCATACTTTGATCGGCAAAGGGATCCCCGAAGTCGCGGGAACGGCCAAGGCGCACGGTGAAGGCGGGGCGAAATTTGCCGAGGAAGCGCGGAAAAATCTCGGGCTGCCGAAGGAACCTTATTTTGTTTCCGATGATGTGCAGGCCTACTTCGCTGAGCACAAAAAGAAGTTGCTCGAGGAATACGATCGCTGGGAAAAAAACTACCAGAGTTGGCGACAGAAAAACGCCGACAAGGCGCAGCTCCTCGACGACGCGATCGACAAGAAAGTTCCGACCGATCTTTTCGCCAGGATCCCGAAGTTCCCTAACGACGCTAAGATCGCGACCCGCAAAGCCGGCAGTGAAGTGCTCCAGCCGCTCGCGCAGGCGATGCCGTTCCTGATCAGCGGCAGTGCCGACCTGCACGGGTCCACCCTGAATTACATCAAGGACGGCGGCGATTTCACGCGCCACGATAACGGCGGCCGCAACATTCACTACGGGATCCGCGAACACGGCATGTGCGCGATCATGAACGGCGTTGGCTACCACGGAATCTTCCGCGCGTCGGGCGCCACTTTTCTGGTCTTCGCCGACTACTGCCGCGCTTCCATCCGTCTCGCGGCGCTCTCGCGCTTGCCTAACATTTATATCTTCACCCACGACTCGATCGCGGTCGGTGAAGACGGTCCGACGCACGAGCCGGTCGAGACGGTCGCGAGCCTGCGCGTCATGCCGCAGCTCGACGTGATCCGACCAGCCGATCCGGAGGAAACCGCGGGCGCTTTCGTCGCCGCGGTGGAACGGACCGACGGCCCGACCTTGCTCGCCCTAACGAGACAGGCAGTGCCGCTCCTGAACGACATCGATGTGAAGCTGCGGCGCGAAGGCGTTCTGCGTGGCGGCTACATCGCGAAGAAAGAGAGCGCGAAGCTCGACCTGATTCTGCTTTCCTGCGGGAGCGAGCTGCAACACGCGCTCGCCGCCGCGAAAGAGTTGGGCGAGGGGACCCGCGTTGTTTCCATGCCCTGCTTCGAACGTTTCGATCGTCAGCCGGAAACCTATCGCGCGGAAGTCCTGCCTAACGAGTGCCGGAAGCGCGTCGCGATTGAAGCCGGAGTGCCGGAGATCTGGTCGCAGTATGTCGGGCTCGACGGAAAGATCATCGGTCTGCATCGCTTCGGCATGAGCGCCCCGGGCGCCGAGGTCATGAAAGAGCTCGGGATCGATGCCCAGCACGTGATCGACGCCGCGCGTTCGCTCTAAGTGATCGGGTCGCTGCCCGCGCCCCCGATTAGGAGAAATTTACCAGGCCATTCCCGATTCATGAATGGAAGTAACAATGCGGTTGGTGACTAGGTTCCTGTAACACTCTGGCGTGCCGTGCTTACTTTGTCTGGCGCTGCAACGGAAAAGCCATCTCCGTGAGATTTGCGCGGCTTGCTTGCGGCCCAGCTCTTGAAGGATGTGCTATGGTCAGAACATGAGAACTGAAGCAACTACCAAACGTTCTGCACCATCGTTCCGCGGCTCCTCACGGCAATCACAGCGACTTGGGCGACGCGTTGCCTTCGCGTTTGCGATCGTTTTTTTCGGCGTGGGCAGCGTATTGCTCGCCCAAAGCGTGGCCGGCATCGCGCAGGGCTTGGTGGGTGCGAGGCCGCAGAACGCCAGCGCATGGAAACCGCTCAGCCCGGGTAACCATTGGCAGTGGCAACTCAGTGGCACCGTCAACGAGAAGGTGCTCGACCGCGTGACGGGTCCCAAGATGTACGACATCGATATGGAGGAAGCGACGCCAGACCTGATCAGTCGGCTCAAGGCGAAAGACATTTATGTCGTCTGCTATATGGAGTCGGGCGACTGGAACCGGCAACGGCCTGATGCGGGCGATTATGCTCCCGAGATCCTGGGCCGGGCAATCGACGGTTTCCCCGATGAAAAGTTCGTCAATATCAATGCCGTGGATGGGCCGCCGGGACCCACCGGCAAGACCCTGCGCGACATTATGCTGGCGCGGCTCGACCGGGCTCAAGCCAAAGGTTGCGACGGCATCGAGCCTGACTTGGACGATTTGCACAACTACAACACTGGCTTTGTTATTACCCAGGCCGATCAGGTGGCGTATAACACCATGCTGATCGACGCGGCCCACGCTCGTGGCATGTCGATGGGGCTAAAGAACGGCGCCAGCAGTAGCACCGGCCCGAGGTCGTTTGAGAAACAGATGCTTGATGCGGGCGCGGACTGGGCTCTTAACGAGGAATGTAATCAGTTTAATGAATGCGTCGGTTACACGCAGTTTATCGCCGCGGGCAAGGCGGTCTTTCAGGTGGAATACCTGGATAACCAGCGGAAGCGTTATCGCGGACGATCAGGCACCTGTGCGCAGGACAACGCCGCTAACTATGATGGCATTGTCAAAGACTCGAGTAGTTCTTTGGCCGCTCTGCCCTTGATTCAGTGTCGCTAGCTTAGCCAATCGGGGCGCAAGGGCCCCTCCTGCACTGGGGTTACTTTTCGCTAAAGGGGTTCGCGCTCTTCGCGGGCGCGGTCTTCGAAGCGGGTGAATTCCTTGCGGAAAGTAAGCGGGACATCGCCGGTGGGACCGTTACGCTGCTTCGCGATGATCAGGTCGGCTTTGCCTTCGGTTTCGTCTTTTTCTTCCTCGGTGTCGGCGTAGTATTCCTGCCTAACGAGCAAACCAACGAGGTCGGCGTCCTGCTCGATGCTGCCGGATTCACGGAGATCGCTCAAGCGGGGCCGACCTTTGCTGTCGCCGGTCCGGTTTTCTGGATTTCGGTTGAGCTGGGCCGCGACGATGATCGGGATGTTGAGCTCCTTGGCCAGACCTTTGATGCCGTTGGAAATTTCCGAGATTTCGATCTGCCGATTTTCCTGCCCGCGGCGCGAGGTCGAGCGCAGGAGCTGGAGGTAATCGATCACGATCAGCTCGATGTCGTGCTGCGCTTTCAGGCGGCGAGCTTTCGCGCGCAGCTCGAGAATGTTCAGGCCCGGGCTGTCGTCGATGAAGATCCTTGCCTCAGCCAGTTTCGAGGCGGCCTGGGTCAGCTTCGGAAAATCGCGGTCGGCCAGAAAGGTGCCGTCGCGGACTTTTTGCGAGTTCACCCCGGCGCGGGAGCAGAGGAGTCGCTGGACCAATTGCTGCGCGCTCATTTCCAGGCTGAAAACGGCGACTGGGCGGTTTTCGTTAACCGCGACGTGCTCGGCGATGTTCATCGCAAAAGCGGTCTTACCCATGCTCGGCCGAGCGGCGATCACGATCATCTCGGCGGGGTGCAATCCGCTCGTTAGGCGATCGAAATCCTTGAAGCCGGTGGCGAGTCCGGTGATGCCGCCATGTTGCTGGTAGAGTTTCTCGATCGCCTCGATCGCGTCCATCACCTGGTCCTTCATCGAGAAGGCCTTGTCTTTGAAACGATCTTCGCCAACCGCGAAGATTTTTTGTTCCACTTCGTCGAGCAGGTTGTCGACCTGGTCCTGCTCTTCGTAGGAACGGCGTGCGCCCTCGGTGCAGGCGCTGATGATCTCGCGCAAAATGTATTTGTCGCGAACGATCTCAAGGTAGTAAGCGACGTTCGCCGCGGTCGGGACGAAAGTGAAAAGGCTGGTCACGAAGGACGCGCCGCCAACGGTCTCAAGCAGATTCCTGTCACGCAGGACTTGCGTGAAGGTGATGAGGTCGATGCCCTGGCCGGCATTCCAGAGATCGACCAGCACGGTGTAAACCGTCTGGTGCGCCGGGATATAAAAATAGTGTTCGTTAATCTTCTCGACCACGGCCGCGATCGCGTCGCGTGGCGAGATGAGCATCGAACCGAGAACGCCTTGCTCCGCCTCGACGCTGTGGGGAAGGGCGCGGTGAATATCTACGGGAGAACCTTGGGATAACTCGCCATTTGTCCTCCCACCGCTTTGTGCCGCTGAGCCTCGGCCAGCGCCATTCGGAGCTGTCTTGCGAGGCCCCCCAGGTTCATTCCCTTGGGGACTTCTCGGCATGGATTACTTGCTGTGTTTACGCGGACCGCGGGACTTGTCCGCCGATTCTTCGGCGGGCGCTTCCGTTTTCGGTTCTTCGGAAGATTTGACGTTGAATTTGAAAGCGGCTTTCACGTCGGGGTGCAACTTGAGCGGCACTTCGTGTTCGCCGGTCGTCTTGATCGGGTGCTCCATGACGAAGAGATG